>JBELJS010000036.1:0-39512 GCA_042090255.1 Alcanivorax sp. | reverse complement strand
CGGGCCTCGCCCGCGAAAGGGAGCGAAGCTCCCGGCAAAGGTTGCCCCGCAGGATCGCAGAGACATTTCCAACGGTAGCACCAATAGCGTCTCTGGAATCCTGCCGGGTGGCTAGAGCCACCCTTTCGCGGGCAGGGCCCGCTCCCACGGGAGGTTCGGTCTCGGTGCTCGGTGTCCAGGACTGTGTGAGGCAGGGAGCCGAACCGGTCCGCCGCTGCGGCAACCCTACAGGGACGTATTCACGGCGGGTCCTGGACACCGAGCACCGAGACCGAACCGGGCTACGGAGTTATGACACTGGCTTTCCTGACAACGGGTGATAAACAAAAAAACCGCCATTTCGGCGGTTTTTTTATGGGCTTTGCCAAGAGAGGAGATCAGCTCTCTTCGCCCGGCTCCTCGAACGGCATGGACACGGTGGCGGCGCCGCCGTCCACGTAGGTGATCTCGGAGCTGATGCCGGAGGCCAAGTCCGAGCACAGGAAAGCAGCGGTGTTGCCCACTTCCTCGATGGTTACGTTGCGGCGCAGCGGCGCCTTGGCGGCGTTGTAGTCCAGCATGCTGCGGAACTTCTTGATGCCCGACGCCGCCAGGGTGCGAATCGGCCCGGCGGAAATGCCGTTCACGCGGGTGCCTTCCGGGCCCAGGCTGGACGCCAGATAACGCACCGACGCTTCCAGGCTCGCCTTGGCCAGGCCCATCACGTTGTAGTTGGGCACGGTTTGCCGGGAGGCGTGGTAGGTGAGGGTCAGCAGCGCGCCGTTGCGGCCCTTCATCAGCGGGCGGGCCGCCTGCGCCAGCGCCACGAAGCTGTAGGAGGAAATCTCGTGGGCGATACGGAAGCCTTCGCGAGTGGCCACGTCGGCGAAATTGCCGTCCAGCTCGTTGCCGGGCGCGAAACCCACCGCGTGGACCACGCCGTCGAGGCCGTCCCACTGCTTGCCGAGCCCTTCGAACACCTGCTCGATCTGTTCATCGGAGGCCACGTCGCAGGGAAAGCACAGGGCTTCGTTGCTGCCGTAACGCTCGGCGGCCTTGAGCACCCGGCTTTTCAGTTTGTCGTTCTGGTAGGTAAAGGCCAGCTCGGCACCTTCGCGGTGCATGGCTTCGGCGATACCGGTGGCGATCGACCGGTCGCTGGCGACGCCGACAATCAGAAATCGCTTACCTGCGAGAAAACCCATGATATGTCCTCGATTCGACGGTTCGGTTTTGCCCTAGTATAGGGAAATGGCAAAGGGGTGAAAGGCGCCCCCCTGGCTCAATGTGCAACCGCTTGTTTCTCGCCGCCACCGGCGGTGACGGTGCGGTTGTAGGCGGCGTCGATCAGGCGGCGCGTGTAGCCCTGTTGGGGCTCGCGGAACACCCGCTCGGTGTCGCCGTGCTCCACCACCTGGCCGTGGCGCATCACCAGCAGCCGGTGGCTGATCGCGCGCACCACCTTGAGATCGTGGCTGATGAACAGATAGCTGAGGCCGTGGCGGGCCTGCAGCGTTTTGAGCAGGTCCAGCACCTGGGCTTGCACGCTGCGGTCGAGCGCCGAGGTGGGCTCGTCGAGAATCAACAGATCCGGTTCCACGATCAACGCCCGGGCGATGGCGATGCGCTGGCGCTGGCCGCCGGAGAATTCGTGCGGATAGCGCTCGGCGGCGTCCGCCGGCAGGCCCACTTCCTCCAGCAGGGCGCGGGTCCGCTCGGCGCGTTGGTTGGCGTCCAGCGCCTTGTGGTGGACGCGCAGGCCCTCGTCCACGGCCCGGCCCACGCTCAGGCGCGGATTAAGGCTGCCGAACGGGTCCTGGAACACCACCTGCATATGCCGGCGCCAGGGGCGCAGCGCGGCGCCGCTGAGACGGTCCAGCGGCTGGTCCAGCAACATCACCGTGCCGGCGGCGGGGATCAGCCGCAGCAGCGCCAGCGCCAGGGTGGATTTGCCGGAGCCGGATTCGCCCACCACGCCCAGGGTTTCGCCCCGGCGTAGGGTCAGAGAGAGATCGTCCACCGCCGCCAGCGGCGCGGCGCGCCCGAACCAGCCCCGGCGCGGCCCTTTGAAATGCACCGACAGGCCTTGCGCGTCGAGCAGCGTCGGGGCCTCGGCGGCCAGCGGCTGCGGGTGCCCGGCGGGTTCGGCGGCCAGCAGGTGGCGGGTGTAGTCGTGCTCGGGCTGTTCCAGCACCCGGGCGGTGGCGCCGGTTTCGACGATGCGCCCCTGGTGCATCACCGCCACGTCGTCGGCGTAGCGGGCCACCAGGCCCAGATCGTGGCTGATCAGCAGAATGCCCAGATTGCGCTCGCGCTGCAGGCGCCGGAGCAGATCCAGGATGGTCTCCTGGATGGTCACGTCCAGCGCCGTGGTGGGTTCGTCGGCGATCAGCAGGGCCGGGTCGTTGGCCAGTGCCATGGCGATCATCACCCGCTGTCGCTGACCGCCGCTGAGCTGGTGCGGGTACCGCTTGAGCATATCGTCGCTGGCCGGCAGCTCGACCTGCTCAAGCAGGTTTAGGCAGCGCTGCCGGATGGCGGCGCGCCCCAGGCCCTGGTGAAGGCGCATCGCCTCGCCGATTTGCCGTTCCACTCGGTGCAACGGGTTGAGCGCGGTCAGCGGTTCCTGAAAGATGGTGCCGATGCGTCCACCGCGCAGTTCCCGGCGACGCTTCGCGGGCCAGTCGAGCACATTGTCACCGTCCAGCTCGATGGCGGCGGCGCGGCGTCCGGCACCGTCCGGGAGCAGATCCAGGACCGACATGGCGGTGAGCGATTTGCCGGAACCGGATTCGCCCACCAGGGCCAGGGTGCGGCCGGCGCCCACGCTCAGGCTCACCCGGTCCACCGCGGGCCGTGTCGGATCGTCGAACCAGACGCTCAGGTCCTCCAGGCGTAGCAGGTGTCTAGGCTGCGGCGTCATTGTATTTCCTCGGATCAAAGGCATCGCGTACCGCCTCGCCGGCGAACACCAGCAGTGAGAGCATCACCGCCAGGGTGACGAAGGCGCTCAAACCCAGCCAGGGGGCGTGCAGGTTGGCCTTGCCCTGGCCCAGCAGTTCCCCCAGCGACGGCGAGCCCGGCGGCAGGCCGAAGCCGATAAAATCCAGGGAGGTGAGCAGGATCACCGACGCGTTGAGCACGAACGGCAGATAGGTGAGGGTGGCCACCATGGCGTTGGGCAGCATGTGCCGGAACAAAATCACCGGGGTGCGCACGCCCATGGCCTGGGCGGCGCGCACGTACTCCAGATTGCGGCAGCGCAGGAACTCGGCGCGCACCAGATCCACCAGCGTCATCCACGAGAACAGCAACATGATCGCCAGCAGGGTCCAGAACCCGGGCACGACGAAACTGGAGATCACGATGATCAAATAGAGAATCGGCATGCTCGACCAGATTTCCACGAAGCGTTGGCCGCCCAGATCCAGCCAGCCGCCGTAGTAACCCTGCACCGCGCCCACCGCGATGCCGATCAAACTGGAGGTGACGGTAAGGATCAGGCCGAACAATACCGACAGGCGGAAGCCGTAGATCAGCCGGGCCAGCACATCGCGGCCCTGGTCGTCGGTGCCCAGCCAGTTTTCCGCCGAGGGCGGTGCCGGCGCCGGCACGGTGAGTTCGTAGTTGATGGTGTCGTGGCTGTAGCGGATCGGCGGCCACAGCATCCAGCCGTCTTCCTCGATCAACTCCGCCACATAGGGGTCGCGGTAGTTGGCTTCGGTTTCGAACAGCCCACCGAAGGTGGTTTCCGAATAGGTCTTGAACACCGGGAAGTACAGGTCACCCTGGTAGCGCACCATCACCGGTTTGTCGTTGGCGACGAACTCCGCCCCCAGACTGAGGGTGAACAGCACCAGGAACAGGCCCAACGACCAGAAGCCACGACGGTTACGGCGGAAAGCGCGCCACTGGCGCCGCCAGATCGGATTGCCGCTGCCCATCAGCGTGCCCTCCGCTCAAAGTCGATGCGCGGGTCCACCCACATATAGGTGAGGTCCGAAATCAGCTTCAGCAGCATGCCGATCAGCGTGAAGATGAACAGGGTGCCGAACACCACCGGGTAATCCCGGTTGATCACCGACTCGAAGCCAAGAAGCCCCAGCCCATCCAGCGAAAAAATATACTCAATCAGCAGCACACCGGTGAAGAACATGCCCACGAAAGCGGCCGGAAACCCGGCGATGATGATCAGCATGGCGTTGCGGAACACATGGCCATAGAGCACGCCGTTTTCATCCAGCCCCTTGGCGCGGGCGGTTTGCACGTATTGCTTGCCGATCTCGTCAATAAAGGAATTCTTGGTGAGCATGGTCAGGGTGGCGAAGTTGCCGATCACGATGGCCAGGGTGGGCAGGGTGATGTGGTGCAGGTAGTCCAACGCCTGGCGCCACCAGGGCAGCTGATCGAAGTTGTCCGAGGTCAGGCCGCGTAGCGGAAACCACTCCCAATAGGAGCCGCCGGCGAACAGCACCACCAGCAGAATGGCGATCAGAAAGCTGGGAATCGCATAGCCAACGATGATCGCGGTGCTGCTCCACACATCGAAACGGCTGCCGTCGCGCACTGCCTTCTTGATGCCCAGCGGCACCGCCACCAGGTAGGTGATCAGCGTGCTCCACAGGCCCAGGGAAATCGACACCGGCAGGCGCTCGGCGATCAGCGTGCTGACCGGCTGGTCCCGATAATAGGATTCTCCGAAGTCGAAAGTCAGGTAGCGCTTGACCATCAGCCAGAAGCGTTCCGGCGCCGGTTTGTCGAAACCGTAAAGCTTCTCGATGCGCGCCAACAGCTCCGGCGGCATCCCGCGGGAGCCGCGGTAGTCGCCGCCGCCACTGTTGACCAGGTCCTGGGTGGTGCCGGCGAAACCGTCGCCGGCGCCGCCCCCGCCGATGCCCTGGAGTTGGGCGATGGCTTTTTCCACCGGCCCGCCCGGAGCCGCCTGCACGATCACGAAGTTAAGCAGCAGGATGCCCAACAGCGTCGGCACGATCAGCAACAGCCGTTTGAGAATATAGATCAGCATTATTGCGCGCTTTTATCCCACCAGAGTTCGGTGGCGCCGTCGAAACCGACATACGGCGGCAAGGGCGGGTGGGCGAGCCGTGACTGGTAGGCGAAGCGGTGATAATCCAGATACCAGTTGGGCACCACGTAAAAGCCCCACTGCAGCGCGCGGTCGAGGGCACGGGTGCGCGTGACCAATTGCTCCCGCGTGTTGGCGGCGATCACTTTACTGACCAGTTCGTCGATGGCCGGGTTGCTGACCCCGGCGTAATTCTGGCTGCTTTCGCGTTCGGCGGCGGTGGCGCCCCAGTAGCCGCGTTGCTCGTTGCCAGGGGAGGGCGACTGCCCCCAGCCGCCAACCATCATATCGAAATTGAAATTGCGCACTCGCTGTACGTACTGCGACTGATCCACGCGCACCACATCCGCCTCGATGCCCAGGGTTTTCAGATTGCGCGCATAGGGCAGCACGATGCGCTCGAAAGCGGGCTGGTAGAGCAGGAATTCGAAACTCACCGGATCGCCGTCCGGGGTGTGCAGCTTGCCGTCTTTGACCTGGTAGCCGGCGTCCTTTAATAACGACTGTGCTTCGCGAAGGTTGTCGCGGGGGCGGCCGGAACCGTCCGACACCGGCGGCCGGTAGGCCTCGGTGAAAACGCGCGGCGGCAGGTCTTTGCGCAGTGGCTCCAGTAATGCCAGCTCGTTCTCGTCGGGCAGCCCGGTGGCCGCCAGTTCGGAATTCTGGAAGTAGCTGCGGGTCCGTTTGTACTGGCCGTAGAACAGGTTTTTGTTGGACCATTCGAAATCGAACGCGTAGGTCATCGCCTCGCGCAGTACCGGGTCCTGGAACAGCGGGCGCCGGGTATTGAAGATAAAGCCCTGCATACCGGCCGGGTTCTGATGCGTCACTTCCTCGGTAACGATATCGCCGTCGCGGAACGGCTCGCCGGTGTAGGCCGTGGCCCAGTACTTGGAATTGTTCTCGGAACGCCAGTCGTAATCGCCCCGTTTGAACGCCTCCAGCGCCACGGTGTGATCGAGATAGTATTCGTACACGACGCGGCCAAAATTATGGTGGCCACGGTTCACCGGCAAATCCTTGCCCCAATAGTCGTCTCGGCGCTGGTAGACCACCCGCTTGCCGGCCTTGAAGCGGTCCACTTTATACGGCCCGGAACCGGGCGGTGGCACCAAAGAAGTGCTGTCGAAGGGCTTGTCGTCCCAATAATGCTTGGGCATCACCGGCAACTGGCCGACGATCATCACCAGCTCGCGGTTGTCGCCGGCCTTGAAGGTGAACTTGACCTTGCGCTCGGACAGCGCCTCCACGTTTTCCACGTCGCCGTAGTAGTAGGCGTAAAAGGGCGCGCCTTTATCGCGCAGTTGCTTGAAGCTCCACACCACATCCTCGGCGCGCACCGGGTGCCCGTCGGCGAAGCGTGCCTGCTGGCGCAGGGTGAAGGTCACCCAGCCGCGGTCCTCGGGCCACTCCATGGATTCGGCGAGCAAGCCGTACTCGGTAAAGGGCTCGTCCCTACTGCGCACCGTGAGGGTATCGAACACCAGACTTTGCGAGCCGGCGGCGGCCTGCCCCTTGGGCAGCCAGGGCTGGAAGTTATCAAAACCGCCCACCACATGCAGGCTGAGGCTGCCGCCTTTGGGGGCGTCCGGCCGGACGTAATCGAAGTGGTCGAAGCCGGCGGGGTATTTGGGCTCGCCGTGCATTGTGATGGCGTGGGAGTGCTGGGTCTCCGCGAGCACCGGGCCGCTAAACAGGGCGGCGACAATTAACAGACAGCACACTAAGCAACGCATCGCGCCTTTCATCGTTATTGTGGACTCCTTGGTGGGGTCTTTGGCGTCACCATAGCCCAGGCGATAGGGATCGCCAAATGGCACCGTTTACTCTGACCCGCCCGCGCCGGTGGGGTTCACCCGCGGGGCGGGCGGTTATGCCCTCACCGGTCTCAGGGTGCGTTGCGCAAATCCACGTACAGCGTCAGGTTGTCGCCGGGTTGCAGATAACGGTTGTTCTGCAGTCGACCATTCCAGTCGCGGATCTGGTTCACTGACACATTAAAACGGTTGGCGATGGCGTGCAGTGAATCACCACGGCGCACGGAGTAGCGCACCTTGCGGATCATTTCTTCGCGATCCTCGGCGCGCACCGTGGCCGCCGGGCCGTCCTCGCGCCATACCGCCAGGGTCTGGCCCACCCGCAGGTTGTCGCCGGGCGCCATATTGTTCCATTTCGCCAGCGCCTGCACGCTGACATCGTTCTCCCGAGCGATTTGCCACAGCGTGTCCCCGGAGGCGACCCGGTGATCGACGCGTTGCCGCTTGCCGCGCTGGCGGTCCTGGTTGTCCGCCAGCCGCTGGTCGGCGCTCAGTGTGTACTGGTCTTGGGAGGGCTCAGGGATTAACAGGGTGCGGCCGGCGATAATGGTGTTGCCGGACAGATCGTTGATGTCGCGGAGCACCGCCGGCGTGGTCCGGTGTGCTTTGGCGATACGGCTCAGGGAGTCACCGCTGCGAATGGTGTAGCGGTGCCAGCGCATGCGTTCTTCCTGCGGCAGGTCCGCTACCCGCTCGCGGAAGACGTCGGCGCTGCCCACCGGCACCAACAGAGTGTGCGGGCCTTCCGGGGCGGTGGCCCAGCGGTTGAACGCCGGGTTCAGCAGATACAGTTCTTCGGTGGAAATCTCCGCCAGGCTGGCGGCCTGAGCGAGGTCAATCTGGCCACCCACGTCCACTTCTTGAAAATACGGCTGGTCCGCCATCGGATGCAAGGTGACGCCATAGCGCCGTGGATCGCGGACGATTTCCGCCACCGCCAGCAGTTTGGGCACGTAGGCGGTGGTCTCCCGAGGCAGGTCCAGGTGCCAGAAGTCCGTTGGGCGGCCGGCTTCCCGATTGCGACGCTGGGCGCGGGAGACGGTGCCGCCGCCGGCGTTATAGGACGCCAGGGCGAGCAGCCAGTCACCGTCGAAGCGTTCTGAAAGCTGCTGCAAATAGTCCAGGGCGGCGCGCGTGGACAGGGTGATGTCGCGCCGGCCGTCGTACCACCAGGTCTGGTCGAGCCCAAAGTACTTGCCGGTGGACGGGATGAACTGCCAGGGGCCGGCGGCGCGACCGTGGGAGTAGGCGAACGGGTCGAAGGCGCTTTCCACCACCGGCAGCATCACCAACTCCAGTGGCATGTCGCGGCGTTCCGCTTCCTCGACGATAAAGTGCAGGTAGCGCTCCGCGCGTTCGGTGACCCGGGTGAAATAACTGGGGTGGCGGGCGTACCACTTGCGCTGCAGACGGACCCGTTCCCGGTCCTGGTGCAGGTCCAGTGCATAGCCGTCGCGAACGCGCGCCCACAGATCCTGCGGCGCGCTTTCTTCCGGATCGGTGGCGGGCTTAACCGGGGCCGGTTCCGGCATGCCGTTGGCGAGCCCCGGGTCTTTGACGGAAGGCTCCGCCGGCGGCATGGGAGGCAGGTCGTCCACCTCGGGTTTCGTGGCACAAGCGCCGACCATCAGCGCGAGCCCCAGGGCTGCACAACCAAGAAGTTTATTCATAACAATAATATACGATTCGAATTTTAAGTTGATTCTAGGCAGGGGCGGCGATCCCGGCAAGGGTAAATCGCCGCTCGGGCCGCCTTTCAGGCGGAATCCTTCCAGCGGCGCAGGGCCGCGAAACTGTCCACATGAGTGTCCGGCGTTTCCCCGAAACGGGCCTCGCAGGCGCGGCGCAGTTGCGGTTCCGCGGCGCGCAGGAAGGGGTTGGTGCGTTTTTCCTCGCCAATGGTCGAGGGCACCGTGATCCGGTTCTGCTCGCGCAGGGCGGACACCCTGGCGAGCCGGTCGGTCACCGCGGGGTCCTCGGGGGACACGCTCGCCGCGAAGCGCAGATTGGCCAGAGTGTACTCGTGGGCGCAGAACACCTGGGTGTCCTCGGGCAGGCCGGCCAGCCGGCTCAGGGAGTGGTGCATTTGCTCCGGGGTACCTTCGAAAAGCCGGCCACAGCCGCCGGCGAACAGGGTGTCGCCGCAGAACAGCCAGCCCTGGCGGGGGGCATAGAACGCAATATGGCCCAAGGTGTGGCCGGGCACTTCCAACACGTCCAGCTCCAGGTCCGGCGTGGCCAGGCGAACGCGGTCGCCGTCCCTCAGCGGGTGGTCCATCTCCGGGATGGTTTCCCGGGCCGGGCCGTACACCGAAATATCCCGGTCCCGGCACAGGGCGGCAACGCCGCCGACATGGTCGGGGTGGTGATGGGTGATCAGCAGGGCGCTCAGGGTGAGGCCTTGTTCGCTCAGCCAGGCCTCCACCGGGGCGGCGTCGCCCGGGTCCACGATCACGCATTGATCGCCTTCGCGAATCGCCCAAATGTAGTTGTCATTGAAGGCCGGGATGGCCGTAGGGGCTTGCAGCATGACGTGTTACCCTTCGCTTGAATGCTTGGATGTAACCCTACAGTTCCAAGGGAGAAATGTCAGCGATGCAGTTACCCCCGCTGTCGAGATCGCCGTTTCGCCGCCAGCCGGCGGACATGCTGGAACGGTTCAATGGTTGGCTGGAAACCGAGGCCGGTCAGGCGGTGCTGGAGGCGGAACGCGCCACCGTCGCCGAATGGACCCCGCGGCTGGTCGGTCAGCGCGCGGTGGAGGTCAGTGGCGGCCGCTGCCAGGACATGCTGCGCGACATCCGGCTGCCGTGGCGCTGTTCGGTGACACCGATGCCGGTGGAAGGCGGACGCCAAGCCACCAGCCGGGTGGCCCTGGAAGCCTGCCCGCAGTCGCTGCCGATCGCCAAAAACAGCGTCGACGTGGTGTTGCTGCATCATTGTCTGGAATTCCACGACGCGCCCCACCAGGTGTTGCGTGAAGCGGCGCGTTGCGTGGCCCCGGGTGGCGTGCTCGCGGTGGTCGGGTTTCACCCCCTGAGCGTCATGGGGCTGGCGCGCTGGTTCCGTCGTCGTGGGCAGCGGCCCGGCTGGAACGGCCGCTATTTCCGCCCTTACCGGGTCAGTGACTGGTTGAACGTGCTGGGTTTTGAAGTGGAGGGCGTGGCCAGCGAGTTCTACAATCTGCCGCTTGGTGACCGGGGCCGCACCCGGTTGCGCTGGCTGGACTGGCTCGGCCGCCGCTTCTGGTGGCGCAACGGTGGCGTTTACCTGCTGGTGGCCCGCAAGCGTGCCGCGATGATGCGCCCTTTGCCGGCGTCCGCCGGGTTCAGCCGCCAACAGCGTCCCACAGTGGTGTCGGTGCCGGTGGCGCGCTGGCGACAACAACGAAATACGGAGTAACGGCTTTTGAAGCAGGTGGATATTTTTACCGACGGCGCCTGCCGCGGTAACCCGGGCCCCGGCGGTTGGGGCGCGGTTTTACGTTACGGTGACAAGGAAAAGGAATTGTTTGGCGGCGAGCCACACACCACCAATAACCGCATGGAGTTGATGGCCGCGATCCAGGCCCTGGAAGCGCTCAAGGACCCCTGCGAAGTCAATCTGACCACCGATTCACAGTATGTCCGTAAAGGCATTACCGAGTGGTTGGTGAACTGGAAAAAACGCAACTGGCAAACCGCCGCAAAAAAACCGGTGGTCAACAAGGACCTCTGGCAACGTCTGGAGGCAGCCGCCGAACGTCACCGGGTCAAGTGGCACTGGGTTCGCGGGCATAGCGGCCACAGCGAGAACGAGCGTGCCGACCGGCTCGCCAACCGGGGCATCGACGAATCCGAGGTCGGGGCATGAGACAGATCGTTCTGGATACCGAAACCACCGGCCTGGACCCGCTGTCCGGCCACCGGATCATCGAAATCGGCTGCGTCGAGTTGCGCAACCGGCGGCTCACCGGCAACAACCTGCATCTGTATATCAATCCGGAGCGGGATATCGATGAAGGCGCCCTGGAGGTGCACGGCATCACCCGGGAGTTTCTCGCCGATAAACCCACCTTCGAGCAGATCGCCGAGGAGTTCATGGCGTTCGTGGATGGCGCCGAACTGGTGATTCACAACGCGCCGTTTGACGTCGGCTTCCTCGACCACGAACTGCGACGTCTGGGGCCAAAATGGGGGGCGGTCGCGCAGCGCTGCCGTATCCTGGACACGCTGAAGATGGCCCGGGATCTGCACCCCGGCCAGAAAAACAGCCTGGACGCGCTCTGCCGCCGCTATGACGTGGAAAACGCCCACCGGGAATTGCACGGGGCGTTGCTCGACTCGGAGATTCTCGCCGACGTTTATCTGGCGATGACCGGCGGCCAAACCAAGCTGTCCCTGGGCGGCGCCGACGCCGGAGAGCAGGGCGGCGAGCAGGCGGAAGCGATCCGCCGCCTGGCGGCGGACCGGCCGCCACTGGCCGTGGTGCGGGCTTCGGACACGGACCTGGAGCGCCACCGCAAAAAGCTGGAAGCGATGGCGGAGAGTCGGGGCCAGATGACCCTGTGGCAGGAATTGGAGCCCTAATCGCCGCGGGCGGCGAGCCCCGCCGTTAGTGGCCGGGCTCGGCGTCCAGTTTCAGATCCGTGGGCTGATGGTGGGTGATCCAGCCGTGCTCGTACATGTACTCGGTGGCGGGCTCGAGGAGGGTGGCGGTCATGATCAAGCCGGTCAGGGTCATAACGATGGTGTACGGCAGGGCCATGACCACCATGCGGCCGTAGGACAGCCGCACCAGCGGCGCCAGTGCGGAAGTCAGCAGGAACAGAAACGCCGCCTGCCCGTTGGGCGTCGCCACGGACGGGATGTTGGTGCCGGTGTTGATGGCCACCGCCAGCAAATCGAAGGTATCCCGGTCGATTTCCCCGTTCACCAGGGCCTTGGCGACCTCATCCACGTACACCGAGGCGACGAACACGTTGTCCGAGACCGCCGAAAGGACGCCATTGGCCATGTAGAACGCGGACCCCTGCACGCTGCGGTCGAGACTGAGCACATAGTCGATTACCGGAGTGAACAGCTGCTGGTCGGCGATCACCGCCACCACCGCGAAGAACACCGTGAGCAGGGCGGCGAAGGGGAGCGCCTCTTCGAAGGCCTGGCCCAGGCGGTGTTCCTCGATAATGCCGCAGAACGCGGTGGCTAGAATGATCACGCTCAAGCCTACCAGCCCCACGGAAGCCGCGTGGGTGGCCAGGCCCACCACCAGCCACAGTGCGATGAACCCTTGCACCACCAGATTGACCTTGTCCCGGGTGGTGCGGCGGTCGTCCTGCTCCCGCGCGTACTGACGCATGATGCCCTCGACCTTTTCGGGAATCTCCTCGCCGTAGCCGAAACTGCCGCTCCATTCCAGGAACAGGCAGGTGAGCAGTCCCATGGCCAGCACCGGCAGGCTCACCGGCGCCATGCGCAGGAAAAACTCGCCGAACTCCCACTGTGCCTTGGTGGCGATCAACAAATTCTGGGGTTCGCCCACCAGGGTGCAAACACCCCCCAGGGCGGTGCCCACGGCGGCGTGCATCAACAGGCTGCGCAGGAAGGCCCGGAAGCGGCGCAAGTCTTCGCGGTGCAGGTCCTCGACCGTGGTGTCGTCGCCGTGGTCGTGCTTTTGCTGGAAGGTCTTGCCTGAAGCGACCTTGTGATAGATGCCGAAGAAGCCCGTACACACGGCGATCACCACCGCGGTCACGGTCAGGGCGTCCAGGAACGCGGACAGAAAGGCCGCCGCCAGGGCGAACAGCAGGCTCAGACGGATCTTGGACTTCACGCCCAGCAGAATGCGGGTGAAGGTATATAAAAGAAGGTCCTTCAGGAAGAAGATGCCCGCCACCATGAAAATCAATAACAGCAGCACTTCCAGGTTGCCTTCGACCTTGTGCAGCACGGTGTCGGCGGAAGTCAGGCCGATCAGCAGGGCTTCGATCGCCAGCAGGCCGCCGGGCTGCAGGGGGTAGCACTTTAGGGCCATCGCCAGGGTGAAGATGAACTCCGCCAGCAACAGCCAGCCTGCGGTGGCTTCGCCCAGGGTCCAGGCGACCAGCGGGTTGATCAGCAAAAACACCACAATGGTGTACTTGTACCAGGCGGGGGCTTGCCCCAGGAAATTCTGACCGAAGGCGCGGCCGAACTGGGCGTACATGGCACTACTTCCTGCTAGATGTAAGGAGAACGGATGGGCGGCGCAATCATAAGCACTTCCGATGCCCGGGTACAGTCGTCGCCGGTATGGAAAGCGGGTTTACGTTCTCGTACGGCCTCACCACCCGTTGTGTCGCCGTTAACAATATGCCGCCAAATCAGTTGCTTACGTTTGAAAGTTGACGCATTGTTGAACGCCGTGAGAAAGTTCAAAACGCCTTTTAACAATCAGCAGGGGTTTCCGGAGAGTTCATGGTCGCCATCACCAACACCACCTCCCTGACGTTTCTCAAGGAGTCCATCGACGCCACGCTGAGCGAGGCGGAAGCCAGCCTTGAGGCGTTCGCCGAGGAACGGGACGAGGGGGCCTCCCTGGATCGTTGCGGTGAAGCCTTTCACCAATTGCGCGGCATCTCGCAGATGCTGGAGCTGTCAGCGGCCACCTTAATGAGCGAGGAAATGGAACTCGCCGTGGAAGGCCTTCGGCGCCACGGTGGCCGTGCGCTGGTGCAGGCGCTGGGGAACGCCATCGTGCTGCTGGGGCGCTATTTCGAATACGTTCAGCTCAAGGACCGCACGCTGCCCGAGATGTTAATCGGCGGCATCAATGAGTTGCGCCGCGCCGGCGGCAAGCCGCTGATTCAGGAAAGCCATTTCTTCAGCGTCGACTTGTCCCGGGCGCGCAGCCCGGAGCCGGAGGAGGGCGATCCCCCGGCCCTGGTGGCGCAGGGGCGGCGCCTGCGTCATATGTACCAGGTGGGGCTGCTGGGGCTGCTGCGCGGCGATAACCGCGATGCGCACCTGCGGCTGATGGCCCGGGCGCTGGCCCGGGTCGACCGCCTGTGCGGCCGCTGCGCGAACAGCCGCTTCTGGTGGCTGGCGCGGGCCGCCACCGAATCCCTGGCGGAAGACCGCATGGTGATCACCCCGGCACGCAAGGCGTTGCTGGCACAGTACGACCGGCAGCTGAAAAAGCTGGTCTACGACGGCGAGCGCGCGCTGGCTCAGGAGGCGCCCCTACTGCTGATCAAGGAAAGCCTGTATCTGGCCAGCCTGGGCTCCGGGGCCGGCACCGCCGCCAGTGAGGTGCGCGGTGTGTTCGGGCTGGATCGCGGGGTCAGCGACGTTGTGTTGCAAAGCGAACTGGCCCTGATGGCCGGCGCCCGGGGCTCGGTGATCCGTTCCGTGGCCGGCGCGCTTAAGGACGAAATCAACCAGGTGAAGGAAACCCTGGACCTTGCCTCCCAGGGCGTGGCGGATACCGACTACGCCGGCGTCGCAGGCGGCCTGAGACGGATCGCCAGCACCTTGGAAATGGTCAGCAAGGAGCACGAGGCGAACCTGCTGCGCGAACGCGCCGCAACAATCGCCGGGTGGCCTTCGGACGTGGACGCGGACAGCCCGGAGTTCCACGCCCTGGTGGACGATCTGCTGGCGGCCGAGAACACCGTGGCGAGCCTGGAGCGCAGTCTGGCGCCCACCGACGATGTGCGCCGGGACGCTACCAATACCCGTATTTCCCTGTATCAGCTGGACGACGCCCGCATGACCGTGGTCGGTGAATGCCGCGCCGGGCTGGCGCTGGCGAAACGGTCGCTGGCCAGCTACATGGAGAACAACTGGGACCCGATGCACCTGACCAATCTTCCCGGCACCTTCGCCAGCGTCTCCGGTGGCCTGATGTTCCTTGAGCTGGAGCGCGCCTGTGCGGTGATCACCGCCTGTCGCACCCACATCGAAACCCGCCTGATCGGCGGCGATGAACCGCCCGGCCAGCCGGCCATGGAAACCCTGGCCGATGCGCTCACCGGCGTCGATTACTATCTGGAAAGCATGGAAGAACAGAAACCGATCGGCGAGGGCGTGTTGGACGTCTCCGAGCAGGCCATGGCGGAACTGGGTTACGCGGTGGCGGAGCGAGGCGCGCATGGCTGATGCTTTGTCTCCCATGGACCTTTCCGCCCCGGAGCCGCGCGACGCTGAAGACGCCTGGCTGTTCGTGATCCACGAGCAGCAACTCTGCATAGACACCGACCAGGCGCCCGGACCGGGCATTCCCCGCGCGCCGTCGTTTTTGCTGCGTGGCCACCCGGATTACCGCTTCATTGGCCTGTTGCACGGTGAACCCTGCTATGTGTGCCGCCAGGCGGACCATGAATTGGCGGATCGGCCGCTTTACCCGATGCCCCTGCGGGAATTGATGGGCCACCTGGACGACACCCAGTTCACCATGGCGGCACGCGCCCTGCAGGTGATCAGCTGGCGCCATAACCATCGGTTCTGCAGCCGTTGCGGCGCCGAAACCCAGCCGCACCCCACCGAGCTGGCGATGCTGTGCAGCGCCTGCGATTACCGCCAATACCCGCGCATCACGCCGTGCGTCATCGCGCTGATCACCGACGGCGAGTACGCTCTGCTGGGGCATTCGGCCCGGTTCCCGGAGGGCTTCTATTCTTGCCTGGCCGGGTTCATGGAGGCCGGCGAAACCGCCGAGCAGGCGGTGCACCGGGAAATCATGGAAGAGGTCGGGGTCCAGGTTAAAGACCTGCGCTACTTTTCCAGCCAGTCCTGGCCGTTTCCGCACTCCCTGATGCTGGGCTTCCACGCCGCCTTCGCCGGCGGCGAGATCCGTATCGACGATGACGAGATCACCGACGCCCGCTGGTTCCACCACACTGAATTGCCGCACATCCCACCGCCGGGCAGTATTGCCCGGACTCTGATCGATCACTGGCGCGGTGCCTGTCAGGCGGCGACCGGTTCCTGAAGGGAGACACCCCGATGAGTTTCAGCGTTGCTCCGTTTCTGATCATGGCCGTGAGCCTGGTCCTGATTCTGGTGGGCGCCTGGATCCTGCTGCGCCAGAAATGGCTATGGCAGTGGATCAAGGGCAGCCTGGGCCTGGCGGTGGTGGCCCTGGCGGTCTATCTGGTGCTGGTGGCCCTGAACCTGTACAGCTTCCACGAGTTGAGCGAAGAAACGCCGGTGGCCACGGTGAGCTTCCGCGCGCTGGACGACCAGAGCTATATCGCCACGGTGACCCGCAATGACGGCAGCGCCGAGGACTTCCGTCTGAACGGCGACCAATGGCAACTGGACGCGCGGATCGTCAAATGGAAAACGCCGTTTTCGCTGTTGGGCCTTAAACCCGGTTACCAGCTCGACCGTATTCAGGGTCGTTACTTCGCCCTTGAGGACGAGCGCTCCAAGGAACGCACGCTGTACAGCCTCAGCCGCGACCCGCTGGGCATGGATATCTGGCGTCAGGCCCGTGAGGGGTGGAGTTTTCTGGTGGATGCGCGCTATGGTAGCGCGGCCTATCTGCCGATGGCGGACGGGGCTATTTTCGAAGTAACCGTGCCACCCTCCGGGGGACTGATCGGGCGACCGCTTAACGGCAGCGCTCAGCAGGCCGTGGCGGGCTGGCAATAACCTGGAGCCATGACGGCCCCTGAACAGGTGAGCGTACAAGGTGATCGATTTTCTTTACCAATATGGCATGTTTCTGGCCCAGGTCGTCACCCTTGTGGTGGCGATTTTGGTTGTGATCGGCGGCATCGTGTCCGCGGCGACCCGTAACCGGCACCGCGTTAGCCGTGACGGCGAATTGCGGGTCAAGCATCTCAACGAAGAGTTCGACGATCTGCGCGAAAGCATCGTCGACCAGGTGCTACCGGACGCCGAGCGCAAGGCCGAACACAAGAAAAAGCGCAAGGAAGAAAAGGCCCGTAACAAGCAACGCAAGAAGGCTGGCGCGGAGGCGAAAAGCAAGCCGCGGCTGTTCGTGCTCGATTTTAACGGCGACATTCAGGCCAGCGACGTGGCACGGCTGCGCCGCGAGATCACCGCGGTGCTGGAAGTGGCCAACGGCGACGACGAAGTGCTGCTGCGCCTGGAAAGCCCCGGCGGGCTGGTGCACAGCTATGGCCTGGCGGCCTCCCAGCTCAAGCGCTTGCGCGGCCGCGGGGTCAAACTGACGGTGGCGGTGGACCAGGTGGCGGCCAGCGGCGGCTACATGATGGCGTGCATCGCCGACCGTATTCTGGCCGCGCCGTTCGCGGTGATCGGCTCGATCGGCGTGGTCGCCCAGGTGCCCAATTTTCACCGGCTGTTGAAGAAAAACGACATCGATGTGGAATTGATGACCGCCGGTGAATACAAACGCACCCTGACCATGCTCGGCGAGAACACCGACAAAGGCCGGGAAAAGTTCCAGCAGGAGCTGGAAGAAACCCATCAGCTGTTCAAAGGGTTTGTGCGTGAACACCGCCGCACTCTGGACATGGACGCGGTGGCCACCGGCGAGCACTGGTTTGGCACCCGCGCCAAGGAGTTGGGCCTGGTGGACGACATCATGACCAGCGACGAGTATCTTCAGGGTCGCAAGGAACATCTGGATCTGTACGAACTGAACTGGGAATACAAGCGCAAGCTGGCCGAGCGGCTGGGCGTGTCGGTGGAAAACGCCGGGGTGCGCCTGATCGACCGGTTCTGGCACCGGGGCAGCCAGCGTCAGTTTCACTAACCCCGGTGGTTCACCGGCGGGCTTTTCAACGGAGCGAGGCAATGACTTTCAAGGCACTGATCACCGAGAAAACCGAGCAGGGCTACCAGAGCCGGGTAGGGGACAAGACCCTGGAAGACTTGCCCGAGGGCGATGTGCTGGTGCGCGTGGCCTGGTCGTCGCTCAACTACAAGGACGCGCTGTCCGCCAGCGGTAACAAGGGCGTGACGCGCTCTTTCCCGCACACCCCCGGGATCGATGCCGTGGGCGTGGTGGAAGAGGCCGGTGACGGGCCCTTCAGTGCCGGCGATTCGGTGATCTGCACCGGCTATGACCTGGGCATGAACACCTCGGGCGGCTACGGCGATTACATCCGGGTGCCGGCCGAGTGGCTGGCACCCCTACCCGCCGGTCTGTCGGCCCGTGACGCCATGCTGCTGGGCACCGCCGGCCTCACCGCCGCGCTCTGCGTGGAAGCGCTGATCGACACTGGTCTGCAGCCGGAGCAGGGCGAGGTGCTGGTCACCGGGGCCACCGGCGGTGTCGGTAGCGTGGCGGTCTCGATTCTTTCCCGCCTGGGTTTCCAGGTGGTGGCCGCCACCGGCAAGCAAGACGCCCACGACTGGCTGCGGGATCTCGGCGCCGCCGAGATTATCGGCCGTGACGCCTTGCTGGAAGGCATGGAAAAGCCGGTGCTCAAGCCGCGCTGGGCCGGGGTGGTCGACTGCGTCGGCGGCGACATCTTGGTGAACGCGCTGAAGAGCCTGCAATACGGCGGCAGCGCCGCGTGCTGCGGCCTGACCGCCTCGCCGAAACTGGAAAACGCCACCGTGTTCCCGTTCATCCTGCGCGGCGTCAATCTGCTTGGCGTGGACAGCGTCGAGCTGCCCTGCGAGGTAAAACAGCAAATGTGGCAATTGCTGGCCAGCGACTGGCGCCCGGCGCTGGATAAGCTGGAGAGCCGCGAAGTCAGCCGCGAGCAATTGCCGGACTGCTTCACCGATATCCTGGCCGGCAAGTTGCGTGGCCGGGTGGTGGTTAAGATCAACCCCTGACGGGCCCCTGAATCATGACCAATGCTCCCTGGGTCAAGCTGGCGCTGCAGTTGAACGGCGCCGGTGGTGCCACGCCCATTTCATTGTCGGAGCCTTTGCCGAGCCAAGGCGGGCCGCTTTGGATTCACCTGGATTACACCTTCGAGGCGGGCCGTGAATGGCTGGAAAGCCGGCCGGACGTGCCCGACACCGTGGTCGAGGCGCTGTTCGCCACCGACACCCGGCCGCGTGCCGCCGACGTCGGCGGTGGCCTGCTGATCTATCTGCGAGGCGTCAATCTGGCGCCCGGCGCACGTCCGGAAGATATGATCGCGGTGCGCCTTTGGATACGTAATGGTTTGATCGTCAGCACGCAGAAACGCCAATTGATGACGTTGTCGGAGATCGTCACCGAGCTGGAGCAGGGCGAAGGGGCGTGCACCCCGTCGGACCTGGTAAAGCGGCTGGTGGACGGTCTCATCTGGCGCATGGAAGACGTGATTGAGCGCATCGAAAGCCAGGTTGGCGACTGCGCCGATCTGCTGGAAACCCGGCCCGATAAGGCGCTTACCCACGAGATCAGCAGTGTGCGCCGGCGCGCAGTGACGCTGCGCCGCTATCTGGCGCCGCAACGGGAGGCCATCGCACGGCTGCAGAACGATGGCCGTATGGATCGCGAGGACGCGGAAATCATCCGTGAAGCCGGCGAGCGTTTGCAGCGTTTGCTGGAAGATCTGGACGCCGCGCGGGACCACGCCACCTTGCTGCAAGAAGAGGTGTTTTCGGTTCAGAACGAGGCGATCAATGACCGCATGTACTTGCTCGCCATCATCAGTGCGCTGTTCCTGCCGCTGGGCTTCTTAACCGGCTTGTTCGGAATCAATGTGGGCGGATTGCCCGGCGTGGAAGACCCCGAGGCCTTCTGGTGGTTCGGCGGGTCTCTGGTGGTGATCGCCGCCGGCATCCTGGTGTGGATGGCCCGGCGGCGCTGGTTCTGAGCAAAAACGCGCCAGGGCTTCAGGCGCGTTCGAGTTCCTGGCGACGACGGTAGATCGGACGCGGGTCGTGCACGTCGCCCTGGTAGGTCACCGAGAAAGGCCGCAAGCCGTTTTCCAGGGCTTCATGAATGTCCCGGTCGGTGCGCACTTCGAACGCGTTGAAACCTACCCGATGCATGTAGAAGAGCTGGTCCTGCAGTACATCACCGACCGCCCGCACTTCGCCGGTAAAGCGATAGCGGGTGCGCAATTCCCGGGCGTAGGAGTAACCGCGCCCATCCTTGAAGGCCGGAAAGTGGACCGCCACCAACGGCAGGTGGGGCAGGTCGGCGGCCAAATCGGCGGGCTCTTCGCCCGGCTCCAGACAGACACCCACCGGCGCCTCACGCTCAAGCAAGGTGTCGCGGTGGGCCTGCCAGTAGGCGAGCGGCACGATTACCGGCTGGTTTTCCGGCAGGCTCTGGCCGTCTTCTTCCAGCTGGCCCGGTTCGAACCGCTGCCAGTCGTTGTCGACGATCTCGCCGTCGAGAATCATCTTACCCATAGACGTGTTCCTTGAACGGTTCCATACCAATGCGCTCGTAGGTGTCGATAAAGGGCTCGTTCTCCAGCCGCTTGTCCACGTACACATTGATGATCTTCTCGATCACGTCGGTCACTTCATAGGACTCGAAAGAGGGGCCCATCTTCTCGCCGATGCGCGACAGTTTGTCGCCGCGACCGCCAAGCGTGATTTGATAGAACTCCTTGCCCTTCTTGTCCACGCCGAGGATGCCGATGTGGCCGATGTGGTGATGACCGCAGGCGTTCATGCACCCGGAAATATTGATGTCCAGCGGCCCCAGATCATGGACGTAATCCATGTCGTCGAAGCGGCGCTGAATGCCTTCCGCCACCGGGACCGACTTGGCGTTGGCGAGGGCGCACAGGTCGCCGCCGGGGCAGGCGACGATGTCGGTGAGCAGGCCCAGGTTGGGGGTGGCCATGCCCAGCGCGTCCAGTTTTTCCCACAGCTCGAACAGTTCGTCGGTGGCCACGTCGGACAGCACCATGTTCTGCTGGTGAGTGTTGCGCAGTTCACCGAAGCTGTAGCGGTCGGCCAGGTCCGCGATCGCCTCGAGTTGTTCGTCGCTCACATCGCCGGGGATACGGCCGGTTTTCTTCAGCGTCAGCGTGACGCTGCGATAGCCGTCGCACTTATGGGCGCGAGTGTTGGTGTGGTACCAGCGGTTGAACGCACGGTTCTCCTGCAGCGCCTGGTCCAGCACGCCGTTGTCCACGTCATCGCGGTACGCCGGTTCGGTGAAGCAGCCCTGGATACGCGCCACTTCCTCTTCGGTGAGCGTCATCGGGCCGTCTTTCAACTCGGCGAATTCCACTTCGGTCAGTTCGCGGTATTTCTCCGCGCCCAGCGCCTTCACCAGAATCTTGATGCGCGCCTTGAACTTGTTATCGCGGTTGCCGTACTTGTTGTAGACCCGAAGAATCGCTTCCAGGTAGGCGAGCAGATGCTGCCAGGGCACGAATTCGCCGATCACCTGGCCGGTCATCGGGGTGCGGCCCAGGCCGCCGCCGGCCCACACCTGGAAACCGGTTTCGCCGGCGTCGTTGTGAATCACCTTGACGCCGATGTCGTGCACACCGATCAGCGCCGGGTCGGCATCCGGCACCGCATTCACCGCGATCTTGAACTTACGCGGCAGATAAGCGAATTCCGGGTTGAACGTGGCCCACTGACGGATGATCTCGCACCAGGGCCGCGGGTCTTCCACTTCCTTGGGGTTCACCCCGGCGTATTCGTCGGTGGTGATATTGCGGATGCAGTTGCCACTGGTCTGAATGGCGTGCATCTGCACGCTCGCCAGTTCCGCCAGGATATCCGGCACGTCCTGCACTTCCGGCCAGTTGAGCTGAATATTCTGGCGGGTGCTGACGTGGCAAAAGCCCTTGTCGTATTCGCGCACGACCTTGGCCAGGGTGCGCACCTGTTCGCTGGAGAGCAGCCCATAGGGCACCGAGATGCGCAGCATCGGCGCATAGCGCTGGATATAGAGGCCGTTCTGCAGCCGCAGCACCAGGAACTCGTCCTCGCTGAGCTGGCCGGCCAGATAGCGCCGGGTCTGGTCGCGGTACTGAGCTACCCGCTCTTCCAGAAGCCGTTGGTCATAGTCCTGATATACGTACATGATGCCGTTGCGCCGTGTTTAATTCGTTGATTTGTAAAGAGTATTTCTCTTTACCACCATGATTTGGCGGGAAATGTAGCAAAGTGGGCTTATACATAAAAGAAATATATTGCTATATCGCTAGTCCCTGGGGCTATGAACCCGCGGCACTGAGGACCATGTTCACAACCACGAACATACCAATAACGATGGCAATTACGATCACCACATAGACGCCGATGTAGTCACCGGCGCTGCCTTTCTTGAAGTCGCGCTCGCGGTTGCCGCTGCTCTGCACGCCGAAGATCGCGGCCAACACGCTGTGCAGCACCTGAAAAAAGCCCGGCCGCTGGTCTTCGCCGTCCTGACGGCTGCCGGCTTGAGAATCGCGCTTGTTCTGATCGCTCATGGTCACCTCATAACTCTATATGGGCCCAGCCACGCTTAATCCATAGGCCGCTCAGCAATAAAGATGTGATCAGCCGCTGAAACGCCTGGGCCACCCAGATGCCAAGCAGCCCATAGCCCAGCACGGGGCCGATGATATAGGCCAGCGGCAGAAAGAAAAACCACTGCACGGCCAAGGTCACCACCATCACCGAGCGGGCTGCCCCGGCGCCCAGCAACGCCTGGGTAAAAATGATCGCCACGCCGTCCAGGCAAATCGCCAAACCGGTGATCATCAGCGGCGCGCGGCCCAGTTCCACCAAATCCGGCTGTTTCAGGAACAGGCCAAGAATCAGGTCCGGCACCAGCCACATCGGCAGGGCGAGCACGAACAACAGTGTTACCGCCAGCCGGGTTACGTCCCAGCCCCAGCGGTAGGCGTCATCGGCGTCCCGGCGCCCCAGCGCCTGACCGACCAGAGACGCCGCCGACAGGCCCAGGCCGATGGCCGGCAGAATCAGGAACAGGATCAGCGTAATCAGGATGTGCGCCACGGCGACCTCGTCGGCGCCCACCCGCCCGATAATCCAGAACAGGATGGTCAAGCCGGCGGCGAAGAAAAACTGCTGCATACCGTTGGGCAGACTGATGCGCAGAATATTGCGCAAGGTGGCGCGGCTGGGCCGTGCCCGCAGGAAGCCGTGATCGCGGGCCGCCCGCCAGGTCTGCAGCAGATACAGGGCGCTGCCCAGATACAGCGCCAGGCTGGTGCCCAGCCCGGCACCGGCGCCGCCCATCGCCGGCAGGCCCCAGGCGCCGAAAATCAGACCGTAGCTGAACACCACGTTGGCGATATGGGTCATTACCAGGGTGCGCATGTAGACGCCGGAACGGTTGATGCCGTTCCAATAGCCCCGGTAGCTGAAATTCATCGCCACCGCCCAGACACTGAGCAGCCGCATGTCGAAATAGTCGCTGCCCACCTCGGCGACGCCGGGGGTGGGGGCGAGGAAAGCCATCATGGGCGCGCTGGCCAGGGCGAAAATCAGGGAAATGGGTATCGCGAAGGCCAGACCCAGCACCAGGCCGGCATTCAGCGGCACCGCGTAGTTGGCCCGGTCCCGTTCGCCCTTGCGGCGCGCCACCATGGCTTGAACCCCGGCGCCCAGGCCGATCACCATACTGATGGCGATAAAGCTGGCGTAACCGCCCAGGCCCACGCCCGCCAGCGCCTCGCCGCCCAGGCTGCCGACCATGGCGGCGTCGACCAGGTTCATCAGGCTCTGGCTGGCCATGGCCGCCATGATCGGTAGCGCCAGGGCGAGAATGCGCCGGCTGCGGGAAAGGTTAAGCACGCTGGATACTGCCCCACGTCGAGGAAGCGGGCACCTTAGCAGAAAGCTGTAATCGACCCTAGGGCCTGTTCACACGCCGTTGCGTCACGGCCATTGCAACGCGGGAATACTTGACTAAAATAGTCAGGAAATTCGCAACCGAGAATCGGCATGACCGAACCCCTGATCCGAATCACAGATTCCGCTCAAGAGTACCTGCGCGACCTGCTGTCCCGGCAGGACCAGGGAGACATCGGCGTACGCATTTTCGTGGAACGCCCCGGCACGCCCCACGCGGAGTGCTGCATGGCCTATTGCCCCGATGGCGAACAGGAAGAGGGCGACGAGCGCTACCAATACGAAGGCTTCCACGCCTTCGTGGAAGGCAAGAGCGTGCGCTACCTGGAAGACGCGGTGATCGACTTCAAGAAGGACTCCATGGGCGGTCAGCTGACCTTCCGGGCGCCTAAATCCCGGGTGCCGGACATCAGCGCGGACGCCACCCTGGAAGAGCGCATTAACTATGTGCTGTATTCCGAGATCAACCCGAATCTGGCCGCTCACGGCGGCAACGTGCAGCTGCTGGAGCTCACCGAGGACAACGTGGCGGTGCTGGAATTCGGCGGCGGTTGTCAGGGCTGCTCGGTGGTCGACGTGACCCTCAAGGACGGTGTCGAGCGCACCCTGATGGAACAGCTGCCGGAACTCACCGGCATCCGCGACAAAACCGACCACACCGTCACCGAGAACGCCTACTACCAGTAACGTCTCACGCGCTGTCCGCAACGAAAAGGGCCCTCAACGGGCCCTTTTTTTGTGGGAACGGGCCTTGTGAAGGTCTCTGGAATCCTGCCGGCCGGCGGAGCCGGCCTTTCGCTTGCAAGGCAAGCGCCCACAAGGTCAGCCGCAGTTGGGCGTGCGGCCGGCGGACTGCGCCTGCTGGTACAGCGGCATGGCTTTGGGGATGCGCGCCTGCAGCCCTTGGATGCGGGTCTGGTTGCTCGGGTGGGTGGACAGGAACTCCGGCGGTGAACCGCCGCTGGCGGCGGCCATGTTCTGCCAGAGGTTGACGCTCTGGCGCGGGTCGAAGCCCGCTTCCGCCATCAGATCCAGGCCGATTACATCGGCTTCGGCTTCGTGCTTACGGCTGAACGGTAACTGCACGCCGTACTGGGCGCCGACGCCGAGCAAGCCCAACAGAGTCTGTTTCTCGGCGCTGTCGCCACCGGCCAGCGCGGCCACCAGCTGGGTGCCGGTCTGGGTGGCGTACTGGATCGACATGCGCTCGTTGGAGTGCTGAGCCAGCACGTGCCCGACCTCATGGCCGATCACCGCCGCGAGTTGGTCCTGGTTATTGGCCACCTTCAGCAAACCGGTATGCACACCAATCTTGCCGCCGGGCAGGGCGAAGGCGTTGGCGCTGTCGTCCTTGAACACGGTCACTTCCCACTGCTCGCCGGAATCGACCACCGCGACGATGGCGTCCGCTACGCATTCCACATAGCGGGACTCGGCGGTGTTGGCGACGGTGGGCTGCTGCTCTTTCATTTCGTTGTAGGCGGTGGCGCCCATTTGATCCATTTCCGCGGCCGGCAAAAACAGGAACTGCTGGCGTCCCAAGGGGGAGGTGGCGCAAGCGGTCAGGACCAGGGCCGCCACCACGGGCAGAGACAGACGTTTCATGCTGGAGCTACTCCTTCGTAAAACTGCTCGAAAATCCGTTCACGGCGTACGCCCAATGACGCGGCGGCGCCGGGGGCCAGAGTAACCCTGTGTCCCGGGCGCCGCCAGCCAATAGTATCAGGATTCCCAACCCGGGCACGCGACTAAGGTGCGGCGCCTTCGGCGGCCAGCAGCGCTTGCTTGCGGTCGCGGCCCCAGTGGTACGCGCCGGCGCCGCCGGCGCGCGGCACCACCCGGTGGCAGGGTACCAGAACGGCGATTCGGTTGGCGGCCACGGCGCCGCCGACCGCGCGCGCCTGGCTGCCGATGCGCGCGGCGATGGCGGCGTAGTCGCTGGTGGTGCCAGCCGGGACCTGAAGCAGGGCGCGCCACACGCGGCGCTGAAAGTCGGTACCGATCAAGTGCAGCGGGCTGCCGCCGGGCGCAGTGAACAGTTCGGCGATACGGGCGCCGTCGGTTTGCGCCAGCCGGCAGGCCGGAAAGCGCTCCGCCACCTGGCGTTGGCCCTCTTCGGCGTCATCGGCAAAGCTGAGCATCACCAGGCCCTGGTCGGACCAGGCCGCCACCAGGCCTTCATCCTCGCCGGTCGGCCGGGCCCGGGCAAAGGCCCAGGCCAGGTCGCCGGCGAAGGTCTTGTCCTCCGCCACCACCGGCAGTACGCCGGTGGGCGCCGACGGCGCACGGCCACGGCACCAGTCCGCCAATGCCGCGGCGATGGCCTCGGGCCTGTCTTCCTGCACATAGTGCAGACCGCGACCGCAATCGACCACATCCAGATGGGCGATGCGTTGGCTGAGCCAGGCTACCCGGGTGCGGCTGAGCACCGCGCCGGGGTGGAACTGGAGCAGCAGCATGGGTTGCGGCATGCGCTCAAGGCGCTGCTCGATATCCTGGATCGCCGCCCAGGTCTCGGTGCGCCGGTCATTGATCGGCAGCTCGCCGGGGAACACCCGGATCGGATATCGGCTGCGGGCGTCCGGAAACGGCGCGCGGTAGGCGGCCAGTACGCTGCGCGGCAGCCGGCGCAAGGTGCTGAAGCGCAGCACCACGTTGACGAACAGGTTCTGGCGTTGCAGCAGCCAGTAGCTCAGCCGCCGCTGCCGGAACGCGAAGAATAAGGGCCGCGCCGCCGGTGGAAACTCGTGCCAGTCGAAGGTGAAGGGAAAGGTTTCCATGAAACAGACGGCGCTAACCCGGTCGGGTTGGTGTTGGGCAAGGCGAAAACCCAACGGCCCGCCCCAGTCGTGCAACACCAGCGTGACATCGGTGAGCCCAAGCCCGGTGACGAAGCCGTGCAGGAACTGATAATGGGTAAGAAAACGATAGTCGAGGTCGGGCTTGTCGCTCTTGCCGAAGCCGATCAGATCCAGGGCCACGCAACGGAAATGGCCGGTGAGCGGCTTGATCACGTTGCGCCACAGGTAGCTGCTGGTGGGGTTACCGTGCAGGAATAACAGCGTCGGGCCCTGGCCTTCGTCGATGTAGTGAAGGCGGTGACCGTCGACGGTCAGATAGCGCGAAGTGAAGGGGTAATCGGCGAATCCCATGCCATGCGTCCGGGCGGCTTTTCTGGCAAGATGCCACGGCCCCGATGACTACTGCAAGCGTGAACGGTATGGATAAACCCTTTGTGCGCAAGGATCTGGTTGAAGTGAAGGAAAGCCCGGTGCACGGCCGTGGCCTGTTCGCGCGCGCGCCGATTTCCCGCGATACGGTGCTGGGTGTGCTGAAGACGCAGGCCGCCAAAGGTGATGGCCCCTACGTGCTGTGGCTGGATGACGAGGGCAAGGAGCGCTACCGAGTGCTGTGCGACCTTCGCTTTATCAACCACGCCAAGAAACCCAATGTGGCCTATTACGACGACCTGACGGTGGTGGCGCTTAAGAACATCAAGGCCGGCCAGGAGTTGCTGCACGACTACGGTGAGGATTGGTCCTAGCAGCCTGCTAGAACGGTGCTGGCGAGTAAAACTCCCGCCACAAACCGGTACCTGGGTGGTTAAACGCCAGACGCTCGGCGTGCAGCAGTAGCCGGTCACTGCGGTTGAGAATGTCCGACGGCGCGTACAGATCGCAGCCGAGAATCGGGTGGCCGATTTCGCGGCAATGCAGGCGCAGTTGATGGGTACGGCCGGTAACCGGGCGCAGGGCCAACCGGGTGGCGTCGTGGTCCGGGTAGCGCGCCATCACGCGCCAGTGGGTGAGGGCGGGTTTGCCGGTGTCCAGGCAGACTTTCTGCAGAGGCCGGTTGGGCCAGTCGGCGATTAACGGCAACGCCACTTCGCCGGTGTCCGAGGCTACCTGCCCGGCGACTACCGCCTGATACTGCTTTTCCACCTGACGCTTCTGAAACGCTCGGCTGAGATTGCTCTGCGCCCGGCGGTGCAGGGCGAGCACCATCAGACCGGAGGTGTCCAGGTCGAGCCGGTGCACCAGACGCAGATCCGGATGGTCCTGTTTTAAACGACGGGTAACGCAGTCGCTGTTTTCCGGGGCGCGACCGGGCACGCTGAGCAGAAAGGCGGGCTTGTTGATCACCAGGATGTCGTCGTCCCGATGGACAATGTCGATCCGCTCCCGGCATTCGGGCACCAAGTAGCGCGGCGGCTGCTCCGCGCGGGTCAGCCGCCGCCGGCCCGGTTCAACCCCAGACCACATCATGGACATCCTGATAGCGCCGGGCGAAATGCACCGTCATGCCGCTTTTGATGTAGTCGGGCAACTCGTTGTAATCCCGTTCACAGGCTTGGGGCAGGATCAGCTCGCGGATCCCGGCGCGCCGGGCGGCGATCACTTTTTCGCGGATGCCGCCCACCGCCAGGACCTGGCCGGTGAGGGTCAGCTCGCCGGTCATCGCCAGTTTGCGTGGCAGCCGCTTGCCGGTGGCCAGGGACACCAGCGCGGTGGCCATGGTGACACCGGCGCTGGGGCCATCCTTGGGGGTCGCCCCCTCGGGCACGTGCAGGTGCACGAACGATTGGTCGAACCAGTCCTCGTCGACACCGAACGCCTTGAGGTGACCGGCCACATAGCTGTAGGCGATCTCCGCGGATTCCTTCATCACCTCGCCGAGCTGGCCGGTCTGCTTGAAACCGCGCCGTTGGCTGTGCACGCGGCTCGCTTCCACCGACAACGTGGCGCCGCCCATGGCGGTCCAGGCCAGCCCGGTGACCACGCCCACGCCGCGTTGTGCTTTTTCCTTCTGGAAGTAGGGCTGACCGAGGAAATCTTCCAGATTGTTACCGGTGATGCTGATTTTCTTGTCACCGGAGAGCAGCCGTACCGCTGCCTTGCGGATGATCTTATTAAGCTGCTTTTCGAGATTTCGGACACCGGCCTCGCGGGCGTAGCCGTCGGCGATCTGGCGCAGCACGCTGTCACTGATCTTCAGTTGCGACGGCTTCACGCCGGCCCGCTCCAGGGCGCGGGGCCACAGATGGTTGCGGGCGATATCCACCTTCTCTTCGGTGATGTAACCGCTCAGCCGGATGGTCTCCATGCGATCCAGCAGGGGGCTGGGGATCGAATCCAGGGTATTGGCGGTGCACACGAACAGGCAGTGGCTCAGGTCGAGCCGCTGATCCAGATAATGATCGAGGAAATCCTGGTTCTGCTCCGGGTCCAGCACCTCGAGCAACGCCGAAGCGGGGTCGCCCTGGAAGGACTGGCCCAGCTTGTCGACCTCATCCAGCATGATCACCGGGTTGCTGGTGCCGGCGTCCTTGAGGGCCTGGGTCAGTTTGCCGGGCATGGCGCCGATGTAGGTGCGGCGGTGGCCTTTGATTTCCGCCTCATCGCGCATACCGCCCAGGCTCAGCCGATAGAAGCGCCGCCCCAGGGCTTCACCGATGGATTTGCCGATGCTGGTTTTGCCCACGCCGGGCGGGCCCACCAGCAGAAGAATGGAGCCCTTCACCTCGCCGCGCATGGCGCCCACGGCGAGAAACTCGACGATGCGGTCCTTCACATCGTTAAGGCCGCTGTGATGGGCTTCGAGAATCTCACGCGCGTGGCCGAGGTCGAGGTTGTCATCGGAGTATTGGCCCCAGGGCACGCTGGTCAGCCAATCGAGATAGTTGCGGGTCACCGCGTACTCCGGCGACCCGGACTCCAGCACGCTGAACTTGCGCAACTCTTCCTCGAACCGCTTGCTCACCGCTTCCGGTGGATGCAATGCCTCCAGGCGCTCGCGGAATTCGTCCGCGTCAGCGGTGCGGTCGTCTTTCTCCAGGCCCAGCTCGCGCTGGATCACCTTGAGCTGCTCCTTGAGGAAAAACTCGCGCTGGTGCTTGCTGATCTTCTCGTTCACTTCCTCGCGGATCTGATTCTGCAGGCGGGCCACTTCCACTTCTTTCTTCACCAGTGTCAGCACGCGCTCCATGCGCGCTTTCAGCGACACGGTTTCCAGAATGCTCTGCAGTTCGTCACCGCTGGCACTGGTCAGGGAGGCGGCGAAATCCGTCAGCGGCGAGGGATCACGGGGAGAGAAGTTCTGCAGGTAATGCTTGAGCCCTTCGTTGTACAAGGGGTTCAGCGGCAGCAGCTCCTTGATGGTGTTGATGATCGCCATGCCATAGGCGCGCAGGCTGTCGTCCAGCTCATCGCGGGAGGTGGGGTAGGTCACTTCGGCCATCAACGGCCGCTTGCGGCTCAGATAGCCCTGCACCCGGAACCGGGCGAGGCCCTGGGCCACCACCTGAAGCTGTTCGTCCTCATGGTTGACTGCGTGCACCTTGACCAGACAGCCGTACTCGGGGAAGTCCTCCACGTCGACGTCGTCCGGGTCCCGGTCGCCGATATACACCAGCCCCAGGGCATGATGAGGGGTTTGGCCGACGCGCTCTAGCGTGGCGCGCCATTGCTCCTGATCGAGCAGCAACGGCTGCACCAGGCCGGGCATGAACGGGCGATCGCGAACCGGGATTAAATACACCCGTTGCGGCAGATTCTGATCCGGAAGCGCCAACGCGCCTTGTGGGGTGCCTTCTTCGACCGTGGTCTGATTTTCTTCCTGACTCATGGGCTCGACTCATTGCAACGCTGATTAACAACCTGTCTCTAAGGTGGCGCCAGCGAGCCGGTTTTCAATCCCGGTCGACAATCAGCAAATCGGCGCTGAGCGCGCGGGGTGTTTGTGTGCGGCGCTCCACCACCCGGGCGTTGAAGCGGGCTTTGCAGCGTTCGGCCAGATCGTAAAACGGCGAACGGCCAGGATCGGCGATGATCACCTGCTGCACGCCCTGGTCCAGGGCACGCCGGATCAGGTTGAACAGGACCGGCGTGAGCTCGTCCCAGAAGCAGATGTCGGCGCCGGTGATCAGGTCCACGTCGGCGAGGCGCTGCTTGGTAAGCCGCTCGAAACGGCAGCGCAGGGTATCCACCTGTACGCGGTTGAGGGTGGCGTGCAAATCCAAATACGGGAACACGTCGGCGTCCGCGTCTACGGCGGTGACCCGGCAGCGGAAACGCTTGGCGGCGAAAATAGCCAAGGGCCCCCAGCCACAGCCGATATCCATCAAATGGCGGTCGGCGTTCAGTCGAAGCGGGCCTTTTTCCCGGGTCAGCTGATCCATGATCAAAAAACTGGAGTTCCACACCTTGTTGCCGTGGATGGTGGGCACGTGATTGGCGCGTTTGAGTTTTCGGATCTCACGGTGGCCGCTGCGCAGCAGGGTAAGACCGCGGGTCTGAACCGTGTGTGCTTCGCCGCGTTTAACACGCGGAACCGGGGTCGTGGAGGGTGAGGCATCAAGAGGCATGGACGTTTCCGGCGCCGAAAGGGAAAGCGCAAACACTAAGGCGGCGCGGCCGGCGGTTCAAGGCCGGCGCGCCGCTATTCGTTCAGCCGTCAATGTCTTTCCAGAACGAGCGGAAGGCTTCGGCGGTTTCTTCCGGGGCTTCCGCCATCGGTACATGGCCGACACCTTCGAGAATCACCGCGCGATTATTGGGCAGCTCCTTCTGGAATACGCGCACGTTTTCCACGCTCAGCAAGGCGTCTTCGCGGCCCCACAGGATCAGGGCGGGGGTTTTGATTCGCGGTAGCACGTCGCGGCCCTGCAGGCGCATGGCCGGGTCCAGGTTAATGTCCTGCCACACTTTTTCGGCCACATCGGCGTTGGCGGCTTTCTCTTCGCCCATCAGGGTAATGGCGAAATCGGGGATGCCCACCGAGCGTTCCGAGGCCCATTCCAGGGTGGTATGGAATTCCTCGGCGGTGTGCGGAATCAGCGGGTTGCTGTCCGATTGCTCCAGGGCGTTCAAGAACTTCGGTGTTTGCAGGGTAATGCCGGCGGAATCCACCAGGCCCAGCGAACGCAACCGCTGCGGCTGGTGGCGGGCCATTTCAATGGCAATGGCGCCGCCCATGGAGTTGCCCGCGACATGCACCTGCTCGAGTTGCATGGCGTCGAGTAGCCGGAACAGGCGTCGGGCCTGCTCGCTGATCCCGTACTCCATGTCGGTGGTGCGCGGTTCGGTATCGCCGTGGCCGGGCAGGTCGGGGATTACGAAACGATAGTCGCCTTCAAGCTCATTGGCGAAACGCACCCAGTTGCGGGAATCGGCGCCGAAGCCGTGGATCAGCAGTACCGCGGGGGCCTCCGCGTTGTCCGCCGACTGCAGCACGTGCCAGCGCAGGCCATCGTCGGTGTCCACGGTGCGCTCTTCCAGCCCGGCGCGCCATTTCTCGAAATCCATTCCCTGGTGATACACCCAGCGTTGGCTGCTTTCGCAACCCGCCAGGAGCGCCAGCGTTGCCACCAGCGTGAGCAATCGGATGACCATTCCATTTCCTCCGGTTTGTTATTGTGCCTTGGAGAGTCAGCTTAGTTGCTCGGTTTGCGTTTGGCACGGCCGTGAAGGTCAAATTTTGTAGCTAGCGCGATTTAAGGTTCCAGATACCGGCGCCAATGATCAGCAGCGTGCCCAGAACCGTGGTCAATACCAGGGTTTCGCCCCAAAACAACCAGCCCAGAAAGGCCGCCCACACCACCGCCGAATAGTTGTACACGCCCACCTGGCCGGGGCGCGCCAGTTGGTAGGCGGTGGTCATGGCGAACTGACCGGCGATCGCCACACTGCCGATCGCCAGCAGCCAGAGCATTTCCGTGCCGGTGGGCATTTGTTGCACTCGCAACAACAGCAGCGCGGAGAGCAGGGTGGCGAACAGCGAGAAATAGAACACCACGCGGTGCGGCGGTTCGCTGGCCGCCATACGCCGGATACTCACCTTGGCGATGCTCATGATGGCGGCGCCGGCCAACGCCACCAGCATCACCGGGTCCACCACCCCCTGGTCGGCGCGCAGAATCAGGCCGACGCCGACAAAGCCAAGCAGAATCGCCGCCCAGGTGTGGCCACTGATGCGGTCGTTGAGCCACAACCAGGCCACCAGCGGCAGGAAAAACGGCACCGTCATCTTCACCAGGACCGCTTCGGCCAGGGGAATATGAGCGATGGTGAAGAAAAAGCAGAACATCGCGGTCACGCCGGTGAAGCCGCGAATAAAGTGCAGTCGCAGATGCCCGGTGCGCAAGTCGCGGATACCACCACTGGCCACCAGCACCGGTAAGAGCACCGCCAGGCCGACAAGGTTGCGGCCGAACACGATCATCTCCACCGGCAATGTGTCGGCCAGGTGCTTGATCATCGCCGCCATCACCGCCAGCAGGCCTTCGCCGAGGACCAGCAGAAGCGCGCCTTTAAAGGGTTGGTCCGGCTTCATTGCCATGGGGGCGTTATCATGGGCGATACTCCCTGGGGATCGGGGCGGCATTCTAACGCTGGCGCGCCGGCCTGACCATCCGCACTGAAACGCCACACTATCGGAGGACGCAATGCGCTGCTTTATCGGTATCCCGGTTCCGGAGGCGTTGTCAGCGGCATTAACCGCCGTGCCGACGCCAACGGCCACGCGACCGGTGCCTGTCGACAATTTGCACCTCACGCTGGCGTTTCTGGGCGAGCGGCAGCACCGAGCCCTGGAACCGCTGGTGTCGGCCCTGCAGACGGCTCTGCGGCCCTGCCATGCTTTCACGGTGCCGCTGAGCGCCGTGGATGCGTTTCCCGGCCCGGGCGGCCGTGTCTGGGCCGCTCACGCGCGCCAGGAGCCGGCGCTGCTGGACCTGCATCGGCGGGTGTGGGCGGCGCTGATGGCGGCCGGTATCGAGGCTGAAGACCGGCCCTTTCTGCCCCACATCACCTTGGCGCGAAGCGCCTCGCCACTAGCGACCACGGCGCGGCCGGGCCCCTGGGTACTGCCGGTGGGCGCGGTGATGTTGTATCACAGCCCGCCGGACGGCCATTACCGGGTACTGCGGAAATGGCCGCTGACCTAGCGCGACGCCAAACAGCATGGATGATTTTTCAACCCTTTTATGAAACCGGCGGCAAAGGGTGTTAGTTCTGGAGCTACGGGTGTTTTTACCCGTTGTCTTATTTTCAGAAGCAAGATTAGGAGAGTGACATGTCTGTACAGGATGTACGAAAAGGATTGCTCATCGCCACCGGGTTGGTTTCCTTGCTCGCGGGCGGCGCGGCCATGGCCGCGGGGACCGGTAGCCAAGCAGGCAGCGGGTCGGCGACAGGGTCCGGCGCCGGACAGGGCACCATGGGTACCACCAGCGACGGCTCCGAGCGTCCGGGTGGCGACACCCGTACCGATACCGGCACCGATAGCCTGATGGGCACGGAAGACGACACGCGGGACCGGGATTCAGGTACCGACCGGAACGGCGATCGGAGTCAATCGGAGGAGCAGCGGGATAACCGGCAAGACACGCGCCAACCCGGTGGCATGCAGGGTGACGCGCCGATGGAATGACGCGAGTGTGCCGGTAATAACCGGGCCGTGCCGTCAGGTACGGCGACACTGACAAACAAAAAAGCCCGGCACGAAGCCGGGCTTTTTTGCGGTTAGCGATCGCGAACGATCAACCTTCCTTGAGGGCCGTTGTGATGTCCACCACGGCGCCCTTGCCGTCGCCGAACAACATCAGCGTGTTGTCCTTGGCGAACAGCGGGTTGGGCAGGCCGGCGAACCCGGGGCTCAGCGAACGCTTCACCACCACCACGGTTTTCGCCTTGTCCACGTTGAGGATCGGCATGCCGTAGATCGGGCTGCCTTTGTCCTCGCGCGCCATCGGGTTGGTCACGTCGTTGGCGCCCAGCACGATGGCCACGTCGGTCTGCTCGAAGGTCGGGTTGATGGTGTCCATGTCCTTGAGCTTGTCGTAGGACACTTCCGCCTCGGCCAGCAGCACGTTCATGTGACCGGGCATACGGCCCGCCACCGGGTGGATCGCGTACTCCACCTCGACGCCCATGGCTTCCAGGGTGTCGGCCATTTCACGCACGGCGTGTTGCGCCTGCGCCATGGCGAGACCAAAGCCGGGCACGATCACCACGCGCTGGGCGGTTTCCAGCACCATGGCCACTTCCTCGGCGGAGGTGGACTTGATCTTGCCTTCGTAGACTTCGTCCTGGTCCATGGCTTCGCCGGCTTCCGCCATCACACCGAACAGTACGTTGGTGAGCGAGCGGTTCATCGCCTTACACATGATCTGCGTCAGGATCAGACCGGAGGCCCCCACCAGGGAACCGGTGACGATCAGGGCGCTGTTGCCCATCACGAAGCCGGCGGCGGACGCGGCGATACCGGAATAGGAGTTCAGCAGCGCGATCACCACCGGCATGTCGGCGCCGCCAATGGGCGACACCAGCAGAATACCGAGGATCGCGGCGGCGATCGCCAGACCCCAGAACACCGGCTCCACGCCCGGGTTCATCACCAGGTAGCCAATGGCGGCGACGGAACCGAGCAGCAGAATGGCATTGACCAGCTTCATGCCCGGGAAGCCCATCGGCTTGCCGCCGATCAGCTCTTGCAGCTTGGCGAACGCCACGAACGAACCGGTCAGGGTCACCGCGCCGATCAGAACCGCAATACCCGTGGCAATAATGCCGACGGTGTCGGGATGCCCGCCACGGAAAAACTCCGCGCTGGCCACGGCGAAGGACGCGCCGCCACCGAAACCGTTGAGCAGGGCCACCAGCTGCGGCATGGCGGTCATTTGTACTTTCTTGGCCAGAATGGCGCCAATGATGCCACCGACGACAACGCCGCCGATGATGATCTCGTAGGTCACGATATCGCGGTGCAGCAGGGTCACCACACAGGCCACGCCCATACCGGAGGCGGCCAGCAGGTTGCCTCGCACGGCGGTCTTCGGCTTGGTCAGACCCTTGATGCCCAGGACGAAGAGTATGGCCGAGATCAGATAGGCGATATCAATCCAGTTATCGGAAATCTGCATGGGTTACTTCCTCTTGAACATCGCCAGCATTCGATTGGTGACCATAAAGCCGCCAATCACGTTGATGGTCGCCAGTACCACGGCGATAAAGCCGAGGACATTGATCAGCAGACCGGCGTCGGAGCCGGCCGCGATCAGCGCGCCCACCAGGGTAATGCCGGAAATCGCGTTGGAGCCGGACATCAAAGGGGTGTGCAGCGTCGGCGGTACCTTGGTGATCAGTTCCACACCCAGGAAAATCGCCAACACGAAGAGGGTAAGCTGAGATACGAAGTCCATTACTTTTCCTCCTGCCCGTCGTCGTCGCCGTTATCGGCGGGCGCTTCGGGTTCGGCTTTCTTCAGTTCCGGCAGGCCCAGCATCTCGCGCAAGCGAGCGTGGGGCACATCACCGTCGTGGCTGATCACGGTGTCGGTGACGATCTGATCTTCAAAATCCAGCTGCAGGTCGCCGTTGTCGTCGAGCAGCAGGTTAAGAAGGTTCTCAATGTTCTTGCCGAACATCTGGCTGGCGTGGAAGGGCACGGAGGAGGGCACGTTGGTGGGGCCGATGATCAGCACACCGTTTTCCACTACCGTCTCGCCGGCCTTGGTCAGATCGCAGTTACCACCGCGTTCCGCCGCCAGGTCCACGATCACGGAGCCGGGCTTCATCGCCTTGACCATTTCCTCGGTGACCAGGATCGGGCTCTTGGCGCCGGGAACGGCGGCGGTGGTGATCACCACGTCCATTTCCTTGATCACTTCCTTCATCAGCTCACGCTGACGCTTGAGGAAGTCTTCGCCCTGGGCCTTGGCGTAACCGCCGGAGCCTTCCGCTTCGCCGGTGTCCAGATCCAGCTCCACCGGCTTGGCGCCAACGGAAAGAATCTGTTCACGGGCGGCGGGGCGCACGTCGTACGCTTCCACGATCGCACCGAGCCGCTTGGCGGTGGCACAGGCCTGCAGGCCCGCCACGCCAGCGCCCATAACGAACACGCGTGACGCGTTCATGGTGCCCGCCGCGGTCATGTTCATGGGGAACATACGGTGAGAGGCGTTGGCCGCCAGCAGCACACATTTATAGCCGGCGATCATGGCCATGGAAGACAGAACGTCCATGGACTGAGCCCGGGTGATGCGCGGAATCAGTTCCAGGGCCAGGCCGGTGATGTTGCGTTCGGCAAGAGCCTGCGCGAACTGCGCGTTGGCCAGCGGATCGGTCATGCCGATCAGGAACTGGCCGGCTTTCAGCTTGTCCAAATCTTCCTGGCCATTGGTCGTATTGCTGCCCGGAGTCTGAACTTGCAGGATCGCCTGAGCGTTGGAAAAGATGTCGTCCCGGTCGGTGAGTTTCGCGCCGGCGTTTTCATAATCGCCGTCGGTAAACCCGGCCGCCTCGCCAGCGCCGCGTTCGATGCGGATCTCGACACCGTTTTTCTTTAACAATGCGCCGACGTTGGCGGGCGTCAGTGCGACGCGCTCTTCGCCGGGGCAAATTTCCTTGGGTACACCGATAATCACCTGCGTTACCCCCATTTTATGGTTCGTAAAAACAGGCCCATCCGAAAGCCGGTCGGGATGACGGGTTTTCAGGGGGACCTCGAAAAACGGCCGGTTTATTCAAACCGGCCGCTGAGCAGGCTGCTAACCTTATTGTGCAGTCGACAGCTTGGCAAATAAGAAATGGTTATTGCGCCCATAAACGGTCAATAATTGACCGGAAAGGTCAACTATTCGGCGTCTGCCCGTTTAATTTTTGAGCAACACGCTCGCGGTCCTCGTCTTCACGCATGTGGATAAACGGCTCAAGGATGGTATTTCCGCGCACTTGAGCCTTGATAACGTGTAAAAAAGTGTAAGCGCCGAGCAGTTTCCGGAACAGGAAAATGAATTCCTTGGGCGGCACATCGAAATGCACCGACAGGGCGGTGCGGCTGGCCCGGTTCATGACCCGATTGGGCAGGTTACTCTCGCCCCACAGGTATTCACCCCTCTCATTGACAACGGATTTCGGCGGCGGAAACCGGTCCGGGTCCTGCAGCGCCTCGATGGCCTCGAAACACAGCGCGGCGAAGTCGTCCAGTAGCCGGCGCGGCACCTCACCGTCGAGAAATTCCAGCGCGCGCATGGCGCCGAACAGCCGATCGCTGTCGTGCAGCCAGGCGGCGCGGATCATCTCGCGACCCGGACCCAGCACCTCATCGTCGAAATCGCGGATGGCGCCGAAATCCAGCAGTACGATCTGGTCCTTGCCGTCGTCGCCGACGCGCATCAGATAGTTGCCGAAGTTCGGGTCGGTCTGCATCTTGTTCCACTCGAACACTTCCCGGCAGCACAGCTCCATAATGGCGCGGCCGAGAAAGTTGCGGCGTTCCTGGCTCAGTGACACCACGGAGGGGTCACTGATGTGCACGCCTTCCTCGTAGGACAGGCAAAGAATATTGTGGGTGGAATAGTCGCCGTACACCTCCGGCACCACGAAACGCGGGTCGTCGGCCAGGGCTTCACGAAAATGGCGGGTGGTGTGCGCCTCCAGGTCGTAGTCCACTTCCCGGCCGAGCATGTCGCGCACTTCATCAAGCCACTGATTGAACTGCTCGGTGATCGGCACCAGGCGGCTCAGTTTGAGCAGCCGCACCAGCGCGCGCATGTCCGAATCAATCGCGTTGGCCACGCCCGGATACTGAATCTTCAGCGCCAGCTCGGCGCCGTCGCTCTTGCGCCGGGCCCGGTGCACCTGGCCCAGGCTGGCCGCGCCCAGGGGCTGCGGGTCTACCTCCAGCTCGGCCAGTTTGACGCTGCCCAGCTGTTGCCTGAGATGCTTCTCCACCGCCGGCCATTCCAGGGCGGTGGTGCTGTTTTCCAGGGTATGCAGGGCGTCCGTGACTTCCTCGGGAAGGAAGTGCTCGCCGAACAGCGCCATCATCTGGCCGATCTTCACCACCGAGCCTTTCAGTTGGCCGAGCTCCTCGACCAGTTCTTCGGCCCGCTGCGAGAGATTGCGCCGACGCCGGGCTTCACGTTGGTCCGGCGCCGCGAACAGCCCCCCGGCGCTGGCCGTGGCGTAGCGGGCACCGGCCAGAAAGCCGGCCCGGGCCATCGAAAAGCGGCGTTCCAGGGAGCCTGTTTTCACCCGTTTTACGGTTTTTCGTGCCATAGTTCCTCGCGCGGGCCAACTGCAGCCTCGCATTCTAGCTGATTAAGGAAGCACAGAGATATGCCGACGACCTGGATCCTGCTGCGCGGACTGGTTCGTGAACAAGCCCATTGGAATGGTTTCGCCGACCGCCTGGCCGGCGCCCTGGGCGCGGGCCACCGCGTGATGTGCATGGATTTGCCCGGCAACGGGCTCCGTTACCGGGACCGCAGCCCGACCCGCATCGCCGCCATGGTGGACGCGGCCCGCGAAGACCTGGCCGGGCGCGGCGTGGACGGGCCGATCCACCTGGTGGCGCTGTCCCTGGGCGGCATGGTGGCGATGGATTGGCTGCAACGCCATCCGCGGCAGGTGGCCGCCGCCGCCTTGATCAATTCCAGCGCCGCGCCGGTGAGCCCGTTCTGGGACCGCCTCATACCGACCAATTATGGCGCCATCGTCCGGCACGGCCTGCTCGGCCGCGACCGCCTGAAGCGTGAGCGCTTGATCCTGGAAATCACCACGAACCGGCTGGCGGACGCCGATAAGGACCGTATTGCCCGGCAATTCCAAAAAATCGACGAAGCACGCCCGGTGTCCGCCGCCAATACCGTGCGGCAGTTGTGGGCGGCGGCCCGGTTCCGGGCGCCGACGGCCTTGCCCGCCGGGCGCCCGCTACTGGTGATCAACGCCGCCGCCGACCGGCTGGTGGACCCGCGCTGCTCCGCCGCGTTGGCCCAGCGATGGTCCGCGCAGCGCGCCGTCCACCCGGACGGCGGCCACGACCTGTCGCTGGACGACCCGGACTGGCTGGCCGCCACCCTGGCCGACTGGGGCCTGGCAGCCGGCTAAATAAATCCCCTGCTTTTGGTGATTGACCCCCACGGCACGACGCTCTAGCTTGAGTACAG
>JBELJS010000035.1:0-40223 GCA_042090255.1 Alcanivorax sp. | reverse complement strand
AAGGACAACAAGCAGAAGGAGTCCACCATGAGTGAATATGGCGCCACCGTTGCCTGGCATTTGCCGCCGCAGGCCAGCTTCGACTACGAAACCTTCGACCGTTCCCATGAATGGACCTTCGCCGGCGGCGAGGTGGTGCAGGCTTCCGGCTCGCCGGAGTACTTCGGCACCGCCTCGCGGGTGAACCCGGACGAAGCGGTGATCGCCGCCACCGCCAGCTGCCACATGCTCACCTTCCTGTCGATCGCCGCCAAGCAGCGCCTGCGCGTGCTCAGCTACGTGGACCGGCCCCACGGCGTGGTGGAGAAGAACGCCGAAGGCCGCTTCGCGATCACCCGCATCACGCTGCGCCCCAAGGTGGTGTTCGAGGAAGACATTGATCCCGCCGCGCTGGCCAAGCTCCACGACAGCGCCCACCGCAACTGCTTCGTCGCCAACTCCCTGCGCTCGGAAGTCACCGTCGAGCCGGAATCCTGAGTTGCGGCCCGGCAACGCCGTGACCGGCCGGCCACGGCCGGACGGCGACCCCCGGGGCGGGAGCGGTTAAAATACCCTTTTGTGTCCAGCCAAAAGGGTCAGTCATGCTCGATCAGAACGAAATCGATCTGTTCCGCGATAACGTCCGCAAATTCCTCGAGAAGGAAGTGGCGCCCCACTACGACCAGTGGGAAAAGGACGAAAAACTCCCCCGCGACCTCTGGAACCGCATGGGCGAAAACGGCCTGCTGTGCGTCGACGTCCCGGAACAGTACGGCGGTTTCGGCGCGGACTTCCGTCTCTCCGCGATCATGGTGGAAGAAGCCTCGCGCATGGGCTTCGGCGCCCTGGCCTCCAACCTGTCCGTGCACTCGGACATCGTCGCGCCCTACATCCTCCACCTGGGCACGGAAGAGCAGAAGCAAACCTGGCTGCCGAAGATGGTCAGCGGTGAAGCCGTGGGCGCCATCGGCATGACCGAGCCCGGCGCCGGCTCCGACCTGCAGGGCATGAAAACCCGCGCCGAAAAAGACGGCGACGGCTACGTGATCAACGGCCAGAAAACCTTCATCACCAACGGCCAGCACTGCGACGTCATCGTGCTCGCCACCAAAACCGACCCCAACGCCGGCGCCAAGGGCATGACCCTGTTCACCGTCGACACCAGCCTGCCCGGCTTCGCCCGCGGCCGGAACCTGGAAAAGATGGGCCACCACGCCGCCGACACCTCCGAGCTGTTCTTCGAGAACGTCAAAGTCGGCGCCGACCAGATCCTCGGCGGGGAAGGGCGCGGCTTCGCCAACCTGATGAACGAACTGCCCCGCGAACGCCTGATCCTGGCGCTTGGCGCCGTCGCCGCCTGCGAAGGCATGATCGACCGCACCATCGCCTACACCCAGGAACGCCAGGCCTTCGGCCAGTCGATCAGCAAATTCCAGAACACCCGCTTCGTGCTCGCCGACCTGCACGCCCAGGTACAGGTCAACAAAGCGTTCTGCGAACAATCCATCGAGCAATACGACCGCGGCGAACTCAGCACCACCAACGCCTCCATCGCCAAGCTCACCACCACCGAGCTGCAAGGCAAGGTGGCGGACCAGTGCCTGCAGCTCTTCGGCGGCTACGGCTACATGCAGGAATACCCGATCTCCCGCGACTTCGTCGACGCGCGCATCCAGCGCATCTACGGCGGCACCAGCGAGATCATGAAGGAGATTATTGCTCGGGATATTTTGGGGCGGTAATCGGCCGGGGCTTGCTGACCGCAAGCCCCAGCCTCTCTTACATCAGGAACGCGGCTTCGGCCGCTTTTTTTGTGCTTGCGCGCCAGTCCCTTCTTCGGTTTGTCACGCCCGAAAATTTCTGCTTCTATTTCAGGCAGTTGAAATAGAGTTAACAAGATATGACGCGCGCGTCTTTATCCAATGAACGAGCGGGTGGCCTAATACCTGTTAAGTGAATATGGAAATCTGGTACTTCGAAACATCTGCTATGAATTGGTTCATTGATGACCATACTCCAGGAGATGCTATAGCCACAAAAGCATTTCAAAGAGTTCGTGGTCGTGAATGGGTTATATCACCTATCTGTATTTGGGAAATTTTTCTCACTGGAGACGAGTCGAGACGAGAGAAGTTGATTTATAACTCACAGCTCTTGTTCAGTAGAGAGATGCTGCTCTCCCCAGAAGAGCTAATACTCGACTTTATTGAAAAGGGCTTTCCTAAAGCAGAGAAAGCTCCACTTAAACCTGCGTCATGTGATATAGCTAAAACATGGAGAAACTTGGTCGATGACCCTAATCGAACTTTTATATTTGATAAGGAACAAATTTCGGGGCTAACCAAGGAACTTAGATCGATAAATAAGTTAATTGATAGGGTCGTGAGAGATAAGGATGTTCCGTTGTTTGGCCTAGGAATCGAATCTGCGACGTTAAGTTCTTTGGAGGCTTGCGTCAGCAAACTGAGTTTTATTGAAAAGCATCAGGTCTCAGATCGAACTCGAAAAATCTATAAAGTAGCAATTTTCTACATGTTAATGATTCTGTGTGCAGGCATTGGGTTAAACCGGCGGATCATTGATAGGTTTTGGGAGACAATTGGAATAGATTGCCTAAACGGTAGGCTAATGTACGCTCTCGAACACTTCGAGCCGCTGGTATACAGGGGGCCGATTGTACTTTTGGCCATGATGACAGTGTGCCAATCTGAAACCAAGTTCTCCAGAGGCGTCTACTTTGACAGCCTTCATGCAATGTACGCTGCTTATTCGCATATGTTTTTTACTGCCGATGACCACTTTTTAGCATTAAGGGAAGCAATAGGTGACCACTCAATAGCATCAAAAATGTATCATGTCAGGGAACTTCAAATTGAATACCATGAAAGAGATAACGCATGGAACGGTTCGCCGATTATCACTTAACAAGTCAATCAACTCCGCGCCTACGGCGCCGGACGCAGCAAAGCTGCGCCGGTTATTGAGACGTTGGGTTTTTCAAAAGCGAGAGGTATGCGTTTGAAGGATGATCTCGAAAAAGCAAGAGCTCGCCGTGATGAGTATAGTGCGCGGTTTTGGGAGCAGAAAGCGAAATACACTTATTACACTGTTTCGTTACCTTTCGCTCTTGCTGGGATTGCCGTTGCATCATATCCCTATCCAGAAAACTCAAATCTAGTATTGGTAGCAGCGGAGATCGGGGCATGGCTGTTCTTGCTGTCGGCAGGAGCGGCGGGCTTGCGAGCAAAATGGGGCGAAATGGAGCAATCTCGTAAAAGTTCGGTTGTTGCGTCAGGCAAAATGCAACGATTTGAATATGGAGCCACCCAGGATCCAGATTCCGCGAGGGCTATTGCCCGAGTTGCTCAATCTCATCAGGATCAACTTCGTGATGCAGAGAACGCAGAAAAATTTGGGAGTAAATGGCTGCCCCGTCTATTGTTTGTCGGAGTATGTTTGTGGGTCGCTAGCCGGTCTCTAATGGTACTGAATGCTTAACGACATGAATGAACAACCCAACAAGGCCATTCAGCTGACGCTCGTACCTCGCGCGGCTGATGGCTGGCGTTGTGCGTCAAGTCTGGCTAGTGGTACTTCCTAAGCATTCTTAAGGGATCGACAGAGTGCGCTGACGTGGCCATTTAAATACTTGGCATATTAAAGGGGGAGTCATGAGATTTCTTACAATTATATTGGTAGGTTTGGCCTTCGCGGATATAAACGAGGCGGCTGCCGACGAGTCAATGAAAATTCGGCAATTGGATCAAGGGTGGATTGGCATTGCAAAGCAGACTGATCCGTTTGATAGCTCTAAATCGGAAGTTTTTCAGATTACCAAGAGCGGATTCACCTTTCGCTGTGGTGAGCTAAACATGGAAGTTACCTCATATGGGTTCGAGAGTCTAAGCTTCGAGGCCGACTTAAGGTACATGGTTGACGATCAGGCACCGGTGGAAAAGAAAGGAGAGTTTTCAACGTACTTAGGCGGCTCGGATATGGTTACAGACAGCAGATACTTTTCATTTAACCTAAATAAAACGGATGTTGAGGCAATGAAAGCTGGAGATGCGATAAAAGTTGCCGGGAAGTATACTAACACCGGGTGGCAAACAAAAAGCCTAAGCCTTATGGGTTTTACCTCGGCATACAATCTGATGTGCAATTAATTAATAAATATTAACTCTATCTTACTATTAATTTCCAGGCGATATTCCGAAACGTGGACTTGTGCTCGGTTCGTTGCCGCCCAACAAGGGCATTAAATTTCTTCGGCCTGTGGCCTCTACCGAACGCTCTTGTCGGGCGCCGTTTACGGCTGGCGTTGATTGAAGAAGGGAATTAAGTTTGAGCTATCAGTTGTGTGAGAATATTAAGTTGGTTCTCCAAGACGGGGACATAATCTGGCCGACCACGATAGATGGCTCTTTTCGGCTAGTAACCGAAAGTGAGAATCACAACGTAAGAGGTAAGGGCGAGAATCCTGTTTCTGAAAATCTCATGATAGAGGGTGTCCTTAACAAAAAACTCGCATCGAGGTGGCGCTCGAAATCAAACGAGAAAAGGAAAATCGCCAACCATTTCTCAATAGAAAGTCCATCGGTGAAAGAAGTTCATGTCCGAGTTGGCGGTGTTTGGGTTAGGTTCAGATAAACTAGCAAAAGGGAGGCTGAAGCGGATCGTTTTCCGCCGCGGTGCGCCTCCAAATCGGCCGCTGAGATCAAGCGTTAAGAGGCAGGGGCTATGGCAATTCTTCCGCTGGCCGACAAGAAACAATTCATTGCGGAGTTGGCGGAACTTCACCAGGCAGAGTGGAACCATTTGAACCCCTCGCTTACTCTGGAAGACCGAGCCGAAGCGATCGCCGAGGCTGCGGGACGAGACGGTATTCCTTCGATATTTATCGCAGTGTCCGGGAATCAGCTTGTTGGCTCGGCGGCTCTGGTACAGAACGACATGGACACCAAACCGGATTTAACGCCTTGGCTGGCCGCCGTTTATGTGAAGGAAGGCTTTCGTCACCAAGGCGTAGCAACCGAGCTGATCGCTCGATGCGAAGCCGAGGCGGCTCGCTCTAATGCTAGTGCCTGGTACCTCTACACGGAGTCGGCCTCGAGACTGTATGAGAAGCTTGACTGGCGTCATCTGGAGCGATGCAAGTATAAGGGGGTGACGGTCGATGTTATGCGCAAGCAAATTACGTCTTAACAAACGCAGGCACAGCGATAGCCCTTTTGTTGTGGCCGCGGCTCCACTGCAAGACCCCATGCTGAGAGCCTTGGGCACACGATATGGGGCGCCGAAGTGAGTGAACCAATTTCAATCCGCTTTGAGTCAACGCTGCGGGCACCCAGCGAGCGCGTCTGGGAGTGGATCACTTCGGTCGAGGGCATCTCGGCCGAGATGTGGCCGTTCTTCCGTATGACAACACCGAAACAGATGCGGTCGCTGGCGGATGTCCGAGTACAGCCGGGCACCCGGATGTTCCGCAGCTACGTCTTTCTGTTCGGTTTTCTGCCCATCGACTATTCGGAAATGACATTGGTTCAGCTCAATCCGGGCGTTGGCTTCGTCGAGCAGTCCCCAATGGGCTCGATGAAGCTATGGCGCCACGAGCGGTATATTGCACCCTGCGCCTCTGAGCCAGAGGCGGTCCTGCTGGTGGATCAGCTCACGTTTCAACCGCGTATGGCACGTGGGCTCGTGGGCTGGTTTATTCGTCGTGTCTTCACTCACAGGCATAAGGTACTCAGAGAAAATCTGAATGGCATCTAATACGGCAGTCCAGCGAGCGTGTCCGCTTCGCGATCACGCCGTTGAGTTTGCAACGGAAATCCTATGAAGACGTATCAAGGTTCCTGCCATTGCGGGCGGATTCTTTTTGAGGTTGATGCGGACATCGATCACGTCCGCGCCTGTGATTGTTCCGTGTGCATCCGTCGAGGTGCGCTGAACCATCGGGTTGCCAGGGACAGACTTCGCTTGTTGGTGCCGTGGACGCATCTCACTCTGTATCAATGGGGTTCGAAGACGGCGAAGGATTACTTCTGCCCGGTATGCGGCATCTTGCCGTTCAGGCGTCCAAGCGACCCCACATCGCAGGAGTTACGCGAAGGGGTCGAACCGTTTGACGGATGGGCCGTCAACGCGAGGTGTCTGGAAGGCGTGAACCTGGAGGCTATTCCCGTGAAGAAAATCTACGGCAGTAGGATCGAACACGACAGCTAGTACTTTCTGGACGTCGACGTACACAACTTGTTTGGTTGAAAGCCTGACGAGGTCAATCAGATTTGGGCCTATGCCGCTTGGGGTTTTCCTGACGAAATGACTTTGCCAACTTCTTCTGAAGAAGCGCCAAGCGCCAGTAGAGCTCGCATGAGTAAATCGATAGAAACGCCGGGGTCCCCTGCTTCCATCTTGGCGACTCGAGACTGACTGGATTTGATCAGCTTGGCGAGCTCGACCTGGCTCAGGTCTTTCTTGCGCCGATTTTCTTTGAGGGAGTGGCTGAGAGCCAGCTTCATCTCAATGTAGGCGGACTCCTCAGGCGTCAAGCTAAGAAAATCGTCGGCATTGCCGACTTTCCAGCCGTTCTCCTCAAGCTTCTTACGCTTATTTGCATGCATCATCATACATCCTGAATCTAGCTTTACATGTATCGATCACCGATTTTGGGGTTTTGCCCGTCTTCTTCTTAACAGCCTCGGCTATGACGATGGCATCCCTGTCTATTCGGTAAAAAATGCGCCAGATCTTGTCGCCGTCCGTGATGCGTAGTTCGTGGCAGTGCGAGCCGATTGAAGGCATGGGCCTGGAATGCGGCATGGCAAGCGAAACACCTCGTTGCAGCTCGCGCAACAGATAACCCGCTTCTAATCTGGCGGCTGCCGAAAAGGGCGGCGTCTTTACTTGTCCATGTAGCCAGACCAGTGGCTTATCCTTAGGGCTCATGCTGGGTAGAATATGTCATATTCGACATCATTTCAAATGGGCTAGGCCTAAGGTCGTATAACCAAAGTGGGGCGGGGAAATGATTAATGGCAGAGACGATGCTGCTCGGCCACACTTAACCCGTAGCGGCCGCCGGCGCCATGATGGTGCCCTGGGCCACCGCGCACAGGGTTTCCGAGCCGTCCTCGGCCACCGAGAACAGGTCGCAGCGGCACACCGCTGCCTGGCGGCCTGAGCTTTCCACGCGGGCACGGGCCACCAGGGTGTCGCCCTTGGCCGCCTTCGTGTAGTTGATTTTGAACTCCAGCGTCAGGCCGTCGCCGTACAAGGAGCCGCCGGCGAAGGTCAGGGCGTTGTCGGCGAGATAGCTGAGTATGCCGCCGTGAGGGCGGCCGTGTTGTTGCAGGAACTCTGGGCGCAGGGCCAGGGAAAGCTGGGCCTCTCCTTCCACGAAACGATCCAGGCGCGCGCCCAGGAAGCGGCTGAACGGCTGCGCCGCGAGGACGCGCTCGCCGAGGGCCTGCATGTCTTGCGATGTCATGGCGACTCCTCCAGAATGGCAATTAGAATATTATTCTAGAATAAAGTTCTAGTATGAGCGAAGCAAGTCCAGCGCGGCCCCGCGCCGGCGCCCGGGAGCGTGTACTGGCGGCGGCACTGGCCTGCGCCACCGAATGCGGCATGGACGCGGTCACCATCGATGCGATCCGTGCTCGCAGTGGCGTCAGCGTGGGTAGCCTTTATCACCACTTCGGCGACAAGCAGGGCGTGTTCGCCGCCCTCTTCGTGGCCGGCGTCGAGCATTTCGGCGAGATCGCTATGGCCGCCATGGCGAAGGGGAATTCCGCCGAGGCGGGCTTGCGTGCTCTGGTGGAGGATTATCTGGACTGGGTGGTGACGCACCCGGACTGGGCGCGTTTCCTGCTCGCCGCCCGCCCCCGCCTGGAGAGCGCGGCCGGACCATTACTGCGCGACGCCAACGGCCGCTACTTCACGGCCCTGCGGGACTGGCTGAAACGCTGGCCGGAGAGCCGACATCTGGCGGGACGTCCCGCTCTAGTGCTGGCCCTGGTGTTCGGCCCGGTGGATTATCTGGTCCGGCCCTGGCTGGACGGGCTGATGCCGGCCAGCCCGCTGGAGCATCGGGACGCGTTGGCGGACGCCGCGGTGCGGGCGTTACTGGGCGGGTAAGAGTGGGTCAGGCCGCGTCCCGCTTAGCAATAGCCCGAAGCACCAGCCGGCACTGGTTGTCGCCGTACTCGCGGATGTCGGCGGCGGCTTGCTCGGCGTTGCGGGCAAGCACGTTTTCCAGCAGCCGCTGGAAGATCTTCAGTGACATGTCGAATTCGGTGGTGTCTTCCTGCAGGGCGATGTACGAAAAGCGCTTGAGCAGGGGCACCAGGTCTTCGATGTCGTCGGCCAGGTAGCGGTTGCGGGCGAAGCGGGCGGTGGCCATTTCCACGAAGCGGAAGGCCACCTGGTGGGCGCCGGGCATGTCGGCGTTGCGGTAGTGGCGCTCCAGCTCGGGCAGCATCATGGCCAGATCCTCGATCTCGCCGGGTTTCCAGTCCCGGGCGGCCTGGGCCGCCAGGTGGGAGAGCAGCAGAAACAGGAAGTTATACAGGTCGCGGACCTCGCTTTCCGTGACCTCGCAGACCCGCGCGCCCCGGCGCGGTTGCAGGCGGATCAGGTGGCGCTTTTCCAGCAGTCTGAAGGCCTCTCGAAGTGAGTTGGTGCTCACATCCAGCTCTTTGGCGAGCTCCGCTTCCGGCAGCTTTTCGCCGGGCGCGAGGTCGCCGCGCACGATGCGCTCGCTCAGGTGTTCGGCGATCTGTTCACTGAGACTCACTGCTTTCAGCGACATGGGACTCCTCCGGGTTCTGGCGGCTATTATCCGCGCACTTTCCTTCTATGTCACGAATTGAGTTGTTTGACAATTCAAGAATTGCTGTTAATGTTGCCATCGAAGAATGACAAAGTAATGGCTGAGTCGGCCGGATCCGTCCGCCCGACCGCCTGCTGGCTAAAGACAGAGCCTGGCGAGGACCACGGCCAGGGAGGAGACGAACCATGTTCGCGAAAATGCATTCCGATACGATGCTGAAGCTTAAGAAGTGGGGTTATCTGGCCTTCTGGGCGGCGGTGCTGCCGTTGCTGCCCATGAGCGCCTTCATCGGCCGCGAGTCCGGCACCCAGGACTATTGGGCCTGGTTCCTGTATTTCGTGGTGTTCGGCATCATTCCGGTGCTCGATTACATCATCGGCAAGGACCCGTCCAACCCGGATGAGCACCAGCAGGTGCCTTCCATGAGCCAGGAGCGCATCTACACCAGCGCGCTGTTCCTGATGGGCTTTATCTGGCTGGGCGTGCTGTTCTTCTCCGGCTGGGTGTTCGTGAACAACGACTACTCCCTGCTCGGCCAGCTCGGCTGGATTGTCTCCATTGGCACCGTGGGCGGCATCATCGCCATCAACCTGGGCCATGAGTTCGTGCACAAGGATCCCAAGCTGGAGAACTGGATGGGCGGCCTGCTGCTCTCCTCGGTGACCTACGCCGGCTTTAAGGTGGAGCACGTCCGTGGCCACCACGTGCATGTGTCCACGCCAGAAGACGCGTCCTCGTCCCAGTACAACCAGGGCCTGTACGAGTTCCTGCCGCGCGCCTTCAAGCACAACTTCCTGAACGCCTGGAAGCTGGAGAAGCAGTATCTGGAGCGCAAGGGTAAGAAGAACTTCAGCCGCCACAACGAGCTGATCTGGTGGTATTCGATCTCCGCGCTGTTCGCGGTGGCCTTCGGTCTGGCGTTCGGCTGGATGGGCGTGCTGTTCTTCCTGGCGCAGAGCTTCGTGGCCGCCTTTACCCTGGAAGTGATCAACTACATCGAGCACTACGGCCTGCACCGCCGGGTCACCGACAAGGGCCGCTACGAGCGGGTGACCCCGGCGCACAGCTGGAACTCCAACTACTTGCTCACCAATCTGGCGCTGTTCCAGCTGCAGCGGCACAGCGACCACCACGCCTACGCCAAGCGCCGCTACCAGGTGCTGCGCCACTACGAAGAGAGCCCGCAGCTGCCGGGCGGTTACGCCGCCATGTACGTGCTGGCGCTGGTGCCGCCGCTGTGGAAGAAAGTGATGAACCCCCGTGTGGAAGCCTACTACGAGGGGGAAATGGACCAGCTGTTCCGTGGCGAACGACGGGTCAACAACATCGCCTGATTTTTGCTCGGGATGAGCGATTCGACCCCTTTTGCCCCGCTACCCCGCGGGGCTTTTTTTTGGGGCTCCCTTTAGCGCGTTCAGTCGCCGGTGAAGTCCGGCGCGCGCTTATCGATAAAGGCCTGCACCGCTTCCTGGTGGTCGGAGGTGGAGTGGGCCAGCGCCTGCATGGCGGCGGACATTTCCAGCAGGGCGTCCAGGCGCAGGGAGCGGCCGGCCCACAGCAGCCGCTTGGTCATGCGCACCGCCTGGGTGGGGTTCACGGCGATGCGTTGCGCCAGGGCGCGGGCTTCGTCGAGAAGCTGGTCGTCCGGCACCACCCGGGACACCAGGCCGCAGGCCAGCGCTTGGTCCGCTTTGACGCGGTCGCCGGTGAGCGCCATCTCCGCCGCCTTGGAAAAGCCCACCACCCGCTGCAGCAGCCAGGCGCCGCCGTCGCCGGGGATGATGCCCAGCTTCACGAAACTCTCCGCGAACCAGGCGCTTTCGCCGGCGATGCGCAGGTCGCACATGCAGGCCAGATCGCAGCCGGCGCCCACCGCCGGGCCGTTCACCGCCGCGATCACCGGCACTTCCAGTTTCTCGAACGCCAGCGGAATGCGCTGGATGCCCTGCTTGTAGTTGAGCCGGGTCTTGGCCGGGCGGGCGTCGTTGAGGCCGCCGGCGGCGCCCATCTTCTTGACGTTGCCGCCGCTGGAGAAGGCGCTGCCGGCGCCGGTGAGGATCGCCACGCGGGCGTCCGGGTCGGTTTCCAGCCGCTCCAGGGCGGCCAGCAGCGCCTCGATCATGTCGTCGTCGGAGATCGGGTTGCGGGTCTCCGGGCTGTTGAGGGTGAGGGTGACGATGCCGTCGTCGCGCTGGTACTGGATCAATTCGCTCATGGGAACTCCATGCTAATGTTGGATGGGTAAATAATAACGACCCATCGGGAGAGCCTAATTCAATGAGCCGCGATACGTCTGCCTCCTCCACCGGCCGGGTGATCCTGCCCGCCCCGGACCTCGACTGGCTGGCCCTGCACCAGGAGCCGATTCTGGAACCGGAGCGGGCCATCATCGACCCGCACCACCATCTTTGGGACGCGCCGCGCCCGCGCTACCTGCGCGATGACATCGAGCGCGACCTGGCCGCCGGCCACGACGTGCGCGCCACGGTGTTCGTGGAGTGTTCCGAAGGGTACTACAGCGATGGCGACGAGGCGCTGCGCCCGGTGGGCGAAACCGTATTCGCCGAGAGCGTGGCCGCCGCCACCGGCGGGCGGGTGTGCACCGGCATTGTCGGCTACACGGATCTGCGCCAGGGTGCGGCGGTGAAAGGCGTGCTGGAGGCCCACCTGGAAGCCGGCAAGGGGCGCTTCCGGGGCATCCGCCAGTCCAGCGTCTGGGACCCGGACCCCAACATCCGCACCACCCGGCGGGTGCTGCCGGCGGGCCTGCTGCTGGACCAGGATCTGCGACGCGGTTTCGCCGAGCTGGCGCCGCTGGGGCTGAGCTTTGATTGCTGGAACTACTTCCACCAGATCGACGACCTGACTGACCTGGCGCGGGCCTTTCCAGAAACCAATATCGTGCTCGACCATGTCGGCGGCGTGCTGGGCGTGGGCGATTACGCCGGCCGGGGCGAGCAGGTGTTCAGTGCGTGGCGCCGCGCCATAGAGGCGCTGGCCGCCTGCCCCAATGTGTCGGTGAAGCTGGGCGGGCTGGGCATGCACAGCTGCGGCTTTGAGCTGGATCAGCGGCCCCGGCCGCCCTCTTCCCGGGAACTGGCCGACCTGTGGCGGCCCTGGTTCCAGGTGTGCGTGGACGCCTTCGGCGTGGAGCGCGCCATGTTCGAGAGCAATTTCCCGGTGGACCAGCTGTCCTGTTCCTACGCGGTGCTGTGGAACGCCTTTAAACGGCTGGCCGGGGCGTGCTCCGAGGCGGAGAAGCAGGCGCTGTTTTACGACACCGCCAAGCGCGTCTACCGGCTCGACGTGCCCTGAGCTACTGGCGCCAGAACAGCGGCGTGAACAGCACCAGGAAGGTGAAGATCTCCAGGCGGCCGAGCAGCATCAGCAGGGTCATCATCCACTTGGCTTCGTCGGTGATGTTGGCGAAGCCGCCGCCCACCTGACCGATGCCCACGCCCAGGTTGTTGATCGACGCGGCCACCGCGCTCACCGCGGTGGTCAGGTCCATGCCGGTCGTGGTGAACAGCAGGGTGAAGATCACCGACAGGGTAATATACACGCCGACAAACCCCCACACCGCCTGCAGCACCCGATCGTTGACCACATGCTTGCCAAAACGCAGCGCGAACACGCCGTTGGGGTAAATCAACCGGCGCAGTTCGCGGATGCTGTGGCGGAATACCAGAGCGGCGCGGACCACTTTCATGCCCGCCGCCGTGGAGCCGGCGCAGCCCCCGATAAAGCTGGTGAATACCAGCAAGAGCGGAATAAAACCCGGCCAGGCCGCGGCGTTGGTGCTGGTCAAGCCGGTGCCGGTGCCGAACGACGCCACCTGGAACGCCGCGTGGCGGGTGGCTTCCCCGGGGGCTTCATGAACGCCGAAAACCAGCAGGCCGCCGCCCACCATCAGCATGTAGAGGAGCATCAGGCCGAGAAAGAAACGGCATTCCGGGTCGCGCATGTAGGCGAGCAGGCTCTTGCCGCGCCACACCGCGAAATGCAGCGCGAAACTAATACCGCCGATCAGCATGAACACGGTGGCGATAATGTCGATGGGCGTGCTGTTCCAGTACGCCATGGACGCATCGTGGGTGGAGAAGCCGCCGGTGGAAACAGTGCTGAAACTGTGGCAAATGGCATCGAACACAGTCATGCCGGCCAGCCAGTAGGCCAGCGCGCAGGCGATGGTGATGGCCAGGTAGACGTACCACAGCGCCTTGGCGGTTTCGGCGATGCGCGGCGTCAGCTTGGACTCCTTCATCGGGCCGGGGATTTCCGCCTTGTACAGCTGCATGCCACCAATGCCCAGCATCGGCAGGATCGCCACCGCCAGCACGATAACGCCCATGCCGCCCAGCCACTGCAGTTGCTGGCGGTAGAACAGCATTGATCTGGGCAGATCGTCCAGGCCCGAGAGCACCGTGGCACCGGTGGTGGTGAGGCCGGAAACGGATTCGAACACCGCATCGGTAAAGCCCACCGGCACCGCCTCGGAGATCAGCATCGGCAGCGCGCCGATCACCCCCAGCACCGACCAGAACAGGGTCACCACCAGGAAGCCGTCGCGCACCTGCAGCTCCGCGCGCTGGCGGAAGAACGGCAGCCACAGCGCCAGCCCCAGCAGCATGGAGATGGTGAACGACACCAGGAAGGGCCCTTCACTGCCGTCCCGGTACAGATAGGCCACCGCCACCGGCGGCATCATGGTGAAGCTGAAGACCACCAGCAGCAGGCCCAGAATCTTCGAGATCAGCGCGAAGTGCATGGGCAGGGTCCCCTAGAAGAACGTGAAACCAACTTGGAACAGTTTTTCCACGTCCCGAATGCGGCGTTTGTCGATCAGGAACAGAATCACGTGGTCGTCCGGCTCGATGACGATATCGTCATGGGCGATCAGCACCTTCTCGCCGCGCACCACGGCGCCGATGGTGGTGCCCTCCGGCAGATCGATGTCCTCAATGGCGCGGCCCACCACCTTGGAGGACTTGGCGTCGCCGTGGGCGATCGCCTCGATGGCCTCGGCGGCGCCCCGGCGCAGGGAGTAGACGTTGACCACGTCGCCGCGCCGCACATGGGTGAGCAGGCTGCCGATGGTGGACTGCTGTGGCGAGATGGCGATGTCGATGTCGTGGCCCTGCACCAGATCCACATAGGCCGGGTTGGCGATCAGCGTCATCACCTTGCGTGCGCCGAGGCGCTTGGCCAGCAGCGAGGCCATGATGTTGGCTTCGTCGTCGTTGGTCAGGGCGCAGAACACGTCGGTGTTCTCGATGTTGGCCTTGAGCAGTTCGTCGCGGTCGGTGGCCAGGCCCTGCAGCACCACGGTGTGGCCCAGCCGCTCGCCAAGCCATTCGGCCCGCTGCGGGGAGCGCTCGATGATTTTCACGTTGTAGCGGTGCTGGATGCTCTTCGCCAGCCGGTAGCCGATGTTGCCGCCGCCGGCGATCAGCACCCGCTTGTAGTTGTGCTCCAGGCGGCGCAGCTCGCTCATCACCGCGCGGATGTCGTTCTTGGCGGCGATGAAGAACACTTCGTCATCGGCTTCGATGACGGTGTTGCCCTCGGGAATGATCGGCCGGTTGCGCCGGAAGATCGCCGCCACCCGGGTGTCCACGTTGGGCATGTGCTTGCGCAGCTCGCGCAGTTCGTTGCCCACCAGCGGGCCGCCGTAATAGGCGCGCACCGCCACCAGCTGCACGCGGCCGGTGGCGAAGTTGACCACCTGCAGGGCGCCGGGGTGCTCGATCAGCCGCTTGATGTAGTCGGTGACCACCTGCTCCGGGCTGATGATCACGTCGATGGGAATGGCGTTTTCGTTGAACAGCTTGTCCGCGCGGCTGGTGTAGTGGGCGGTGCGGATACGGGCGATCTTGGTGGGGGTGCGAAACAGCGTGTAGGCCACCTGGCAGGCGACCATGTTGACCTCGTCGGAGTTGGTGACGGCGATCAGCATGTCGGCGTCTTCGGCGCCGGCTTCCTTGAGCACCCAGGGATAGCAGCCCATGCCGAGCACGGTGCCAATGTCCAGACGGTCCCCCAGTTCCCGCAAGCGTTCGCCGTCGATGTCGATGACGGTGATGTCGTTGCGTTCCCCCGCCAGGTTCTCCGCCAGGGTGCCGCCTACCTGGCCGGCACCGAGAATGATGATCTTCATGATCGCTGGTCGGTCACCTTGTTGTCGTCGGCCGCCTTGCGTTTATGCAGGCAGGCCAGGTAAAAGCCATCGGGCCCGTTATCCCGTGTCAGCAGTTGCCATCCCGCTGCCACCGGGGCGGCGTCTGCCGGCCGCTCGGTGCGGTCCTCGGCGTCGTTGGTGCGCGCCAGGAAGTCCGCGATCTGGCGGTCGTTCTCGTCGCGCAGCACCGAGCAGGTGGCGTACACCAGCCGGCCGCCGGGGCGCAGAAGCGGCCATAGTGCATCCAGCATGCGCGCTTGTAAATCCACCAAGGGTGGCAGGTCGGTGCGCCGGCGGTGCCATTTCACGTCCGGCTGGCGGCGCAGGATGCCGCTGGCGGAACAAGGCGCGTCGAGCAGGATGGCGTCGAAGGGTTCGCCGTCCCACCAGGCGGCGGGCTCGGCGGCGTCGCCTTGCACCAGATCGGCCTGCGCGCCGATGCGGCGCAGGGCGTCGCGCACCCGGTCCAGGCGGCGCGCGGACAGGTCCAGGGCGGTGACCCGGGCGCCGGGAAACGCTTCCAGTATCTGGCCGGTCTTGCCGCCGGGGGCGGCGCAGGCGTCCAGTACCCGGCCGCCGTCCGGCGCCGCCAGCCGCTCCACCGGTAATTGGGCCGCTTCGTCTTGCACCGAATAGCCGCCGCTGTCGAAGCCGGGCAGCTGCGACACCGGGCGAGGCGGCGATAAGTACAGGCTCCACGGCGACAGGTCGCCGGGCCGGGCACCGTCGCCAAGCTCGGCCAGGGCCTGTTCGCGACTGTGCTGGCGGCGGTTCACGCGCAGGGTGAACGGCGGCGGTGCCAGGGCGTCCCGGGCCAGCGCGTCGGCCTGCTCCGGCCAGTCCTGCTGGAACCCGCGCCACAGCCAGCCGGGCAGTGAGTAGCGCACCGCCGGGTCGTAGTCGGCGAAAACCTGTGCCGGGTCCAGGCCGTCGGCCTTGCGCAGCAGGGCGTTGATCAGGCCGCTGGCCCAACCCGCCTTCAACTGACGGCAGAGTTCCGGGTAGGCGTTGACCACCGCGTGGGCCGGGCGCTCCGTGAACCACAGTTCATAGAGGCCACACAGCACCGCCAGGCGCACCGCCTGGGCCTTGGGTTTGAGGGGCTTGTCGAGCTGGCTGTTGAGCCACTGGTTGAGGGGGCGCAGGTGGCGGCAGACGCCGAAGCACAGGTCGCGCATCAAGCCGCCGGCGGCCCCATCGGGCACGCCCCGGGCAAGCACTTCGCGGAGGCTGGCGCCGTCCCCCTCGCCGGGCAGTACCCGCTCCAGGGCGCGCACCGCCGCCAGCCGGGGATCCGGCGCCTTACTCAAGGGTGGCCCCCGGCTGGAACAGCTCCGGGTGGCCGCGTCGTACCTCGGCCACGGTCATCGGGCGTTTGCCGGGCAGCTGTACCCGGCTCAAGAGAACGGCGCCGTCGCCGCAGGCCACCGTCAGGCCGTCGTCGCTGACGGTGACGATGCGACCGGGCTCCGGCTCGCCGGCATCCGGCACGTCCTCGGCATCCCATACCCTCAGGGGCTGGCCGCCGAAGTCCACCCAGGCCACCGGCCAGGGGTTAAAGGCGCGCACCCGGTTGACCAGGGCGGCGCCGGGCAGCCGGAAGTCCAGCCGGGCGCCGGCCTTAGTCAGCTTGGCGGCGTAGGTAACGCCGTCCTCCGGCTGCGGCTGGGCCTGTTCCAGGTAGCCGGGCAGATCCTCGAGCACGGTACCCAGCAGCCGGGCGCCCTGCTCGGCCAGGCGGTCGTGCAGCTCGCCGCCGGTCTCGCGCGCGCCGACGGTCAGCGCTTCGCTGAGCAGCATCGGGCCGGTGTCCAGGCCGGCGTCCATCTGCATGATAGTGGTGCCGGTTTCCCGGTCGCCGGCCTGGATCGCCCACTGGATCGGCGCCGAGCCACGCCAGCGCGGCAACAACGAGCCGTGCACGTTGACGCAGCCGAGCCGGGGCAGGGCCAGCACTGCGCGGGGAATGATCAGGCCGTAGGCCACCACGATCAGCGCGTCCAGCTCCAGCTCGCGGAGCTGGTTCTGGATTTCATCGGTTTTCAGGGTGTCCGGCTGCAGCACCGGCAGGTCGTGTTCCAGGGCCAGCTTTTTCACCGGCCCGGGCTGCACTTTCTTGCCGCGGCCGGCGCCGCGATCCGGCTGGGTGAGCACCGCGGCGACGGTGTGCGGGCCGTCGAGCAGCGCTTGCAGGCTGACGGCGGCGAAATCCGGGGTGCCGGCGAAGGCGAGGCGAAGCGGTTTCAAATCAGTTCTCAGGCCTGTTGGCGGTGCACTTTCTGAAGCTTCTTCTTGATCCGATCACGCTTCAGGCGGGACACATAGTCGACAAAGAGCTTGCCGTCCAGGTGGTCGATCTCGTGCTGGATGCAGGTGGCCAGCAGCCCGTCGGTCTCAATCTCGAACGGCTCGCCGTTACGGTCCAGGGCATTGATGCGCACCCTTGAGGGGCGTTCCACCTTCTCGTAGAAGCCGGGCACCGACAGGCAGCCCTCTTCGTAGGGGGCCAGATCCTCGGTGAGGGGCGTGATCTCCGGGTTGACGAACACCAGCGGCTGATCGCGGGTTTCCGAGACATCGATCACCAAAAGGCGCTTATGCACATTCACCTGGGACGCCGCCAGCCCGATTCCCGACGCCTCGTACATGGTTTCAATCATGTCGTCGATCAGTTTGCGAAGCGCGTCATCCACCGTTTCCACCGGTTTTGCTACGGTGCGAAGGCGTGGGTCTGGGAATTCGAGTATCTCAAGCTTGGCCATGGGGCTCCTGAGTTTTCAAACACTTGGGAGAGTGCTTTAAAGTCGGTTGCTAAATATATGATAGCGTTGCTAATATCCAAAAACGACTGTGCTCGATCCGGGGGTGTGTTCGCCGTTCCGCGGACACCAATAATGATAAAAGGAATCCGCTGATGATGAAATCGCTGCAGCGAATCCTGTACGTGGGGTTGCTGGTGGTGACGTCCGCCGTCATGGCCGACACCATCGCGCTACGAGACGACCATCCTAATGTGTATTACGTCAAAAAGGGCGACACCCTTTGGGACATCAGTGGCCGTTTCCTCGAAAACCCCTGGCAATGGCCGGAACTCTGGCACGACAACCCGGATATCGACAACCCGCATTTGATCTATCCCGGCGATGAAATCCGCCTATTCTGGCAGGACGGCGAGCCGCGCCTGAGCGTCAACCGGGATAACGTGAAGCGCACCAAACTCTCCGACGGCACCGTCAAGCTGACGCCGCGGGCGCGTGAAGTGGACCGCGACAGCGCCATCCCCGCGATTCCGATGAGCGCCATCCAGAGCTATCTCAAGGACGCCCTGGTGATGGACCGTGACGAGATTCTCTCCGCGCCCTACCTGATCGGCGGCCAGGACCGCCGGGTGGTGTTCGGCATGGGCGACACCGTCTATGCCCGGGACCCGGAAGACCGCTTCGCCGATCTGCAGCGCCGCTACGGCATCTACCGGGTGGGCGAGGAATACGTGGACCCGGAGACCCAGGAAGTGCTCGGCTACGAAGCCCGCCGCACCGGCCTGGCCAGCGTCCGCGATCAGGAAGACGACATGACCACTCTGGAGGTGATCCGCTCCTCCGAGGACGTGCGCGTGGACGACCGCCTGTTCCAGCAGCCGGATCGGGAAGTGCGCGCGGTGCTCTATCCCCACGCCCCCGACGAGAAAGTCACCGGCCACATCATTCGCTTCTTCGACCGCATCAACAGCGTCGCGCGTAATGACGTGGTGGTGATCAATAAAGGCGATCGTGAGGGCATGGAACCCGGCCACGTGCTGGAAATCTTCCAGCAGGGCGAGCTGGTGCGTGACCGCCAGCAGGATGAAATGGTGCGTCTGCCCCGCACCAAGGCCGGCACCCTGGTGCTGTTCCGGGTCCATGAAAAGGTCAGCTATGGCCTGATTATGGAATCCACCCGGCCGATCTACATGCAGGACATCGTGGAGAGCCCGGAAGGCAGCTACTGATTCTATTCTAAAAACCGTCTTGCACGGCGCACAGGGAGGTGCGCGATGGATGCCCAACTCAAACGGCTGGTGCTGTGCGCCGCCTTTTCACCCCACTCGGCCCGTCTCGGCCGAGTACTGCGTGAATGTTCGCCCGACGATACCCCGCTGGACCACTTTCGGCCCTGGCTGCCCAATAACAACCGGCTGCCCGCCCGTCGGCTGCGGCAACCGGAGGCCATGCGGGACACCCTGAAGGCCCTGTCCGGGCTGGGCTGGCGCTGGTTGGCCCTGGGCGACGAAGACTACCCGCCGCTGCTGGCGGACCTGCCGGATGCGCCGGGGGTGCTGGCGGTACGCGGTGACCCCGCCGTCCTTGCCGGCCCGCAACTGGCTATGGTCGGCGCCCGGGCCGCTTCCGCCGACGGCACCGACAACGCTTTCCGCTTCGCCCGCTCGCTGGCCGCCGCCGGCTTCGCCATTACCAGCGGCCTGGCGCTGGGCGTGGACGCCGCCGCCCACCGGGGCGCGCTGGCGGCGTCCGGCGCCACCGTGGCGGTGCTCGGCAACGGCCCGGACCGCGTATACCCGCCCCACCACCGCAAGCTGGCGCAGCAGATCGTCGACGGGGGTGGCGCCCTGGTCACCGAATTCGCCCCTGGCAGCCAGCCGCGCAAGGAATATTTCCCGGCGCGGAATCGGGTCATCAGTGGGCTCAGCTTCGGCACCATCGTGGTGGAAGCGGCGCTGCGCAGCGGCTCGCTGATTACCGCCCGCACTGCCGCGGAACAGGGCCGCGAGGTGTTCGCCATCCCCGGTGCGTTGCACAACCCGCTTAGCAAGGGCTGCCATCGGCTGCTGCGCGATGGCGCCAATTGGCTGGAAAGCGTCGATGATGTGCTGCACGCTTTCGGCGATTTTCGCCGCACCCTGGAGGACAGCCCGGCGCTGACGGCGGCCCGCGGGCCGGACGACACCAGCGGCTTGCTGGGGTACTTCACCACCGGCATCAACGGCCTGGACGACCTGGCCAGCCGTAGCGGGCTGCCGATGACGGAACTGGCGGAGCGGCTCGCCGACCTGGAGCTGGAAGGCAAGATCAAACGGGTGGCCGGCGGTTACCGCCGCCATCGCGGGCTTGCCTGACCGCCCGGGCTTGGGTACCTTCGCGGCCAGTAACCACACGAGGAACGGTGATGACCCCGCAAACGTCGGCGTCCGGCCAGCATCTGCTCAGTGCCGCGCACATTATTCGTGCCGGCGGCGTGATCGCCTATCCCACCGAGACCGTCTACGGCCTGGGCTGCGACCCCTTCGATGAGGACGCGGTCCACCGGTTGCTGGCGATCAAGCAGCGGCCGGTGGAAAAAGGGCTGATTCTGGTCGCCTCGGACCTGGCCCAGCTCGACGGCCTGGTGCATCTGGACGACGCCCAGCGGGAACGGCTGCGCCAGGTCTGGCCGGCGCCGGTGACCTATCTGCTGGACGCCACCGAGCGGGTGCCGGCGTGGGTTCGCGGCGCCCACCCCAAGGTGGCGGTGCGGGTCAGCGCCCACCCGCTGGCGCGAGCGCTGGCGGCGGCGGTGGGCTCGCCGATCGTGTCCACCAGCGCCAACCGGGCCGGGCGGCCGCCCGGGCGCAACCGGTTCCAGGTCGGCAAGGCGCTGGGTGGGGACCTGGATTTCATCGTCACCGGCGATTGCGACCCGCGCGGCAAGCCGTCCACCATTATTGATCTGCAAAGCGGCCGTACCCTGCGAGACTGACATGAATGACGTATCCCCCCAGGCGGTGAAGGACTATCTGCTCGATTTGCAGGACCGCATCTGCGCGGAGCTGGAGCGCGAGGACGGCCAGGGCCGCTTCGAGGAAGACGCCTGGGACCGGGTGGAAGGTGGTGGTGGCCGCAGCCGCGTGCTCACCGAGGGCGCGGTGATCGAGAAAGGCGGGGTTAATTTTTCCCATGTGTTCGGCGAGCGAATGCCGCCGTCCGCCACCGCCCACCGGCCGGAGCTGGCCGGGCGTTCGTTCCAGGCCATGGGCGTGTCGCTGGTGATTCACCCGCATAACCCCTATGTGCCCACCAGCCATGCCAATGTGCGCTTTTTTGTCGCCGAGAAAGAAGGCGAAGCGCCGGTGTGGTGGTTCGGCGGCGGCTTCGACCTGACCCCCTTCTACGGTTTCGAGGAAGACGCGGTGGCCTGGCACCGGGCCGCCCGGGCCGCCTGTGCGCCCTTTGGTGACGACCTCTACGGGGAGTTCAAGCGGTGGTGTGACGACTATTTCTATATCAAACACCGCGACGAGCCGCGTGGCGTGGGTGGGCTGTTCTTCGATGACTTCAACCGTCTCGACTTCGAGCACAGTTTCGCACTGATGCGCAGCATCGGCGACGGCTTTATCGGCGCCTACCGGCCGATCATGGCGCGCCGCAAGGCGCAGCCCTACGGCCAGCGCGAACGTGACTTCCAGCTCTATCGCCGGGGCCGGTACGTGGAGTTCAACCTGGTCTACGACCGGGGCACCCTGTTCGGCCTGCAGTCCGGCGGCCGCACCGAATCGATCCTGATGTCGTTGCCGCCGCTGGTGCGCTGGGATTACGACTGGCAGCCGGAGCCCGGCTCGCCGGAAGCCGAGCTGCACGAGAAATTCCTGATTCACCGGGAGTGGTTATGAGCGACCGTTACGCGGTATTCGGCAACCCGGTGAGCCACAGCCGGTCGCCGGACATCCACCATGCCTTCGCCGCCCAGCGCGGCGACGACCTGGTCTATGAGCGCATCGAAGCGCCGGTGGACGGTTTTCCGGCGGCGGTGGCGGCGTTCTTCGACGCCGGTGGGCGTGGCGCCAACGTCACGGTGCCGTTCAAGGAGCAGGCTTTCGATCTGTGCGACCGGCTCACAGAGCGGGCCCGCCAGGCCGGCGCCGTGAACACCCTGTGGCGCGTCGACGGCGCGCTGCACGGCGACAATACTGACGGCGCCGGCCTGGTGGCCGACCTGCGTGGCAGCCAGGGCTGGGCCTTGGCGGGCCGCCGGGTGCTGGTGCTCGGCGCCGGCGGCGCGGTGCGTGGCGTGCTTGGCCCGCTGCTGGCCCAGGGCCCGGCGGAAGTGGTGATCGCCAACCGCACGCTGGGTCGCGCGGAAGCGTTGGTGGAGCGCTTCGCCGGCCAGGGCGTGCCGATGCACGCCGCCGCCCTGGACCAACTGCACCAGCCGTTCGATGTGCTGATCAACGCCATTTCCGCCGGTCTGCACGGCGACATGCCTGCCCTTGATGCGGCCCTGGTGGCGCCGGGGTCGGTGGCGTACGACATGGTCTACGGCGCCGAGCCCACGCCGTTCATGCGCTGGGCGGAACGCCTCGACGCAGCGGCGGTGTGCGACGGTCTGGGTATGCTGGTGGAGCAGGCCGCCGAGGCCTTTCAGGTGTGGCGCGGCTGGCGCCCGGACACGGCGCCGGTGCTCACTTTGCTGCGCGGCGACTAAGCCGAGCGGCTCTCCATTTTACAAACTTTGTCGCGTTGCGGCTGGCGGCGGTGGCCGAAACCCGCTGAAATATTGGCCATTGCCGCCCCCTGCCTGGGTGGCCTTTTTGCCTTTATGCGCTGAGGAAAACTCATGTTCCTGCCACGCTTGGTGGTATTGCTGGCCGCGAGCCTGGGCTGTGCCCTGACACAGGCCAATACCTTCGGTTTTTCCTGGGATAACGACGCCTTCCTGGGCCAGGACAAAAACTACACCAACGGCGTCCGGTTCAGCTGGGTTGGCGATGGCCAGTCGGATTGTCAGGCCAACGGCGGCCTGACCTGCGGCGTAGCCCGGGCGTTGGATCCGCTGCCGGGTGTGTCGGCCTCCGATGAGCGTCACGCGCTCACCGTCAGCCTTCAGCAAATCATGATCACCCCCTCCGACATCACGCGTTCCACCCCGGATTACAACGACCTGCCCTATGTGGGCTATTCCAACCTGGAAGTGGGGCTGTTCAGCTGGGACCGGAAAAACCTGTTCGGCTATGGCTTGCGCGCCGGCATTGTCGGGCCGGACTCCGGTGCCGAGCAGTCGCAGAAGTTCGTGCACAAAGTGGTCGGTGCCAACGAGCCCCAGGGCTGGGACGACCAGCTCGGGCACGACGGCATCGGTGGCGTTTATTTTCTGCATGCACACCGCTTGTTCCGCACCACCAACGACGCCGGCTACCAGACCGAGCTGGGCACAGCCTGGGGCATCGACGCCAACAACTTTGACGGTGGCGCCCAGGTCGGTGGTTTTATTCGCTTCGGCCGCAACCTGCCCGGTAACTTTATTCCCGATTACGCCGGTCTCGGCACCGCCGGCTCGCTGGTCGGCCTGTTCGATAACCCGGGTTTCGGCTGGGAAGTGTTCTTCGGCTTAAGCGGTCAGTATGTCGGCTATTCCTATCTGGAAGAGAATGCCGGCCGGTACAACATCGAGGCCCGCGACGCGGTCGGCGCCGTGATCACCGGCTTCGGGGTGCGCTCCGGTGAGTTCAGCTTCACCATGACGGTGCAAACCTCCACCTCGCCGGTGCGGGACAAGAATGATCCGCTGAGCTTCGGCAATATGTCGTTCATGTGGGCGCTTTAGGAAGCCCTAGGCCTCATCCAGGTACTGGTCCTTAAGCTTCACGTAGTTGCCGGCCACATAGGGCAAGAACTCGATCTCCTTGGCGGTCAGCTCGCGCACCGGCCGCGCCGGCCGGCCCTGGTACAACCAGCCCGACGCCAGCCGCTTGCCCGGGCTGACCAGACTGCCGGCGGCCAGCATCACGTCACTCTCCACCACGGCGCCGTCCATGATCATGGTCTGCATGCCGATCATCACCCGGTCGCCGATGGTGCAGCCGTGCAGCATCGCCTGATGGCCGACGGTGACGTCTTCGCCCAGAGTCAGGGGAAAGCCGCCAGGGTTGAAGGCGGAGTCGTGAGTGATGTGCAGCACCGCGTTATCCTGCACACTGGTGCGCGCGCCGATGACAATGCGGTGCATGTCGCCACGCACCACGGCGCCAGGCCATACGGAGCTGTCGTCGCCGAGCGCCACATCGCCGATCACAGTGGACGCCGGGTCGATGAAAACCCGCTCACCCTGGCTTGGCACCTTGTTCTGGAAGCTTCGAATCCCCATCTCACACCTATTCATCAAGACGAATCAGACCCGTTATAACGAGAGGCACCATGAGTCACAACCCGCTGATTGATTACCCGGACCTGCCGCCCTTCTCCGAAATCCGCCCGGAGCACGTGAAACCGGCGGTGGAGCAGTTGGTGGAAGCGGGCCGTGAGCGTATCCGTAAGGTGCTGGCCGAGGGTGACTTCAGCTATCGGGCTCTGGAGCTGACCCTGTCCGAGGAAGACGAACGCCTGGAAAAGGCGTTTGGCCCGGTGGGGCATCTGAACGGGGTGGCCCAGGACGAAGCCTTGCGCGAGGCGTACAACGCCTGCCTGCCGCTGATCAGCGAGTACAGCACCGAAGTGGGCCAGAACAGCGAACTGTTCGCCGCCTACCAGGCGCTGCGCGACAGCGATGAATTCAACACCCTGACGCCGGCCCAGCAGAAAGACATCGACAACACGCTGCGCGATTTCCGCCTGTCCGGCGTGGCCTTGCCCGAAGCGCAGAAAGCCCAGTACATGGAAAACGCCAAGCGGTTGTCGGAGCTGACCACCCGCTTCGAGAACAACTTGCTGGACGCCACCCAGGCCTGGCAGAAGCACGTCACCGACAAGGCGGAGCTGGCCGGTTTGCCGGACACCGCCCTGGCCGGCACCGCCGACCGGGCCCGCGCCGAGGGCCTCGAGCAGGGCTGGCTGCTGACCCTGGATTTCCCGGTGTTCTTCGCGGTGATGAGCCACGCCGGGAACCGTGCCTTGCGCGAAGAAATGTACCGGGCCTTTACCACCCGGGCATCCGACCAGGGCCCGCAGGCCGGCGAGTACGACAACGGCGCGGTGATGGATGAGATCCTGAAGCTGCGCCACGAGCAGGCCAACCTGCTCGGTTTCGCCCACTACGCGGACAAATCCCTGGCTACCAAGATGGCCCGCGACGTGGACGAAGTGATCGGCTTCCTGGACGACCTGGCCCGCCGCGCCAAACCCCAGGCGGAGCGGGAAGTGGCCGCCTTGAAAGCGTTCGCCGCCGAACAAGGCGCCGAGGATCTGCAGCCCTGGGACCTCGGCTACTGGAGCGAGCGTCTGCGCGAGGCCCGTTATGACCTGTCCGACGAGGCGCTACGCCCCTGGTTCCCGGCGGAGAAAGTGATCGACGGTATGTTTCAGGTGGTCGGCAAGCTGTTCGGCATCCGCTTCCGCCAGCGTGACGACGTGGACACCTGGCACCCGGACGTGCGCTTCTACGAACTGGTGGACGACGACGGCAGCGTGCGCGCCGCCTTTTACCTGGATATGTACGCGCGCAGCGGCAAGCGTGGCGGGGCCTGGATGGACGACGCCCGGGTGCGCCGCCGCCAGCTGGATGGCGAACTGCAAACCCCGGTCGCCTACCTGACGTGTAACTTCGCGCCGCCGGCCGGCGGCAAGCCCGGCCTGCTCACCCACGATGAAGTGGTCACCCTGTTCCATGAGTTCGGCCATGGCCTGCACCACATGCTCACCGAGCAGGAAGTGGCGGGCATTTCCGGTATCAACGGTGTGGCCTGGGACGCGGTGGAGCTGCCCAGCCAGTTCCTGGAAAACTGGTGCTGGACCGAGGAAGGCCTGGCGCTGATTTCCGGCCACTACGAAACCGGCGAGCCCCTGCCCCGGGAAACCCTGGACAAGATGCTCGCCGCCAAGAACTTTCAAAGCGCCATGGGCATGATGCGTCAGTTGGAGTTTTCGCTGTTCGACATGCGCCTGCACGCGGAGTACCGCGAAGGCCTGGACATCCAGCAGGTGCTGGATGAAGTGCGCGCGCAGGTGTCGGTGATCAAGCCGCCGGCGTTCAACCGCTTCCAGAACGGCTTCGGGCACATCTTCGCCGGGGGCTACGCGGCAGGCTATTACAGCTACAAATGGGCGGAGGTATTGTCCTGCGACGCCTACGCCCGCTTCGAGGAAGAAGGCCCGTTCAACGAAGCCACCGGCCGCGATTTCCGCGAAAAGATTCTTGCCCGGGGTGGCAGCCGTGAACCGATGGAGTTGTTCGTGGATTTCCGTGGTCGCGAGCCCAGTGTCGAGCCGCTGCTCCGCCACAGCGGTATCGAAGGGTAGCAACGACAGAGAGGCCGCTATGGTTAAACGTCAGTTCATCGCCGGGGCGAGCTGCCCCGGATGCGGCGCGATGGATCGTATCCAGCGTTGCAGTGATGGCGACAGCACCTGGATGGAGTGTGTCGCCTGTGGGCTGGTCCGAGACCTGGACCAGCAACCCGCCGCCAGCGAGGCCACCGACGCCAACGAGCAGACGGTGACGCTCAAGCCCCGGCGTTAGGCGTTAATAACGCCAGCCGGGTGAGCTGAGGAAGGCGTACACGAATACCGCGGCGGTGATCAGGAATACCACCATCATTACGGTACCGATAATACCGAAAATCATCCCCGCTATGGCCGTGCCCCGCCCGGTGGGGTCCCGCTCGCCCCGGTCCATGGCTTTCAGCTCCAGCACCCCCAGTATCCAGGCAACCACCCCCAGCGGTGAGAACAGCAGCATGCTGATCAGACCCAGCGTCAGTACCAGCGTGCCGCGATGCGGCTGCACCGCGACCCCTGTCCGTTCGGCTTCGGTGGCCGGCTCCGCCGGTTGGTAGGGGCCGCGCTCAACAAAAGCGGCGGCCAGAAGCAGCCCCAGAGTGGCCGACCCGAGTACGAAATAGCCCGCCGAAACGATCATCGAATAGGCTTCCCAGGACAACAGTCCATTGCCGCTGAGGGGCATCAGAAGGTGGTTGGTGACAACCTGGAACACGGCCTGGAGAAGCAACACCGCGCTGGCGATGATCACCAGCAGAGACGCTTTGCGCGCCCGGCTTCTGAACACGATGCCCAGCACCAGGCCCACTATAGCCGGTATAACAACGGGCAGAAGATTGATGATGGTGCTTAGGTAATGCGGCATGTGGCCCCCCTTATAAACAATGGGTCGATACCCTAGCGTTATCACCGCGCTTTGTCCTCGCCGATGGTCACACTTCCCCGCCAGTGCTCACTCGCTGTTGCAAAAGAAGGTAAAGCGGTGCCTTTGAGGGGTCGGCAAGCCAGGCTTACAGGGCGCACTATGATTCCCCACACCGTGATTTTCATGGTGAGCGAAACCGATGAGAAAGGAGTTCTCCTATGTCTGACGATAAGGTAACCAAAGTGCTTAACGCCTTGATCGAAACCTGCCGGGATGGCGAAGAAGGTTTTCGCACTTGCGCCGAACAAATGGAAAAACCCGAACTGCAGCAGGTGTGCAAAGACCGATCGCAGAGCTGCGCGACGGCGGCGCAGGAACTGCAGGAGCTGGTGCGCGCCCAGGGCGGCGATCCGGAAGACAGCAGCAGCGTTGCCGGGACCCTGCACCGCCGCTGGGTGGATTTGAAAGCGAAGCTGATGGATCGTGCCGACGAAGCGGTGCTGAACGAATGCGAGCGCGGTGAGGATGTGGCCAAGCATAACTACCAGAAGGCGCTCGATGAAGAGCTGCCGGAGACGGTGCGCGCCGTGGTGGAAAAGCAGTACCAGGGTGTGAAGGAAAACCACGACAAGATAAAAGCACTGCGGGATTCTGAACGCGCCAAGGCGTGAGCCCGTTTTGCTGACAACCCGATGCAATAAAAAACCCGGCCTGTGCCGGGTTTTTTATTGCCGGGCCGGACTAACGGCCGACGCGCCGCATTCGGTTATTTCTCGACGAAGGCGCGCTCGATCACGTACTCATGCATGTGGCCACCGCGGGATTCGCGGAAACCCCAGTCGTCGAGAATGTTGGTGAAGTCCTTCAGCATGGCGGGGCTGCCGCACAGCATGAACCGGTCTTCGTCCAGATTGGGCTTGGGCAGCTCCAGATCGTCGAACAGCTTGCCGCTGGTCATCAGCTCGGTGAGCCGGCCCTTGTTCCGGTAAGGCTCGCGGGTCACCGTGGGGTAGTAGAGCAGCTGGTTACGAATAATGTCGCCGAAGAATTCGTTATCCGGCAGCTCATTCTCGATCACGTCCCGGTAGGCCAGCTCCGAGGTGTAGCGCACCCCGTGGGTCAGGATCACCTGATCGAACTGTTCGTAAATCTCCGGATCCTTGATGATGCTCAGGAACGGCGCCAGGCCGGTACCGGTGGACAGCAGCCACAGGCGTTTGCCGGGCAGCAGGTGGTCCGCCACCAGGGTGCCGGTGGGCTTACGGCTCACATAAATTTTGTCGCCGGGCTGGATTTTCTGCAGCCGGGACGTCAGCGGGCCGTCCGGCACCTTGATGCTGAAGAACTCCAGTTCTTCCTCATAGTTGGCGCTGGCGATGGAATAAGCGCGCAGCAGCGGACGGCCACCATCCTGCTCCAGGCCGATCATGGTGAAATGGCCGTTTTTGAAGCGGAAGGCGGGGTCGCGACTGGTGGTGAAACTGAACAGGGTTTCATTCCAATGGCGAACGCTGGTGACGGTTTCAGTATTCAAATTTGACATATGCTAATACGCTTTTATTCCGGAATCTCCAGTTGGTGAGAATATAATCACCTGGGAGATATCGGTAAAATGGGTTATTCCGATATTTGATATCGATTATACCGATGAGGCCGTTATGCGCTACACCCTTCGACAGCTGGAAGTGTTCCTCGCCACCGCTCACTTCGAAAACGTCAGCCGCGCCGCGGATCACCTCAGCATGTCCCAGTCCGCCGCGTCCGGGGCACTGAAGGAGCTGGAGTCCCAGTTCGAGATCAAGCTGTTCGAACGCGCCGGCAAACGCCTGCGCCTCAACGAGCTGGGCCGCCAGTTGTGGCCCCGGGCGGAGGCCCTGCTGGGTCAGGCGCGTGATCTGGAAGCGGGCCTGCTGGTCCATCAGGAACTGGGCCAGCTCAAGGTGGGGGCGACGCTGACCATCGGCAACTACCTGGCGGTGAGTATTATGGCCCGTTATATGGCGGAGCAACCCGGTGCCCGGGTGCAGCTGGAGGTGGCCAATACTCGCGCTATCGTTGATCGGGTGTTGGGGTTCGATCTGGATCTGGGGCTGATCGAGGGGGAAATGAACCACCGCGATCTGGAGCTGCTGCCCTGGCGCGAGGATGAGCTGGTGGTGTTCTGTGCGCCGGATCACCCCCTGGCCGGCAAGCCGCGCCTGGACGACCATGATCTGAAAGCCGCCACCTGGATCGTCCGCGAATCCGGCTCCGGCACGCGCCAGACCTTCGAGCGCGGCATGCACGGCATTCTGCCGGATCTCAACCTGCTGCTGGAGCTGGAGCACACCGAGGCGATCAAGCGGGCGGTGGAAACCGGGCTGGGTATCAGCTGCCTGTCGCGGGTGTCACTGCGCGAGGCCTTCCGGCGCGGGTCGCTGGTGCCCCTGGCGGTGCCGCACCGGGACTTCAGCCGCGAATTCTATTTCGTGCTGCACCGGCAAAAGTACCGCAGCCCCGGCGTGGAGCGCTGGCTGCAGCTGTGCCGGGCCTCCCGGGATCAGGGCTGACGTCTAGTCGCCGTTTGGCCGGTATTTTGCGCGGATCACCCCGTCCAGGTCTTCCCACGGCAGCGTCAGGGTGGGCTGGCCCATTACATAGGGAGCGATGGAGTAGACGTCGTAATGCAGCACCAGGCCTTTGCGGGTGAGCCGGAAGTCGCTGCTTTCCTGAAACGGCCAGGCCTGGCGGAAGTCGCCGTCGGAGTCCACTTCTTTGTCCAGCCAGCGGTCATGGGCGCGGCGAGCGGCTTTCTCGAAGGCGTCTTCCTGGCCCGGGGTAATCACCTGCCCCAGGGTGACCGGGCGGTGGGTGGCCAGATTCCAGTTCAGCCAGCGTGTCGCCGGCAGCCCGTGGGCGCCGCCGGTGAATTCGTAGCTGTCGATGGCCACCGTCAGCAGCTCTTTCCAGCGGCCCAACTGACGGCTTTCGCCGCTCAGTTCCCAGCCCCGGGCGCCGTCGCCGGGGATCCCGGCGGCGGTAGCCAGGAAGCGGTCGGCAGCTTCGTCCAGGGATTCCGGTGGGGCACCCTGGTCTTCGCCGCCACCGCCCAGCTGTTGGACCATGCGGCGGCGCACCGCCTGGTTCAGCTCCGGGTGGCCCTCGTAGAGTTCCAGATCCACCGCTACTTTGGCGCAATCGTCGCCGCTGCAATTGTCCGCACGGCGGCGCAGGGTTTCGTTGTGGGTTTCCAGCTTCTCCGCGGTCGCCGAGGCCGCCGACCGATCGCTCTGTTCGGTGGCGGCGTCATCAGCCGGGGCCGGGTCCGTTTTCTCGGCGGGTTGATCGGGGCCCTGTTCGGAGCCTTGTTCGGAGCTATTGTCGCAGGCGCTCAAGGCCAGCAGCGCGGCCAGCGCGCCGGCGCGTAACCAGAGGGGTGATACGTAGCAGCGGCGTTCCGGCATGACAGCTTCCTGAATCGGTGGCGAACGTGGACAGCCACCGAGCATGCCTTGATTGCCCGTTACCGGGCAAGCCGGATGAGCGCCTTGGACCCGTTTCAGTCCACTTTCTCGAAGTAGCCGAGCAGGCGCAGCGCCGCGATCTTGTCACCGTCGATGTCCAGGTCGTCGCCGGCCAGGGCCGTGACCGCGCTGCGGTTGCCGGCGGCGATGGCCTTCCAGACCGGTTCTCGGGTGTGCAATACCGCCACCGTGTCGTCCGCCAGGCCCGCGTGCACTTGGGCCACGCCCCGGCGGATTTCCAGCGTGAAACGGCGGTCGCTGTCGGCGAACTGGAAGCCCAGTTTCTCGTGCACGTCGAGGGTGTCTTCCGCCTTCAGGAAGGCCGGCATCGCGGTCAGGAAGTTCTCGATCGGCAGGGTGTCGAGAAAGCCTTCCGGTGGCTCGGTGCGGAAGCCGGGGTTCAGACCGTCCGCTTCTTCCCGGGCGGCGGTGAAGTAGTAGTTGCGGGCGTTGGGGTTGGCTTCCACCTCGCCCAGCCGGCGCAGCGCTTCGGCGCGCAGCTGGTTCACCGCGTCGTCGTCCGGGCGCAGGGCGCGCAGGTGGTCGCTGAGGTTGAGGGCCCACTGGGCGTCGCCCTGGTCCAGGGCGGCACGGGCCTGGTCCGCCAGGGCCTGCTCGCCGCCGGCCAGTTCCGCCATGTGGCGTGCCTGTTGGTCGCCGGGCAGCGGTTGCAGGGTGCTCGGGTTGCCATCGAACCAGCCCAGGTAGCCGTCGAACACGGAGCGCACCGACCAGCTCACCTTGCCGTAGAACTCCTGCAGCCAGGGGCTCTCCGCGAGATGTGGCGGCAGATGCACGCGCTCCACGATTTGATCCGGGGTCAGGCCCTTGTTCATGTGGCGCAGGGTCTGGTCGTGCACATACTGGATCGCGTCGCGGTAATCGGTGAGGGTGTCGTGGATGCGTTGGTGGCCGCTGATCGGACGGGTGTGGCTGGGAACCAGGTGCTCGGCGCCCAGCGCGCGGATCTTGTCCAGGCTGGCCGCCCATTTCTGAACGTCCCGATAATAGGTGCCGCGGATGGTGTAGAGGTTGGGGAAGGTTTGATAGATGTTGTCGCCGGTCAGGACGACCTTCTTTTCCGGCAGCCATACAAACAGCTGGTCCTCGGTTTCCCCGGGGGCGTGCACCAGTTCCAGCTGGATGCCGGCGATGGTGGTTGCCAGGCGTTCGTCCACGGTATGGTCCGGCGGCAGCGCGAACAGCGTGCTCTCTTCGCTGACGCCCAGGTGCGGGCCGATGCCATCGTTGATGCGCTCGCCGTCGGGCAGATGGTGGCCGAACATGCGCATGGAGCGGGCGGTGATGATCGGCCGGATCTGGTTCACCACCCGATTGATGTAATAGCCGGTGCTCTGGTGGGCGTATACCGGCACCTCGCCCGGGGCGGCGAACGCCCGGGCGCCGAAGACGTGATCGGCATGGTTGTGGGTGTAGATGATCGCCGCGATCGGCTTGTCGGTGATCTCTCGGAAGGCGGCGAGCACCGCTTCCCCTTCCGCCACCGTTTCCATGGTGTCGACGATAATGATGCCGTCGTCGCCTTCCAGCATAATGGAATTGGCGAGGCCGAAGCCCACCGCCACGTGCACGCCGTCGGTGACTTCCACCACGCCTTTCTCGAACAGCTTGCTGTGTTCGCGCAGGGCGTCGGGGGCCGGGGTGGCCCGGGGCGCGGGCGCGGAGCTGCCGCCGCACGCGGCCAGGGCGGCCGCGCTGACCGCCATAATCAAAAGCAAAGCCGGATATCGCATGGAACCTTGTCCTTATTCTGAGAGTGCCTGGCAGGCTAGCGCCGCCGGCCCGGGCCACCAAGGTGGCAAGCGGCCACTGGCAGGTGGCCGCTGACCATGACGCCTTTTACCGCCACCACCGTGGCCGCCTGGCCGCTGGCCGTACTGGACACCTTGGAGCACCGTGGTCTGGATGGCAGTCTGGCCCTGCGTGAAGCGGGGCTGGAGCGCGCCTGGCTGGCCGCCAACCCCGGTGGCCGCGTGACGGTGGCGGCGATGGGCCGGTTGTGGGCCGCCGCCGAACGGCTCAGTGGCGATCCGGCCATCGGCTTGTACGTGGGCCTGGCGGCGCAGCCCATGCACCTGCGGATTCTCGGCCTGCTGGTGCAGACCGCCCCCAGCCTCGACCAGGTGATCGACTTCGCGGTGCGCTTTCAGGCGCTGGTCTCCAACAGCGTCACGGTGTCCCGGGTGCACCGGCCCGGCGCCGAGGGGCTGGCGATCCGGCCGCTGGACGGCACGCCGGTGCACCCCTGCGCCCTGGACGCCTTTATCGCCGCCCATGTCCAGCACCTGCTCCGGGTGGCGCCGGCCGGCGCGGTCACCGAAGTGGCGCTGCGCCGTTCCGAGCCGGCGGACCCGCGCCCCTGGCAGACCAGGCTGTGCCGGCAGGTGGTGTTCGACGCCGACGCGGATGTGGTCTGGCACGACCGGGCGCGGCTGCACACGCCCTTGCCGCTGGGCGACGACGACCTCTCCCGGCAGCACCAGCAGCTGGCCGAGCAGGCGCTGGCGGAGCTGGATCGTTCCCCGCCGCTGGTTCAGACCCTGCGCGGTCTGCTGCGGGTGCGGCCCGGCGGACCGCCCACCCTGGGTGAACTGGCGGCGGCCGTGAACCTCAGTGAGCGCTCACTGCGCCGGCATTTGGCCGAGGCCGGCAGTGGCTACCGGCGTCTCATTGAAGAACACAGCGCCGAGCGCGCCGCTGCCCTGCTGCGCAGCAGCGACCGCTCGGTGGCGGAGGTCGCTGATCAACTGGGGTTTTCCGATGCCAGCAATTTCAGCAAGGCGTTTAAACGCTGGTACGGGGTCAGTCCGGATCGCTTCCGGCAGACTTGATGGCCGGTTTTGCACAATTTTTCCTCGCGTCGCCTTGCCAGCGGCAATACTGCCTCCATGTATTAGGTTGAAATGAAAAAAATCATGGAGCGAATAACGATGCGACAGTCATTGCTTCTAGCGGCCACCCTGATGATGGTGACTACCGCTACCAGCTGGGCACAGAGCACCACCGAGGGAACGCCCAACATCAAGCAGCCGGATCAGGAGAACGTCTCCACGCAGATGCGTGATACCTGGGAGACGTTCAAGAATTTCTCCGTTGAACAGAAAAATGAGGCCGTGGAGATCGCTCGCCGGGCGCTGGTAAACCTGGACGAGGAGATCGACGAAGCTCAGAAAGAGATTGATCAGGGCTGGCAGGACCTGTCCCAGGAAGCACGTCTGGAAAAGCAGGAGACCCTCAGTGAGCTGAAAGACGAGCGCGCTGAACTGCAGACCGAATACCAGGAACTGCAGGCCGCCAGCGCCGACAACTGGGAAGAAGCGAAGCACCGCTTTGGAAGCGCCTGGCAGTCCACCAAGCAGGCCTGGCGCGACCTGACCGCGCCCAACCCGGACGCCGAATAATTGTAGGAGCGGGCCCTGCCCGCGAAAGGCAAGCAACGCTTGCCGGCAGGATGCCAGAGACCTTCTTTGTGCCACCTGCAGAGAGGGCTCTGGTATCCCGCCGGGTGGCTAGAAGCCACCCTTTCGCGGGCTGGGCCCGCTCCCACAAGGCCCGCTCCTACATTCACACGTCGGCGAAATGCTCGCCGCCGCGAAGCCAGCGGCGCAGCAGCCGCTCGACGCGGTCAGGGTACTGCGCCAGCAGTGCCGCCGCTACTTCTCGGGCCGGGGCCATGAGCGCCTCGTCGCGCACCAGGTCGGCGATGCGGAACGCCAGGTCGCCGGTCTGGCGGGTGCCGAGCCATTCGCCCGGGCCGCGTAATTTGAGGTCTTCCTCGGCGATCACGAAGCCGTCGCTGGTGTCGCGCATTACCGCCAGGCGTTTTTTGGCGGTGAACGACAGCGGTGTCTGGTAGAGCAGCAGGCAGTAGCTTTGCTCGCCACCCCGCCCCACGCGCCCGCGCAGCTGGTGCAGTTGCGCCAGCCCCAGCCGTTCCGCGTTTTCCATCATCATCAAGGTGGCGTTGGGCACGTCCACGCCGACCTCGATCACGGTGGTGGCCACCAGCAATTGCGCCTCGCCGCTGGTAAAGCGGGCCATCCTCGCCGCCTTGTCTTTAGCTTTCAGGCGCCCGTGCACCAGCTCCACGGTGAGCTCGGGCAGCGCCTCCTGGAGGGTTTCGAAGGTGGCCTCGGCGGCCTGGGCCTGCAGCTCGTCGGATTCCTCGATCAGGGTGCATACCCAGTAGGCCTGGGTGCCTTCCTGGCAGGCGGCGCGGATGCGCGCCACCACGTCGTCGCGGCGCGAGGTGGGCAGCGCCAGAGTCTGAATCGGCTTGCGGCCCGGCGGCATTTCGTCGATCACCGAGGTGTCCAGGTCGCCGTAGACGCTCATCGCCAGGGTGCGGGGAATCGGCGTGGCGGTGAGCGTGAGCTGGTGCGGCACCTGGTTATCAAAGCGGCCTTTTTCGCGCAGCGCTAGCCGCTGCTGCACGCCGAAACGGTGCTGCTCGTCGATGATGATCAGCCCCAGCCGCTGGAACGCTACCGCGTCCTGGAACAGGGCGTGGGTGCCCACCACCAGGGCGCCGCTGCCCTCGGCCAGGGCCGCCAGGGTTTCCCGGCGCGCCTTGGCGCCGACGCTGCCGGCCAGCCAGTGCACCTGGATACCCAGCGGCGCCAGCCAGTGGCGAAAATTGGCCAGGTGCTGCTCAGCGAGCAATTCGGTGGGCGCCATCAGCGCCACCTGGTAGCCGGATTCGATCGCCACCAGGGCGGCGGCCGCGGCCACCAGGGTTTTCCCCGAGCCCACGTCCCCTTGGATCAGGCGCAGCATCGGATGCTCGCGGGCCAGGTCGCCACGGATTTCCCCGATCACCCGTTGCTGGGCGCCGGTGAGCTGGAACGGCAGCGCCTTGAGCAGCTTTCCAGTAAGCCCATCGCCGCGCAGCATCGGCGCGGACAGCGCCTTCTGGCCCGCCCGTTTCGCCAGCATGCCCAGCTGGTGGGCGACCATCTCTTCCATCACCAGCCGCTTCACCGCCGGGTGGTTGCCGTCCAGCAGCAGGTCCACCGGGTCGTCCGGTTGCGGGTGATGCAGTTTGGTGAGGGCCTGGGCCAGGCCGGGCAGGCCGCTCTGGTCCAGCAATTGCCGGGGGATCAGCTCTTCCGGGGCATGGGTTTGGAGCCATTGCAGGCCCTGGGCGGCGAGGTTGCGCAGCAGTTTCTGGCTGACCCCGTCGGTGGTCGGGTACACCGGTGTCAGGGCCTTTTCCAGCGGCGGGATATCCGGGCCGGCCTGGTATTCCGGGTGGTAGAACTCCAGGCCGGCGGCGCCGGGGCGTGGTTCGCCGTACACGCGGATGCGGCGGCCTTTTTCCAGGGCGTTCTTCTGCGCCGCGCTGAAGTGATAAAAACGCAGCGCCACCAGGCCGGTGCCGTCGGCCACCTTGCACAGCAGTGAGCGGCGCTTGCCGAACACCACGTCGGCGGCCATCACCTCGCCTTCGATTACCACGCCCTGTTCCGGGCGCAGGCTGCCGATGGGGGTAATGCGGGTGCGGTCTTCGTAGCGGAACGGCAGGTGGAAGAGCACATCTTCCAAGGTCGCCAGCCCGAGCCGGGCCAGCCGTTCCGCCGCCCGGGGGCCGACGCCCTTAAGACGGGTAATGTCGATCGTCTCCAGGGCGGCGGGCGGGCTCATATCAGGCGGCGAGGCCCTCGCGCGGCACCGCGTGGCGCAGCACTTCGATGGCCTTGGGGCGCGGGAAGCTGTCCCGCCACACCAGGGCGATGGTGCGTGACGGCACCGGCGCCGCGAACGGACGCACCGCGAAGGTGCTCTTGTCATAGCCGTGCTGGTGGAGCGCGGAGTTGGGCAGCACCGTGATGCCGAGGCCGGACGCCACCATATGGCGCAGGGTTTCCAGTGAGCCGCCTTCGATCTGCACCAGGTTGCGCTGGCGCTCGGAATCAATCGCCGGGCACAGCTCCAGCACCTGGTCGCGGAAACAGTGGCCTTCGCCGAGCAGCAGCAGGGTCTCGTCGAGCATCTGTTCCGGGCGGATCAGCTTCTGCTTGGTCCAGGGGTGGTCGCCGGGCAGCAGCACCGAGAACGATTCCTCGTACATCTGGGCGCGCACCAGGCCGCCGCCGGAAAACGGCAGCGCCACGATGATGGCGTCCAGCTCGCCCCGGTCGAGTTTGCCGCGCAGCACATGGGTGTAGTTTTCTTCAATGAACAGCGGCATGTCCGGCGCTTCCGCCCGCACCCGCGGTATCATGGTGGGGAACAGGTACGGCGCCACGGTGAAGATGGCGCCCACCCGCAGCGGCGAGCCGAGCTGGTCGCGCTGGCTCAGGGCCATCTGCTCAAGCAGGTCGGCCTGCTCCAGGACCCGCTGGGCCTGGGCGATGATCGGCTCCGCCTGGGGGGTGACCACCACCTCCCGGGGGCGCCGTTCGAACAGTGGCATGCTGAGCTGTTCTTCCAGCTTTTTAATCGCCGCGCTCAGCGTCGGCTGGCTGACGTTGCAGACCTGGGCGGCGTGGCCGAAATGACGTTCCCGGGCCAGTGCGACCAGATAGCGTAGTTCTGTTAGTGTCATAAGCGTAAAAACTTTTTTCGATGATAGGCCATTGTGCCGGACTCAAAGACTATGAGCCATATTCTAATTGCCGGTCTCGGCGACCTGGGCCGGGGCTTGGCGGAAAACCTGCTGGCCGCCGGCCACCGCGTCAGCGGAATACGCCGCGGCAGCGACGCCCCCAGTGGGGTGGATCTTTACAGCCAGGACCTGCTCGACGGCGCCCACCTGCTGCCGCCGGACCGGGTGGACCTGCTGGTGATCATCATGACGCCCAGTGAATACTCAGAGGAAGGGTACCTGAAAGCCTATGTGCGCGCGCCGCTCAATCTGCTCGACGCGCTGGCCGAACAACAGCCCCTGCCGCCGATTCTGTTCGTCTCCAGCAGCGCCGTGTTCGGCGACCTGGAAGGCGACGTGGACGAGACCACGCCGCCGGCGCCGACCCGCTACAACGGCAAGGTGGTGCTGGCCGCCGAGCAGGAGATCAGCACCCGGGGCCTGGCCACGGTGGTGCGCTTCAGCGGTATTTACGGCCCGGGCCGCAACCGCTTGCTCACCAAGGTGGCGCGCATGGCGCGCGGCGAAGAGCCGCTGCCGGACGCGAAATGGAGCAACCGTATTCACCGCGATGACTGCGTCGGTCTGCTTGAGAATCTGGTGGGGCGCTGGCTGTCCGGCGAAACCGTACCGCCGCTGGTGGTGGGCACCGACAACAGCCCGGCCGGAAACCTGGACGTGTACCAGTGGCTGGCGGCGCAGCAGGGTTTGTCGTTAGCCGTGCCGGACACCGCGCCGACCGGCAAACGCGTCCACAGCCGCTTCATTGCCGACGGCGGCTACACGCTGCGCTACCCGGATTTCCGCACCGGTTACACCACGCTCTTGTAGGAGCGGGCCCAGCCCGCGAAAGGGAGCGAAGCTCCCGGCAGGATCCCAGAGGGACGTCTTAACGCGCCCTGTTGGACTCAACCGAACGGGTCTCTGGAATCCTGCCGGTCGGCTTTGCCGGCCTTTCGCGGGCGGGGCCCGCTCCCACAAATCCGCGCTTCCAAAGTGGTCGAGCACAAAAAAGCCGGGCGAGAGCCCGGCCTGTGTCGAGGGATGGTTGAGGGCGGCGCTGTCAGGCCACCCGTTGATACTGGGTGCTGCAAGAGGACACGGCGGACTGGATGCGCTCGTCGTGTTTGCCTTTGCTGGCGATGTCGGACAGTGAAATAACGCCCACCAGGCTTTTGCTGTCCCGGTCATCCAGCACAATCAAACGCTGAACCTGCTGCTCCTGCATGTTGGCGGCCACATCGGCGACATCATCGTCCTTGAAGCAGTACAGCACCATACCGGTCATGCAATCCTTCACGGGTGTGTCCGGGCCTTTGCTTTCCGAGAGCGCCCGAATCACCAGATCCCGGTCAGTGGTAATGCCCACCAGACGGTCGTGCTCCGCGATCGGTAGCACACCCACGTGAAGGTCGCGCATCATCTTGGCGGCGTCTTCCACGCTGGCATCGGTATTCAGGGTGCGGGGGGATTCGCTCATGACGTCCTGTACTTTCATATCCATAACTCCTTCTATTGCGACTGGTTTGCTGCGAATGCCTTTCGGCCGGCGCCGTCAATCCTTGCGGCGCTGGCTATCAGGGTTACAAACGAGGCGGCGCCAGGGCAAGTTCCTGTGAGAACGATTCCTGATAATCACCGCTTTCTGATGCCGGCGGCTTATATGGCGGTGCAGGCCGGTACTGGGCCTTGCCGTCCGGCTGCGGTATTGTTGCGCCTTCGCCCGGCTTCCGGCGGCTCCAGGCCGTTGGTCCCCTTGTGCCGGGCGGTGGAATCGGTAGAGTGTGCGCCCTTGAAAGTGGCCTCCGCACGGGAGTGAAGCAATGACGGTATCGGTAGCGGTTGTAATGGGGTCCCAGTCTGACTGGGAGACCATGAAAGAGGCTTGCGACGCCCTGACCCAGTTCGGTGTGAGCTGGAAGGCGGAGGTGGTGTCCGCCCACCGTACCCCGCAACGCATGTACGACTTCGCCAAGAGCGCGGCGGACCAGGGTTATAAGGTGATCATTGCCGGCGCCGGCGGCGCCGCCCACTTACCCGGCATGATCGCCGCCATGACGCCGCTGCCGGTGCTGGGTGTGCCGGTGCAGAGCCGGTCTTTGTCCGGCCTGGACAGCCTGCTGTCGATCGTGCAGATGCCCAAGGGCGTGGCGGTCGGCACCCTCGCGATTGGCTCCGCGGGGGCCTACAACGCCGGCCTGCTGGCGGCGCAGATGCTGGGCAGCGACGACCCGGCCTTGCAGAAACGCATCGCCGACTGGAAAGCGGCCCGCGCCGATCAGGTGCTGGCGGACGCGGAACTGGGTCAGGGGTAAGCAGCGCATGAATCGTGTACTGGTACTCGGCGGCGGCCAGCTCGGCCTGATGATGGCGGAGGCCGCCGCCCGCCTGGGCCTGGTAGTGGACCGCTACGACCCGGAGCGCGCCCTGCTGCTGCCCGGCACCTCCGACCTGGCGGTGCCGATTACCTGGGAAGAGTGCCTGGAACGCTACCCGGTGGTCACCGTGGAGCGCGAGGCTTTTCCCGACAGCGGCCTGTCCGCTCGGCTGGCGGCCAGCGACCGCTGTGTGGCGCGCGGCGCCTTATCCGTGATCCCGGATCGCCAGACCCAGAAAGCCATGCTCGACGACCTGGGCATCGCCACCGCGCCGTGGCGCAACCTGGACAAGGTCGACGACCTGGCCGACGCCGCCGCCGACTTTGGCGGGTTGGTGGTGAAAGCGCGCAGTGGCGGCTATGACGGTCGCGGCACTTGGATCATCAGCGAAGGCGGTGATTTGTCCACGGTGCCCGCGGAAGAACTGGCCGGCCGCGCCATCGTCGAGAAGAAAATCCCTTTCCGCCGCGAGCTGTCCATTGTTGGCGCCCGCAACCCGGCCGGCGAGACCCTGTTCTACCCGTTGACCCGCAACTGGCATGTGGACGGCATCCTGCGCCTGAGCCTGGCGCCGGCCAACGCTTGCGCAGAGCTGCAGCCGGAAGCGGAACGTATTCTGCGGCGGATCATGGAAACGCTCGATTACGCCGGCGTCATGGCGGTGGAGTTCTTCGAGGAAGACGGCCGTCTGCTGGTCAAC
>JBELJS010000085.1:0-9287 GCA_042090255.1 Alcanivorax sp. | reverse complement strand
GATCGTCCGAGACCACATTGCCCTGGTAGCGGGTGCGCTGGGCCCCGGCTTCGTTTTCGGTCCAGGTGAGGTTGCCGTCGACACGCACCCCGCGCCATTGGCCACGCAAGGCTTCGGCGCGCACACCACCGTCCACGGGCCGAACGCGGGTGGACCCGTCGCCCAGCACTTCACGCCCGATACGGGCGTCGGCAAGAGTCACGTCCATCACCGGTATCTCGGTCGGCGACAGGCGCTGGCGATTGCCGCCGCCTTCGCCGCCGGTGAGCGGATTATCCGGTAGCCGCAGACGGCTAATCGCCAACGTCAGCGGACGCTCGCCGCGGGGCTGGTAGTTGTCGGGCAAGCGTAGCGTGCCGGCCAAAGCCGGCGCCGCCATATTGAATTCCCAACCGCTCTGATGGGGCACGGCGATGAACCGGGCGCCGGACAGCGCCATGCCGAACAGGTCCAGATCGCCCACCGTCACCGCAACGCGGCGTATCAACGAGGGGGATACGGCGCCACCACCGCCCTGCCCGCCACCTTTGTTCAGGCCCTGCACGAAGTCCAGCCACTGGGCGGCGCTGGCGCGCTCCGCGCGGCCCTCGATCACCAGCCCCTGCTCGGGCAGCGCCGGCGGCGCCACACCACCCAGGCCCAGGGCACCGGCGAAGGCATTGCCGGTGCGAAAACGGCCACGCGCCACTTCGCCATAGTTGACGCTCAAGCTCTGTTCCCGGCCAGCGCGCCAGACCAGCCGGCTGCCGCGCACGGTGTCGGCGCTTTTACCCAGGGGCGCGGGGGCGTCCACCTTGATCCCTTCCAGTGTGGAGCGCGCTTCCACGCGCAACGGCATCCCCCGCCAGGGCATCCCCAGGTCCAGCTCCAGCGGCAAGCGGCCGGTCACCGGCACCGGCCAGTCCACGTCCAACCAGTCACGCAGCCGCGCCACCGGCAGGCTGCCGGTGAGCTGCATCTGGCTGTCCGGCCCCCGCGTCAGCCAGGAGCCGGTGAAACTGCCGCCCAGCGCTTTGCCCTCCAGGCGGGGCATATTGATGCCTTCGCGCAGGTGGAAATAGACCGGGGCAGTGACATCGGTGACGGTGAGATCCAGAGAGTCGTTGGCCAGCGTGACGCCGTCGCCCCGGCCGTCGACGATCACCATCGGGTCGGGGCCGTCCTTGGCCAGCGGCAGGTCAAGCAGCAGGTGACCGTCAACCTGGCCGGCGCGGAACCGCCAGTCGAGCAGCCCGTCGGGCAGTTGCCCGGCGAGCGGTGTGTCGTGGAAAACACGATCCAGGTCGGTGGCCGGGCCCTGCACCCGCCCCTGGATCACCAGGTGGCGGCGCGACGGATCGTCCACCGCCGGCAGGTCCACGGTGACCTGGCTCAATTCACTGTCGAACAAGCGCCCGCGGGCGACCTGGCCGCTAACCTGGCGACCGTCGATCAGCACATCGGCCTCAATCCCGGTGGCCACTGGCCAGTCGGGCAGGAACGACAGGCCCATATCCCGACCCTGGAAGCGCATCTGGAAGGTGCGGTTCTGCTGCTGTTTTGGGTCGATTTTTATCGGGCCACGGTAAAGAAAACGGCCTTGATCCAGGTGCCCGCCACGGAACGCCTGCGCCAGCCATTCACTGAGCGGGTCGGGCAGTTTTTCCATGGGAATGTAGTGCGCGGCGCGGGCCGCGTCGCCGTCATGGATATCGGCGAGCAGACGCAGCTCCGGCACGGGCAGCCCGCCGCCACCCTCCAGGCGGAACATGGCGACGCCCCGGGTATCGGCGTTGGCGGCCATCAGGGTGCCGGTTTCCACCGACCAGCCGCCGGCGTCACTGAACCAGCGCAGCACGCCGTTAAAGCGCGCACTCAGCGGGTGACCGTACAGCCGGGGCACGGTGAGCTGCAGCGGGTCGCCGTTGACGCGCGCCACGCCGTGTCGCGGGCCGCCGGCCACCCAGCCGTTCAGCCCACGGGCGCCGGGTACCCGGTCCAGGGCGTCGGCGGCGAGGCCGGCGAAACGGGCCTGAATGGCGTCCACCCGGCCGTCCACGCCGGCCAGGTAGAGCTGCTGCAATACCCCCCGGGGCTGATGTTCACGCAACCGGTCGCGAATCGTTCCCAGCCCTTCGGGCAGCACGAACGGCCACTCCGAAAGCTGCCGGCTGAGCGCGTGGATGGCCAGATCCTCGCCGTGCAAGCGCCAATGCGCGCCGCCCTCGGCGACCCGCCAGCTCAGCGCCACCGGGCCCGGCGCCACCGAGCCGGTGGGTGTCTGGCCACTCAACGCGGTCACCGACAGCTGGCCGTCGCCGTTGGGCGAACGGCTCAGTTGGGCATCCAGATTGATATCGCTGAGCGGCCAAGGTTGATCCCCGTCGGTGAGCGTGACGGAAGGAGCGCTCAGGCGCACCTGGGCGGAACGCACCTGGCCGCCGGAGAGGCTGGCCCAGGCCCGCACCCGGCCGTCCAGCCCGGCCAAATCCAGCGGCCAGTCGCGCGCTTCGGGCAGCCATTCGTACAGGCGTTCGCCGTTGACATCCAGATAGCCGCGCGCATTGAGTTGTTCCAGGCTCAGCGGGTCACCGTCCACGCGCAGGCGCGCGTCCACGGCGAACGGCCGGTCGCGGGCGTGCACCCGCGCCGAGACCGCGTGGCCGTCACCGCTGTTATCAATGGCCAGGGTCAGCGAGGACGCCGCCAGCGGCGGCAGGCCGGGCCAGTCCAGCGAGAATCGCGCGTCTTCCACCAGGATGCGCTGCTGACGATAAAGCGCGCGCAGGCCATCGGCGGGGTCGCCCTGCTCCCGGTCCTGCAGCACTTCCAGGCCGCGCAGGCGGATGCCGCCGTCCTCGCCACGGACCAGATGCAGATCCACGCCCTTGATGCGCAGCTCCCGCAGGTGGAGATTCCGGTGCAACAAGGTGGGCAGTATCGACACGCTGGCCGACACCTGGTCCAGGCGCAACGCCGGCTCGCCTTCTGCATGCGGCAGGGTCAGGCCGCGCATTTCGAAGCGCGGGGTCAGGCCGTCCATACTGCCGGTCAACTGCTCAATGACGATGGCAAAGCCGAGGTGCTCCTCGAGCACCGTTTCCAATTCCTGACGGTAATCCGGCACCAGCAGCATCAATTGCCGCGCCACCACCACGTAGGCCGCCAGCAACAGCACCGGAATCGCCACCAGCCACCATAGCCGGCCACGCAGGGGGGATCTCCATCGAGGGCTTTCGTTTTTCACCACGGCCTCAGTCGATCAACAGGGTTGCCAGTAGGGCACGCCGGCCCATTCCAGGAGCGGCACCGTTTGTTCCAGGGGTAAGCCGACCACCCCACTGTAGCTGCCGCTCAGCGACGCCACCAGGGCCGCGCCCAGACCCTGGATGCCGTAGGCGCCAGCCTTGTCGCGCCCCTCGCCGGTGGCCACGTAGGCGCGCAGGCGCGCGTCGTCCAGCGCCCGCAGCCGGACCCGGGTTTCGGAGAGGGCCAGGCGCGGGGTGTCAGCGGCCATCAAGCAGACCGCGGAGAGCACCCGGTGTTCCCGGCCCTGCAGGTCACGGAGCATGGCCAGCGCCTGCTGGTCGTCGTCGGGTTTGCCCAACACTCGATCGCCCAGCACCACCGCGGTGTCGGCCCCCAGCACCGGCGCCGGGCCGGGCGCGGCGGCACGGCCAGCGGCGGCTTTTTCACGCGCCATGCGGGCGACATAGTCGCGGGGGTGTTCACCGGCTTGGACGGTTTCGTCGATGCCCGGCGCTGTCAGCACGGTAAAGGGCACGCCGATTTGCGCCAACAGTTCCGCCCGCCGGGGCGAGCCGGATGCGAGGTAAAGCATGGAGCGCTCCTTGGTTCGGTGGCCTGAACGGGGCTGGCGTCAGCGCACCAGGAAGCGGTGCTGGGTCCAGCGCAGCGCCGTGCACAGGGGCCGCCAGAGCACCGCGCTGGCGGCGGCGGAATACAGGATCGTGTAAGGCGGATACAGGGTTCGGCCGACGGACTCCTGCACCAGGTAGGCGATCAGATTGGCGGAGCCCACCAGCAGAAACACCACGGCGCTTTGCTGCAACAGCGGGAACACCCGCATGCGCTTGTAGGCGGCCAGCATGAAATAGGCACCGAACGCATAGGACAAAGCCCACTGGCCAAGTGTGGCGCCCACCAGCACGTCCAGATAGAGCCCCACCAAAAAGCCCCACAGCACGCCGATGCGGTGCGGCAACGACAACACCCAGTACAACAGCACCAACAGCATCCATTCCGGGCGCACCCAATCCAACGTCTGGTTGAGAGGGACCACTTCCAGTAACGCGGCGACCACGAAAGTCACCAGGATCACACCGGTGCCGGCCGGCCGCTCGTTATTCATCATCGCGCAGCTCCTCGGCCGGGGGCTCATCGGCGGGCGACTCGGGCGCCACATCCGGGATCGAGACCGGTTCCATGGACTGTACCAACAGCACATGGCTGACCCGGTCCAGGCGGGCGGTGGGACGGGCTTCGATGTCCGCGAAGGCGGCGCCGGACTGGTGGCTCACCCGGCTCACCCGGGCCACCGGGTAGCCGCGCGGGTAGAGCTGGCCAAGACCGGTGGACACCAGCAGGTCGCCCTCCTTGATGTCCGCGGTATCGGGCACGTACAGCAGCCGCAGACGGCTACCCTGGCCGGTGCCGGCAAGAATCGCACGCACCCCGTTGCGGTTTACCTGCACGCTCATGGCGTGGCTGGCGTCGGTGATCAGCAGCACCCGGGCGGACAGCGGGCCGGTTTCCACCACCTGACCGATCAGGCCCTGGGATTCCAGCACCGCCTGGCCCTGCAGCACGTCGTCCCGGCCGCCCTTGTTAATCACCAGTTCCTGGCGGTTGGGGTCGGGATCGACGCCGATGATTTCCGCCACCAGCACCGAAGCGTCCAGATTGGCGGAGGAGTTGAGCAGTTCCCGCAGGCGCACGTTTTCCGCCTGCAATACTGCCAGACGCTGGACCTTCTGCTCCAGGATCAGCACCTGGCGCTCCAGACGCTCGCGGGATTCCATCAGATTGGAACGGGTTTCGGACAGACGCCCCAGCCAGCGGGCGGAATCCACCGGCAGATGGGCCAGGTAATGCACTGGCGCGGTCAGGTAGCCGACGCCGTAACGCAGCGGCTCCACCCACTTACTGCGCTGGTCCAGGGCCATCAGAACGACGGCCAGAACCAGCGCGATCAGCAGGCGGTAGGTGGGGTTGGAGGAATACATTAGGGCCTGGTCACACTACTTGCATCACGCCTGCTGGATGCCATTTTTGCCTCCAGCAAGGCGGAGGGAGCGCCATTTGGTCATTCCAAATAAGCGACCGACAACGACGCTGGAGGCAAAAAGGGCTCCAGCCCTTCGGGTTGTGGCTAAACATCCACCACTCCGCGTTACTCGTCGTTCATTTGGAGCCACCAAACGTCTCTCCTCGTGCCTTGATTGGTGGACGTTTAGCCACAACAGGCGTGATGCAAGTAGTGTGACCAGGCCCTCGGGCCTTACCCCATGGCCAGCATGTCCAGACCCTGGGTATCCATCAGCTCGAGGGCCTTGCCGCCGCCGCGCGCCACGCAGGTGAGCGGGTCGTCGGCGATGATCACCGGCAGGCCGGTTTCCTCGGTGAGCAGGCGGTCAATGTCACGCAGCAGCGCGCCGCCGCCGGTCAGCACCAGGCCGCGCTCGGCGATGTCCGACGCCAGTTCCGGCGGGGAGGCTTCCAGCGCGTTCTTGACCGCGTTGACGATCACCGAGAGCGGGTCCTTAAGGGCTTCGAGGATCTCCTCGGAATTGAGCGTGAACTGGCGCGGCACGCCCTCGGCCAGGTTACGGCCGCGCACGTCGATCTCGAGGATTTCGCCGCCGGGATAGGCGGTGCCAATCTCGTGCTTGATGCGCTCGGCGGTGGATTCGCCGATCAGCGAGCCGTATTCCTTGCGCACGAAGGCGACAATGGCCTCGTCGAAACGGTCGCCGCCGGTACGCACGGATTCGGAATAGACCACCCCGTTGAGGGAAATCAGGGCGATTTCCGTGGTGCCGCCGCCGATATCCACCACCATGGAGCCGCGCGCCTCTTCCACCGGCAGGCCGGCGCCGATGGCGGCCGCCACCGGCTCTTCGATCAGGTAGACGTCACGGGCCCCGGCGCCGAAGGCGGAATCCTGGATCGCGCGGCGCTCCACCTGGGTGGATTTGCAGGGAACGCACACCAGCACCCGGGGCGCCGGCGGGAAGAAGCCGGTGTCGTGCACCTTCTTGATAAAGTACTGCAGCATCTTCTCGGTGACGTCGAAGTCCGCGATCACGCCGTCTTTCATCGGGCGGATGGCGGTAATGTTGCCGGGGGTACGCCCCAGCATTCGCTTGGCGTCGGCGCCCACGGCGGCGACGCTTTTCTGCGCGCCATGATGACGAATGGCCACCACCGAGGGCTCATCCAATACGATACCGCGCCCGCGAACGTAAATAAGGGTGTTGGCGGTGCCAAGGTCGATGGAAAGATCGGTGGAGAACATCCCCCGAATGCGCTTAATCACGGACATCCTGGCCTGTTTCCTGAGGGTCGTGGAGAAAAGAGGGTGTTGCCGGCGGGCCTGTTCACGCCCTTGCAACAGAATGGCGCAACTCTAGCAACGGCGCCGGGTTTCGGCAAGCGAACCCGGTCCCATACGCTCTTCACGGTTTGTCCGCGCCCCGGTCTGTGGTAATTTTGCGCCCTTCCCCAGCCTTTGCGGAGAACGCCCATGGCCATTGATTCCAAGGTGGTGGCGCGCGCGGCCCACCTGGCCCGCCTGCGGGTGGACGACAGCGAGACCGCGGAGCTGTCCGCCCGCCTTAACGACATCCTCGGCATGGTCGACCAGCTCCAGCAAGCGGACGTGGACCAGGTCGAGCCCCTGGCCCACCCTCTCGAGGTCAGCCAGCCCCTGCGCGACGACCGGGTCACCGAACCGGACGTACGCGATAAAGTCCTGCCCCTTGCGCCGGCCAGCGAAGACGGCTGTTTCCTGGTACCCCGGGTGATCGAGTAACCACATGCACGAAAAGACACTGACCGAACTAAAAGCCGGCCTGCAAGCCGGGGACTTTTCCTCCCGGGAACTCACCGAGCATTTCCTGGACCGCATCAAACGGCACGACGGCGAGCTGAACAGCTTTATCACCGTCACCGAGGAACAGGCCCTGCGCCAGGCGGACGCCGCCGACCAGGCAATCGCCGCCGGCGATCATCGCCTGCTCACCGGCCTGCCGATCGCGCACAAGGATATTTTCTGCACCGAGGGCGTGCGCACCAGTTGCGGCTCGCGGATGCTGGATAATTTCATCGCCCCCTACACCGCCACGGCGGTGGAAAAAATGGCGCACGAAGGCGCGGTGATGCTGGGCAAGACCAATATGGATGAGTTCGCCATGGGCTCTTCCAACGAAACCAGCTTCTATGGCCCGGTGAAGAACCCCTGGGACACCGAACGCGTGCCCGGCGGCTCGTCCGGCGGCGCCGCCGCCAGCCTGGCGGCGCGGCTGGCCCCCGGCGCCACCGGCACCGACACCGGCGGCTCGATCCGCCAGCCGGCGGCGCTGAACGGCGTCACCGGCCTGAAGCCCACCTACGGCCGGGTGTCCCGCTGGGGCATGATCGCCTTTGCGTCCAGTCTGGATCAGGCCGGCCCGCTGGGGCTGTCCGCCGCCGACTGCGCGCTGATGCTGCAGGCCATGGCCGGCCACGACGACAAGGACTCCACCTGCCTCAACGAGCCGGTGGACGATTACCTCGGCGCCCTGGATCAGAGCGTGGACGGCCTGAAAATCGGCGTGCCGGAAGAATTCTTCCCCGACAACCTGGACGGCGCGATCGCCGACAACGCCCGCGAGGCCATGCGCGAACTGGAAAAACAGGGCGCCAAACTGGTCAAGCTATCGCTGCCCAGCATCAAGCTGTCGGTGCCGGCCTACTATGTGATCGCGCCGGCCGAAGCCAGCTCCAACCTGTCCCGCTTCGACGGCGTGCGCTTCGGCTACCGTTGCGATGACCCCAAGGATTTGGAAGACCTGTACAAGCGCTCGCGCTCGGAAGGCTTCGGCGCCGAAGTGAAACGCCGCATCCTGGTGGGCACCTACGCACTGTCCGCCGGCTATTACGACGCCTACTACAAGCGCGCGCAGAAAGTACGCCGCCTGATCCGCGATGATTTTTCCCGCGCGTTCAAGGACGTGGATGTGATCATGGGCCCCACCTCGCCGGAAACCGCCTTTAAGCTGGGCGCCAAGGCGGACGACCCGGTCAATATGTACATGGCCGACGTGTTCACCATCGCCGTAAACCTGGCCGGCCTGCCGGCGTTGTCCATGCCCAGCGGCTTTATTAACGGTCTGCCCGCCGGCACCCAGGTGATCGGTAACTATTTCCAGGAAGGCCGCATACTGAACGTGGCGCACCGCTACCAGATGGCCACGGACTGGCATCAACAGGCGCCGGGAGGTTTCGCATGAGCCATTCAGGAAACTGGGAAGTCGTGATCGGCCTGGAAGTGCATGTGCAACTGGCCACCGATTCAAAAATCTTCTCCGGCACCAGCACCCAAACCGGCGACGAACCCAACCGCCACGCCAGCCTGATCGATCTGGGCATGCCCGGCACCCTGCCGGTGGTGAACAAGGAAGCGATCCGCAACGCCATTCGTTTCGGCCTGGCGGTGAACGCGGATATCGCCCGTCGCTCGGTGTTCGAACGGAAGAATTATTTCTATCCGGACCTGCCCAAGGGCTACCAGACCACGCAGCTGGCGGAGCCCATCGTCGGCGCCGGGGAAGTGGAAGTTCACTTAGAAAACGGTGATAAAAAAGTGGTGCGCATCCATCACGCCCACCTGGAAGAAGACGCCGGCAAGTCTCTGCACGAAGACTTTCACGGCCAGACCGGCATCGACCTCAACCGCGCCGGCACGCCGCTGATCGAGATCGTCTCCGAGCCGGACATGAGCGGCGCCGAGGACGCGGTGGCGTTCGCGCGCAAGCTGCATTCCATCGTCACGTCGCTGGGCATCTGCGACGGCGACATGTCGCAGGGCAATATGCGTTTCGACGTCAACATTTCGATACGCCGCCCCGGCGATCCGCTCGGCACACGCACCGAAACCAAGAACCTGAACTCGTTCCGCTTCATGGAAAAAGCCATCGCCCTGGAAGTGGCGCGGCAGATCGATGTGCTTGAAGACGGCGGCGAAATCGTTCAGGAAACGCGGCTGTATAACGGCGACACCAACACCGCCCGCTCCATGCGCACCA
>JBELJS010000084.1:0-9314 GCA_042090255.1 Alcanivorax sp. | reverse complement strand
CCGCCGAACGCCGCCCATCTGTGATGGGTGGCCGGGCCCGCTTGCGGGTATTCACGGCGTTCCCGGAAGGGCAATAACACAGACCCGCGCCCCCGGCTGGAGAGAACTTCCCGTAGCCTCGAGATGTGCGTTTTATTGTCTATCCGTCGGACCATCAAAAAGGAGCGGTACCGCTTCCTCAGTTCTGTCCTCGCCACACCGATAGCAGTCGTCCAGCGCTAGAACGTAGTACTCCAGGCCACGCTGGGCGGCGGCGAAGGCGCGCTGGCGGGCGGGTTCGTCCACCGCCAGGCGCTTGACCAGTTCCATGGCTTCGTGGGGGTGGGCGTCGTCGTAGCCGGCGTGGGCGCGCAGCCAGGCCATGGTGTGGCGGTTGATATTGACGCTGCCCTGCTCGGCGTAGTGCTTCATGCCGCTGACCACGCGCTGGCTCCATTCGCCGGTGGCCCATTCGATGGCCAGGTTGGTGGCGGCGATGCTTTCTTCCAGGGTGCCCTGGTGGCCGGTGGCCCAGAGGAACTGGTTGACCGCGTCCATGGCCGCCGGTGGTCGGGTGCGTTCCAGGCGTTCGGTGTCGAGGCCGAAGCCGGCCGCCCAGTCCTGGTACCAGTAGGCGTGACGCTGTTCGATCTTGATGTTGCCGATCAGCCAGTTTTTGGTTTCTTCATGACCGGGGTAGAGACCGGGCCGGGTTTTCGCCAGCGCCAGGCCCATGTATTTCGGGAAGCTCTCCACCAGCGGGTAGAAGTGCAGCAGCGCGTCGCGGAAGCGGCCCAGGGACAGTGAGCCGTTGCCCATTTCCACGAACAGCGGGTGACGGGCGACGCGGTCCTTAAGCGGGACCAGCGCGTCCCAGAACCGTTGTGCCCAAGGGGCGTGTTCGGTAAGCGTGAGCGCTTCCTTGTAGCGAGCGACGGCCATTGTTGTTCTCCTGGTTCTGTGGGGCCAGGGAAGAGCCTACTTCGCTCTTCGCGGCGATGCCAGCGACGCCAGCACGGCCCGGCGACGGCGTCGCAGCGCGGCCAGGTCGGCGGCGCCGGGGGTGCCCTGGTCACGGTAGGCGAGATGCTCGAACAGCCGCCGCCAGTGGCCGGCGGCCCCCGCCGCCGACGGCCAGCGCCGCGTCACCGCCGCTTCCAGTTGCGCGGCGGACACCGTGTCCGGCGCGCGCAGGCCACGCTGGGCCAGGGCGCGATGCAGGCGGGCGAATTCGCGTTCCAGGGGGCTGGCCGGGGTGTCCCGGCGGCGGCTGAGCACCAGCAGCCCGAGCACCGCGCTGAACACCAGCACCACGGTGAGCAGCGCCAGCCCCACGCGCAGCGGCGTCACCGCACCGAGCAAACGTTCCAGCAGGTCGCGCTGGGACTGCTGGCGGTAGCCGAGCACCCATTTCTGCCAGTTGAAGTCCACGTAGTCGGCCCACTGCTGCAGCTGGAACAGCACCGGCAAGCGGTTGAGGCCGTCGAATTCGCCGCCGGCGCCGTCGGCGGCGTTTTCGAAGGCGCCGCGCAGGCCCAACTCGACGCGCTCAGGCGCTACCGCCGCCGTCGGGTCGACCTGCACCCAGCCCTGGCCGGGCAGCCACACTTCCGACCAGGCGTGGGCGTCGTACTGACGCACCTGCAGATAGTCGCCGGCGTTCATTTCGCCACCCTGGTAGCCGGCTACCACCCGGGCGGGGATACCGGCGGCGCGCATCAGGAAGGTAAAGCTGGACGCGTAGTGCTCACAGAAGCCCTCGCGGGTGCCGAACAGGAATTGGTCGACGGTGTCGCCGGCAATGCGCGGCGGCTCCAAGGTGTAGAAGAACGGCTGCTCGCGGAAATAGCGCAGTGCGGCGTCCACCAAGGCGCGGTCGTCCCGGTGGCGCTGCCGCCAGCGCTGCGCCAGGGCACGGGCCCGGGCGTTGCCCTGCGCGGGCAGATCCAGCATCAGCCGCCGTTCCGCGTCGTCCAGCGCCGGTACCGCGCCGGTGACGTCCACGCTGCGCACGGTGTAGCTGAAGGCGCCGTTGACCGGGCCGTCCGCCACCAGCCGGAAATCCCGCGCCAGGGCGTTGCCGTCGAAGTCGGTGAACGGCACCGCCAGGGCGTACAGCCAGCGCTGCCGGGAAGGCTCCATAATCACCCGGTAACGGTAGCCGGTGCGGTCTTCGGCGGCGTCGACCAGTGCGCGATACCAGTCCGGCGACGGCCCGCGACCGCCGTAGAACAACTGCGCCCGTTGCCAGCCCGGCGGGCTGGCCTGACGCCAGGTGGTGCCGTCGAAATAGCTGTAGGTGAGGCCGCGCCAGTAGCGCTCCCGGGCCGGCGGCGGCTGGCCCTCGAACTGGACGCGGAACGCCAGCTCACTGGATTCGGTGAGGCGGCTGACCTGGCCCGGCGACATGCTGTCGCTCATGCCGGTGCGCGCCTGGCCGCTGTCGAGCTGCATGTTCCACAACGGCGCGATACGCGGCACCAGCACGAACAGCGCGATCGCCAACGGCAGTGCTTGCAGCACCATCACCGCCGCCACCGAAAGGTGCTGGCGGCGTCGCGCGTGGGTGTCGCTGTAATTGATGCCCGACAGGCTGGCGGTGAGCAGGATCAGGCACCCGATCACGTAGAGCGCCATGGCTGGCCCGCGATGGAACAGCAGAATGGTGGCGCACACAAAATAACCCAGCACGATCAGCACATAGGCGTCGCGCTTGCTGACCAGCTCCAGATATTTCAGCGCGAACAGGCTGGTAATCAGCGCGGTGCCCGCCTCCGGACCGTGCAGGCGGCCGAAGCTGTAGAAGGTGGCGGCGACGGTGGCCACCAGCAGTACCAGACGCAGGATGCGCCCCGGCAGCACCAGCCGCTGGCGGTCCATCAAGGCACGCCATCCCAGAACCAAGGCGAGCAGCGCCGCCTGCCACAACGGACCGCCCCACAGTTGCGGCAGCGACGCGGCGATGATCGCCAGGGTGAGCCAGCCACGGGCGTGGCTCGGTATTTGGTAGATGCGCGCCATCAGTGCGCCTCCGTGTCGCCGTGGCGAGCGAGCAGATTGAGCGCCCTCAGCCGTTGCTCTTCGCCCTGCCCCGGCGGCAACTCGGCGCCGGGCAACACCAGCGCGAAGGGCCGGTTCTCGCGGCTCAGCCGCTGCACCCAGAAGCACAGAATCGACAGGCGCCGCTCCACCGGCACCCCTTCGAGGCGGTCATAGCGCAACCACAGGCGGCCGCTGGCCGGCTCTTCGAACAGTTTGACGTTGAGCCCCCGGCCCCGCGCATAGCCTTTCCAATCCACCTGGGCCAGCGAATCGCCGGGTACATAGCCGCGCAAGCCCTGGAACTCCTCACTGCCGCTTTGCCCGGCGCTGGCCACCTGCCGCTCCCGGTCGCCGCCGTCAGCGGGACAGTCCTGGCTTTCCTGGGGGCGCGGCCAGGCCAGGCAGACCTGCTCCAGCGACACCAACGACCAACTGCGCAGCAAGCCCAGCGGGTAGCGGCTTTCCACGCGCAGGCGCGGCGGCCGGACGCGGCCCCGCCGGCTGAGCGGCAGGTTCAGCCACAGGGCGCTTTCTTCGCCGGGCTCGACGCTGATTTCCTGCGCCGGCTGGTCCAGCCAACGCAGCCACAACGCCCGGTGCGGTCGCCGCTGGGCGATCAGCACCACTTCCACGCTGCCCTGCCCGCCCACGAAACCGGAACGGCTGGCGCCGGCGCGCAGTGACAGCCCGGATAGATTACGGAAGGTATGCAGGATGGCGACCAGAAACAGGCTGACCATCAGAAAACAGAGCCCGAGGATCAGGTTGTTCTCGTAGTTGATGCCGCCGAAGAACAGCAGCACCGAGACCAGCAGATAGAGAAACCCGTAGCCGGTGGGGAAAATAAAAATACGCCGCTGGTCGAGCTGCACCTGGCGGGCCCGGGGAAGCCGGCGGTCGAGCCAACGTTGCCAGGCTTGCTTGAGCACGGTGTCTCTCCTTTACGCCACGCGTCTGGGTGCCACGCGGTCAGTGACGCACCACCGGTACGGTCTGCAGTAAGGCCTGGGTCATGGCGGAAACCTGGCCGCCCTCGCGGGGCTGCAGGCGGTGCTCGGCCACCGAGGGCCAGACCGCCTGCACGTCCTCGGGAAGCACGTAATCCCGGTCGTGGATCAGGGCCCAGGCGCGGGCGGCGCGCAGCAGGCCAAGACCGGCGCGCGGCGACAGCCCGGTAACCAGACGATCGTCGGCGCGGGTGGCTTCCAGCAGCCGCTGCACATAGTCGAGCAGGTCGCGGGTGGCGCGCACCTTGCCGACATGGGCGATCAGCTTGACCAGACCCGTGGGCTCGATCACCGGTTTCAGTTCGCGTACCGCTTCACGCAGATCGCCGCCGGCGAGCAGTGACAGCTCCACATCCGGGGATGGGTAGCCCAGGGAAATACGCATCAGGAAACGATCAAGCTGGGATTCCGGCAACACGAAAGTGCCGGCCTGGGTCACCGGGTTCTGGGTGGCGACCACGAAAAACGGCGACGGCAGCGGCCGGGTCACCCCGTCCAGCGTCACTTGCCGTTCTTCCATCGCCTCAAGCAACGCGCCCTGGGTCTTGGGGGTGGCGCGGTTGATTTCATCGGCGAGCAGAAGCTGGCTGAACACCGGCCCCTCGCGCAGGCTGAACTGCTGACTTTCCGGGTCGAACACCGACACCCCGAGAATATCGGCGGGCAGCATGTCGCTGGTGAACTGCACGCGCCGGTAATCGAGCCGGAACACCCGGGCCAGCGCATGGGCCAGGGTGGTTTTGCCCATGCCGGGCAGGTCTTCGATCAACAGGTGTCCGCCGGCAAGCATGCAGGCCAGCGCCAATTTCAATTGCTCCGGTTTCCCCAGCAGTACGCTGCCCACCTGGGCCAACGCTTTATCCAAAGCCTGCATAAAAACCCCAAAAGTCCGCTACAGGATGCAGGATGAAGGATACAGACACCGAGGCTCGTCTCTTCATCCTGTATCCTGCACCCTGAATCGGCGGCGTAAGCCGCCTATTATTCGAAACCGAGCGCGTTGATACCGAGCGTCAGATCGGCCTTAAGATCGCCGACGTCTTCCAGCCCCACCGCGATACGAATCAGATTTTCGCTGATGCCGGAACGTTCTTTTTCTTCCGCCGCCACACGCCCGTGGGTGGTGGTGGCGGGATGGGTGACGGTGGATTTGACGTCGCCCAGATTGGCCGTGATGGAGAGCAGCCGGGTGGCGTCGATAAAACGCCAGGCCGCCTGACGGTCGCGCTGGCCGTCGCTGTCTTCCACTTCAATGGCGATCACCGCGCCGAACGCTTTCTGCTGACGCTCGGCCAGGGCTTTCTGCGGGTGGCTGTCGAGGCCGGCGTAGTGCACCCGGGCGATGCCCGACTGCTGCTCCAGCCACCGGGCCAGTTGCAGGGCGTTCTCGGAGTGCGCTTTCATGCGCAGGCCCAGGGTTTCCAGCCCCTTGAGGAACACCCAGGCGTTGAACGGGCTCATGCAGGGCCCGGCGGAACGGACGAAGCCGTGGATTTCCTTAAGAATCTCCTCGGGACCGACTACGGCACCGCCCAGGCAACGGCCCTGACCGTCCAGATATTTGGTGGCGCTGTGAATCACCAGATCCGCGCCCAGCTCCAGCGGCTTTTGTAGCGCCGGGGTGCAGAAGCAGTTATCGACGACCAGCAGGGCCCCATTGTCATGGGCCAGTTTGGCCAGCGCTTCGATGTCGCCCACTTCGGAAAGCGGGTTGGACGGCGTTTCCAGATACAGCAGTTTGGTTTCCGGGCGAATCGCCGCGCGCCACTGGTCCAGGTCGTCCAGATCGACCAGGGTGGTGTCGATGTTGAACTTCTTCAGATAGCGGTCGTAGATCACGTTGGTGGTGCCGAACACACTGCGTGAACTGATCACGTGATCGCCCGGCGCCAGCAACGTGAAGAAGGTGCTGCTGATCGCCGCCATGCCGGAGGCCAGCGCCACGCAGCTTTCGCCGCCTTCCATGGCCGCCAGGCGTTGCTCGAAGGACCGCACCGTGGGGTTAGTGAAACGTGAATAGACATTGCCCGGCTCTTCGCCGGAGAAACGGGCGGCGGCCTGGGCGGCGCTGTCGTAAACAAAGCTGGAGGTCAGGAAGATCGGATCCGAATGCGACATTTCATCGGTGCGCAACTGCGCCCAGCGAATCGCCAGGGTGTCGGTATGCAGGTCGCGGGGGTCCGGTGTGTCGCTCATCGTTACCTCTGTGCGGGCGGCGGTGCCGCCCTTTGTTCAGTTGGAATTGTGCAGATCGATCACTTCGTTGTCCGCCAGGGCGCGGGTTTTTTCACGACTTTTCTTGGCGTCGTCGTTGCGGCGCGTTTCCAAATCGGACAGATATTGGCCATCGATATTACCGGCCAGATAGTGGCCGTTAAATACCGAACAATCAAACTCTTCGATGTCCGCGTTGCCTTCCTGGCAGGCACTGACCAGATCGTCCAGATCCTGATAAATCAGCTTGTCCGCGCCGATCAACTGGCAGACTTCATCGTCGCTGCGGTCGTGGGCGATCAGCTCGACGGCGGACGGCATATCAATGCCGTAGACATTGGGGTACTTCACCGGCGGCGCGGCGGAGGCGAAATACACCTTGCGGGCGCCCGCTTCACGGGCCATCTGAATGATTTCATGGCAGGTGGTGCCGCGGACGATGGAATCGTCCACCAGCAGCACGTTCTTGCCGGAGAATTCCAGTTCGATCGCGTTGAGCTTTTGACGCACCGATTTCCGCCGCTGCTGCTGGCCGGGCATGATAAAGGTGCGACCGATGTAGCGGTTCTTGATGAAGCCTTCGCGGTACTTCACGTTGAGCCGGTTGGCCATCTGCAGCGCCGAGGTGCGGCTGGTGTCCGGGATCGGGATCACCACGTCGATGTCGTGATCCGGCCACACCCGCTCTACTTTTTCCGCCAGCTTTTCGCCCATGCGCAAGCGAGCCTTGTAGACGGAGATATCATCGATAATGGAATCCGGGCGGGCCAGATAGACCTGCTCGAAAATGCAGGGCGTGAGCTTGGGCTGGTCGTGACAGGAGCGGGTGTGCAACTCCCCTTCCGCGGTGATGTAAACCGCTTCGCCAGGGGCCAGGTCACGAACCAGTTGGAAGCCCAGGGACGACAACGCCACCGACTCTGACGCCACCATGTACTCGGGGCCGTGCTCGGTGTCTTTCTTACCGAAACAAACCGGGCGGATGCCACGCGGGTCGCGGAACGCCAGAATGCCGTAACCAGTGATCATCGCCACCACCGCGTAGGCGCCTTCGGCACGCCGGTGCACGGCGGCCACGGCATCGAAGATGTCGTCCGGCTCCGGGCGCAGCTTGCCCTTGCCCCGTTCATGCAGTTCGTGGGCGAACACATTCAGCAGCACCTCAGAGTCCGAGGTGGTGTTGATATGGCGCAGATCGGAACGGTAAAGATGCTCGGCGAGCGCCTCGGAATTGGTCAGGTTGCCGTTATGGGCCAGCGTCAGACCGTAAGGCGAATTCACGTAAAACGGTTGCGCCTCCGCGGAGCTGGAACTGCCGGCGGTGGGATAACGGACATGGCCGATGCCCATGTTGCCGACCAGGCGGCGCATGTGGCGGTTCCGGAATACGTCACGGACCATGCCATTGTCCTTGCGCAGGAACAACCGGTCCCCGTCGCAGGTGACGATGCCGGCGGCGTCCTGTCCCCGGTGCTGAAGAACCGTCAAGGCGTCATAAATCGCCTGGTTCACGTAGGAGTGGCCGACAATGCCAACAATGCCGCACATTTGCGTATCCTCGAGCTAGCTAAGCTTAGCTTCCGCTGACGTTCATGAGATAAGCGATCAAATCCCCGGCGAGACGGCGGGTCCAGTCCTCCAGCATGGCGAAATGCGGGACCAGAAGCGACTCGCGCCACCAGGCATCCTCGCTGAATAAATGGTGGCCCAGGGCCACCAATACAACCACCACCAGGGCGCCGCGCAAGGCGCCGAACACCATGCCCAGCAAACGGTCGGTGCCACTCAGACCGGTCACGCGGATCAACTCACCGAGCAGGTGGTTGATCAACGCGCCCACCACCAGGGTGACAGTGAACAACAGACCGAAGGCGACGGCCAGGCGTATGCTGGGCGTCTCGATGGAATCGGCCAGGAGAACCTCCAGGGCCGGGCTGAACAGACGGGCGACGATGAACGCGGCCACCCAGGTGAGCAGGGAAAACGCTTCACGCGTGAAGCCACGACGCACACTGATCAGTGCCGAGGCGGCGATGATAAACAGAATGATGCCGTCTGCCAGATTCATGAACACGCGCGTGGTTAAAACAGGCCAGCGATTCTATCAGAGCGCCCGGGGCGGGCACAGGGCTTTATCGGCCTGCGAGCGCTACGGCACAAAGGAACGCACCAGCCCCTCCAGGGCGAAGGCCTTGTCATCGGCCAGCCGCTGGCGCAGGGCTTCGGCCCGTTCGCGCTTGATTTCCGGACCCACGAACACCCGCTGCCAGGTGTTGCCGTCCTGCTGCACCTCACGATGATAGGCGCTGTAATCGGCCTCACGGAGCCGCGCCACCAGCGCCTGGGCGTTCGCCACGTCGCTGAAACTGGCCACCTGCACGGTGAAACCGGGTTGCGGGGTGTCTGGAGGCGCGGGTTGCGGGGCTGCCGCTGAAGGCCCTCCTTCCGCTGAAGGCTCTTTGTCCGCCGAGGGCTCTCCTCCCGCTGAAGGCTCTCCTTCCGCTGAGGGCTCTTCTTCCACTGGCGGCGCCTGGTCCGCCTCGGCTGGCGGTGGAACCGGCTCGGCGGCGGCCACCTGCTGCTGCTCTTCGTCGATCTGCCGGTCGGTGGCGGCCTGCTCTTCCTCGCTGACTACCGGCGCGATCTCCGGCTCGCTGATTTGTGGGGCTTCCGGGATCGACATATCCAGCGCCAGACGCACCTGTTCCGGCGTGCGCAATACCAGCGGTGCGAGAATCGCGGCCAGCAGCAGCAACAGCAGCAGGCCGATCACACGTTGGCGAGTTCGCAAATGCACCGCTAGTCTCCCTGATCCATGGCGTTCAACGCCTCGGCGACGGTAAAGAAAGAGCCCAACACCAGCACCTGATCGCCGGCGCCGCTGTCCGCGACGGCCTGATCCAGCGCCGCCGCCACGCTGTCAAAACGGCGCGCGCTGGCACCCTCGGGCAGCGCCCGGGCCAGCCGCTCGGTATCCGCCGCGCGGCTGACCGCCGGCCGCGCCAGATACCAGTCATCCACATCGGCGGCGAACAGCGCCACCACCGCTTCCACCGGTTTGTCGGTCATCAT
>JBELJS010000034.1:0-45708 GCA_042090255.1 Alcanivorax sp. | reverse complement strand
AGGAGCGGACTTGTGGGAGCAGGCCCTGCCCGCGAAAGGGTGGCGATAGCCACCCGGCAAAGGTTGCCCCGCAGGATTCCAGAGACCTGTTTGGTCGTGGTAGTCAGGTCTCTGGAATCCCGCCGGCAAGCTTTGCTTGCCTTTCGCGGGCAGGGCCCGCTCCTACATCAATTCTTCATGGCGTATTTGCCGGAGCCAAGGAAGAACAGCGCCACCGCGTTGAACAGGTAGAACGCCTGCAGCTCGATGGCCCAACCGCCGGTTTTACTAAGCGCGAACAACTCGTTCATGTGCGCCATCAGCAACGCCACCAGCATGTTGCCGACAATCAACACCGCGCCGATCCGGGTGTAGTAACCGATGATGATCATCACCGGGGCGATCACCTCACCGATAAACACCCCATAGGCCAAAAAGCCCGGCAGCCCGTAACCCTGCAACGAACCCGAGATCCAGCCCACGCCACTTTCCAGTTTGGCGATGCCGTGCAGCAACAACAGCAGCCCCAGGGTCAGGCGCAGAATCAGTTTGCCCAAATCGGCGTTTTGCATAGTCCCTCCTTTTGGTTTGAAGTGCTCACATTCATACCGATCTATTGAACGGTTTTGCCGGGGAAAAGAAAAGCAGCCGGCCCCTACTTTCGCTATTCATGCACACTTCCAACGCGCCCCCGGGGCGTGCCTCTTTTTGGCGCCGCCTATTTACATGATGCTTGTCATCATTATATAAATGATGCCCATCATCCAAAAGCGACCGCCAAGCGCAAGAGGTCCGACCATGAGAGTGAGCAAGGAACAGGCCGCCGCCAACCGTGAGCAGATCGTCCACCAGGCCGCTCGTTTGTTTCGCGAACGGGGCTTCGACGGTATCGGCGTGGCCGAACTGATGAAGAACGCCGGGCTCACCCATGGCGGCTTCTACGGCCATTTCGACTCCAAGGAACAACTGATGGCGGAGGCCTGCGAACACGCCATCGGCGTGACCGGGCGGCGCTGGCGACGGCTGGTCAGCGACACCGACGGACCCTCCATGGACGCCCTCGCCCGCCGCTACCTGTCCAAGCGCCACCGCGACACCCCTGGCGACGGCTGCGTGCTGGCCGCCCTGGCGGGGGACGCCGCGCGGCAAAGCCCGCCGGTGCGCGCCGCCTTCACCGGCAGCGTGAAGCGTTTTATCGACCTGCTGGGCAACGCCATCCCCACCCGCGCCAAAGCCGCCCGCCGGCAAAAGGCGGTGGCCGCCTGCGCCGCCATGGTGGGCGCGCTGGTGCTGTCACGGGCGGTGGACGACGCGGCGCTTTCCGAAGAATTCCTCGACGCCGTGGCCGCCCAGCTGCCCGGCACGCACTAACCGACACGATTGGAGTAGACCCATGAGCGACGCCGCCCTGAACGGCCTGGAAACCCTGCAAATGCTGATGCGGGAAAAGCGCAACCCGGCCATCGGCGACACCCTGGATTTCACCCTGGTGGAAATTGAAAAAGGCCGCGCGGTGTTCGAAGGCACCCCTTCGGAGAAAGTCTATAACCCGATCGGCTCCGTGCATGGCGGCTACGCCGCCGCCCTGCTGGATTCCGCCTGTGGCTGCGCGGTGCACGCCAGCCTGGACGCCGACCAGGCCTACACCACCGCCGAATTGAAAGTGGCCTACCACCGGGGCATGACCAAGGACACCGGCCCGGTCCGTGCCGAAGGTACCGTGATTACATTAGGCCGCCGCCTCGGCTTCGCCGAAGCCCGCCTCACCGACCGCGACGGCAAACTCTACGCCAGCGCCACCTCCACCCTGTTAATCATGCAGCGGTGACCGCCGTGAACCAGGCCACCACCCTGACCCCGCCTCGCGCCACGCCGAATGCGCGCACCCGCATGATTCTGGAAGCGCCGGTGCTGCCCACCTTGCTGGCGCTGGCCGCCCCCAACCTGGTGGTGATGCTGGCCCAGGCGCTGGCCAATTTCCTGGAAAGCTATTACGTCGGCCTGCTGGGCGTGGACGCCCTGGCCGGCGCCGCCCTGGTGTTCCCGCTGGTGATGTTGATGATGATGATGTCCGCCGGTGGCATTGGCGGCGGCATCTCCTCGGCGGTGGCCCGCTCCCTGGGCGCTGGCGATCAAGACAAGGCCGACGCCCTGGCCCTGCACGCGATGGTGATCGTGCTGGCCTTCGGGCTGGTCTGCTCAATGATCGTGATCGGCTTTGCCGGCCCCCTTTACGGTGCCCTGGGCGGGCAAGGGGCGGCCCTGGACGCGGCGGTGGCCTATTCCAACGCCTTGTTCAGCGGCGTGGTGTTTCTGTGGCTGATGAACGGCCTGTCGGCGGTGCTGCGCGGCGCCGGCAACATGCGGCTGCCGGCGCTGGTCATGGTGGGCGGCGTACCGATGCTGCTGGTGCTCTCGCCGGTGCTGATTTTCGGTTTCGGCCCGGTGCCTGCTCTGGGCATCACCGGCGCCGGTCTGGCGCTGGCCAGCTATTACCTGATCGCCACGGTGATTCTGACAGCGACACTGGTGCGCGGTCGTGGCGGCGTGCGGCTGAGCCTGCGCCATCCTTTGCGGCGCGCCCTGTTCGGTGAAATTCTCGGCGTCGGCCTGTGGTCGTCGTTGAATACCGTGCTGTCCAATCTGTGCGTGGTGGCGGCCACTTTCTTCGTGGCGCGCACCAGCATGGAGGCGCTGGCCGGCTTCGGCCTGGGCATCCGCATCGAGTATCTGCAGATCCCCATTGTATTCGGCTTCGGCACCGCCCTGGTGGCGATGGTGGGCATGAACCTGGGCGCCGGCCAGTTCCAGCGCGCCCGGCGCATCGCCTGGACCGGCGCGGCGGTGGCGGCGATCACCACGGAAACCGTGGGCCTGGCGGCAGCGCTGTTCCCCCAGGCGTGGCTGAGCCTGTTCACCGACGATCCGGAAGCGATCGCCACCGGTGCCTTGTACCTGCGCATCGTGGCACCGGCCTACGCTTTTCTGGGCGTCGGTCTGGCGCTGTATTTCGCGTCCCAGGGCGCCGGACGCATGGGCTGGCCGCTGCTCGCCAGCGTCGTGCGGCTCAGCGTGCTGGGCCTCGGTTGTACGCTGGTGGCCGGCTGGCTGCCTGGCAATCTGGCCGCGTTGTGCGCGGTGATGGCGGCCGCGTTGGTGGCGCTGGCGTTGTTCAATGGCCTTCCCTGGTTGCGACAGGCACCGGGCGCACCGCAAACAGCAGCCACACTATGAAACGTCGGCTGCGTCTTCGCCGCCCACCAACCCGGCGACGCCCTGGCGATGCTGCTTAACAAAACCGGAGCAAAGCCTCCAGGTTCAACGGCCGAAAGGATAGGTTTCCGCAGGCCCCTCGCCGCTATCGGCGGTCAACGGGGTGACCGCTTCGGTGGCATCGAACCAGACGTAAGCGTCAAACTGATCAGGTAACGAGGCGCGCGCGTAGTGACTTTGACGTTCGGTCTCCGGGCGGTAGATAACGCCGATAAAACGCTCCTGCCGGGTAGGACGAAGGCGGTGCCGCAACGTCTCATGATGGCTGGCGCGCAAGTCGAGCAGAAAGCGGTCCATGCCGGCGCGGTGTGCCAGCCCCTCGTAGCTGTCCTCGCGGGCGGGGCGCACCGTCATCCGCTGCATCGGACCGTTCCACCGAGGGGCGGCGGCGACGGTGCCGTGATCGGTGCCGAACCCGATCAGCGCGGCCTGCTCCCCATAGGCTTCGCGGCAAAGCTGCCCCAGATTGATTTGGCCGCGCGTGCCGCCCATATCGGTGGCGAGCGCGTCGCCGATGTGCGAGTTATGCGCCCACACCACTATTTTGGCGTCCGGCCCGCGCTGCTCGAGAAGGCGCTGTAGCGTCTCGAACATTTGCCCATCACGAAGATTCCAGCTCTCGGCGCCGCCGTGGTACATGGCCCGGTAGTAACGTTCGCCAGTGGCGACCAAACGCGCGTTTTGCTCCGCGTCGAAGAAACGTTCGCCGTCGTCGCGGGTGTACTCCAGACGTTTTTCCAACAAGTCACGCAATTGCGCGACGACCTGATCCTCACAGGCTTTATAACGGTCGCTCAACACCTCGCGACCATAAAGCGCGGGATCATCCTGCCAGGGGGTGAGACATTCGTAGCGAGCTCGCGCCAAGCGTGCCGCCTCGGGATCGAGGTCCTGCAGATACGCCAAAACCGCCGAGATCGAGTCGTTGAGGTTGTAAATATCCAGCCCGTGGAAGCGGGCTCTCTCGCCTTCGGGCAACGACTGGTTATGCTCCCGCAACCATCGGGTGAAGGCCTGAACTTCGCGGTTTCGCCACATCCAGGTGGGGAACCGCTGGAAGGGCGGGTCCGGTTGCTTCGCGGGGGTCCGTTGACGCACGTAACGGTCGACCACGTCCGCGTCCGGCCAATCCGCTTCGACCGCCACAAGATTGAAACCGTGCTCTTCGATCAAGCGCCGGGTAATCGCCGCACGCGCCTGATAGAACTCCTTGCTACCGTGGCTCGCCTCTCCCAACAACACCACTCGGTGGCTCGCGAAGCGGTCAAAGAAAGCGCCGAACTCCGGACTGTCCGCCGCCGGCAATGGCTCAGCGGCATCACGCAAAATCGCGACCAGTTCTTCGTCGGGCTCGCGCGCCGACCGGGCGCTTCCCTGGCGGGCTTCCTGTTCGCTCCAGCCTTGCTCGCCGATCAAGGGGACGAACATGACCTCGGTAAGTCTCTCTTGCCGATATTCGGTGTCGCTCAGCCGGGTGACTTTTATCAATGTCTGGCGACGCGGGGTTTCCCCTAACGGCATCACCAGGCGCCCGCCAATCGCGAGCTGTTCTTTCCAACTGGCCGGTACCTCCCGGCCACCAGCGGTGGCAATAATGACGTTGAACGGCGCCTGCTCGGGCCAGCCCAGCGTGCCATCGGCGACGCGGATTTCCACATTCTTCAAACCCGCCTTCTCAAGCGCACCCTGGGCCGAGAGCGCCAGGCCGGCTTGCCGCTCAATGGTGAAGACATGGCCGGCGACGTCCGCCATCACCGCGGCCGCGTAGCCAGAACCGGTACCGATCTCCAACGCACGCTCACCGCGATCAAGGCCGGAGGCCTCCAACATTAACGCAACGATATAGGGTTGAGAGATGGTCTGCCCGTCAGCAATCGGCAGCGGCGAATCCTGATACGCGGCGGCGGCCTGTTGTTCCGGCACGAATAACTCACGAGACACTCGCCCCATGGCCTCAAGTAAGGGCCCGTTGCGAATCCCTCGACCGACCAACTGGTCCTCGACCATCCGCCGACGACGTGTTGCTGCATCCATGGGCACTCCCTGTCCAATGTTTGCTGCGGAATCCACATAATCGAACATCGGCACCGACTTCGCCTATGGCGAAATCCATTGGTCTCTCGTTTTTTGAGCTTTTTTTACGCTTCTGGGATTCCGCCCCACGGCGGGGCGCCCCTCGGCGCCAGGCGCTTGATACGATCCTTCACGCTGTTGATCCGGTTTACTCGTTTCGGCTCCGCATCTAGCCTGGATAGGACGTAAACCTGTCGAGACGATCAAAGGTAGTGACCATGTTCATCGAGCTGATCCGGTCAGAAGGACTCTCCCATCTTTCGTATCTTATCGGCGGTGGCGGGAAAGCCGTCGTCATTGACCCTCGTCGCGACTGCCAGCTTTACATCGAACAGGCCGCAGCGCTGGGTTGCCGGATTACTCATATCTTCGAGACGCACCGCAATGAAGATTTGATTTCCGGCGCACCTGTTCTGGCGGCGCTCACCGGCGCCAGAGTCCTGCACGGGCCGAATGCCGCGGAACCGATTCAATACGCCGACACCGTCACCGAAGGGGACCGCTTTTCAACCGGCGAAGTGCGCATTGATGTTCTGGAAACGCCGGGCCATACCGACGATAGCGTGTCCTATGTGATCCGCGATCAATCGTACGGGGAGGACGCCGTCGCGGTTTGTACAGGCGATGCGTTGTTCGTCGGCGACGTCGGCCGGACCGATTTTTACCCGCACCGGGCCAGCCAGGTGGCGGGACTGCTTTTCGACAGCCTGCAAAAGCTACTGAACCTTCCTGATCACGTGCAAGTTCTTCCCGCGCACGGCGCCGGCTCGGTGTGCGGCGACAATATGGCGAATCGTGATTTTTCCTCGATCGGCTACGAGCGGGCGCACAACAAGATGCTACAAATCACCGATCGAGAATCGTTCATCACAGCCAAGCTCGACGAACACCACTACCAACCGCCCTATTTCCGGTTAATGGAGCGGCTCAACGTCGAGGGCGGTACAGCGGTTCGCCAACCCCTGGTACCGACGCCACTGGATCTGGCCGCGTTTCAGGATGTATCAAAGCAAGCCACTCTCATCGATGTCCGGAACGTGACCAGCTACCTTGGCGCGCATATCCCCGGCAGCCTGGCCCTGCCGGTGGGTATGCTTGCGTCTTTCGCCGGATGGTTTCTGAACCCCGAGGACGATCTCGTACTGATCGCCGAAGACGACACCCAGGCCGCCGCCGCCGCCCGGCATCTGGTTCGCATCGGCTTTGATCGTATTCAAGGCTACTTCGCCCTGCCGATACCAGGGTGGGCGGCCAATGCTCTGTCTTTCGGCACCGCCCCAGCGATCGGTGTGGGCGAAGTGTCACAACGGGTTAATCAGCAACCGGATGGTTGGCAGCTCCTCGACGTTCGAAGCGAAACCGAAGTCAGCGATGGCATGATCGAGGGGGCCAAGCACCTGTACGTGGGCCATGTACTGGCTGAGATTGACACTCTTCCTCGTGACGTCCACTACACCGTGATGTGTGCAAGCGGCGCTCGCGCGACCGTGGCCGCCTCCGTCCTGCTCAGCCAGGGCTTTAAGCGGGTGGATGTGTTCATGGGCTCGATGGGGGCCTGGCGAAGCGAAGGGCACGCCGTGACCTGATTCAGGCCCCCTGAAGAATCCGCATCCACAACGTTTTCGCGTGGGCCTGATAGTCACGCATGCGCTCTATCAGGCGGTGCCGGGCGTCGCCCCCCATCAGCGCGTCCGGCAGCAGCGGATCACGGATGATCAAACGGATCGCCGCGCGTCCCAGCAACAGACTCTCACGGGCCGCCGCTTCGGGAGCCAACCTATGCAAGCCGGACTGGCTGCGCTCCAAGCGCGCCAGCATGTCCAGATACAGCCGCTCCAGCCCGTCCAGATCCCACAACCCTCGTGCGCGCCGCTCGTCGGGGTCGCAGAGCCCGTTAACAGCGATCACTGACGCCTGATGAGCCAGCCCTAACCCGCGCAGATCGTCACGGAGCGCGGCCACCCCGCCGTGCAAATTGTCCGGCCGCAGTTGCAGTCCGCTAGCGCCCAGGGCGCGAAAGCCGCGCAACGCCAGAGCGCGCTCATGGCGCCGCCAGAGCGTCTTCTCACGTCTTGGCACGGCGCCATCGACCACCCCGATCCAGCCGCCCTGCCAGCCCACCGCGCGCTGTTCCTTTCGCAACCAGCTCTCCACCTCGCCGAACAAGCCGCTGCCGTCGGCCTTCAAGGCGTACACACCCCGCGCCGGGTTGACGATCTTTCCCTGGCGAACCAGCCGGTTCAGGGCCACCCGCACGTTCTGGTCCCGGAAACCACACACCGCGCCGGCGAGACACAGCGCGGCCACCGATACCTGCGGGGCATCGTGGGTGGAGAGCACATCCAGCACCAGATCGCCGGCGGCCAGCTCGTCGGCGCCTTCAAGCACATGCGCCTCGTCGCCGAAATAACCCTTGTTGTATTTTTGTTCCATATAGTGAAATATATCCCTTGTTATCTCAAAGAGCCAAAACAAGTAATAAACATTGAATGGCCAGACCAGGAGAACCCCGTGTCCGCTCACCCAATCCTCGTTGAAACCGACGGCCCGGTTCGCACCATCATTATCAACCGGCCGGACAAGCGCAACGCCGTGGACCGGCCCACCGCCGACGCCCTGCGCGACGCCTTTCAAGACTTTGAAGACGACGACAGCGTCAGTGTGGCGGTGCTCGCCGGCGCCGGCGGCAACTTCTGCGCTGGCGCCGATCTGGCCGCCCTCGGCGACCCGCAACGCCGCAACGAGGTCGAGCCTGAAGGCACCGGCCCCGGCCCCATGGGGCCGTCCCGCATGCTGCTCAGCAAACCAGTGATCGCCGCGGTCTCCGGCTACGCCGTGGCCGGGGGCCTGGAACTGGCACTGTTCTGCGATCTGCGCGTGGCGGAAAAATCCGCCGTGTTCGGCGTGTTCTGCCGACGCTGGGGTGTGCCCCTAATCGATGGCGGCACCGTGCGCCTGCCGCGCATCGTCGGCCAGGGCCACGCCATGGACATGATTCTTACCGGGCGCCCGGTACACGCCGAAGAGGCCCTGCGCATGGGCCTCGCCACCCGCCTGGTCGGCGACGGCGAAGGCCTGGAGGAGGCACAAACCCTGGCGCGGCAGATCGCCGCCTTCCCCCAGCGTTGCCTGCGCGCCGACCGCCTTTCCGCCTACCGGCAATGGGACCAGCCGCTCGCCGACGCCCTGGTCCGCGAAGGCGCCGGAGGGTACCCGATCGTTTTTGAAGAGGCCATCGCCGGCGCTGAGCGCTTCGCCAAAGGCGCTGGCCGCCACGGTGAATTCGAATAACACGAACCCGTTAACAGGAGAGCTTGAATGACCACCACCTATCTCGACCTGATCAACCGCGGCGCCGGCTATTACCCGGAGCGCACCGCCATCGTCTTCGGCGGCGAGAGTCTGACCTTCAGGGAAACACACCACCTCAGTAACCAGCTCGCGCACGGCCTGATCCAGCGTGGCGTGACGCGGCACCAACGCGTCGCCCTGCTGCTCAACAACAGCCTCTACAGCGTGCCCGTCGACTTTGCCTGCGTAAAAGCCGGCATCAACCGGGTCCCGCTGAACGCACGACTGTCCCTGAACGAACACCGCAAAATGCTGGAAGAAACCGGCTGCGAGCTGCTGCTCTACGGCGCCGACCTGAGCGAACGGGCCCTCGAACTGAGCCAGGCTTTGCCCGCCCTGCAATGCCACGGTATCGGCAGCACCAACGGCGGCGGTGACGACCTGCTCGCCGATGGCGTCAACCAGAGCACCGCCAACCCGGACGTGGCCGTGGCACCGGACGACGTCATTCTTACCCTGTTCACCTCCGGCACCACCGGCACGCTCAAAGCCGCGCAGCACACCCAGGCCTCTTACGCTGGCGTCTGCAAGAACGTGCTGCTCAACCTGGTCGCCGTGGAGCAGGACGACGCCATGCTGCACGCCGCCTCGCTGATCCACGCCAGCGGCGTTTTCGTGCTGCCCTTCTGGCTGCGCGGCGCGCGCACCGTGATCATGCCGGGCTTCGACCCGGACGCCTTCCTGGAACTGATCGAGAAAGAGCGCATCACCGCCGTCAACATGGTGCCCACCATGCTGCAGATGCTGCTCGGCCACCCACGCTTCGCGAAGATCAACGTAAGCCGGCTGCGGCAGGTGATCTACGGCGCCTCGCCGATGCCCCGCCCGGTGATTGAGAAAGCCATGGCCACCTGGGGCCGGGAGAAATTCTGGCAATACTACGGCCAGACCGAATGCCCGCTCACCATTGCCGTGCTGCGACCCGAGGACCACGAAGACGATCTGCTCGGCGCGTGCGGCAAGCCCAGCATTGATGTGGAAATCCGCCTGGTCGACGAACAAGGCCACGATGTGCCGCAGGGCGAGCCCGGTGAAATCGCCGTGCGTGCCCCTTCCATGATGGCCGGCTACCACAACGCCCCGGAACTGAACAAAGAAATGTTCATGGAGGGCGGCTGGCTGCGCACCCGTGACATCGCCCAATTCGACGAGCGCGGTTTTCTGCACATGAAAGACCGCACCTCCGACATGATCATCACCGGTGGCTACAACGTCTACCCGAAAGAAGTGGAAGACGTGCTCACCGCCCACCCGGCCGTGGCCGAGTGCGCCGTCATCGGCCTGAAAGACCCGCAATGGGTGGAAGCGGTGACCGCCGTGGTGGCGCTGAAACCCGACCACAACGTCGACGAGCAAACGCTGGTCGACTTCGTCGCCGAGCAGGTCGCCTCCTACAAAAAACCGCGCAAGGTGATCTTCACCGACGCCATTCCGAAAACCGCGGTCGGCAAGATCAACCGGAAAGTACTGCGGGACCAGTACGCCGGGTAAGCCTAGCAATCGCCGATGCGCTTGCCGCTCAGTTCCATGCGCATGCGCATCGGCCCCATCGGGCTTTCCATATCGCCCTGCATGGTGCCCTCCATGGTCTCGCCCTGCAGCTTGATGTCCGCCGTCATCGTATACGGCGAGCCATCCGGCCCGGCGCACGTCAGGGTATAGCGCAAACGCGAGCGGCTCTGTTCCACCCCCGACGCCTCGCAATCCTTCAGTTCATCCCCGCCGAACAAATCCGGATCGGTCAGGTCCTCCTGCCGTACACAATCCTTGTTCCGGACCATCTGGGCCGGCATCGCCCGGCCGCCCGCGCTCATGCGCATCGTGTTCTGGTACTCCCACTGGCCGGGTTTGATATCGGGTGTCTCCGCTGACACCAGCGTCGGCGTGGCGAGTAGCACGGACAAAAAACAACACCTGAATTTTCTCATGCTATTTTCTCCTTTTAGTATTAGCGGCTCAGCCAAGCCTAGTGCGGTTCGGCCATAAGATGCATCACCCAAACGGGGCGGCCCGATGAATTTACCGTTACTTGCCGCGCCGGTAACCTCATGCCAGAAGACACATAAAAATCGCGGCCACATACCCACAAAAGGCGGCCCCAAAAAAGGTCCACAAGGTCCTCTTATCTTGCCGAAGGTAACTGATTTTGGAATTCACTGGACAAACGTATACGCATTTCGGAACTTCCGTTTTTTTAGCATCTTCCTCTGAATGGAAAGGCCGCCCTCCAAAAAGAAAGAAAATTTTCGACCAATGTTTCTCACCTTCATATAAATAAGAGTACTCAGCTTGAATTAACCAAAGCCTACGGCGGCTGACTGTCACTTCATTGAACGATAGATCGATCGTCTCCGCGGCAACTTTCGGCCACCTCCTAGCCCAAATCATAATACCGAAGAGAGCCAGGGACACCGAAGAGATGAAACTCGTAAAAGCGGCCAGGAGCAGATATGTCACGCGTAACCCCGAGTATTTCTATATGTATGCACTGAGAAGTACCGACTATTAAAACTCATAAGCAGAGCCGTTATCATACTGGCGAATAGCAAACCTACAATCGCGGCCGCGACGGGTCCTCCTAGCACACTAAATGCAGCCACCGTTACCAAAGAGGTAGAAGCGTAAGCGAAAATCGCTGTCGAAAACCGACCGATCTTACTGGAAGCACTTAAAGAGCCATCACCTAGCGTACTCAATACATCGATAAAAAGAGAAATTACGCCGAGTACAGATACGTATCGAGCCTGCCGAGCCAAAGCCTTCATCCTTTCGGAGAACATAGGCGGCCCGGTCTGCCCGCTGGTAGTTATCCCCCCAAGAAAACCTAATAGCGCAGCTATGACCACCGATAAAAACCCACCGTTCTCGCCGCCGGCTATGAGGTAGCCGCCGGCGCCAGTCCTTGGGTCGATGACCATGTAGCCGGCGGAGGGGCGGCCGTGGAAGTTGATGGTGTCTTCGTGGGCGGTGACTTCCTTGCCGGTACGGACGGCGTTGCGGATATCGGCTTCCACGGAACTGCTCAGGTTGAGGGCGGCCATGGCCTGGCTAAGGTTGCTCTGGGTAATGGTCCAGATTTTCTGGCCTTCGGCGGCTGCCAGTTGCAGCGCTTTTACGGCGCTGATGCCGTGGGCGGGGTTGTCGTCGGTGCTGTACATCTCTTCTGGCACCAGGTGTTCCATGGCGGACATGCGCGCGCCGTTGACGCGGTTCACGGCGACCCAGCTTTCCCGGTTATTGTCCTTGTCGGCCCGGATGCTGCTCATATGGTCCACGTCCATGGTCAGCCCGCTGGCTTTTACGTCCCTGGGCATGCCGAACCAGTATTGCGGCTGCAGGCTGGTTTTGAAAAGGCCGTAGCTGGGCGCTCTGTAGCCGACGCTGTTGGCTTGCCGTTCGCCGACTTGGTCCTGCATGTCGTTGAGCGCAAAGTAGCCAAGGATGGTGCTGTAAAGCATGTCACCCACCAGTTGTTGTTTCGTCAGGCCGGTGTAGTCCTCGGCATCAAGCTTGGCGCGGGTAGCTTCCAGGCTGGTTTCGAGACTTTCGGCGGCCTGCGCGCTTATGCCTTGCAGGTCCAGGGCCAGCGCGCGGTATTCGCCAGCGATCGGGTTGTTTTCCGAGGTATCCCAGCCTCGCCCGGGTTGCCAATAGCCCATCTCGGAGATCAAGCCGGAGCCCATGGTCACTTCAACATCAGGACTAGCGACCCGCTCTTCATCTACGGCTAACTCAGCCTTCAGATTGATCAGATAGCCCGGCAAGGTGTCCGGGATCTCCCCCGGCTCAAGGTCGCCGTTCTCATCGGGTTGCGGCAAATAGCCGGCCAGGGTGTCTTCGTCGTCCTGAGTGGCCGGGGAAAACGATACCGAGAGCTTTCTGCCGGCGAGCGCAACGGTGGGCTCCTCAATGGTGAACAGCTCGGTGCCTTTGTAGCCGTTGGCACCGATGTGCAGTTGGTACTTGAACTTCCAGCGTAGTGAATCCGGCAGTTCCGGCGTGGTCAGTTGGCGGGTCACCAGCCGGTACGGAAGGGAAGGCGCCAGTTGTTTGTGGATGACCTCCTTGATGCCCTTGCTGCCCAGCACTTCGCCCACGGTGGCGTCCGGGGCCTGGCTGTCGATGTAGGCCTCCAGTTCGGCGCGGTAGTCCTCCAGGCTGTCTTCGATGGCGTCGCCGGGGACACCCTGCACCCAGCCTTCTTCTTCATTGACGGTGCTTTGTTGCTCGATGGTATCGGCCAGCGCTTGCGCATCGAACGGCACTTCCTGGTCCAGCGCCATGCCGTCACCGTAGTCGTACTGCTTGAAGCTGGCGTCCATCGGGATCCAGCTATCGCCCTGGCGATGGTCCGCGCCACGGCTGGGGTGAAAGTCCACCCAGGCTTCCACCCAGACGTGCTCCAGCCGGAAGCTGTCGACGCGACCGCCACGGGTAAGGGCGGTATTCGGGATGCCGCCCTGGCCGAGCAGATTGCCGGCCGCGCCGGGAGCACGGACGCCACCCACCCAGTTCATTACCTGGTCCGCGGGTATTGCCACGGTGCCCATGGCATAGCGTGCCGGGATGTCCGAGGCCCGCAGCAGCGCGATCAGCAAGCTGGCGGTGTCGAAGGCGTTACCGCGACGGTTTTCCAGGGTGTATTCGGCGCCTTGGATGGAGCCGTAGCTGGGAACGAACTCGATGTTATTGCGCACCCACTGGTAGATCGCCACGGGCTCGTGATTCAGCTCTTCCGCCAGTGCTTCGATGGCCGGCGTGATATCCGCGTCCAGGGTGCTCGCCAGATGCTCCTCGTCGGGGGCCACCGCGCTTTCCAGCAGGAGGCCGTCCATGGATGCCGACGCACTGGCGACCTGGGTCCCCATATCGAACAGGGGCAGGCCTGTGCTGCGGCTTAACTCGGAGGCGCTGTTCGCCGGGGCACGGGTCCGGTCCGGGTCCGGGGTGCGCCAGGGAAGTTTGTTCGGGTCGAAAGGGTCCCGGGGTTTCTCCATGCGGAACTGCGCCAGGAAGCCGACCAGCTCCGCGGTGGCGTCGCTCTGGGCGGCCAGTGACGTTGAGCCGGTGACCGACTGCAATTGCTCCTTCAAGTGCTGATAACGCTGGAGATAGTTCGCCACCGCGCGTTCATGCCGGTCCCGAATTCGAACACTGGCGTTGTTCTGCTCAAGCCGGGCCTCGGTTTCCTTAAAACCGGCCAACGCTTGCTGGTGCATCGCATTCGCTTTTTCCTGCAACCAGGTAAGGCGCTCCGTGGCCAGCGCTTCGTCACCCAGCCCCAGTGCCCGTGCGGCGCGCGTCATGATTCCGGATTCCTCGCCGAGACGCTTGTTCATCGTCTGCTGTTGCTGACGCGCCTGGTCGCGAATGCCGCGCAATACCTGCTCGAAGGTCTGATGCCGGGCTTCCCAGCGGGCCTGTTCCTGCTGCTCCTTGTGGCGCTCGGCCTCAATGGCCAGCGCCCAGGAGGGCCAGATGACGGCGTTAAGCAGCAAAAGAGTGGTTGCCAGGGCCACGGTGCGGCACAGCGCACCGGCGCGACGGATCTGTTCCATGATGGTCTCCCCCAGAGAAGGTCCTTTTCCGTATGTTGATTTCATGGGCGAATCCCCCGAATCGCCCGATCCAGTTCAAGCCGTAGTGCACTGGCATCCGGATGATGCGAGGCCGCCAGCGATGAAGTGGCTTTGAGTGCGAAGCGCAGCGCTTTGTCATCCTTGCCTTTCCGCGATGCGTGTTTCGCGGAGCCGAGATCCAGCAGCGCCTTCTTCAAGGCAATATCCCAGGGCGTCTGCCAATAGGCGGTGCCGACTTTTTGATAAACCTGCGCGAGACTGGTCGTTTGTTGCGCCAGGTCCAGGTGAAGTTGTTTCGATGTGGTCACCTGGTTGCCGGACGGGTCCTCGCCTTCAAATACGGCCTCGATCAGTACGCTGTCGTCGTCCGGGTCTGAACCGATCCAGGCCTGCAATGTGCGGGCTTCACCGGCCTCCAGTGCGAAGCGCCATTGATGGCCGCCGTCCATCCCCGGTACGACGTCCAGAAGCTCGCCGCCGTTGTTCCAGTTCAGACCGACGGTCACGGTCAAGGCCGGGCCGGTATTTTCCACCATGAGGCGCAGCGGCACGGGCTCCCCGGCAACCGCACTCAGAGAAGCCGGCGCAGTGTGTTCTAGCGCGCGCTCCATCAAACCGTCCATCGGCCCCTGGCCTTCCCCGGCGAGGTCCAGCGCGGTCATCTCGGCGAGCCAGTCAAAGGCCAGAAACACCGCTTGTCCGTCACCGTATTCATGACTGGTCAGGGCCGGCGTATTTCGGTCTTTCGGGTGCCCTCCGTGGTAATAGCCGCCATGACGCCCGTGATGAGTCGATGCCTTAAAGTAGCCAGCCAGATCCGCGCCATGCAGGCGCGTCGCCGGCACCGGACGCCGCAACATCAGAGGCAGTTCACCGGCCTGGGCCAGGGCGCTGTCCAATAAAGTGATGGTGTGTGGCCGGTGCACTTTGTGCCCGGGCCCATGGCCCGGCTTGAGGCCCAGGGCCGTTGTCAGCAGAAGAGGGCGCGGCCGGTCGCCGGAAGCGTGAATCACACCCTCACCACGGTTCACCGCTTCGCGGAGGTACTTGGCGGTCCAGTGGTCCAGCGGGATACGATCCGCGAGCAGCAGATATTGATGGTGCTGCCCCGCGTACAACTGCTGCCGGAAGCTGTTCGTGGAGTCCACCAGGGTGTGCGCGTGCGTCTCCAGGAAGGTATCCAAGCGAGCACGCTGGTCGGCAATCGCAGGCTGCTCCGCCTTACCCCCGGTATCACTGCGCGGGACACGCTCCTCCAGAGTCACGTTCACTACCCGGAAGTCGCCCAGATTATCGCCGGGCTCCGGCGGCTTACCGCACTTAAAGTGCCGCTTTCCGGTGGCCAGAGTGTCTCGGAACCAAAGGAAATCCGGGTAATCCACCGTAACCTCGAGTTTCTTGTTGTCCTCGAAGCGCTCCGCCAGGTCGTCTCCCCGCACCTGGATTTCGATCCCTGTGGTATCGAGGGCACGAATCGCCAAATCCAGGCTTCGTTCGCCGTCGTTGTCGATTTCGCCCTCGAAGAACCGCGGTATACCGCTCTCCAGATCACGGATGTGGTAATGGCTTTCCATCGCCTTCGCGTTCACGGTTTCGAAAAGGCCGATCGAGCGATCAAAGTCCGCCTGCAGGGTAAGGCTGATCACCGCTTCACAGGTCGGCTGGATCGGGTCCGCCAGCACCAGCAGGCGCGGCGCTCCGGTCGCGGCCAGACTGGCTTCTATCGACAACGGCTTCTCTTTGATCTGGAACAGCGCCTGGTCCAGATCACGGGCTTCACCGTCCCGGCTCACGCTCAATGCGCAAGCGTGCCGGGTAAGACTTCGGCCTGCCGTGTTGAATGAATCCGTGAAAGTCAGCGGCTGATCGCTGAGGACGACGGAGCTCGTCTCAGTGTCGAGCGTTTCACGGTTGTCGATATCGAGCTGGGAGCGAGTGACCGTCACCGTGCGAGGTTCGGCGCCTTCCGGTAGCTCGATGCTGTACCGGCAGGTCTGGCTGTCGCCCTGGAACACCGACTCTTGCGCCACCGTGGCCTGACCGGTGATCGCCGCCAACGGGTCCTGATCAACCGTGAAGGTGGCCTGATCTCTCGCCAGCGTTTCGCCATCCGCGCCAATCAGGATGCCGGTGACGCTGTGCGTGCCGGTCGGGGTGTTATCCAGCGAGACGGAATCGTTGAAGGGCAACACTTGCGCCACCGCCAGATTGCTCACCGAGCGCTCTTCGTTAAGAAGCACAACGCCATCCGGACCGCTAACCACGAGGCGGTAACGTGCGCCCTGAATCAGAGTGCTGGCGCTGGTGTTCTCAAGCAGACTTTCCAGGGAGGCGGTCTCACCAACGCGGTAAGCCGGCTGGTCGGCAAACACCCTGATATCCGCCACGGGCTGGGCGGCGTCGCCGCCCTCCCGAATCAGGAAGTCAACCCTGTCGGTATCGAGCGTCATGCCGTCGGCACCGTACAGAACGGCCCGGGCGCGGTAGGCATCGGTGACGGTAACACCGGTATTCCACAGACCGACGATCCGTTGGCCATCGCCAGCGGCAAGCTGATTCACCGTCTGCTCCGGTAACGCCATCACGGTGACGCCATCGCTGTCTTCAATAGACAACGCTACCCGGTAATCCGCGGGCAGCGCACCAATGTTGGAAACCAAAGCGTCCAGCTCCAGGTCTTCACCGGGCGCCAGGGTGGTGCTGGAGAGTGTCAGGGTCACCGTCCCGAGCCGGGCGGACACGGTTTCCGACGCGGTATTGTTACCGGTATTGCACTCGGGAACCTGGCCGTTGATCTCCGCACGGACCCGCACGTTTTCGCCGGTCAGAAGGGCGGCATCAACGCCCTCCAGGTGAGCGATATGATGCCCGCCGGACAGCAGGCCGCCGGCGTATTCCATCTCACCGATCACCGGCGCGGTTGACGGATCACCGTTATAGAACGTCAGCGTTACCGGTTCGGAGATATCCGCTGAGCCCGCGTTCCCCAACACCACACTGAAACTGACGGTCTCGCCGTCACCGTTATCAATGAGCGTCACGGCACCCACGGTCAGGTCGGCGATTCGGGTCTCGCGCGATATCTTGCCGGCGATGCCTTCCATGTACGCCTCGTAACCATCGACGGTTAGCACAAACCCGCGCTCTCCGCCCGCGGGTTGCGGAAAGACAATATGGTTAAGCAGGTTCACATTGGCGCCGGAACCCACCCCAATGGCATTAAGCACGCTGATGCCCGCCTGTTGGGCGCGTTCGGAAGCGGCTACTGCGAGGGATTGATTGGACTGGCCATCCGTGGACACATCGATGACCCGCAGCGGGGCGGCTGGTGTCGCCTCGGTAATCAGGTCCGAGGCACGGTCGATGCAGCGATGGATGTTGGTCCCACCCCCACGCTTGTTGATGGCCCGGATTGCATCACCGACTTCGTTAATATTGTCCTCTTCGATGATGACCGGATCCAGTTCAACGTAGGCGCTGCTGGCAAACTGCATCACCGACACCCGGACACTGCCATCGCGCGGCACGATATCGGCGTCTTCGATGGCCCGTGCCGTGCCCTCAAGTTGCAGCTGGAAGTCCGAGCCGCTGACACTGCCGGAGGAATCCATGCACAACCCGAGATCAAGGTAGGGCTTCTGATTGTTCACGCATTCACCAGCGGTGCTCTCGAGGTTGTTACTTTCAGACAGTTCGGTGACCGATTCCCACGAATCCAGCATCACCGTGATCGGAGCGTCCCGGAACGGAAGATCACCTTCAATGTTCAGTTCGATGTCCAGGGTGGTATCCACTTCCACCGATTCCGCGATCGGCAGCTCACCCAGCACCGGCTCGTAGTCGACATCCCAGGTTCCGCTGCCATCCAGATCGCTGAAGGCGGTCACGGTGAAGGGCTGAGTGAGATCGCTGTTACCGCGGTTGATCAGCGTGACGCCCAACGCACCCGTGGCGGCAAATGTGGCCTGATCGGAAGACAAAGTACTGGTATCCAAAGCCTGGACGGCCAGGTCCGGCAGCAACGCATCGACGCCGGGGTGACGCATACGAATTTCACCCAGATCGAGGTTGCCGCCGGTGACCATGACGAGCGGAAACGCCTTGTCCTGATAATCCTCCAAGGAAAAGCGGATTTCATAATCGGCCAGCAGCAGGCCCGGCACCTCGAACACACCGTCCTGCCCGGAAAGAGCCTCGCCGTTTACAACAGAGCTGCCCGGCGGTCCGATCTGAACCAATACACCCTGAAGCGGATCACCGGTACGTACATCCACGACACGGCCCGTCACGCTGTTCACCGCTTCGTCCTGGGGCGTGATCGCGATCTCTCCGAGATCATTGATAAAGCCCGCTTGAACCTGACCGGATCCGGTCAGGTTCAAGTAGCTGTCCATACTCACTTCGAGCGTGACGTTACCCGCCGCGACGCCGGTGATCCGGAAGCCACCGTCCAGATCAGTAAGGGTCTCTTCGACCTGGTTATCCCCTTCCACCAGCACTCGAGCGCCCTCAATGCCCCGTCCAGTGACGGCGTCCACGACCGTGCCGGTAAAGCCACCGGGCTGTGGATCACCGGGAGAGCCGACCTCGGCGAGACGTGGCGAAAAGGTGATATCAGCACCGGCGCCAGCCTGAGCAACACCGGATGCCGACTGAAAACCGCCGGCGCTGACAGTCACCGTCAGTTCGCCGTCGTTCAGTTCGTCGAGTCGATAGGCACCCTCGGCATCGGTGGTGGCACTTTTGCTTTCGTCCCCGACACGGGCCGTGACCATCGCGCCGGGGATTGGCTCACCGCTTTCCTGGGCCGTTACCGTGCCGGTTACGGTCACATCGCCGTCCGGCTCCGGTTCCAAGGCCGGCGAGAATACCAGCGTCTGCCCGGCCACTACCTCGGCCTGGCCCTGGGCTTGCCCGTAACCCTGCGCGGACGCGGACACCGAAACGCTCCCCGCGGTGACATCGTCCAGCAGATAGCGACCGTCCGCCCCGGTGGTTACGGAGGCGCCACCCGCCAGAGTCACGGTGGCCCCGGCCAGCGGCGCGCCGCTGTTACGGTCGGTCACCTGCCCCCGTATCAACCCGGTGGTCACCGGCTCACCGGTGTCCGGGTCGGTGCCTCGCACATCCAGGCGAATCTCGCCGAGGTTGCGCTTGTCGCCGGTTTCCAGAACCGTATTCAGGACCAGCGTGCGATAGCCGGACCGGGCAATTTCAATGCGGTAATGGCCACTTTGAAGATCGGAAAAACGGAATAGACCCGCGTTGTCACTGCCGGTCTGCGATGCTCGAGGGCCTTGTACTGTGATCAGCGCATCAGGCAGACGCTGTCCGCTGTCGGCATCGACGATCACACCGCTCAGCATCGTCAGATCCGGCGGCGGCTGATTCGACAGCGCCAAGGCGCGCAATACCAGAGCGGTGAGGTAGGTATCGCCCTGAAAATCGCCGGCCGGGTTCTGCCGGCTTGCCAGTTCCGTCACCCAGGCGTCGTACGGCGACCGGTCCACCGCTTCGTTCAGCAATGGAATCAGCGCCAGGGCCAACGTTTCCGTGTTGCTTCGGGCGCTCGCCTCGCCCTCTTCCGCGAGCCGGTCACGCAAGAAACCACGCGCCTCGGTAAGCGCGTCGCCAAGATTGTAGTGACGCCGGAACTCCCACAGCGACTGCATCACCAGGGCGGTGGTCTGGACCTGTGCGCTCTCTCCATCAAGGCCCCAGCCACCCTCTTCGCCCTGCCTGGCCAGCAAAAAGCCGATGGCCTGCGCCGCCGGCTCACCGGTGATGTTGTATTGACGTAGAGCGGCGAGCGCGAACGCCGTGCTGAGCGGATCGGGCTGATAGCCCGGGAAGGCACCGAAACCCGAGGCCTCGCCTTTGCGGCGCAGCAAGCGATCGCGAAGATCACTATCGCCGCCGCCCGAGACCAGCCCCATGAACAAAAGCCGTGTCAGGTTTTCGGTGCTGGCGTCCGCGTCCGTGGTTTGCAGGTAACTTGGCAGTTGGTCGACGACCGGCCCGCCGGACCACTCCGCCACGCGCCAGAGCTCGGCGCTTTCCGATGTCGCCTGATAGCCGGTGGCGAGACTGCTCGCACCGCTCATACCGCCGCCGGCAGTCACCTGAGCGGCGAGCCAGCTTCGCCCTTGCTGCAGGTCGGCCTGTACCGCTAAAGGAATAATCGCCGTTAAAACGACAAAAAGAAAAAATACAACACGAAACCGGAAGCCGGCTCCGGCAAAAGGCGTCTCCATGCCCTACCCCCAAATTGCTGTTCCTTGCGCTTTTGATCCCCCACGGACCGAGAGCGGCAAACCAAGAGCCGCCAAAGCTAGCAAAGTCAGGCAATAGAATGCATACGAAATTGCTTACATCGGCTGTAGGAAATCAGCCACCCGACAGCGAAGACAGGCAGGAATCAACGAAAAATGTGAACCGTGTTCCAGAATCCGCGCCGGCGTTTACTGCACCGTCCACCACACCGGCAGCAACGCCTTCACTTCGCGGCGCGCGAAGCGGTCATCAATCAAGTGCACCACACCCTGGTCGGTTTCGGTGCGGATCACGCGGCCGGCGGCTTGCACCACTTTCTGCAGGCCGGGGTAGAGGTAGGTGTAGTCGTAGCCGTCGCCGAACAGGGCCGCCATGCGTTGTTTGAATTGTTCGTTGACCGGGTTCATTTGCGGCAGGCCGAGGGTGGCGACGAAGGCGCCGATCAGGCGCGCGCCGGGCAGGTCGATGCCTTCGGCGAAGGCGCCGCCGAGGACGGCGAAGCCGATGCCCTGGCTGTGGGTCTGGAAGCGTTCCAGGAAGGCGTCGCGGGCGGCTTCGTCCATGCGCCGGTCCTGGGCCCAGACGGTGAGGCCCGGGTGGCGCTGGCGCAGGGTGGCGAGGGCCTGGTCGAGGTAGTCGTAGCTGCTGAAGAAGGCCAGGTAGTTGCCGGGCCGTTGCCGGTACTGATCGGCGATCAGGTCGGCGATGGGGATCAGCGAGGCCGGGCGGTCGCGAAAGCGGGTGGAGATGCGGCGCGCCACGCGCACTTGCAGCTGCTCGGCGTGGAACGGCGACGCCACTTCGCTCCAGGCGGTGTTGTCGGGCAGGCCCAGGAGGTCGGCGTAGTAGCGTGGCGGGCGCAGGGTGGCAGAGAACAGCACCGTGCTGCGGGTGCTTTCGAAGCGCGGGCGCAGTAGCGCGGCGGGGACCACGTTGCGCAGGCAAAGGCGGCTGGAACGGCGGCCTTTCAGGCTTTGGTGCCAGCTGATGTCGAACAGAAAGGCGTCGTCATCGAACAGCTCCGCCACGCGCAGAAAATGCAGCGCATCGAAATAGAAGCGGGTGAGATCGCTGTCCAGGGCGAAGGGTTGTTCGGCGAGGTAATCGGTGATGGCGGCGGCGGTGCTTTGCAGCGTGTTCAAGAAAGCGATGGGCAATGCCGGTTGCACTTGATAGTCGCTGTGCGGGTCGTCGGCTTCGCTGTCCCGGTTAAGGCTGTTCCATTGCCGGTGCAGCTTTTCGAAGGCTTTTTTGAGCGCCACCGGCGCTTGTTTTTTGACGGCGCGAAAGGCGGCCTGATCCAACTCGGCGGAGTACATGCCCCTGCCCCGCTCCACCAGGTTGTGCGCTTCGTCGGCGAGCACGGCGACACGCCATTGATTGGTGGTGGTGAGGCCGTGCAGCAGCGCGCTGAGGTCGAAGTAGTAGTTGTAGTCGCCCACTACCAGGTCGCTCCAGCGCGCCATTTCCTGGCTCAGGTAGTAGGGGCAGACATTGTGCTCAAGAGCGAGCTCCCGCAGGCGTCTCTGGGTCAGCCGGGTTTCCTGAGCCGCGGCGGCGCGGGCGGCGGGCAGCCGGTCGTAGAAGCCTTGCGCCAGCGGGCAGGATTCGCCGTGGCAGGCTTTGTCGGGGTGTTCGCAGCTTTTGTCGCGGGCCACCAGTTCCAGGGTCCGCAGGGGCGCCGGGTCCAGGGTTTGCAGCGCGTCCAGCGCCAACTTGCGGCCCGGGGTTTTGGCGCTGAGATAGAACACCTTATCCAGCTTCTGGCCGGGCATGGCCTTGAGCAGCGGGAACAGGGTGCCGACGGTCTTGCCGATGCCGGTGGGCGCTTCGGTGAGCAGGCAGCGGCCAGTGCTGGCGCTTTGGTAGACCGCTTCCGCCAGTTCCCGTTGTCCGGGCCGGAAGCTCTGATGGGGAAACGACAACCCGGCCAGCGCCTGGTCGCGGGCCTCGCGGTGGGCCAGCTCCTGGTCCGCCCAGTGAATAAAAATCTCGCACTGGGTTTCGAAGAAGGCACGCAGCTCTTCCGCGCTGTAGGTTTCGCGCAGCGGCGTTTCTTTCTGTTTCACGATGTCGAAATAGACCAGCGCTAGTTCCAGTTCGTCCAGCCCGCGCTCGACGCTCAGCAGCCAGCCGTAAATTTTCACCTGGGCCCAGTGCAGCGCGCGGTGGTTAGCGGGCATCAGGTCCAGGTCGCCGCGAAAGGTTTTCACTTCTTCCAGCCGGTGGCGCTTGGGGTCGTAGCCGTCGGCGCGGCCGCGCACCTTCAAATGCCGGTGGTCTACTTGATAATCCCCACTCAACGCCACTTCGCTTTCGTAGCCGTCGCCCCGGCGGCCGGCCACCACCGCGTGGCCGGCGATGCCTTCCTGGGCAGTGGGCGACGGCGTGAAACGCAGATCCAGGTCGCCGGCTTTGGCGGTGAACTCGCACAGGGCGCGCACCGCTACGGTGTAAGTGCTTGCGGTCATTGCCAGGCCACCTGGCAAACCGCCACCGGCAGGCCGTGGGCGATAAAGAAGTCCAGCCAGCGGCGCTGGTTGTCCTGGAGCCGGTCGCCGGGGCCTTTGACTTCAATCATTCGGTAGCGGCGCTGCGCCGGCCAGAACTGGATCAGGTCCGGCAGGCCGGCGCGGTTGGCGGCGATGTCCGCCAGCAGGCGTTCAAAGCACAGCGCCAGATGGTCGGCGGGCAGGCAATCCAGCGCCTGCTCCAGCAGTGCCTCGGAGAGTCGACCCCAGTGCACGAACGGCGACAGCCGGCCGAACTTCTCCCGGTAGCGGGCCAGGATCAACGCCCGGTGGCCGCCGTCCGCCAGGGCCTGGAAGCCGGCGTCGAAATCGGTCTGGCGGCGGCGACGAAAATCCGGGTGGCGCAAATCCGCCGGCCCGATTTGGAACGGGTGGAAGAAAGCCCCGGGCACGGGCGCGAAGATCGCGTCCCAGAACAGCAGCCCGAACAGGCCTGGAAGCAGGCTGTTTTCCACGTAATGGACCGGCGCTTCGGAGGTGGCCAGGGCCAGCGCCACCGCCTGCTCGACGCTGGCCGCCGGCGGCAGCGTAAGGTGCAGCACCTCGGGCCGGGCCGCCGGCGGCGTGGGGGGCCGGGGCAGGCCCAGCTTGCGGTGCAGCCGCGGCAGCAGGCGCCGCAGCTGCTGACGCTCCGCTTCGCTTTCCGGGGCCTGCTCGGCTTCCCGCGCCAGGGTCAGAGCGGCGTCATAGTGTTCCCGACGCTCCAGCACCCGCAGCTGGCGGCCCCGCGCGCCCGGGTGGTGGCAGTCTTGATAGAGCGCGCCGGCCCGTTCCAACTCACCGGCGCGCTCCCATTCCCGGCCCAGCTTGAAACACAGCCGGTCCCAGCGCTCCCGGGCCCAGGGGCTGTCCGGCGCCGGCGGCAACGCCGCTTCCACGTCTTCCAGCGCGGCGCCCGCCCGGAACTGTTCCCGGCAGGCATGCAGATGCAGGTAGGCGTCCACCTCTTGCCGGGTTTGAAACGGACGAGCGCCCCGGCTGAACGTCACCGGCTCGTACTGGAAGGTGCCCAGGTCGCTGAGCACGAACTCGGACCAGTCCTGATAGAGATTGCCGAAGAACATCAGCCGGAAGCGGTCGCACAGAGGCATCAACGTCAGATGGTAAACCGGCGTGTCCGACGGCGCGGGATAAACCTCTTCGAGTGCGGAGAGCGCCTCCAGCCAGTCGGCCTTGCGGGCCGAGCCCGGCACCCCGGCGGCGGCCAGCGGCTCGCGCAACAGGCCGCGCAGTTCCGCCTTGGTGAACAGCCGGAACAGGGTCGGCAGGTCGAGCGCCGGGGCCGGGTCCAGCCAGCCGTTGGCGATCAAGGGCGCGGCGGCGCGGGCGGCATCGCCGATTTCCGGGTAAACCAGTTTGTCGGCCCGGAAGTGCTCGCCCTTGCGCGTCACCATGCGCACCAGCAAGGCCCGCGACGGCCGGGGCAGTTCTGCGAACGCCGACACGAACCCGTGCTCCTGGTTGTCGAGCAGATCGCCATGGCGGGACGCCACCCAGCTCAGCACTTCGTGGAAGTGATGCAGGTAGTAAAACGGATCGTCCAGAGTGACGTTGGCTGTCGGGGCACTGTCCATTTGGCTAGCATACCAATGGACAGTGCCCGCTCCAATCAGATCAGCAGGGTGGACCAGGCGGACACCAGTAACAGCAGCGCCATGCTCCGGTTGAACAGGCGCTGACTTTCAGGCCGGGTGATCCAACGCGCGGCTCCGCTGCCCAGCCAGGCCCAGACCGCCACGCCGGGCAGCGCCACCAGGAAGAACACCCCGGCGTACCACAGCGACGACACCACACCGCCCCCCTCGGGAACCGCGAACACGCCGGTGGCCGCCAGCGCCATGATCCAGGCTTTCGGGTTGATGAACTGCAGACCGGCGGTACCGATAAACCCCAGACGTCCATCGCGGCCAGCCTGGTCGCTGTCCACGCCGGCGGCGCGGAACAGTTGCCAGGCCAGCACGCTCAGCCAGGCCAACCCGGCCCAGCCCAGCAAAGTCCGCAACAGGGGATGCCCGGCCAGGGCCACACCCAGGCCACTGCTCACCAGCAGCAACACCGAGGCGGCACCGGCACTGGCGCCAAACATCATCGGCACGGCCGCGGCCAGGCCATGGCGCGAGGCATTGGCCAGTACCAGGATATTGGTGGGCCCCGGGGTGACGACGGCGACCAGGGCGAACAGCAAAAAGGAAGGTAAGGATTGCATCAGAGCACTCAGGCCTTTTCAGAGGCCGGCCAGTGTCGCCTGAGCCATCGTTTCAGTCTGGAAGCTTTGAGCAGAGGCGCCGGTATTGCGCCGGCGTGAGCGCGTACGCACGTCGAAACCAGCGCCCCAGATGGCTCTGGTCCGCGAATCCCACGGCGGCGGCCGCGTCCGCCGGCGAAAAGCCGCCCGCCAACAGCCGGCGGGCACGGGCTAACCGCAGCTGTACCAGGTAAGCATGGGGCGCCAGGCCGAAGGCGGCCTTGAACGCACGACTTAACCGAAAGCGGTCCGTGCCCAAAGCGGCGGCCAGGTCGTCCAGCCCCGGGTCGTCCATCATGTGATCGTGCAGGTACTCCTGGGCGCGGCGCGCCAGGCTGGGCATGATCAGCGACGGACCGCTTTGCTGTCGCCAGCTGACGTGGCGGGTAAGCCGGTCCAGCAAGCGGTCCAGGGCGGCCTGGCGCGCCATGCGGATATCACTGGTATGCAGGGCTTCGAAGGCACTGCCGATGGCGTGCGCCAGACCGGCATCATCGGACAGGGTGGCGGCGAACGCGATCTCGTGCCGAAGCGGGGCCTGTTCGAACAACCCCGCCAGGGCTCGGCTCAGCCAGTGCGGGTCCAGATACAACAGCCGGTAGGTAAAGCCGCCGGGCTCGGGGCCCACGCCATCGTGCACCTCACCGGGTTCCAGCAGGATCACCCGCCCCGGCGTGCTGACATGGCGTCCCCGGCGGGCGTGGAAACGCTGCACGCCCTGCTCGGTGAGACCGACCGCGTAGGTATCGTGCCAATGCGGATCGAAGGCGTGCCCTTCGAAGTGCGCGCGGATGCTCTCGATGCCGGTGTCCTGGTCCCTGGAGAAATCCACCCAGTTGGCGGTGTGCATGTCTGGCGTTGTCCTGCTTGACGGTAAATCGAATCACTAAGCTTACGACGTTTTCGGCCGACGATTCTGGAACATTTGTGACCGGTTCAGATCACGCCGTCGCGCTGCAGCTGTTCGATGGTGGCCGTGTCGAGGCCCAGCACCTGGCTGAGCACCTCGCCGGTGTGCTGGCCGAGCAGCGGCGGCGCGGTCTGGTAGCGCACCGGCGAGGCGGACAGGCGCAGGGGGCTGCCCACCAGGGGCACGCTTTTCGTCAGCGGGTGGGAGAGATCGATGCGCAAGCCCCGGTGTCGCACCTGCGGGTCCTCGAACACCTGCTCGATGGTGTTCACCGGGCCGCCAGGGACGCCGGCGTCTTTGAGCAGACGCAGCCATTCGGCGGTGGTCTTCATCACCGTGGTCTGGCGCAGGGCCGGAATCAGCGTGGCGCGGTTAGCGACGCGGGCCGCATTAGTGGCATAGCGTTCGTCGGTGGCCCATTCCGGGCGGCCAGCGGCGTCACAGAAGCGCGCGAACTGGTCGTCGTTGCCGATGGTGAGAATGATGTCGCCGTCGGCGGCGGGAAAGGTCTGGTAGGGCACGATATTGGGGTGGGCGTTGCCCATGCGCCCGGGCGCGGTGCCGCTGGTGAGGAAGTTCATCGCCTGGTTGGCCAGGGTGGCCACCTGCACGTCCAGCAACGCCATATCGATGTGCTGCCCTTCACCGGATTGATGGCGATGGTTGATCGCCGCCAGCACCGCGATGGTCGCGTACAGGCCGGTGGTGATGTCGGTGAGGGCGACGCCGGCTTTCACCGGGCCGCCGCCGGGTTCGCCGTCCGGCTGGCCGGTGATGCTCATCAGACCGCCCATGCCCTGGATCAGAAAATCGTAACCGGGGCGCTCCGCGTACGGACCGTCCTGGCCGAAGCCGGTGATCGAACAATAGATCAGGCGCGGGTTGATCGCCGCCAGCGATTCATGGTCCAGGCCGTAGCGCTTGAGGCCGCCGACCTTGAAGTTCTCCAGCAGCACATCGCTTTCCGCCACCAGGTCTTTCACCAGCCGCTGGCCTTCCGGGCGGGTGATGTCGATGGTGACCGACTGCTTGTTGCGGTTGGCGCTCAGGTAGTAGGCGGATTCGGAGGTGGGCGCGCCCTGGCCGTCGTTCAGGTAGGGCGGGCCCCAGGCGCGGGTGTCGTCGCCCCGGCCGGGGCGCTCGACCTTGATCACTTCGGCGCCCAGATCGCCGAGGATCTGCCCGGCCCAGGGGCCGGCCAGAACCCGCGACAGATCCAGGACGCGAAGGCCGTCCAGGGCGCCTTTAGCGACGCCCGGTTGGGAATCGGTCATTCGCCGGTGAAGGCCTGCAGGCCGGTCTGGGCGCGGCCCAGAATCAGCGCGTGCACGTCGTGGGTGCCTTCGTAGGTGTTGACCACTTCCAGGTTCACCAGATGACGGATCACACCGAACTCGTCGGAGATGCCGTTGCCGCCGAGCATGTCGCGGGCCAGGCGCGCGATGTCCAGGGCCTTGCCGCAGGAGTTGCGCTTCATCAGCGAGGTGATTTCCACGGCGGCGGTGCCGTCGTCCTTCATGCGACCCAGGCGCAGACAGCCCTGCAGGCCCAGGGTGATTTCGGTCTGCATGTCGGCCAGTTTTTTCTGGATCAGCTGGTTGGCGGCCAACGGACGGCCGAACTGCTTGCGGTCCAGGGTGTACTGGCGCGCCTTGTGCCAGCAGTCCTCGGCGGCGCCCAACGCGCCCCAGGAAATGCCGTAACGGGCGGAATTGAGGCAGGTGAACGGGCCTTTCAGGCCGGTCACTTCCGGGAACATGTTTTCTTCCGGCACGAACACATTGTCCATCACGATCTCGCCGGTGATGGACGCGCGCAGCCCCATTTTGCCGTGGATCGCCGGCGCGGACAGACCGTCCATGCCTTTATCCAGAATAAAGCCGCGAATCTTGCCGTCTTCGGTTTTGCCCCACACCACGAACACGTCGGCGATCGGGCTGTTGGTGATCCACATCTTGTTGCCGGTCAGCAAGTAGCCGCCGTCGGTTTTCTTGGCGCGGGTGGCCATGCTGCCCGGGTCGGAGCCGTGGTCCGGCTCGGTCAGGCCGAAGCAGCCGATCCACTCGCCGCTGGCCAGCTTGGGCAGGTACTTCTGCTTCTGCTCTTCGCTGCCGAATTCATTGATCGGCACCATCACCAGGGAGGACTGCACGCTCATCATCGAGCGGTAGCCGGAATCCACCCGCTCCACTTCGCGGGCGATCAGGCCATAGCACACATAGTTCATGCCGGCGCCGCCGTAGGCTTCCGGGATGGTGGCGCCGAGCAGGCCCAGCTCGCCCATTTCGCGGAAGATTTCCGGGTCGGTCTTCTCATGGCGGAAGGCTTCCAGCACGCGCGGGGCCAGCTTGTTCTGGGCGTATTGCTCGGCGGTCTGGCGCACCATGCGCTCGTCTTCGGTGAGTTGCTGGTCCAGCAGCAGCGGGCTGGCCCAATCAAAGGAAGCGTTCTGTGCCATGGAATTCGTCCTCTTCATTCCGGATTTTCCCCGGCTGGCCGCCTTCAGGCACCGCCAGCCGGGCTCTTTGTTGGATTTGCGGGCCATGCTAGAGAGAATGCAGGCCCGCCTTCAAACGATTAAATTGCACCGACCTGTGCTATTTTGTCACTTGTAAATGCCAAGCGAGTGAACCATGCGACGCAAAATTCCCGCCACCACCGCCCTGGTCGGCTTTGAGGCCGCCGCCCGCCACCAGAGTTTCACCAAGGCGGCGGAGGAGCTGGCCCTGACCCAGAGCGCCATCTGCCGGCAGATCGCCAACCTGGAAGACTTCCTGGGCGTCAAACTGTTCCGACGCACCCGGCGCGGCGTGCAGCTCACCGAGGCCGGTCGCAACTACAGCCGCCGGGTGATCGCCCGCCTGGACGATCTGGAGCGCGACACCCTGGCGGTGATGGGCCAGCACGGCCCGGGCCAGACCCTGGAACTGGCGGTGGTGCCCACCTTCGCCACCCGCTGGCTGCTGCCCCGGCTGCGCGGCTTCCACGACGCCCATCCCGGCATCACCGTGAACCTGACCAACCGCACCCGGCCGTTTCTGTTCGCGGACACCGAATTCGACGCCGCCATCTACTTCGGCGACGGCGAGTGGCCCGGCACCCGCACCACCGCGCTGATGCACGAAGAGCCGGTGCCGGTGTGCAGCCCGCGCCTGCTCAACGCCAATGGCGTGCGCACGCCGGAGCAGCTCGCCGAACACACCCTGCTTCAACAGACTACGCGCCCCTACGCCTGGCGGGAATGGTTTGATTCGTTGGGCCTGCGGGTGGATCAGGACATGGCCGGCCCGCGCTACGAGTTGTTCTCCATGCTCGCCGAGGCGGCCATGCAAGACATGGGCGTGGCGCTGATTCCGCCTTTCCTGATCCGCCAGGAGCTGGAGGCCGGGCGGCTGGTTGTGCCGTTTCAGCACAGCTACCGCACCGCCAAGGCCTATCATCTGGTATTGCCGGAGCGCAAAGCGGAAGACCCCAGCCTGAGCGCCTTCAGCGCCTGGCTGGTGGCGGAGGTCACGGCGTTCAAAGACAAGGAGAGCGCGTCCCCGGCGGGGCCGTAACGGCCTCCGCCACCTGGCGCTCGGCGATTCTCAAGACCGCCGCGCTGGCGCTTCCGGGTCCGCTTCCCGTCGCCTCTGGGCGCGCCCCAGCAAAAAGCCGGTGCCCGCCCAGGTCAGCGCAATGCCGGCGCCGATGAACATGGCCAGACCCGGCAGCTCACCGAGCAGATCCAGCGCCCGCTTGACCCAGCCGCTGACCGCGTCGCCACCGCGATAGACCACGGTGTCGATAAAGTTCTTGGCTTTGAACTTCTGCTGCGGCGGCACCACGGTGTAGAGCATCTCGCGGCCGGGGCGCACCAGCGCGTACTCCCCGGCTCGACGCGCCACCATGATCACCACGAACACCGCGAAGGTGGGCGCCAGCGCCAGCCACAGGAAGCCGGCGGCGATCACCACCGGCACCGCCACCAGCAGCACGCCGATGCCCAGGCGCTGGGCGATGCGCCCGGTGAGGAAAACCTGGGTCAGAATAGCCAGGCCCTGGACCACGGTGTCGATCAGGCCGAACACTTGGGTCTGCCGGGTGGGGTCCGGGAAATGCTCCGCCACCAACCGCGCCTGCTCGAAGTAGAGAAAGGTGCTGACGCTGGCCAGTAGCACCACGAACACGGCGATGCCGATCAGAAACGGGGTGCGCATCACCTCGGCGGCGCCCTCGAACGGGTTGCCGCCAAGCGGCACATGGCGGTTTTCTTCTTCCGATTGCGCCCCCACCGGCAGCGGGTTGCGGTCGCGCCAATGGTACAGCCACACGCCGGCCACGGCGCTGGACGCCAACAGCAGGGCCGCCAGCATCAGCAGGCCGACGTGGCCCACCGGCGCCACCAGCAGCGCCCCCACGCCGGGCCCGGTGAGCCCGCCCAGGCTGGCACCGCCGGCGATCATGCCGAACAGTCGCTTGGCCTGGGTGGTGGAGAACACATCCGCCAGCACGCTCCAGGCCAGGGAGATCGCCACCAGGTTGAACACCGACAACCAGATGTAGAAACTGCGCGCCGCCCAGGGGTTATCTGGCCAGCGCAAAAAGACGGCGGCGAACAGCAGCAGGTTGGTGACGAAGAACCCATAGGCCCAGGGCATGATGCGCCGCCGCGCCACCCGCGACGCCAGCCAGCCGAACAGCGGCAGCACCGCCAGCGTCGCCACGAAGGTGCCGGTGAACAGCCACTGCAGGTTGTCGACGCCCCCGGCCACGCCCATGGTCTCGCGCACCGGGCGCAGCATGAAATAGCCGGTGAACAGCAGGAAGAACATCAGCAGACCGGCAAGCACCGCGGGCGCTTCCCGGTCGTGCAGATTGAACAAGCGGGCAAAGGCGCTCACGCGGTTACAGATCCAGCGCGATCAGTTCCCGGCGCTGCGCCTCGCTGAGCAGCGGGCCGTGGCCGGCCTGCAGGTTGTCCCTCTGGTGCTTGGGTTTGCTGGTGGCGGGAATCACCGAGGTCACCGCCGGGTGACTGAGCGAGAACTTGAGGAACATCTGCGCCCAGGATTCCACCCCCACTTCCGGCGCCCAGCCGGGCAGCGGCTTGTCCTTCACCTTGGCGAACAGCTTGCCATCGTCGAACGCACGGTTGATCAACACCGCCACGCCTTTTTCACGGGCCAGCGGCAACACGGTCTGCGCCGCTTGCGGGGCGTTGATTGAATAATGAATCTGGATAAAATCGAGCGGCTCGTTACGCAGAATCCGTTCCATCTCATCCAGCCCACGATCCAGGTAGTGAGTGACGCCCACGTACTTCGTCTTGCCCTGCTCTTTAAGCTCCCGGGCATAGGGAAGCTGGGTCTTCCAATCGCGCAGGTTGTGCACTTGTAACAGTTCTACCCGGTCGGTGCGCAACGCCTTCAGCGATCCGGCCCACTGCCGCTCGGCCTCGGCACGGCTGTCGGCGGCGATCTTGGTGGCCAGGAAACACTGGTCCCGCCAGCCGCCCTCTTCCAGCAAGGCGCCCAGCACCTTGTCCGCGCCGCCGTAGTTGGGCGAGGTGTCGAACACGGTGGCGCCACTGTTGAAGAAGACCGCCATCACGTCCTTGAGGCGCTGGTACTTCTCCGAGCCGATCTCCGCCACGAAGCTGCCGGAGGTGCCGGCGCCAATCACCGGAAGCTGCTCGCCGGTGGCCGGAATGGCGCGCTGGCGCAGGCTTTCACCGGCGGGCAGCGCGCCCTTGCCGTCCGCCGCCAGCGCCGCCCGGTGAACGCCCAGGGCCAGGCCGGCGCCAGCCCAGAGGCCGGTATTCAGGAAATCACGGCGTGAAAACATAACACTCTCCTTGTCACCCTCAGGCCTTATCACTCTAGCCACACTCTGTGAGGTCAGGCTAACCCAGTAGACATTGGATAGGCGAAAAAGTATCCACAAAACGTGAAGCCGTCATTGTCGAAACCGCGGCTCCCAGGACGACTGTCAGGCAGCACCCGCTGTGAACAGGAGGCACCATGAAATACCTTTGTCTGGCCTATGAAGCCGAACAGGACCTCAAAGCCTTGAGCCGTGAAGACTGGCTCGCAATACGCCAGGAAACCCTGGATTATGTGGCGGCGCTGCGCGAGCGCGGCGAGTTGATCGACACCCAGGCCCTGCAAAGCCCGACCCGCGCCAAGGTGGCCCGCGTGCGCAATGGCCGGCGCTCGGTGACCGACGGCCCGTTCGCGGAAACCAAGGAACAGATCGGCGGCTTTTTCCTGATCGAAGCCCGCGACGACGAGCACGCGCTGGAGATCGCCGCCAACTGGCCGTCCGCCCGCATCGGCGGCATCGAAGTGCGGCCCATCGAGCCCGAGTTGCGCGAAGAAGGACGTTACTGAAAGGACCTCACCATGCCCCCTGCTGTACCCGATGATACGAACGCGACACCGGCAACGCGCCGCGAATGGCTGGGCCTGGCGGTATTGATGCTGCCCACGGTGCTGCTGGCGCTGGACATGACGGTGCTGCATCTGGCCGCGCCGCACCTGAGCGCCGACCTGCAGCCCACCAGCGACCAGCTGCTGTGGATCCTGGACATCTACGGCTTCATGATCGCCGGCTTCCTGGTGACCATGGGCACGCTGGGCGACCGCATCGGCCGCCGCAAGCTGCTTCTGGCCGGTGCCAGTGCCTTCGGGCTGGCGTCGGTGATGGCGGCGTTCTCGGAAAGCGCGGAAACCCTGATCGCGGCCCGTGCCCTGTTGGGCGTGGCCGGCGCCACACTGATGCCGTCCACCCTGTCGCTGCTGCGCAATATGTTCCAAGTGGAGCGGGAACGCACCCTGGCGATCACCGTGTGGATGACCGGCTTTATCGTCGGCAGTGCCATCGGGCCGCTGGTGGGCGGCGCGTTGCTGGAATTCTTCTGGTGGGGCTCGGTGTTCCTGCTGGGGGTGCCGGTGATGCTGCTGCTATTGCTGTGCGGCCCGTGGCTGCTGCCGGAGTTCCGCGACGACAACGCCGGGCGCCAGGACTTGCCCAGCGCCTTGCTGGCAGTGGCCATGGTGCTGGCAATGATCTACGGGCTCAAGGATCTGGCGCGCAACGGCGTGCACGCGGCACCGTTCCTGTGGATGCTGCTGGGCCTGGGCCTGGCCGCGGTGTTCGTGCGGCGCCAGCGGCGCCTCAGTGAGCCTATGTTCGATCTGAGCCTGTTCCGCAGCCGCCACTTCAGCACCTCGGTGGCGGCCATGATGCTGACCATCCTGGCGCTTTCCGGCGCCTGGCTGATGGTGTTCCAGTATCTGCAGGGGGTGCTCGGGCTGTCGCCGCTTCAGGCAGGGCTGGCCATGCTGCCGCCGGCGGTGGTGCAGACGGCGGCGTCGTTACTGATTCCGGCGGCCACCCGCTATATACCTCATTCGCGGTTGGTGAGCGGCGGTCTGGTGCTGGCGGCCGTGGGTCTGGCGGCGCTGATGCGGGTCAATGACATCGACGATCTTGCCCTGCTGATAACGGGCATGACGATCATGGGCATGGGCGTGATGCCGATGATGATCCTCGGCACCGATCTGGTGGTGAGCGCGGCACCGGCCACCAAGGCGGGCGCCGCCTCCGCCACTTCGGAAACCGCCACCGAGCTGGGCATGGCCCTGGGCATCGCGGTGATCGGCAGCATCGGCGCGGCGGTCTATCGCCGGCACATGCTGGACGCCTTGCCCGACGGGCTCAGCGGCGCCCAGGCCCTGGCCGCCGGTGACACCCTGGGTGGCGCCATCGGCGCCGCCGCGCAGTTGCCCCCGGCACTGGCCGCCACGGTGATGGACGCGGCGCGCGCCGGCTTTAACGCCGCCCTGCACACCAATTCCGCGATCGGCGCGGTGATCATCGCCGGCACCGCCCTGATGACGGCGCTGTTGCTGCGCGGCCGGCCCACGCCTGGCGCCGCCCCAGCCACCACGGCGGAGTCCGTGGAAGAACGGCCTTAGAGCGGCTTATTCGAACTGATCGTCCTGGCTGGCGAACGCCACGAACAAACACCCGGCGCCGACGTTGATGGCGCCGGTGGGGCTCATGGTGGAGACCAGCAATTGCACATCGTGCTCGCGGGCGGCGTCTTCCAGCTCGGTGTAGCCGGGCATGGTCGGCACCCGCGCGGCATCGCCGGCGTAGCTGAGACAGACGTGGCCGGACATCAGCCGCCCGGCGCGAATCTGCTTGGCCACATGCTCAAGCATGCGTCGCACGGACTTTTCATAGCTGCGGTTTACCGTGGCCGGGTTCTCCTCGCCGCCGTGAATGCGGATCACCGGGTGCATCGACAGCGCCGACCCCACGGTAAGCGCCACGCCACGCATGGAATCGGAGAAGCTTTTACGCTCGCCTTTCTTGAAACCCCGGTCGCGCACATAGGCCAGTTTCTCCGGCACCATGTAACCGCAAATGTTCGGCAGCAGCTCATCGATGCGCAGGCGGATAGCGTTGCGGTTGCCCCCTTCCTCGATCATTCTGGCCACCTCGCACACCAACACCGCGGTGCCGGAGAACAGGGTTTTACTGTCGATCACCCGCATCGAGAACGGGCCCGGCACACCGGCGTCGGCACGCACTTTCTGGTACTGCTTGAGAATCGAAAAAGACGCCTTGGTGGCGTTATCAAAAATCAAGCTGCGCTTGCCGGACACGGTAATACAAAACACCAGGTCATAGTCGATGACCAGCTGTTCTAGAAATACCGCCTGAATCTGGTCCACGGAATAGGGAATGGATTCCGCATGGATGCCTTCTGAATCCAGCTGTTCCTTATAGAAACGCCGCGTGGCCTGCTCGTCGCGTTTATCGACCAGCAGTTCGTCGCCCAGACGGATGGAAATGGGAAGGATCTGGATATTATTTTTTTTGAAATAGGATTCCGGTAAATCGCAGGTGGAATCCACGACAATACCAATGCGCATCGTTTACCCCATTAATGGTCATTGGGTTTTCTATGAAAACCCTTGTTTATTTTTATTTTGGGGGAAACTTAGCATGACGACGGGCGCGCAACCACATCCTTAATGTAATTACGCGCCACAAATTTAAAACCGGGGCTTCACAAATCCTTGCTGCCGCCCGTGCCGGCCTGGTCGGCGTCCCGGTAGGCTTTGGTGTCGATTGTTTCCAGCGCCTCACGTACTGCCTGCTCGCTTTGCGGACGGACCAGGCGCGCCACTTCCTCGCCTTCCTGCAGGAAGATCAGCGTCGGCCATTGTTTCACCTCAAAGGCCCGGCCGAGCAGCCGGCCTTTGGCGTCCTCCAGCTTCAGGTGCACGACGCCGGTAAAATCAGCGAACGCCGCCTTGATCAGCGGCGCCGCGGCCTGGCAATAACCGCAACCGGGCTGGCCGAATTCCACCACCGTGGGTTCGCGGATGGCCTCCACCTCGTCACGGGTGGGGTGATCGGTAGCGTACTCCGCGCTGTAAGTCATGGTGCTCTCCTTGCCGTTCAGCATCTAGGGACGCCCACCAGTGTAGACACCGGGCCGGCGACCGGGATACCGGCGAATGCAAAATCCGGTTAGACGCCGGCCTCAACGGCTGCGGGGTACCAACGCCGCGCCCGCCAGCACCGCGAACAACACCACGAAAAGCCCCGCTAGCAGGCTGAAACAGCGCCGGTTGGACATGCCGTTCTCTCTCCTTTGACGATCGCCTATAACGTCACCGAAAGGGCTGCTGTTGCAAGGGGCTGGGTCAAAGCGGCGACATTGCTGTTTCGATTACCCCACCAATCCGGCAAGGTCCGGATGCCAGCGCCGGACGAATAGCGTATAAGGGCGGCATGAAAACCCCGAAACGGATACAACCCCTTGTCGACGACGGCCTGGTGGACGAAGTGCTCAGCCGGCTGATGAGCGGCAAAGAGGCGGACATTTATGTGGTCCGCTGCGGCGACCGGGTGCAATGCGCCAAGGTATACAAGGAAGCGGCCAAACGCGGCTTCAAGCAGGCGGTGCACTACCAGGAAGGCCGCAAGGTGCGCAGCACCCGCCGCGCCAGGGCGATGGAAAAGGGCTCCAAGTTCGGTCGCGATCAACAGGAAAAAATTTGGCAGACCGCCGAGGTGGACGCCCTGCGGCGCCTGGCGGCAGCCGGCGTGCGCGTGCCCAAGCCCTACGACATGCTGGAAGGCGTGCTGCTGATGGAGCTGATCACCGACGACGCCGGTGACGTGGCGCCGCGCCTGTGCGACGTGGTGCTGACCGAAGAGCAGGCCCTGGAAGACCACGCGCTGATGATGCACTACGCGGTGCTGATGCTGTGCGCGGGCCTGGTGCATGGCGACTTATCCGAGTTCAACGTGCTGGTGGACGCCTACGGGCCGGTGATCATCGACCTGCCCCAAGCGGTCAACGCCGCCGCGAACAATCACGCCGAGGCGTTCTTCCTGCGCGACGTCAACAACATGACGCGCTACTACGGCCAGTACGCCCCGGGCCTGGTCGACAGCCGCTACGGCGAGGAAATCTGGGCCCTCTACGAGGCCGGCGACCTGCACCCGGAGGTGTCCCTCACCGGCGAATTCGAGGACTCCCGCGAAGCCGCCAACGTCGAGGACGTCCTGGCCGAGATCAAAGCCGCCTTTGAGGAAGAACAGGAACGCCAGGAGCGCCTGCACGACGCCCGCGACCCGGATTAGCTCAAACCTTTGTGGGAGCGGGCCCAGCCCGCGAAAGGGCGCGGAGCGCCCGGCAGGATCCCAGAGCCCTCTCTAACCGAGGCAGAAAAGGCGTCTCTGGAATCCTGCGGGGCAACCTTTGCCGGCCGGCGAAGCCGGCCTTTCGCGGGCGAGGCCCGCTCCCACAAGACCGGCTCCCACAAGCCCGCTCCTACCATCAGTCGTGGCCGTCAGTGAGGATGTGGTGCAGCCCGCCGCAATCCACCATCGGGTCCTCGCAATTGACCACGGTTCTGGAGTGCGCCAGCACGTAGCTTTTGCCGGTGATGGTGTTTTCCACCACGTCGTGGTCGTCTTCCCGCCGGGTGTCGATGAATTCGCCGATAAAGCCGGAGCCACGCAGAGAGACGGTTTCCAGGCGGTCGCCGGGTTTGATCCTGCCTTCGTGATGCATCAACGCCAGCCGCGCGGACGTGCCGGTGCCGGTGGTGCTGCGGCAGATCACGCCGGGGTGCACATAGGTGGCGGAGCGGGAGCGGTAGAAGTGATCGCTGACCTGCTCCACCGGGCCCATGAAGTGCAGGAACGGCAACGGGCCGACATCGCCCAGAGTGTAATGGGAGAAGCCACGCTCGGCCTGGATCGCCTCGACGATGGCGCGGGCGCAGCGGGCCAGATCCGCCTCTTCGTCCAGGGTCAGGTGAAAGCCCAGCTCCGTGGCGTCCACCAGGGCGTAAAAACCGCCACTGTACGCCACGCTGTAGGTCACGTTCCCCAGCGAGGGCACATGGATGGTGGCGCGGTAGGTGTCGATGTAACTGGGCAGGCCACCGCAGGTGATCGATTCCACCACGCCGTCGTGGACCTGCGCCTCGATGTGCACCAGCCCCGCCGGCGATTCCATCATAAAGCTTTGCCGGCCTTCCTCTTTGGGCACCAGGCCGCTTTCCAGCACCGCCGTGGCGGTGCAGATGGTGTTGGAGCCGGAGTAAATCGCATAGCCCATCACTTCCATGATGATGTAGCCAACGCTGGCGTCCGGGTGGGCCGGCGGCACAATCAGGTCCACCGACATCTCCGGAATGCCGTAGGGCTCTTCCAATAACAGCTTGCGCAGGCCATCGGCGTCGTCGCGCAGGTATTCCATTTGCTGGCGCACGGTTTTGCCGGGCAGCGGGTCGATGCCGCCGAGGACGATGCGGCTGACATCGCCGCCGGCGTGGGTGTCCATGAGTTCCAGGCTCAACTCCTGGCGCATCAGGTTGCCTCCTCTAACGCGAAGGGTTCGCCGACGTCCGCCCACTGGCTGTCGGGGACAATGACGATCTTGCCTAGGAAGTTGTTGCCACGGCTGACGAAGTAGTCCTCCGCGCGATGCAGTTCGGAGAGCTTGAAGGCGGCGTGCAGCACCGGCTTGAGCTCGCCGGAACGAATCCAGTCGATGAGCTGCTCCGCCTCTTCGCGGGTGCCGTGGGAGACCCCGAACAACTGCACCTGGTAGAGGTAGATGCGCGTCCACATGATCTCGCTCAGGTTGCCGCCGCTGGCACCGGCGATACTCAGCCGCGGGTAGCTGGTGCGCGCTTTCATGTCGAAAATCATGGCGTCGATAAAGCGGTCGGTCATATCACCACCGACCAGGTCCATCACCGCATCCAGGGGGGCGCCGCCGGTCAGCTCGCGCACCCGGTCGGTGAAGCCGTCCATATCGGAGCGGTCAAGCACCGCCTCCGCGCCCAATTTACGCAGGGCGTCCGCTTTGTCCGGCGTGCTCAGGGCATAGGGGATCGCGCCCATGACCCGGCACAGCTGGATCAGCGCCGTGCCGACGCCGCCGCTGGCGCCGGTAACCAGCACCCGCTCACCGGCAATCACATTGGCCGAGGTAAGCATGTGCAGGGCGGTCTGGTAGGAGCACATGCCCATCGCCGCCAGCTCCGCATCGGCCAGATCCGGCTTGTCCACGTTATGGAACTGCTCCGAGGGCACCGCCACGTACTCGGCGAAGCCGCCGTCAGCGCCATGGCCGTAGTAATCCGGTGTCAGGTTGATGTCGCGGCGGTCATCCGGGTAAAGGTTGAAATCAAGCAGGCCGCGCTCGCCGATTCGTGACGGGTCCACGCCGTCACCCACCGCGGCGACCCGCCCGGCCACGTCGGCGCCTTGAATACGGGGGAAGGTAAGGGTTGCCGACCCGCCCATCTGGAAAGACGCGACTTCGTCCTTGTCCTTGGTGGGGTAAAGGCCTTCGCGAGCCTTGCGGTCGGTGTTGTTCTTGGCGGTGGCGGTGACGCGCACCAGCACTTGGCCCGGCGCGGGCCGCGGCACCGGCACATCGTCGCGGTGAACCAGCTTGTCCACGCCACCGTGGCCGGTCAGTACCATGGCCGCCATGGTGCCAGGGACAGCCTGCGATTGATGATCGTCGTCCATGGCCTGTCTCCTTGTGTTGCTTACTGCATAACGCACCGCTAATAAGCGGCACCCATACCTTGCGTGGCGACGGAAAAACGGATTTAAAGGGCCCCGCCAGCAATCGGTTACGGTTTAGCCCATATGGGGTATGTGTCCCTTGAGCAAACGCCCTAGGCTCGATGAAACCTGATTGGACATCGGAAGGGCAACCATGAAAAAAGCAGCGTTATTCCTCATTGTATGCGTGGCATCGGCCACGATCTTGGCGGGTTGCGGAGGCGGCTCCTCGTCATCCAGCGATGGCGGCGGCGGTGACCCCACCTCGCGCACCATCAGCGGCACCGCCACCGCACCGGCGGGCGCCGTGGCGTTTCACGACGCCCCAAGCGTTTTTGAACTGGCTCTGAACGCGCTGATTCCGTCCGCACACGCGGCCATCACCGGCCTTGACCCGGTCGGCGGCGCCACCGTCGAGCTGCTGCGGGTCGATAACGCCGGCAACCCGGTGGGCGAGGTGCTGGCGGAAACCGTCACCTCCATCACCGGCGACTACCGTCTGACGCTCCCCGAAGGCGTGAACCTGGCGGGCAATCTGATTGTGCGGATTACCGACACCGGCACCGAGATGCGGGCCCAGGTGGTGGATCAGGCCGTGAACATCAACCCGGTGTCCGAGTTCGTACTGCGTAAGTTCATCGAGGAAGGCACCGACCTGGACCAGTTGGTGGTCAACGACGTGGTCACCCTGAGCGGCAAAGTCGACACCTTCGATCTCACCGCCGGCAACGACCTCAGTGACATGCTCGCCAAACTGGACCAGGAAGTGGGCGAGTTCGTGGAGCAGCAGGTCGCGGTGATCAAAGAGCAACCGGGCGAGGTGGACAGCGTTACCGGCGATTACCGAAGCGCGGCCTTCAGCCTCGGCCTGCATGACAGCGACAATAACAATTTCGGCACCTTCGCCAACGATATGTGGCGCAGCCAGTTCAACTTCGCCAACGGCGGCGGCAACACCGTGGCGATCACCCTGGAAGGCGAAGAAAGCGCCTACTCGAATTTCTCCGGCATGAGCGTGGCCACCGGCTCCATCTACTACGAGACGGACATCGACACTGAGTCCGAGAGCCTCACCGGCACGCTTACCGACTCCGGCATCTTGTCCATCGAAGGCGCCTTCGAAGAAGAGGTCAGCGGCGACAACGCGTTCCGTTATCCGTCGGTGATCTACAATCTGCAACAGGTGAAGAACAAAGGTCTGTTCTTCCTGTTGTCCCAGGAAGCGGCGGTACGCTACGGCACCACCGACACCAACGGCGACGAAGAGCCGGACGCGCTCGACCCCAATGACCGCCGTGGCGATGAAGTATTCCGCGCCCTGGAAGTGTTCGCCCGCTCGCCGTCCGAGATGAGCGATTCGGATCTCAGCGGCGCCTTCGGCCGCGTGTTCCTGGAAACCTACGCGCAAACCGGCGTGATCGAACTGCAGACCGAGGTCAACGTGATCACCTTCAATGGCGACGGCACCTTCGATTACGGCGACGCCACCGGCCATCGGGTAGGGCTGGAAAGCAACGGCAGCACCTATCAAGCCCTTTCCGAAACCGGCAGCACCGGCGACGCCATCGATGTCTCAGAAGACGGCGACATCATTTCCGCCGGCACGGAAGAAGGCCAGCCCGTACCCGCCGATGGCTTTGTGAACGACACTTTCGATTTCATCGCCTTCGCGGAAACGGAAAACAATGAGAACGTTTGGGCCCAGTTCAACAAAACCCTGATGGTGAAGCTGCCCGAAAGCGCTCCCGACGTGGCCGGAAAAAAATATCGCTTAATGCTGCTGTCCGTTGCTCTCGAAGGGGTCGGCAACGGCACCAGCGACATCGAGATGATCAACAGTCAGTTCAACAGCTACGTGACCCTGAGCAGCAATACCGCCGGCACCCTGGCCGGGGACTTCACGGAAGTCCATAAAACCGGCCTCGGCGGTGATCTCTCCGTGGACAGCGATACAGTAAGCACCCCTCTGACGGTGGCTATCGCCGCTAACGGCGCCACCACCTTGACCCTGTCCGACCAGGACGGCGGCAATATCATGGAAGGCTTTTTCAACCAGGACGCCAGCCTGGGCGTGTTCACCACCCGCTGGGTTCCGCAGGGCGGCGACCCCAACGAGCTGGGCCTGGTGGTCCTGGTCGACGTCACCGAATAGGCGTACCCCCCGCGGCGGGCTTCGGCCTCGCCGCACCCTTTGGCCCCGGACCCCCGGGGTCTTTTTCGTTGCGCTCCCGGCGCGTGCTTCCTATGATCCAGAAAACCACCTTGCCGAACCCGGGGCCGTCGCCTTGCAGGATGAGAATAACGACCTGATTGGTCGCATCTACGAAACCGCCTTGTCCCCTGGCGACTGGATGGACCTGCTCGACACCATCACCGGCTGGACCGACGACAACCCACCGGGCGACGTCAACGGGGCGCCCATGCAAGTGGAGCAGTTGATCGGGCACCTGGAACGGGCGGTGCGCAGCAGTGCCTATATGCACGCTCTTGAGGACCGCGCCCAGATTCTCAACAGCATGTACAACCAGATGCCCTGGCCGATGCTGATGCTCGACGAGCGGATGCGCGCGCTGGAATGCAACCCGGCGGCGCGGCAGGCCCTCACCCAAGCGCCCATTGAACTGCTGCCGGACGGCACCCTGCGATTCGCCGACCGGGCGTTGAAAGAGGGCTTAAAACGGGTTCACAGTCTGGCGGCCGGCCGGCACACCCAGCTGCTGACCTCCCAGCGTGACGCGGTGACTTTGCTCTGTCTGCCGGTCAAGAAATCCGACGCGCCAGGCACCATCGCGCGAGTCCGCACCATCGTCTGGGTGCTGGCCGGCCACAGCGTGGTGACGCCGTCACCGGAATCGCTGAAAGCCATTTTTCCGATCACGCATGCGGAATCGCGCCTGCTGCATCTGCTCTGTAAGATCGGCAACCTCAACCAAAGCGCCGAGCTACTCTCGATTAGCGTGCACACCGCCCGCAGCCAGCTCAAGTCCACCATGGCGAAACTGGAAGCCAACAGTCAGGTGCAATTGGTGAGCCAGGCGATGGGGCACGCTTTGGTGCAGGCGGCCCAGCCCCCGGCCCTGAGCCAAACGCCGGAACACACCCTGACCCTGGCCGATGGCCGCGTGTTGAGCTGGTTCGAATACGGCGACCCCGCCGGGCGAGCGGTGCTCACCCTGGACAACCTGGGCAGCGCCCTGCCCGACCACCGCCTTTTCGAGGACTGGTACCGGGCGAAGGGCCTGCGCATGATTCTGATCGTGCGGCCCGGCTACGGCCTCTCCACCGCCCGGCCGGACATGGAATTCCGCGACTTCGGCCCGGACATCCGCGCCCTGTGCAATCACCTGGGCCTGCAGCGACCGCCGATGGCGGCGTACTGCGGCGGCGGCCCCTACGCGCTGTGCGCCGCAGCGTTGTACCCCGATCTGTTCGATCGTCTCGGCCTGCTGGCCAGCACCGTGCCCATTGAGCATTTTGAACTGGACAAGCTCGACCGCATCCACGCCATGTTTCTGCGCATTTTCCGCAAGGACCCACGCCTGTTTGTACTGGTGGGCCGCCTGGCGTTGCGCGGCGTACGGCGCTCTCCGGAAAAGTACCTGGCCCGCCTGGCCAAGTCTCTGTGCGCGAACGACCAAGCGGTGCTCAACGACCCGGACCTGCTGGCGCGGCTGATCGAACGCATGCACGCCAGCCACTTCCAGGGCGCGCGCATCCTGATCGACGAATACATACGCATGCAGCACCCCTGGCTGGTGGATCTGAAGCAGATCAACATACCGATCCTACATTGGCACGGCGAGGACGACCGCATCATCTCCATCGGCAGCGCCCGCGGGCTGGCAGGGGATTTGCCCAACCTGCGCTTCCGCAGTTTTCCCGATCTCGGGCGTTTTATGATTTATAAAGTCTGGCGGGAATTTCTCACCGAACTGCTGGAGCTGCCAGCCGAACCGGCACCCAGACCCCGGCGCGTTACGGCCACGGCCGGGAGGCGCTGACTCGGCCAGCGCCTCCCTCGTGATCAGGCGTCGGAAACGCTGTCCAGGCAATTGCGAAACAACGTATTCAGGCGGCTCAGATCGCCACTGCCTGGCCCCGCCTTACCCTGGTAGCGTGAAAGCCGGGACAGCTCCTTTTCAATAAAATCGTTCAGCTCCGCCATCACCGGAACAAATTCCTTTTCCTGGCTGCGCTGCTTTCTAGCCAGCAGGCGGGTGATTTCTTTGTCCAGCGTTTCGTCGCCAGCCACCAGCGGCCGCAAACGCTCGAATTCAACCGGCGCCGGTGAACGATAATGTTCCAACCAGCGAATCGCCAACAACGGCCGCAGGACGTAAAAGTATTTCTTCAGCGGCACCAGCTTCGCTTTCAGATAGCCGCGATAGTTCTTGTCCGCCATGCTCCAATAATGATGCACGCCTTTGTTCACATCGTAGACGTCAGGTAATAGTGCCCTCGCCCGTTCGGCAAAACCGGCCTCGTCGCGATAGACGATAGGGGAATGCAGCCACTCCACGAACGACGGGTTGGACTGCGAGAATAATTTCAGGGCCTTGCGGATATCCCAGCCGCTCAGATCAATGTCGTCGACAATCTCGCATTCGATCACGTCACGGCGCGCCTCCAGGTCCAGCGACAGGTACCATTCGCGGGGATGCGCGTAGATAAAGCGCACATCGTAATCGCTGTTCGGTGAGGGAAAGCCCCAGGCGCGGCTGCCGGACTCCACCGCGAACAGCACACGCACGTCATGCTCTTCTTCGACGGCGCGCAAGCGGCACTGTATTTCCCGCCGAATATCCTCGCTGATCATAAAACCGTCCCTGTTCAGGTGCCGCCATCCTCAAACAACGTATGCATGTGTTCAAGCAACTCGGGGCCGCCGGGCTCGCCGTGGCCAGGAATCACCATCACGGCTTCCGGATACGCCGCCTGGGCGTTACTAATCGCTTGCGGCCAATAGGCCAGGTCCGCGTCGGCGGTGTTGCCCAGGTTGTCGGTGGCCAGCTCGCGCACCGCGCAGCCGCCGTAGAGAATGTTTTGCTCGGGCAGCCACACCATGATGTTGTCGCGGGCGTGGCCGCCGCCGGGGTAGAGCACTTCCACGCTGCCGAAGCCCGTGGTGCTGCCCGGGGCGTCGATGCCGCTAAACGCGTTGGGCGGCACCGGGTTGCCCTCTTCCGCGCTCAGGCGTTGCGTCATCGGGTGCGACCAGACCGGAATGCCCGCGGCGTCCAGCACCGCCACGCCGCCGGTGCGGTCGTCGTGGAAGTGCGTGGACAGCGCCCGGTCCACCGGCAGGCCGATCTCGTTATCGATCCAGACCAGCAGTTCTTCCGTTGCCTCGGCGCCCCAGGCGGAATCCAGCAGCACCAGGTGATCGCCTTCGCGCACGATCAACCCGTTAGAGGGATACAGCACGCCGTCGAAGGTGTTGTAGGAGGTGTGCATCCAGATGCCAGGCTCAAGCTGCTCGACCTGAAGACCCGGGTTCACCGACGGAGCGTGGTTGGTATGACCTTGGCAGCCGGCCATCAGCAGGGCGACGATCAACAGCCAGGGCGCAGAAAAGGCTTGGTGTTTCATACAAGGGGTCCCGGTTCCAATGGCAAAGACACCGACATTAACCCTGCAACGAAGTCCGCGCTACTCCTCGGCAACGCACAAACGATCACGGCCGCTCTGCTTGGCCTGATACATGGCATGGTCCACACGTTGGAGGATCGATTCCAGGGTATCCTCCGGCTGCAGCGACGTCAGGCCCGCACTCACCGTGACATCGATCGACTCGCTTTCCGACACCGGCATCGGGGTCTCCGCGAGACGACGACGCAACCGGTCGCCTACCACACAACCGCCGCTGGCGTCCGTGTCCGGAAGCACTATGATGAACTCCTCCCCGCCAAAGCGGCCGCACAGATCCACCTCGCGGGTTACCCTGCCAAGCAGTTCGGCGAAGCCGCGCAGCACGTGGTCCCCGGCCGCGTGCCCCCAGGTATCATTGATGGCTTTGAAATGATCCAGATCGAGCGACATAACGGTCAGTGACAAGCCGGAACGCAATGAATGCGCCATTTGCCAACGCAACGATTCCATTACCGCGCGCCGGTTGGACAAGCCGGTGAGTTCATCGGTGCGGGCCAACACGCCCAACCGATGCTTCATCGCATTTTGATGGATTTCGTAGCCAACGGTGTCGGCCAGCAACTGCATGAACACCAGATCGTCGCGGGTAAAGGGTTCGCAGGCGTTCATCGACGAAAAATTCAGCGTGCCAAAAACCTGGCCGTCCACTTGAACCGGGCTGCCGATATAGGCTTCCAGCCCGAAGTCCCGATAACAGGGATGAGTGCGGATCTCACTTCGTCCGGCGTAGTGAAAACCCAC
>JBELJS010000083.1:0-9590 GCA_042090255.1 Alcanivorax sp. | reverse complement strand
GTGGGAGCGGGCCCCGCCCGCGAAAGGGAGCGAAGCTCCCGGCAGGATCCCAGAGACCTTGTTGCTGCGCCCCTTTCAGGCGTCTCTGGAATCCCGCCGGCCGGCTTTGCCGGCCTTTCGCGGGCAGGGCCCGCTCCCACAAACGTCAGCCGCCGGCCTCTCTCTGCTCGACGAAGGTCTTGGCCGCTTCAAGGGTCGGGAAACGCCCCGGTAGCGGCCGTCCGTCCGGCCCGGCGACGATATAATGGTCGACGCGCAGCTGCAGGGTGTCGCGCTGCAGCTCGCCCTCTTCGATGATGGTGTGGCGCCCCCAGGCGGTGCCGTTGCCGATCATGCTTCGCCCACCACCCGGTCAACGATCAGGTCCGCCAGGTCCTCCACGGACAACCGGCGGTTGGTACTGAACCAGTTGGGGGTCCAGCCGATCATGCCGGTGAGCAGGCGCCGCATGATAAAGGGGTCGGCATGGAAGGCGCCGGCCCGGTGCAGGCGACCCAGCACATCCAGCCAGATCTGCTCGTAGATCTCACGCAGCGCCAGCGCCTCTTTCTGCTTGGGCTCGCTGAGACAGCGCCACTCCCCCACCATCACCACCATGGCTTCGCGGGTATCGCCCACGGTGGCGGTGAGCTCGGCGCGCACCAGGTTGCGCAGCTGCTCCAGGGGCGTCTCCCCGTCAGCCACCGCCTGGCGCAGCCGCTCGGTGTTGAAGCGGATCACCTCTTCCATCACCGCGAACAGGATATCTTCCTTACTTTTAAAGTGGTGGAAGATGGAGCCACTCTGGATGCCCACCGCCGCGGCGATATCACGCACCGTGGTGCGGTCGAACCCCTTGTCCCGGAACAAATGGGCAGCGGCGCTCAGCAAGCGGCCCCGGGGCGAATTGTCGATGCCGTGGATGGCGTGTGTGTCGGGCATGGTGGTGGCTCCTCCTCGGGGCGCATTTAATCGCTGCCAGCTGCAAGCTGCAAGACCGGGTTGGCGGCCTTGTGGGAGCCGGGCCTTGTGGGAGCCGGGCCTTGTGGGAGCGGGCCTCGCCCGCGAAAGGGAGCGAAGCTCCCGGCAAAGGTTGCCCCGCAGGATTCCAGAGACGCTGTTTGTGCTGCCGCTAGGAAGGACTCTGGGATCCTGCCGGCCGGCTTTGCCGGCCTTTCGCTTGCAAGCAAGCTCCCACAGCCCGCTCCCTCAATCTCGGTCCCAATGCCTCTTGCCAAACCAAGCGCTTGCTTGGTAGCTTACGGAATCATTCGGATAACAGCAATTCAGGGCAGGATTTATGGCAGAGGGTATAGCTGGACCCGTTCGTATCGGCTGCGCCGCCGGCTTCTGGGGCGACACCAATAGCGCCGCCTTCCAACTGGTCCGCCAGGGCGAGATCGACTACCTGGTATTCGACTATCTGGCGGAGGTGACCCTGTCGATCATGGCGGGCGCCCGCATGAAGGACCCCTGCGCCGGCTACGCCCACGACTTCGTCACCCAGGTGATGGCGCCGCTGGCCCGCGAAATCAAAGAGAAAAACATCAAGGTGGTCAGCAACGCCGGCGGCGTGAACCCGCGCGCCTGCCGTGAAGCCCTGCAGAAGGTGTTCGCCGAGGCCGGGGTGGAAATGAACATCGCCCTGGTGGAAGGCGACGACCTCAATGGCCGCCGCGAGCCGTTCAGCGACCTCAAGGAACTGGACACCGGGGCCGGCCTGCCGCCGGTTACCGTGACCATGAACGCCTACCTCGGCGCCCTGCCGATTCAGGCGGCACTGGACGCCGGCGCGGATCTGGTGCTGACCGGTCGCATCGCCGATTCGGCGCTGGTGCTGGGCCCGCTGATGCACGAATTCAAATGGGCCGATGACGACTACGACAAACTCGCCCAGGGCTCCCTGGCCGGGCATGTGATCGAGTGCGGCGCCCAGTGCACCGGCGGCAACTTCACCGATTGGCGGGACGTGCCGGACTTCCACAACATGGGCTTCCCGATCGCCGAATGCCACGAAGACGGCAGCTTCGTGATCACCAAGCCACCCGGCACCGGCGGCCTGGTGACCCCCGCCACGGTGGGCGAACAGGTGCTCTACGAAATCGGCGACCCGCGCGCCTATATTCTCCCGGACGTGGTCTGCGACTTCACCGGCGTCAGCCTGGCGCAGGACGGCGAGCACCGGGTAAGGGTGAGCGGCGCCCGCGGGCTGCCACCCACCGACACCTATAAGGTGTCCGCCACCTACCCGGACGGCCAGCGCATCACCGCGTCCTTCCTGATGGGCGGCCGGGAAGCGCCGGCCAAGGGCCGCACGGTGGCGGCGGCGATCTTGAAAAAGACCGACGGTCTGCTCAAACAACTGGGCATGGCGCCGATGCGCGACACCAGCGTGGAGATCCTCGGCAGCGAAACCACCTACGGTGCCCAGGCACGGCGCGAAGACAGCCGCGAAGTGGTGGTGAAAATCGCCGCCCTGCACGACGACCGCAAGGCCTTGGGCCTGTTCGCCCGGGAAATCGCCCAGGCGGCCACCGGCATGGCACCGGGCCTGTCCGGGCTGGTCGGCGGTCGGCCCAAGCCAATGCCGCGCATTCGCCTGTTCTCCACCCTGGTGCCCAAAGTGGACGTCACCGCCACCGTGGACCTGGACGGCGCCCCTACGGAAGTGGGCGTGCCGGTGGGCACACCCCTGGATACCGCCAGTCTGCCCGACACCAACGGCAGCGAAACGGCCACCGGCGACACCAGCGTGCCGCTGGTAAAACTGGCCTGGGCCCGCTCCGGCGACAAGGGCGACCACGCCAACATCGGCGTGATGGCGCGCCAGCCGGAATACCTGCCCTACTTGCGGGCCGCGCTCACCGACGCCGCCGTGGCGGACTACATGAAACACGTGCTCGACCCGGAGCGCGGTAGCGTCAGCCATTGGGAGTTGCCGGGCTTCAACGCCTTCAACTTCCTGCTGCGCCACGCCCTGGGCGGCGGCGGCATCGCCAGCCTGCGCATCGACCCGCAGGGCAAGGCGTTCGCCCAACAGCTTCTCGACATGCCGATCGCGGTGAGCGCGGAGATCGCGAAAGCCGTTAATAAATAGTTGAACGTTTCAACTAAAATATTCTTAACACCGAGGACATAATTCAATGCCGTATCGCTCCGTTTTTCGCCCGGACCTGTTCGCCGGTAAAACCCTCATCGTCACCGGCGGCGGTTCCGGCATCGGCCGCTGTACCGCCCATGAACTGTCAGCGCTGGGCGCCCGCGTGGTGCTGCTGGGCCGCAAGGAAGACAAGCTCAAGGTGGTGGCCGAAGAAATCCGCGAGGACACCGGCCGGGACGCGCTGGTGTTCACCTGCGATATCCGTGACGAAGACAAGGTCCGCGACACCGTAGCGGCGATCTACAAACAGGTGCATCAGGTGGATGGCCTGGTCAACAACGCCGGCGGCCAGTTCCCGTCGCCGGTGGCCATGATCAGCCAGAAAGGCTGGGAAACCGTGATCCGCACCAACCTGACCGGCGGCTTCCTGATGGCCCGGGAAGTGTTCATGCAAGGCATGAACAGGTCCGGCGGCAGCATCGTCAATATCGTCGCCGATATGTGGGGCGGCATGCCCGGCATGGGCCACTCCGGCGCCGCCCGCGCCGGCATGGATAACTTCACCAAAACCGCCGCCCTGGAATGGGCCTGCGCCGGCGTGCGGGTGAATGCGGTGGCGCCGGGCTGGATCGCCTCCTCCGGCATGGACACCTACCCGGAAGGCATGCAGCAGACCATCAAAACCCTGCGCGGCGCGGTGCCGCTGAAACGGCTCGGCCTGGAAGCGGAAGTATCCTCGGCGATCACCTTCCTGCTCAGCGAAGGCGCCGCCTTTATCAGCGGCGACACCTGGCGCATCGACGGCGCCGCCAGCCAGGGCAACGTGGCCATGTTCCCGCTGCCCGATCACAAGAACTCCAAACCCTACGACGGCTTCCACCGCGCCGTGACGCCCAACGTGCTCAAGGATCTGGATTAATGCCTGTACTCGAATCCGCCCTCGACCCGAACAGCGAGGAATACCGGCAAAACCGCGAAGCCCTGCTGCAAGCGGTGGAGGAATTCCGCGCCATTGAACAGCAGGTCCGCGATACCGCCGAAGGTAAACGAGAAAAATTCGAAAAGCGCGGCCAGCTGCTGCCCCACGAGCGGGTGGCGCGCCTGCTCGACCCGGGCTCGCCCTATCTGAGCCTGATGAACCTGGCCGGCTACAAGATGCACGACGACAAGGACGGCACCGAGGCCGGCGGCGGCACGATCGCCGGCATCGGCTATGTGTGCGGCGTGCGCTGCCTGGTCACCGCGTCCAACTCCGCCATCAAGGGCGGCACGGTGACGCCCTCCGGGCTGCATAAAACCTTGCGCCTGCAGCGCATTGCCCAGGAAAACCGGCTGCCCATGGTGAGCCTGGTGGAATCCGGCGGCGCCAATCTGAATTACGCCGCCGATGTATTCGTGGAAGGCGCCCGCACCTTCGCCAATCAAGCGCGACTGTCCGCCGCCGGCATCCCGCAGATCACCGTGGTGCACGGCAACGCCACCGCCGGCGGCGCCTATCAGCCCGGCCTTTCAGACTATGTGGTGCTGGTGCGCAACCGTGCCAAGATGTTCCTGGCCGGCCCGCCGCTGCTGAAAGCGGCCACCGGGGAGATCGCCACCGACGAGGAGCTGGGCGGCGCGGAAATGCACACCGGCGTGGCCGGCACCGCCGAGTACCTGGCCGAGAACGACGCCGACGGCATCCGTCATGCCCGCGACATCATGAGCAAGCTGGGCCTGCGCGACCGGCCCACCGAAGCGCGCGACTGGCGGGAACCGCTCTACCCACCGGAGCAACTGCTCGGCGTGGTGCCGGCGGACAGCAAAAAGCCCTACGACGTGCGCGAAATCATCGCCCGTCTCGCCGACAGCTCCGACTTTCTGGATTTCAAGAACGACTGGGACAGCGCCACCCTGTGCGGCTGGATCGAGATTGAAGGTCAGCCGGTGGGCGTGATCGGCAACAACGGCCCGATCACCCCGCGCGGCGCCGCCAAGGCGGCCCAGTTCATCCAGCTCTGCGACCAGACCCGCCGGCCTTTACTGTTTCTCCACAACACCACCGGTTTCATGGTCGGCACCGACGCGGAACAGAACGGCGTCATCAAACACGGCTCGAAAATGCTCCAGGCGGTGGCCAACGCCCGGGTACCGAAAATTTCCATTCTGGTGGGCGGCTCCTATGGCGCCGGCAACTACGCCATGTGCGGCCGCGGCCTGGACCCGCGCTTCATCTTCGCCTGGCCCAACGCCAAGGTGGCGGTGATGGGCGGCCAGCAGGCCGGTACCGTGCTGCGCATCGTCGCCGAAGCCAAACAGCGCGCCAACGGCCTGGAACCGGACGAAAAGGTGCTCGACATGCTGCAACAAAGCACCGCCCAGAAACTGGACGCGCAATCCACCGCGCTCTACGGCACCGCCCGCCTCTGGGACGACGGCATCATCGACCCCCGCGACACCCGCAAAGTGCTGGCCTACGTGCTCGACATCTGCCGGCAAGCGGAAGAACGGAACCTCCATGCCAATACGTTTGGTGTAGCAAGACTATGAATCAGTTGACAGTTGATAGTGGACAGTTGACAGCTCGCGGGCGAGCGCGAAGTACCGGCAAAGCCGTGCCCGCGCCCCCGTTTTTCGCTATCAACTGTCAACTCTCAACTATCAACTCAACCGCGATTTTTCCGACAACCACCGACATCCCAGCGCTCGACCAACGAGCCGAACAAACACAGGACCTGCCCCATGTTGTTTACTCAGGAACATGAAGAGCTGCGCCGCACGGTGCGTAATTTTATCGAGAAAGAGGTGAATCCGTTCGTGCCGGAGTGGGAAGCGGCAGGACGTTTCCCAATCCACGACGTGTTCAAGAAAATGGGCGATCTGGGCCTGCTTGGCGTCACCAAGCCGGAAGAGTACGGCGGCATGGGCCTGGATTACTCCTACGGTCTGATCGTCGCCGAGGAGATCGGCGGCGCAGGTTGCGGCGGCGTGCCGCTCTCCATCGGCGTGCAGACCGACATGGCGACGCCGGCGCTGGCGCGCTTCGGCTCCGACGAGCTCAAGCGTGACTACCTGGCGCCGGCCATCGCCGGCGACATGGTGGCGTCGATCGCGGTGTCCGAACCGCACGCCGGCTCCGATGTGGCCAATATCAAAACCAACGCCAAAAAAGACGGCGACGACTATGTGATCAACGGCACCAAGATGTGGATCACCAACTCGCCCAGCGCCGACTTCTTCTGCCTGCTGGCCAATACCTCCGACGACAAGCCGCACGTCAATAAATCCCTGATCGTGGTGCCCAAGGACGCCGGCGGCATCACCGTCGACAAGCCGCTCAACAAACTGGGCATGCGCAGCTCGGAAACCGCCCAGGTGTTCTTCGACGACGTGCGCGTCCCTCAGCGCAACCTGATCGGCCAGGAAGGCATGGGCTTCATGATGCAGATGATGCAGTTCCAGGAGGAACGCCTGTGGGGCGCCGCCAATGCCATCAAGGGCTGCGACAACCTGATCGCGCAAACCATCGAGTACGCCCGCGAGCGCCAGGTGTTCGGCATGTCGCTGCTGGATAACCAGTCGGTGCATTTCAAACTGGCGGAGCTGCAGACCGAAGTGGAAATGCTGCGCGCGCTGGTGTGGCAGGCCTGCGAAACCTACATCAACGGCGGCGACGTGCTGCGCCTGGCGTCCATGGCCAAGCTCAAGGCTGGCCGCCTGTCGCGGGAAGTGGCCGACGGCTGCATGCAGTACTGGGGCGGCAACGGCTTCATGTGGGAAAACCCGGCCAGCCAGCTCTACCGCGATGGCCGTTTGGGCTCCATCGGCGGCGGCGCCGACGAAGTCATGCTGGGCATTATCTGCAAGACCATGGGCATGCTGCCCGGGAAGAAAAAGTAGCCGGCGGAGATGCTCCACTTTGTAGGAGCGAGCTTGCTCGCGAAAGGCAAGCAAAGCTTGCCGGCAGGATACCAGAGGCACTTTTAGTGGCACTTGGAAAGCTCTCTGGAACCCTGCGGGGCAACCTTTGCCGGGTGGCTGACGCCACCCTTTCGCTTGCAAGCAAGCTCCCACAAAGCCTTATCAAGCGAGAAAAGTTATGACGTTACCCGAGACCACAACGATCACGCTCAGCCGCGAGAGCAGTGTGCTGCACATCACGCTGAACCGGCCGGAAGCGCGCAACGCCATGAGCCTGACCATGGTGAACGAACTGATGGACGTGTTCGACTGGCTGGAAAACGACACCGGCGGCACCGAGGTGCGCGCCCTGGTGCTGCGTGGCGCCGGCGGGCACTTCTGCGCCGGCGGCGACATCAAGGACATGGCCGGCGCGCGGCAACAGGCCGCCGAAGGCGATCCGCAGGCGTTTCTGCGCCTGAACCGGCGCTTCGGTGAAATGATCAGCACCGCCAACCGCCTGCCGCAGGTGCTGATCACGGTGCTGGAAGGCGCGGTGATGGGCGGCGGCTTCGGGCTGGCGTGCGTGAGCGACGTGGCGATTGCCGCCGGCGATGCCAAATTCGCGTTGCCGGAAACCGGCCTCGGCGTGATCCCAGCGCAAATCGCGCCGTTCGTGGTGCAGCGCATCGGCCTCACGCGCGCCCGCCGCATCGCCCTCACCGGGCAGCGCTTCAACGGCCACCACGCGCTGACGCTGGGCGTGGTCCACGAAGTGGCAGACTCCCCGGCGGAGCTGGAAAAAAAGCTCGCCGAAGTGCTCGGTGAAATACGCCGCTGCGCCCCCAACGCCAGCCGCGCCACCAAACAACTGGTGCTCGACGTGGGTCATGTCCCCATGGACGAGCTGCTCGACCGCGCCGCCGACGACTTCGCCCAGGCCGTGGCCAGCGAGGAAGGCCAGGAAGGCACCCTGGCTTTTGTGCAGAAAAGGCCGCCGGCCTGGGCCGCGGACGAATGATCAAGTCTTCCTGTGAAAGCGGACCCTTGTGCGAGCGGGCCCTGCCCGCGAAAGGGTGGCCTTGTGCGAGCGGGCCTCGCCCGCGAAAGGGTGGCCTTGTGCGAGCGGGCCTCGCCCGCGAAAGGCAAGCTTAGCTTGCCGGCAGGATACCAGAGACGCTGTTTGTGCCGCCGTTAGGAAGGCCTCTGGGATCCTGCCGGGTGGCTATAAGCCACCCTTTCGCGGGCATGGCCCGCTCCCACAAGGCCCGCTCCCACAAGGCCCGCTCGCACAAGGCCCGCTGGCACAAATGAATAAGGAATGGCAATGAGTTTTGAGAAAGTACTGGTCGCCAACCGCGGCGAGATCGCCTGCCGGGTGCTGGAAAGCGCGCGGGCGCTGGGCTATCGCACCGTGGCGGTGTTTTCCGAGGCGGACGCCGGCGCGCGCCATGTCCAGCTCGCCGACGAAGCGGTGTGCATCGGCCCCGCCACCGCCGCCGAGTCCTACCTGAACGTGGCGGCCCTGCTGGACGCCTGTCGCCGCAGTGGCGCCGATGCCGTGCACCCCGGTTACGGCTTCTTGTCCGAGAACGCGGACTTCGCCGCCGCCTGCGCGGAAGCCGGCGTCACCTTTATCGGCCCGCCCGCCGAGGCGATCCGCCTGATGGGCTCCAAGCGGCTGTCCAAGATCGCCATGCAGGAGGCCGGCGTCCCCTGCGTGCCCGGTTACCAGGGCGAGGAGCAGAGCGATGACACGCTAATACAGGAAGCGGAGCGCGTCGGCCTGCCCCTGATGATCAAGGCCAGCGCCGGCGGCGGCGGGCGCGGCATGCGCGTGGTCACCGAGACCGACCAGATCGCCGCCCAGCTCAAGAGCGCCCGCCAGGAAGCGAAAAGCAGCTTCGGCAACGACGAACTGATCCTCGAGCGGGCGGTGATCAACCCGCGTCACGTGGAAATCCAGGTGTTCGGCGACCACCACGGCAACGTGATCCACCTGGGCGAACGCGATTGCTCGGTGCAGCGCCGCCACCAGAAGGTGGTGGAGGAAGCGCCCTCCCCGGCCGTCGACAACGACCTGCGCCAGCGCATGGGCGAGGCGGCGGTGAACGCCGCCAAGGCCTGCGACTATGTGGGCGCCGGCACCGTGGAGTTCCTGCTCGGCGCGGACGGCGACTTCTACTTTCTGGAAATGAACACCCGCCTGCAGGTGGAGCACCCGGTCACCGAGCTGGTCACCGGCCAGGATCTGGTGGCCTGGCAGTTGCGAGTGGCCGCCGGCGAGCCCCTGCCGCTTACCCAGGAACAGGTGCGGCTTACCGGCCACGCCATGGAAGTGCGCCTCTACGCCGAGGACCCGGCCCGGGGCTATCTGCCGCAAACCGGGCCGGTGCTGAGCTGGCGGCCCGCCACCGGCGAGGGCGTGCGCATCGACCACGGCCTGGTGGACGGCGCCGAAGTCGGCAGCCACTACGACCCCATGCTGGCCAAGATCATCGCCTTCGGCGCCAGCCGCGACGAAGCCCGCCGCCGGCTGATCCGCGCGGTGGAAGACACCGTGCTGATGGGCCTGGACGACAACCGCCGCTTCCTGGCGGCGATTCTGCGTCACCCGGACTTCGCCGCCGGC
>JBELJS010000082.1:0-9593 GCA_042090255.1 Alcanivorax sp. | reverse complement strand
GGTGAGCCCGCGCATCGACACCGACGCCGGCGAGTCGGGAATATTCCCGGCGGCCACGCCCGGGGCGCTGCGGTACAGCTCGATCAGGTTACGCAGGCCGAGTTGCTCAATGTCTTCGCGGTCGACGGTGCTCACGGTGGCCGGCGTTTCCCGCTCGCTCAGGCCGAGCCGGCCGTCGGTGGTGGTGGGGGTCGCCGGAACAGCGGCGGTGGCGTCTTCATTCACCTCCACCGTCTCCAGGTGGTGGCCGGAAGGCTGGGCCCATGCCAGGACCGGGCATAACAGGGATACGGTGAGCAACGAGCGGGACACGGCGACCTCCAGACTGCGGACGATGGATATCGCGGGCAAGCCTAGCGATCGGGGCGGAAAAGGGAATGCGGCATATTGTCACAGGGGCCGTCCGCCGGGGGTTTGTATTCACGCCGCTGTAGTGCTTTAGTCGAGGTAACAGCCACCGCCAGGAGGGCTTGCTCATGAAAGTTCATATCATGCCGCAACGGCGCAATCTGAAGTTTCACGTTCCCGACCAGAAGGTGCTGAACTGGCATAACGCCGGCCCGCCCCTGTCGCAATTTTTCAACACCCTTTCGTTGTTCTTTCCCGAGGGCGAACGCTTCTTTATCGAGAGCGTGCGCCACTACCGCGACCGGGTCGAAGACCCGGAACTGCAGGAGGCGGTGAAAGCGTTCATCGGCCAGGAAGCCATGCACGGCCGCGAGCACGAAGACTACAACCGCAAGATGGTCGCCGCCGGCCTGCCGGTGGATAAGCAGGAAGCGATAGTGAAAAGGCTGCTGGACTGGATCACCCGCCACACCCCCAAATCCATGCAGCTGTCCGCCACCATCGCCCTGGAACATCTCACCGCGATTCTCGCTGACGTGCTGCTGCGCGAACCGGAGCTGATCGACTACTCCGACCCCGCTTACCAGAAGCTGTGGCACTGGCACGCGCTGGAAGAGACCGAACACAAGGCAGTGGCCTTCGATGTGTTCATCACCGTGTTCGGCCGGGGCTTCAAATCCTGGCTGCTGCGCGCCTACGGGCTCATCACGGCGACGGTGATTTTCTTCGCGCTGTTCTATCCGTTTTACGTGATCAACATGTACAAAACCGGCCGCCTTTTCGACCTCAAAGGCTGGTGGACCTCGTTCCGCTATCAGTGGGTGAGCCCGGGCGGCCTGCGCAAGGTGATTATCCCCTGGCTGGACTGGTTCAAACCCGGTTTCCACCCCTGGGACCACGACAACCGGCAATTCCTCGCCGAGATGGACGACATGCTCAGCGACGTGGACGGCTACGCGAAAAACGACAACGCCCGGGCGGGCTGAGCCCGCCCCCAAGCCGCTATTCGAAGCCGTCGAACACTTCGGCGCTGTCCCCTTCCAGCACATAGCCGGCAGTGCCGTATTCGGTATCCTGGCTGGACACCTTGAGCGTGCCTTCCAGCCACATGGCGTCGAAGGCCAGGTCCAGGGGTACGCCGCGACCTTGCATTTTCACCAGCACAATCTGGTTGCGCGGCGGCGGCGGTGAATGAATACAGGCGCCGAAGTACGGCACCAACAGAAACTCGCGCACGTATTCATCGTCGCCGTCCAGCGGCACACCGAAGCCCGGCAGCCGCACGGCGGTGCCGTCCAACTCCGCTTTCAGCGGCGCTTCGCGCCAGGCCTTGTCGATGGCGTCCAGCATTTGCTGGCCACGGGGGTCGTCGTCGGCCACGTTTTCCGGCGGCTGGTCGCCGTAGATGTCGTTGAACAAGGCTTCGTAAACGGTGTTGGGGTCGTAGTCGGCGGGCACCAGATCGTCCCACTCCATCACTTTGGCCGCCATCGCCGGGAGGCTGATGATCAGGCACAGGGCAGCGATCAGATAACGCATATCAGTTCCTCGGAGTGAGGCCGTCGGCCAGACTGTTGCGGAACGCCTTTTCCGCCGGGATAACCCCCGCGAGGGACCCGGCCAGCAATACCGCGCCGACATAGGGCAGCTCGCGCAAGGCGACAAAGTTGCCGGGCAGGCGCAGGGACCATTCCGCCAACGCGAACGGCGCCATCGCCGATTGCGCCACGAACAGCAGTATCAGCCCGAGCAGACTGCCGACCACCGTGAGGCAGAGGCTTTCACCCACGATCACAGCGTAGACGGCGATGCGCCCCGCGCCGGCCGCGCGCAGCACCGCCAGCTCATGTCGCCGCCCTTCCAGGGCGGCCAGGACGGTGGAAATCAGCACCAGTAACGCCACCACCAGCACCGCCAGCGAGGTGGCGCGCAGGGCGTTCTCGCCGTAGGCGGTCATCCGCCACAGCCGCTGCAACTGAACACCGGGAATAATCGCGGTGAGCGGTTCCGGCTGATAGCGCGACAGCTCCCGCTGCAGGCTCAGTACCGCGATGCGGCTGTTCAGCCCCAGCATCACCGCGTTGACGGAGTCCGGTGTGTTCGCACGCCCGGCCCCCGGCGGCAAACCGGAGCGAAACTGTCCGCCGGCGTGGATCGCGGCCATGCCGGCCAGAGAGATGTGCACGCTTTGATCCACCGGCGTGCCGGTGGGCGCGAGCACGCCCACCACGGTGAAGGGGTGATTGTCGTGTTTGACGATGGCGGCCCCACTGGCGCCGTGGGCCAGCGTCAGAGGGCCGCCCAATTGATAGCCGAGGGAGCGAGCGACGGCACTGCCCAGCACCGCCTGATCGGAGCCGGCGAACCAGGCCCCCTGTTGAATGGAAAGCGCTTGCCCGTTTCCGTAGCGATAGTGATCAAGGTAACTCTTATTGGTGGCGACCACCGGAAAACCCCGGTGGGAATCGCCAAGGGCGATGGGCACCCACCATTTCACAGAGGGATGATCGGCGAGGTGTTCTACCGTATCCCAGCGAATACCGGCGGTGGGGTCGCTCAGCCGGAACACACTGTAGAGCAAGATGTTCATGGGCCCGCCGCGGGCACTGACGATCAGATCAATGCCGGAGACGGTACTGGCGAAGTTGGCGCGCACCTGGTGTCGCAGCCGCTCGATGCCGACGATCATCGCCAGGCTCAGCGCGATGGCGATGACGATCAGCGCGGCGGAGGTTTTGCGGGTGCGCAGCGAGGCGAGCACGATGTCAGGCAGCATGGCTCGCCTCCGCGTTGAGCGCGCCGAAATCGACGCTGCGGTGAAAGTGCGGCGCCACCGCGCGGTCGTGGCTAACCATCAACAGCGCGCTGCCGGCGTGCTCGCACTGGCTGCACAGCAGCTCCAGCAGCGCGTCCCGGCTGTCGCTGTCCAGCGCCGACGTCGGTTCGTCGGCGATGATCAACTCCGGATTGCCAAACAGCGCCCGCGCCACCGCCACGCGCTGCTGCTGGCCGAACGACAGCTGCCAGGCGGGCAGCGCGGAGGTCGACGCGTCCAGGCCCAGGCGTTCCAGCAAGGCGGCGGCCCGGGCGCTCTGGCGGCGGCCACGCACCCCTTCGCGCTGGCGCCGGCGCCGTGAAAAGACGGCGCTCAGACAGACGTTGTCCACCGCATTGAGGTACGGCAGCAGATTGAAGGCCTGGAAAATAACGCCGATGTGGTCGGCACGAAAAGCGTCCCGCCGCCGCTGGGGCAGCGCCGAAAACGCCTCGCCCGCCACCTGGATGCGGCCCCGCTGCGTAGGACGAATGCCGGTGATCAGAGACAACAGCGTGCTCTTGCCGCAGCCGCTGGGACCGTGCAGCAGCACCCGCTCGCCGGCCGCCATCGAGAGGTGATCGATGTTGATAAACGGCCGGGGCTGACCGGGATGAGAGTAACGCAGGGCGTCCAGCTCCAGGACCACGAACTACTCCAGCGGGATACGTGTATCACCGGGCGCCAGGCGCACCGCGCTCTGACCGGCGGGCAACAGCAGAACCACTTCGGTGGTCAGGCCGGAAAAGGTCTCCAGGAACGGCAGCGTGACCTGGTCCAACTCGGCGGGTGTGCGGCATTGGAACGTCCACTCGGCCTCCACGTCATGATGCCGATGCCCATGGTCGTGGTCCTCATGCGTCCCGGACACTGGGAACAGCGCGTCGATCGTGGTGCGCGTCTCGTCGCTCGGTTCGCACTGAGCCCGCGACGCGGGCACCGGCGCGGTCACCTGACGCAGACGGTCGCGGTAACGGGCCCGGGAAGCGGCGTCGCCCGGCGGCCGTTCGGTGCCGATAATGTCCATCAACGGCGCCCGGAAGCTGACGGTCAGGGTCTCCCCTTCCACCACCACCGCCGCTTGCGCGAGACCGTGTTGATGCACATCGGCGGCGAGCACCGTGGTGCTGACCATAAACAGCGCCGCGGCCGCACCTTTATGCGTGGCTGGCATTCTCATGGGGCACCTCGCAGGCTTTGCACGCACGGATATTACCGAAGTGGGTGGCGATCAGACAGATTCCGACCAGGCTGGTAAGCAGCGGTTCCCAGAAGCCGTGCAGCGCCTCCTCGAACACCGCCATCAGACACAGTCCGGCTAGCGCCGCCAAGCCGGGCAACAGGACACCCAGCCGGCGATGTCGCCGATACCCGGCGATGATGGCGAAGGCGCTCACCGGCACGATGAGCGCCAGCATGGCGCGGTGGAAAATCTCGTCCATGGTGCCGAACGAAGCCAGCAGACCGATGGCGAAAAGGCCGGCCACGCTGGCGATGCAGTGCACCATACAAACTCCGGACAGCACCATGGCCGCCTGGTCCAGACGCGCACGTCGCATTGCTCTCTCCTCGTACTTTAGAACGTGTTTTCAGATATCCAGGGTAATCAGCAACCGCTTCTCGCCAGCGGCGACCGGCGGTGACCGATGGACCACGCCGCCGCCCGGCGTTTCTCCCCAGGCGTCGCCTTTGAACAACGCCACCTGGCCGGTGGCCAGCCGCTCCACCGCTTGACCCTGATAACGGCCTTCCTGGGAGGCGCCAGGTGTGAGCAGCCCTTCCGGCACGGACGCCGACGGCAACCATTCGCTGCCCGGGCCGCCATAGGTACACAACAACCGCACCGGAATTCGATCCACGTGAAAGCGTGGGCACATCGGCTTCTCCAGAGCGGCAACGCGCAAACCGACCCCAGTGACGCCGAACAAGCACGCGGTCATGTCGGCCAGTAGCGACAGATCCTCGCGCAGAGGGGCGTCCTCCTCGGCGGGCAACAGCCGGCGCAATACGGGGGTTAAAAGAGCGGTGTCCACCCAGCTCTTAATCGCCAGCCGGCGCAAGCAAGCGCGCGCCACCAGCGCCTCGTCCAAAGGCGAGGGCCTGTCCCAGACGGCGACCTGCACGGACGCCTGCATAATGTCCGCCAGCACCACCGCCTGTTCGCCACGCGCCAGCCCGGGCGTCGGAGGGGGTTCTGGGAAAGTAAGCAGAGGTGTCATCACTGGAAAAGTCCGGCTTAGCTGTGAATTATCTAATGTTATAATATAACAGTCCGTACTCGCAACGAACACCCGCAACGAAAACGGCCCCGACGAGAAACCCGCCGGGGCCGTTGTTGTTACTGGTCTGCTCTATTGACGGTCAGGCGACGCCCTGGCTGCGCAGGTAGTCCTCGTAGCTGCCGTGGAAGTCGACGATGCCGGTGGGCGTCAGCTCGATGATGCGGGTCGCCAGGGACGACACGAACTCGCGGTCGTGGCTGACAAACAGCAGCGTGCCCGGGTAGTTTTCCAGCGCCAGGTTGAGCGACTCGATGGACTCCATGTCCAGGTGGTTGGTGGGCTCGTCCAGCAGCATGATGTTGGGCCGCTGCAGCATGATCTTGCCGAACAGCATGCGGCCCTGCTCGCCACCGGAGATCACGTTCACGGTCTTGTTGATCTCGGTGGACGAGAACAGCAGCCGGCCCAGGGTGCCGCGAATGACTTGCTCGTCGTCGCTTTCCTTGCCCCACTGCTGCATCCAGTCGAACAGGTTGAGCTTGTCCTCGAAGTCGGCGGCGTGGTCCTGGGCGTAGTAGCCGAGGGTGGCGTTTTCCGACCACTTCACTTCACCGGCGCTGGGGTCCAGGTCGCCCCTCAGGCAGCGCAGCAGAGTGGTCTTGCCGACGCCGTTGGGGCCGATGATGGCGATGCGCTCGCCCACTTCCACGCGCAGGTCCAGGCCGGAGAACAGCTCTTCGTCGTCGAAGCTTTTCGCCAGGCTTTTCACTTCCACCGCGTTGCGGAACAGCTTCTTATCCTGCTCGAACACGATGTAGGGGTTCTGCCGGCTGGACGGTTTGATCTCCTCCAGCGTGATCTTGTCGATCTGCTTGGCGCGGGAGGTGGCCTGCTTGGACTTGGATGCGTTGGCGGAGAAGCGGCTGACGAACTGCTGCAGATCGGCGATCTGCGCCTTCTTCTTGGCGTTGTCCGCGCGTTTGCGTTCCAGCACCTGGGTGGCGGCGGTCATGTACTCGTCGTAGTTGCCCGGGTAAAGACGCAGCTCACCGTAATCCAGGTCCGCCATGTGCGTGCACACGCTGTTCAGGAAGTGGCGGTCGTGGGAAATAATGATCATGGTGCAGTCGCGCTGGTTGAGCACGCCTTCCAACCAGCGGATGGTGTTGATGTCCAGGTTGTTGGTGGGCTCATCGAGCAGCATGATGTCTGGCTCGGAGAACAGCACCTGGGCCAGCAGCACGCGCAGCTTCCAGCCCGGCGCGATCTCGCTCATGGGGCCGAAGTGCTGCTCCACCGGGATGCCCACGCCCAGCAGCAGGTCGCCGGCGCGGGATTCGGCGGTGTAGCCGTCCAGCTCGGCGAACTCGGCTTCCAGCTCACCGGCGCGCAGGCCGTCTTCCTCGGTCATCTCCGCCTTGGCGTAGATGGCGTCGCGCTCGTCCTTGATTTTCCACAGTTCGTCGTGGCCCATGATCACCGTGTCCACCACGGAATACTGCTCGTAGGCGAACTGGTCCTGACGCAGCTTACCGACGCGCTCGTTGGTGTCTTTGGAGACATTGCCGGAGGACGGGTCCAGATCACCACCGAGGATCTTCATGAAGGTGGACTTGCCGGAGCCGTTGGCGCCGATCAGGCCGTAGCGGTTGCGGTCGCCGAATTTGACGGAGACGTTTTCGAACAGCGGCTTGGCGCCGAACTGCATGGTGATATTGGCGGTGGTGAGCAAGGTCGGGTTCCGAATTGGTGTGGCATGGAGGGGCGAAAAGGGGGCGGATTATGCCACACCGCCCCCGCCACGTCACACCGCCGCCGGTCGTTAATAGAGGTACACCGCGCCCGCCTCCTCCGTGCTGTTGTCGGTCTGATCGCCGTTCACACCGGTAGCGTTGCTGTCCTCGCGGGCCGCGCCCACCGCCAGGGTTTCACCATCGGCGGCCAGCGCCACCGAGGTACCGAACCCGTCATTGTTGTCGGTGTTGGACGCTTTGACATAGGCTTGCTCGGTCCAGGCACCACCATCACGACTAAAGACGTAGGCCCCGCCGGCGGCGAAGGTGTTTTCAAACGGGCCGTTCAGGCCGACGGCGTTGCCGCGCTCCTCGGTAGCCCCCACCGCCAGGGTCTGGCCGTCGGCGGACAACGCCACGCTGTAGCCGAAGCGGTCATAGGCCGTGACGTTGGGCGCCTTGAGGTAGTCTTGCTGACTCCAGCTTGCCGTGTCCCGGATGAAGACGTACACGGCACCACTGAGATAATCGGCGTCCGCCTCGCCGTCTTCCCAGTAAGCGCCCACCGCCAGGGTCTCGCCGTCGGCGGACAACGCCACGCTGTAGCCGAAGCGGTCATTCTCGCCGGCGTTGGACGCTTTGAGGGTGTCGCCGATCAGCCAACTGTCCGCGTCCCGCGAGAAGGTGTACACCGCACCGCTGTCGGTGGCGAAACCGGTGGCGTCGTTATTGACGCCGACCGCGTCGCTGTCCTGCTCCGGCGCGGCCACCGCCAGGTGGTTGCCGTCGCCGGAGAGCGCCACGTCCCAGCCGAACTGGTCTTCGTCCTGGGCGTCCCGGAAGGGCTCCAGAACCGCCTGCTCATTCCAATCCGCGCCGTCGCGGGTATAGACGTAGACCTCGCCGCTGCCGAAGTCGCTGCCCTGGTTATCCGGCATGCCGGCCCTCGGCGCCCCTATCGCCAGGGTGACGCCGTCCGAGGACAGCGCGACGCTGCGACCAAAGCTGGTATTGCTGGCCGAAAGCCGCTCCAGCATGGCCTGCTCACTCCAGTCCGTGCCGTCGCGGGTAAACACATACGTCCGGTTGCCGTTAACGGTACCCACAGCCAGGGTGTCGCCATCGGCGGAGAGCGCCACATCCTCGCCGAAATAGGCGTAGGCGCGCGCACTCGACGGCTTGATGTAAGCCTGCTGGGCCCAGCCGCCCTCCTCGTCGCGGGCAAATACATAAACGGCGCCATTGGATTCCATGTCGTCGTTGTCCTGGCCGCTATCGATGGCGGTGGAGTCGCTGCTTTCCCGGTCCGCGCCCACCGCCAGGGTGGACCCGTCCGCGGACAACGCCAGGCTGCCGGCAAAAAAATCGTCCTCGCCGGGATTGGACGCTTTGAAATAGCCCACCGCTTCGGCCAGATTGCCGCTCACCGCCACCGAGGTGGACGCCGAGCAGCCGCCGCTGTTGCAGGCCTCGAGCATGTAGAGGGCGTTCACCCGGCGGGGCAGGAACACGGTGTGCGCGTAGCCGGTTTGGTCTTCGCCGACGCTCGCTACTTCGGTGAAACCGGACTGGCCGTCCGGGTTCTCCAACAAGGTGTATTCGGTGGCGCCGTCCACCGCCGACCAGTTGAACTGGAACGTCTTGGTGGCCTGGATAGCCAGGGCCAGCTCCGGCGCTTCGGGGACGGCGGTTCCGGTACCGCTGGCGTCACCGCCGCCACCGCCTCCGCCTCCGCCGCCGCCACACCCGCTGATAACCAGCGCGGAAAACAAAAGGGTCAGCGCCGAGGCGACGCGGGTTTTAGTCCGTTTCATGGTGTTCATATCAATTGTTTCCATTTTGGCTTTTTCACAATCCCCGAATTCTGAAGCGGTACGGCGCGGAGGACGGGCTGAGCCCGGTTACCCGTCGGTAGTCCGCGTGCACGCGCAGGTAATAAACGCCGTTCTGTCCGCCTTCGAACTCATGGCGGAAGCCCTCGCAGCTTCGTACCGAGCGCTCGCTGATCACCTCCGCGGAGTTGCCGACCAGCTTGGCGAGCAGCACCCGGGTGCTGTGGCCCGGCGGCAGGATGTCGTCGCCACAGAGAAAATCGTCCACCACCAGCGTGCGTCCGGCGGTGTTGTTCAGGTAGAAAAAGTAGTGGGCATGGCTGTTGGCGATTTCCATCTGGTAGCCCGATGGCGCACCGCTGCCGTCGCGGCTGCCTACCTGGCCCTGATGGGGAATCAAGAACGGCTCGATGATCACCGGCTCCAGCCAGAAACCGTCGCTGAGCGGCACCGCCTCCACCGAGACGGCACGCGCCTCGCCACTGTTGAAGAGCGCGCGCACATAAATGCGCTGACCTTTGCGCAGCGACATGGACGCCACGGTGCAGGCACGCCGGGTGCTGCATTCTTCCAGCAGGGTGCCCGGGCCGCTGCTGCCGGCGCGGCGGTACTGGAAGATGGTGTCGGAATCCGGGTCCTGGTC
>JBELJS010000033.1:0-47868 GCA_042090255.1 Alcanivorax sp. | reverse complement strand
GGCGAGAAGCCCACGGTGTTGTCGAAGTTGAACACGTTGGTGAAGGCCACGTTGCTTTCCGACGCGGTATAGAACTCGGCGACCCTGCGGATACCGAAGCGGCTCTTGAACTCTTTCCAGATGCCGGGGCGCAGGCCGTTGCCGACGATGGTGTGCACCGGGTTATCGCCGTCGCCCGGCTTCCCGGGCTGCTCGTGCAGATAGCGGCACAGTTCACCCACGTAACCGAAGGCGGTGCAGTTGTGCTTGCGGATATCGTCCCAGAAACGGCTGGCGGAGAAGCGCCGGGCCAGAACCAGGCAGCCCTGAGCGGCGATCACCGAGGCCCAGCAGACCACCAGGCCGGTGGCGTGATAGAACGGCAAGGTGCAATAAAGCCGGTCGGTTTTCGTTAGCCGCACTGACGAGAACCCAAACCCGCCATGGGCCTTCTCCCAGCGGCCGTGGTTGAACACCACCGCCTTGGGCATGCCGGTGGTGCCGGAGGTGTAAATGTAGAACAGCGGGTCATGCAGGAAGGTCTGCCGGGTGCTGGCCGGATTCTCGCTGGAGCCATTCTGGATCGCGGCTGCCAAGTTGGTGAAGCCTTCCGGGGCGGTGCCCGGGTCGGCCAGGGTGTCCTGGTCGGCGAAGTAGAAGAAGTTCTCCTTCAGGTCCAGGTCGTCACGCACTTCCTGGATCACGTCCACCAGCTCCTGGCCGACGATCGCCGCCTTGGGCTCCACCAGGTTGAAGCTGTGGGTGAGTACCTTGCCCTTCTGGGAGGTGTTGATCAGGGCGGAACAAACGCCCAGCTTGGCGCAGCCCAGCACGGTGGCCAGCAGCTCGGGACGGTTTTCCACGTCCACCGCCACGGTGTCGCCTTTCTTCAGGCCGATGGAGGCCAGGTAGTCGGCGATGCGGTTGGCCCAGGCATTAAACTGGCGATAGGTGAAGCGGCGCTCGCGGTAAATCACCGCGAGGCCTTCCGGATGATTCGCCGCCACCTTTTCGAAAGCCACGCCCAGCCCCAGAGGCGTGCTGGTGTCGGTGATCTTGCTCATCCGGGAACCCTTAATCAGTCCCGGCAGGTTCACCACCACTTCAGGCACTTTGCCCAGCACCTTGGGCAGGGTAATGACGTCGGTCTGGCTCATGGCATTTCCCTCCCTCAGGCCGCGGTCTGGATTTTCTGGAACAGCCAGTCGTGCAGCCCGTCGGACAGCAGTGGCAGGAAGGCGACGATCAGCAGGGCGGTGAGCATCACCGCGATCGGCAGCAGGAATTTCTCATAACGCCGGAAGAAGGTGCCGGTGGAGAGGCGGGCGCTTTCCACCTCGTCGTCGCCCACCACCTGTCGTGATAACAGGTGGTTCAGCGCCACCGGCGGCGTCAGATAGCCGAGCTCGAACGCGACCAGCGCGATCATCCAGAAGTGCAGTGGCGCTATGCCGTTGGCGGCCGCCAGCGGTGCGAAGGTGGCGTTGACCAGAATCACCGCGCCCAGCGGGTCGATGAACATGCCCACCAGCACCAGGGCCACCACCAGGAACAGGCCGGCGATCCAGATCGACGCGAAGGCGTCCGGCAGCAGCTCCAGCATCCCGGAGCGTTCGATGATACCGGCGGTGCCCACGGACAGGGCGATCAGCATCAACATGGCGCCGATATGCCCGGCGGTTTCGCCGGTGGCGAAGCGCAGGCTGCCTTCCAGTTTCTCGGAGACGCCTTCTTCAGGCGGGTAATCGGCCACCGGGTCGCTGGCCTTCCCGGACGACAACGCGGAGGCATAGTGCACGCCCAGGAACAGGATCATCAGCAGGTTACGCCAGGTCTCGCTCCACAGCGCGGCTTCCAGCTCGGCGGCGGAGGTGCCGCCGGGGATCTCGCCGCTGACGAGCACCTGGTAGCCCTCCGCGATGCCCATGAAGGAGAGCACCAGCATCGGCACCAGAAAGGCGCTGAACAGATGCAGGGTATGACGGCTGAACTTTTCGTAGACCAGAATCGACAGCAGCATCACCGGCAGAATGATCGGCGCGGAGAACTCGTCCAGCTGCCGTCCCAGCACGTCGCTGAAGAACACCGCCACGGCGCCCACCACGACGCCGTAGGGCGTCAACGGGATCATCCGTTTGAGGCTCGCCGGCAGGGCTTGCGAGAACGGTGCGATGCGCGCCGGGGTGGTGCGCGCGAACTGGCTGTAGATAAAGAAAACAAACAGGCTGAGAGCGAACACCTTGGCGCCGGACGCGAACAGCTCGCTGGTGGTGACGCTTTTATTCAGCGCGGCGATGATCACCACCAGCAGGCAGGGCCTCAGCACCACGCCCATGGAGCCGGACATGGCGGTGGCCGCCAGGGCCAGCTGCTTGCGCGCGCCGACACGCCGCAGCTCGGTGTAGATGGTGGCGCCGGCGGCGATCACGAAGATCCCGGACGCCCCGGTATAGGCGGTGAGCACGGCGGCGATCGCCAGCACCACCACGCACATCAGCTCCGGCGACATCTGCCAGGGGCGCAGGGCGTCGAAGAAAATATGCGTCAGGCGGGTCTGTTTCAGCATCATGCCGATCCAGATATACAGCGCCAGGTTCAGGAACACGCTGGACAGCTCCATCATCATGTTCAAATAGACGCTGGTGCCGTGGAAATACCCCTGGGAAAAGAACTGCGCCGAGGCGGACAGACACATATAGCTGTACAGCGGGATGGTCAGAAAGGCCTTGGCCCAGGAACCGCCCGGCTCCAGATCGCGGGGACGGCGCAAGAGCCGGTACAGCGACGCCAGCGTGAGCGTGCCGAAGCCCGCGATCCAGATGTTGTGCAGGTAAAAATTATCAATGGTCACGCCCGCGGCCATGGAGCTGGCGTCCTGGACCCGATAGGCGATGGCGGAGATCAGCAGCAAGGTGTTGGCGGCCAACTGGCCACTCAGGGAGACCAGATGATCTCTGTCGGTGCGCGCCGGCCGCAGTGCGATGTGATGGCGCTGGAAGGTGGTGGTGGTCGCGCAGATCAGCAGCAGCAGGCAAAGCAACAGGCGCTTGTATTCGCCCAGCGTGGACACCACCAGGGCGACGCCCCCTTCCACGTTGCGGAACGCGATCACCGCCGGCGTGACTTTTTCCTGCACCGTCTGGTAGCGGTCCAGCTTGGCCCGGCAGTTGGCGCGCGTGGCTTCCAGCGAGCGGCGGATGGCGCCTTCATCCACGGACGCGCCGCCGAGGATGCCGGCCAGCGGATCGCCGTCGGCTTCGGCCTGGCGCTGTTTGACGATTTCGCGGACGCGCTGATCAATGTTCGGGTCCGGGTTGCAGGTGGGCTCCGGCATGATGCCGGCGCTACGCAGCATGAAATATTCCTGCCAGGTGGCTTCGCCGATTTTGAGCAGTTGCGAGTGGATGATCTGTCCGGAGGACAGGAACACGACGACCAGTAGAAGAAGCAGTGTCGGCAGGGTGGAAAGCCATTCAGTGGGCGTGCGTCGGGGCATGCCCAGGGTCCGTTCCGTCATGGGAGCATTCCTTTTTTATTTTTTTGATCATGATTGTTGTTATTTTGACCAGTCTAGCTCTTTTTCCCTCCCTATCCAAATCACCCTGATTTTTCCGCGTTGCCATAAAAAAGGGCCGCGAAAGCGGCCCTTGTGGGTGTTGCCGAGAGTGGTGGCCGTGATCAGCCGCCGGACTGGATTTTCTGGAACAGCCACTCGTGCAGGCCGTCGGAAACCAGCGGCAGGAAAGACACGATCAGCAGCGCGGTCAGCATGGTCGCGATGGGAAGCAGAAACTTCTCATAGCGCCGGAAGAAGCTGCCGGTGCTGAGCTTGGCGCTCTCCACCTCGTCGTCACCGACCACCTGTCGGGTTAACAGATGGTTGAGGGCCACCGGTGGTGTCAGATACCCCAGCTCGAAGGCCACCAGCGTGATCATCCAGAAGTGCAATGGATCAATGCCGTTATTGAAGGCCACCTGGGCAATGGTGGCGTTGACAAGGATCACCGCGCCATAGGGGTCCATGATCATGCCGATGATCACCATGGTCACCACCAGGATGCCCATGGCCACCCAGATCGACGGGAACACCTCGGGCAGCATCTCCAGCAGGCCGGAGCGTTCAATGATGCCGCCGGTACTGACCGACAGCGCCATCAGCATCAGCAGGGCGCCGATATGGCCGGTGGTTTCGTTGGTGGCCATCCGCAGGGAGCCTTCCAGCTTCTCCGATACGCCGGCTTCAGGCTGATAGTGCGGGTCCTGATCGCCGGTTTTCACCAGGTAGTGGATCACCATGAAGGCGGTCAGGAAGGTGTTACGCCAGAATTCGCCCCACAGGATATCTTCCAGCTCCGCGGCGGACACGCCCACCGGAACCTGTCCGGTGGTCAGCGCCTGATAGCCTTCCCAGATACCCATGAAGGACATCACCACCATCGGTACCAGGAAGAGGGTGAACAGGTGCAGAAGATGGCGGCTGAGTTTCTCGTAGAAGAGAATGCCGATCATCATCACCGGCAGGATGATGGGCGCGGAGAACTCATCAAGCTGACGGCCGAGCACGTCACTGAACAGCACCAGGATGGCACCCACGATGATTGCGTAGGGCATCAGCGGCACCATGCGCTTGAGGCTCTTGGGCAGCGCTTCGGTGAACGGCGCGATGCGGGCCGGCGAGGTGCGCGCGAACTGACTGTAGATAAAGAACAGGAACAGGCTCAGGAAGAAGATCTTGTAGCCGGAAGAGAACAGTTCCGCGGTGGTCACGCTCTTGTTGAGCGCGGCGATGATCACCACCAGCAAGCAGGGACGCAGCACCACACCCATCGAGCCGGACATGGCGGTGGCGGCCAGAGCGAGCTGCTTGCGGGCGCCCACCCGGATCAGTTCCTGATAGATGGTGGCACCCGCCGCGATCACGAAGATACCGGAAGCCCCGGTGTAGGCGGTGGGAATGGCGGCGACCGCCAGGACCACGAAACACATCAGTTCCGGCGACATCTTCCAGGGCCGCAGGATATCGAACACCAGATGCGCCAGCCTGGTCTGCTTGAGCAGCATGCCGATCCAGATATACAGCGCCAGATTCAGGAACAGCGTGGACAGCTCCATCATCATGTTCAGATAGACGCTGATGCCGTGGTAGTAGCCCTGGCTGGCGAACTGCGCCGCCGCGGTCAGCGACATAAAGCTGTACAGCGGAATGGTCAGGAACGCCTTGGGCCAGGAGCCGCCGGTTTCCAGATCCTTGGGCGGTCGGATCAGCTGATAGATCGAGGCGGCGGTCAATAACGCGAAGCCGGCGATCCAGAACTGGTGCAGATAGAAGTTGCTCACCGTCACGCCGGAGGCTATGGCGCTCACTTCCTCCGCGCGGTACACCGTCGCCGACATCAATAGCGACGCGTTGGCGATCAATTGCGCGGTGGTGGTGACGATGTGGTCCTTCTTGGTGCGCGAGGGGCGCAAGGAGATATGGTGCCGGGCGAGCGTGGCGGTGATCGCGCAGATCATCACCAGAAGACAGAGCAGGAGGCGCTTATAGTCGCCGAGCGTGGACACCACCTTGGCGACGCCGCCCTCGATATTGCGGAACATGATCACCCCTGGGGTGACCTTTTCCTCCACGGTCCTGAACCGGTCCCAGCTATTGCGGCAGTTTTCCCTGGACGCCTCGAGGGAGCCCCGTATCGCGTCCGGGTCCACCGACGAGCCACCAAGAATATCGCCAAGAGGGTCGTTGGCGGCTTCTGCCTGACGTTGCTCGACGATTTCCCGGACCCGCTGGTTGATATCGGGGTCGGGATTACAGGTGGGCTCGGACACCATGCCGGCGCCACGCAACAGGAAGTATTCGTCCCAGGTGTTTTCACCGATTTTGAGAAGCTGGGAGTGGATAATCTGACCCGAAGATAAAAAGATCACGGTCAGAAGAATGAACAGGGTGGGCAGCGATGATAACCACTCCCCCACCGAACGCCTGGCCACGGTCAACTGAGGTTTTTCCATTATTCACCCGGTTATTGTTATGCCGTTTTCAAACGGCACTATCACCTTACCGGCACCGAGGCTCGCCCGCGGCGCCAGCGTGCGTACTACATATAAAGAGAAAACGGGGCCCGGTGAGGCCCCGTTGGTTCGCGTCCGGCGAGGTGATTACTCCATCGCCAAGGTGCACTCCGCCCGGCTCGGTTCGGTTTTGCAGCGCACCTTGCGGAGGAGGTCCATCAGGTCCTTGTTATATATACCGCTCTCGGTCATGTTCACGCGGGCTTCGCGCAGCATTTCGTTGTAGCGGCGTTTGTCTTCTTCAGGGATGTCGATCCACCACTTGTCATCCACTTCGTTCTCGGCGTTGCGGATCACCTGCATGGCGCGATCAAACTGGCCCAGCATCCAGGTACGTGATTTGGCGGCGAACTCGTCGGAGAACTTGTCGCTGCGCAATACGATCTGGTTGGTCAGCTGACCCAGGGTGTAGCGAACGATACCGCCGTCCGGCTGCATGCCCTTGTACAGTTCCAGGGCGGAGTAGGCGACCACCGGGGCGAAGCAGATATCCACCGAGTCGTTGTTGAAACGGCCGGCGAAGTTGGTGATGTCCGACGGTACCGGGGACATGCCCACCTGGGAAGCCATGTTGGCCTGGTCCGGGGCGTATTCCATCACCGAGATGGATTTACCGGACAGCTCACCGACGGTGTCGATGCTCTGGTCCTTAACGAACAGATAGGCCGCGCCCATGGGAGCGAAACCGGCGATGGTGTAACCGTTCTGCTTGAGCTGCTTGTTGATGGACGCGTTGCCGCTGGCCATCACCCGGAACACGGTTTGCAGTTCCTTGTAGGAGGGGATCGCCCCCACGGCTTCGAAGCTGCCGGCGTAGCTGTTGAACTGACGCACCCGCAGACCGGTGAGAACGGCGCCGTCACACTGGCCCGCCTTCAGGTCCTCGGCGGCGATTTTCTCGTCGGTGTAGGGCTTGAGCTTGAGGTCCACGCCCCAACCGGCCGCCTGGGTCTTGTAGTCCTTCATGATGTTATACACATCACCGCTGGCACCGATGATATCGAATACGCAGAGGCTGCGCTCGGTGTTGGCGGCCTGGGCGGACATGGAGGCCAGGCCCACCGTCGTCACCGCCGCCATCGCTAAGGCTTTGAAAACGCGCATCGGTTTCTCTCCTTGCTTACTTCTTGTCTATTTGGAAGGCGGGCCCCGTGAAGGACCCGCGCATATAACCGCTTGCCTTAATAGGGGCTACAGCAGATCGTCGATGTTCATCGTCGGTTCGCTGGGAGCGTCGTCCCAGAAAGTGCCGAGGCCGTTGAGCGGGGTACGCTTGCCGGTGTTCTCGGTCCAGAGACGATCGGAAAGGCCGGTTACCAGGATTTCCGCGATGGCGTCGATCATGGCGTAGTCTTCATTGATGTTTTCACCGTTGGCGGCGAAATCGCGGATCGCGGTGCGCAGGCGGTCATTGTTGCCTTTGCCGTAAGCGCTGATGGCGTAGAAGGCGCTGCCCAGACGGACGCCGCTTTCGAAGCCTTTTTCAGCGGACTGTTCGAGGGTTTGCCAGGGCTGGGCGCCTTCCGGTGCCAGCTGCGGCAGGATGGTCCAGACCGCGGCGCGCAGGCCCTGGGGCGCGCCCCACCAGTCGTCGTTGTTCAGGCACTTGGCGTTACGCTCGACCTTGGCCACGATGTTGCGCGGCACGCCCACGGAGCCGTCGGCGGCGCCGTCGGCGACCAGGGCCTGAACGCCGGCGATGTTGCCGATCAGCCAGACGATCTGGTCGAGCTCGTGGTTCAGTTTCGGGCATTCGCCTTCGTCCAGCGGACCGTAGACTTCGTCCATCAGTTCGTAGGACTTGAGCAGGCGCTTGGCGGCGATCTTGGACCAGCGCTTCTGCTGGATGCGCGCGTCCTGGGCTTCGCTCACCCGGCCGTCGTTGACCGCGCGCAGATAGCTGAGCTCGGATTCCAGCGCCATCTGCTCCGCGCACACCGCGGCGGTGGTGTAGGTCATCACGCCCAGCTTTTCCGGGTGGGAACCCACTTCGCTGAACGACATCAGCAGCGGTGTCTGTGCCTCGCCGGTGATGCAGCCCATGCGCACGTCGTCGTAGGCAAGCAAGTGGGGGGCGAGTTCCGCCTGGCCGAAGCTGACCAGAACGTCACCAGTGGTTTTGTAGATGATGCCACAACCGGAAAGTGCAGTGATCACGCCACCGGCGATGAGAGCACGCGCGGGGCGCGCGATTTTATTGAGTAGAGAACGCATTCCTTGAGCTCCTTTTTATTGTTCTCACGGCGTCGATGACAGTACCCAACCTTGTTGAGTTGGCACAAGCGCCGATTACAAAAAAGCACCTAAGCCATTACAAACCTAATGCTAGGCTTGCGATCATGAGTTCGCGGCACGTCGCTGATAATGACCCTGGGTCTCGGCTCTTGTGTCGGAACAGCCAATGCCTTCGGGGAACTTCAGGAGCCTTCCTCTTTATGCTTTATTTTTCAATCTGTTAGCGTCACGATCCCGGCCCGCTCCCGGGTGGCCGGCCCGGGCGGTGTTGACTCTTTCAACGGAACTCTAGGTAGATGTGATGAGCAAAGACACCATCGTTAATGAAATGCGCGCAAACCTCGCCCGTGAGCGGGAGGGCCTGGCCCTGGTGCGCAACACCGCCCGCGGCGCTTTCCGTGTCTTCGAAACGGTGGGCGTGGTCGGCCGCCAGGGTCTGGGCTGGCTGATGGGCGACCGCGAAGCACTGCCCCGCCATCTGCGCCGTACCTTCGAATCCCTGGGCGCCACCTACATTAAGCTGGGCCAGTTCATCGCCAGTTCGCCGTCGCTGTTTCCGGAGGAGTACGTCAGCGAATTCCAGAAGTGCCTGGATCGCACGCCGCCGCTGCCGTTCCATTACATCCGCGAGACCGTGGAAGCGGAGCTCGGCGCCCCCCTGGACACCCTCTATGAATGGGTCGATCCCAAGCCGCTGGCCAGCGCCTCCATCGCCCAGGTGCACGCGGCCCGCCTGAAGAACGGCGCCGACGTGGTGATCAAGGTCCAGCGCCCCGGCGTGCGTCAGGTGCTGCTCACCGATTTCAACTTTCTCTATGCATCGGCGCGCCTGGTCGAGTCGCTGGCGCCGGGGCTGTCCCGCTCGGCGCTCTCCGGTGTGATCGAGGAGTTGCAGGCGGGCATGCTCGAAGAGTGCGATTTCCTGCAGGAGGCTCGCAATCTGGACGCGTTCAACCGCTTCCTCGCCGAAACCGGCAATGTGGCCGCGGTGGCGCCGCGCCCGGTGGCCTCGCACACCACCAAGCGGGTGCTCACCATGGAGCGCTTCCACGGCGTGCCGCTCACCGATCTGCAGGTGCTGCGGCGCTACACGGACGACCCGGCCGGCACCCTGATCACCGCGCTGAACACCTGGTTCTCCAGCCTTATGGTGTGCGACTTCTTCCACGCCGACGTGCACGCCGGCAATCTGATGCTGCTGGAAGACGGCCGGGTGGGGTTCATCGACTTCGGCATGGTGGGGCGCATCCGCCCGGAAGCCTGGCAGGGCATGATGGCGTTCTTCGAGGCGATCGGCAGCGGCGACGTGCCCGCCATGGCGCGCGCCATGGCCATGGTCGGCATGACCAGTGAAGAGGTGGACGTGGACGCCCTGGCGCGGGACATCTCCGCTCTGCAGGACCGGCTCACCGACGTGGACGCCAGCGCCCTGGTGCAGGCCGACCGCAACGACCGCGAGGTCAATCAGCTGCTCACCGATCTGGTGCGCATCGGCGAGGGGCACGGTATCCGCTTCCCCCGCGAGTTCGCGCTGCTGCTGAAACAGTTCCTCTATTTCGACCGCTACGTGCAGGCGCTGGCGCCCGAACTGGACATGTTCAGCGACCAGCGCGTGGACCTGTTCGGTACCCTGGACCAGCTGCCCGGGGACGAGCCGCTCCACTGAGCGGCTCGGGCGCCTATTCCTGCGGGTCGGCGCACTCGGCCCGCGACGAATCCAGCTTGCAACGGATGCGGCGCTGCAGGGTCAGCATGTCGGCGCTGTAGTAGCCGCGCTCGCGCAGCTGCAGGCGCACGTCCCGCATCATCACTTCGTACTCCCGCTTGTCGTCATCCGGAATCTCGATCCACCAGCGGTCGGGGATGTTCTTGGTCTCTTCGTGCACCCGGTCAATAATCTGCTGATAGCTCTCGAAGAACACTTCGCGCACTAACTGGGCCGCTTCGTTGGGGATGCGCTCGCGGCGGGCCACCAGCTGCATGCTGATCTGCGCGATCGGGTAGTTGACGATGCCGCCGTCCGGGGTCATGCCCTTGTACAGCTCGACGATCTCATAGGCCGCCAGCGGCGCCGCGAGCACGTCCACCACGCCGTTGTTGAACATGTTGGGGGCGTTGACGATGTCCGTGGGCACCGGCGAGGCGCCCACCTGGCCGACCATTTCCGCCTGCACCGGGTCGTAGTCCAGCACCGCCACGTTTTTGCCCGCCGCCGCCGCCAGGCTGTTGATCTTTTTGTCGTTAACGAACAGGTAGGCGCCGCCGCCGGGGGCGATACCGGCCACCACATAGTCCCCCTGCACCATGTGCTTCGCCGAGGCGGGGTCGGCGAGCACCTGCAGCAGAATACGCATGTGCTGTTGGGTGGGCAGCCCGCCGATGGAGTCGATGGTGCCGGTGTAGGTGTTGAACAGCCTGGCGCGCAGGCCGCTCATCAGCGCCGCGTCACAGAGGCCGGCCTTGAATTCGTCCACCATCACCCGCTCGTCGGTGTAGGGCACCAGGTCGAGCTGGATGCCGTACTCAAGCAGCTTGGCGCGCTGGTCCTGGGCCGCCGAGAAAATCGGTCCGTTACGGCCGACAATGTCCCAGATGCAGATCTTGCGGGTGTCGTTGCCGGGCTTGCCGAGGCCGGTCAGTTCGCGCATGGCGTCGACGCGCTCGGTCATGGGCAGCGCGTCGTTGTAGACGGTGTCCCGCAGCGCGTCGTCGGACGCGGTCGCCGGCGCCACGGCGAAGGCCAGGGTGGCGCCCACGCCGAGCAGGGTGTTACGCAATAGACGGGTTATCTGCACACGACCTCCTGGTGCGGTTTATTTTTTATTCGAGCATTCGCCACGGGACGGATCGAACTTGCAGCGAATCCGGCTTTGCAGGTCCAGCATGCGACCGTCGTAGTACTCCTGTTCGCGCAGGGTGTCGCGCGCCTCCTGCATCATCGCTTCGTATTCGCGCTTTTCGTCGGCGGGGATCTCAATCCACCAGCGGTCCGGCACCCGGTCTTCCTCGGTTTTTACCCGTGCCCGCACCTGGTCGTAGGCCTCGAAGGAAGCTTCACGGATCAGTTGCGCCACTTCGTTGGGGAATTTGTCCAGCCGGCCCACCAGCTGCATGCTGATCTGCGCGATCGGGTAGTCGACGATGCCGCCGTCGGGCTCCATGCCTTTATAGAGTTCCAGCAGTTCATAGGCGATCAGCGGGGCGGCGAGGATGTCGACCACGCCGTTATTGAATTTATTCGGGGCACTGACGATGTCCGAGGGCACCGGCGTGGCGCCGATGCCGGCCACCATTTCCGACTGGGTCTTGTCGTAATCCAGCACCGCCACTTTTTTGCCGGCCGCCCGGGCCAGTGAACTGATGCGCTTGTCGTTGACGAACACATGGGCGGCGCCGCCGGAGAAGATGCCCATGATCACGTACTCGCCCTGGACCATGCGGCCCGCCTGACTGGGGTGCGCCAGTACCTGCAGCAGGGTGCGCATGTGTTTGTTGTCGGGGATCGCGCCGATCGCGTCGATGGTGCCGGTGTAGCTGTTGAACAGGCGCGCGCGCATGCCGCTCATCAGGCCGGCGTCACAGCGGCCGGCCTTGAGCTCCTCGACCAGAATGGTTTCGTTGGTGAACGGGATCATTTCCAGGTCGATGCCGTATTCCAGCGCCATGGCGCGCTGCTCCATGGCCGCCTGGAACACCGGACCGTTGCGTCCGGCGATATCCCAGATGCATATCTTGCGGTTCAGGGCGGTGCCCGGCGGCATCTGGTCGATGCCCACCAGCTTGGCGATGGCGCCCAGCCGCACGCGCACCGGCATGTCACGGGAATAAAAAATATCCGCCAGAGAGCGAACCAGATCCTGGTCAACGTCCACTCCTGGGAGCAGTTGTTCCATTTTTTGCTGCTGTTCCTGCGACAGGCGCAGTTCTTCCGCACCGATACACAGCGATGACAGCGTTAGAAGCAATGAGGCGAGGAGAAAACGAAACATGGCTATCCCTGATTATTATTCGAGAGGGTCGCCGGCAGTAATAGCATGGAGATGACCACGACCGGATGCTGGCCAGACATACCGGAATGTCGCTGAGGTCAAGATCAGGTGAAACGGAGAGCGGCTTCCGCCGCTCCCTGTATCAGCGGGGCTGGGCGTCCAGGGACTGCCCATTGATGGCGGCCCCTTCAGGGCCCAGCAGATACAAATAACTGGCCACAATCTGTTCCGGTGTTTTCAGTTTTTCCGCGTCTTCGCCGGGATACGCAAGGGCGCGCATATCGGTGCACGTGGCACCCGGGTTGATGGTGTTCACGCGAATTTTGGAGGTGTTCTCCAGTTCTTCCGCCAGGGTCTGCGAAAGATTTTCGGTGGCCGCCTTGGACGCCGCGTAGGCGCCCCAGAACGCGCGGCCCTTGCGGCCCACGCTGGAGGAGGTGAACAGGATGCGGCCGTCGTCGCTGTCGCGCAGCAGCGGCAGCAGCGCCTGGGTCAGATAGAAGGCGCTGTTGACGTTGACGCGCATCACCGAATCCCAGGTGTCCGCGCCGTAGCGCTCCAGAGGCGTGATGTCGCCGAGCACCGAGGCGTTGTGCAGCACCCCGTCCAGGCGCCCGAATTCGCGGCCGAACAGGGTCGCCAGCTCCTGGTAGTCCTCGGGACGCGCCACCTCCATGTTGACCGGTGCCAGGGCCGGCTCCGGCCCGCCGGCGGCCTTGATCTTGTCGTAGACCGCTTCCAGCTTGCTCTGGGTGCGGCCCAGCAGAATCACGGTGGCGCCGTGGGCGGCCAGGGCCAGGGCCACCGCCCGGCCGATACCGGCACCGGCGCCGGTGACCAGAATAATACGATCCTTAAAGGCGTCCGGCGGGCACTGGTAATTCGCCGCCAGGCCGTTGAGTTCCTTGATGTCCATTTCGACTGTACCTACTTCTTCACAGTGTTTTCAGCAGCGGCAGCAGTTGCTCGCCGCGTTCCACGAAATAGTCGGCCGGCCAGGCGCGCGGATTGTCGTCCGCGTCGATATAGCCGAATCCGGCGGTGACGGTGATCATTTTCGCATTCAGCCCGGCCTGGATGTCACGCAAATGATCGCCCACATAAACGCAGTGGGTGGGGTTGGCCCCCACGGCGCCGGCCGCCATCAGGAGGCCTTCCGGGTCCGGTTTGCGCTCGCGGACCTGATCCGGGAAGATCACCGAGGCGCACCGGTCGAGCAGGCCCAGGCCGGCCAGTACCGGGCGGGTGAAGCGCTCCGGTTTATTGGTGATCACGCCCCAGGGCAGGTCCTGGTCTTCCAGCCAGGCCAGCGTTTCCGCCATGCCGTCGAACAGGCAGGTGTCCACGGCCAGGCGGCCGCCGTAGGCGTCGAGCAGCTCATTGAGCCGGTCATCGAAGCCGGCGTCCCCGGGCGCCAGGCCGAAGCCCAGCTCGGTGAGCGCCCGGCCGCCGTTGGACACGGTGGCGCGCACCGCCTGGTAGCTGACCTCCGGCCGGCCGTGGTCGCGCAACAGCTGATTGAGCACCACGTAAAAGTCCGGCGCCGTGTCCACCAGGGTGCCGTCCAGATCAAAGAATACCGCCTCAAGCATGGCGCACCGCGTGCATCAGATAGTTCACCGACACATCGCGGTTGAGCTTGTACACCTGGGTCACCGGGTTGTAGGTCATGCCGGTGGTGTCGCGCACGTCCAGCCCGGCGTCCCGGCTCCAGCCGGCCAGCTCGGAGGGGCGGATCAGTTTGGCGTACTCGTGGGTGCCGCGGGGCAGCAGTCTCAGCACGTATTCGGCGCCGACAATGGCGAACAGGAACGCCTTGGGGTTGCGGTTGATGGTGCTGAAGAACACCTGGCCGCCGGGCTTCACCAGTTTGGCGCAGGCGCGGATCACCGACGACGGGTCGGGCACGTGCTCGAGCATTTCCAGGCAGGTCACGGCGTCGTATTCGCCGGCGCGTTGCTCGGCGATGTCCTCGGCCAGCACCTGCAGGTATTCCACTTCCACGCCGCTTTGCTCGGCGTGCAGGCGCGCCACCGCCAGCGGCGCCTCACCCAGGTCGATGCCGGTGACCGTGGCGCCGCGCCGGGCCATGCCCTCGGAGAGCAGGCCGCCGCCGCAGCCGATATCGATCACTTTCTTGCCGGGCAGGCCGAGGCGCTCGTCGATGTAATTGAGCCGCAGCGGATTGATGTCATGCAGCGGGCGGAATTCCGAGTTCGGGTCCCACCAGCGTTCCGCCAGGGCGTTGAATTTGGCGATTTCGCCGCTGTCCACGTTGGGTTGGTTCATCGGGTGTCCCTCATCGACTCTCATTCATTATTCGCGCGGTCATTGCCGGGCGCGATCTTGCGCTGCCATTCGCCGGCGTTCTTGGCGATCAGCGCGGCGTTCAGCGTGGTCAGCCGGCGGTCCGCCATCAGACAGCGCCCGGCGACCCAGCTGTGGGTGACCTGGTCCCGGGTGGCGGCGTAGACCAGTTGCGCCACCGGGTCGTAGACCGGCTGGGTTTCCAGGGCCCCCAGGTCGACGGCGATCATATCCGCCTGCTTGCCGATTTCCAGTGAACCCGTGCGGCTCTCCAGGCCCAGCGCCCGGGCGCCGTTGAGGGTCGCCATGCGCAGGGCGGTGGCCGCCGGTACCGCGTCGGCGCGCAGGCTCACGCCCTTGGCGAGCAGGGCGGCGGTGCGGGTCTCGCCGATCATGTCCAGGTCGTTGTTGCTGGCCGAGCCGTCGGTGCCGAGAGCCACATTGATGCCGGCGTCGAGCAGTTTCTGCACCGGGCAGAAGCCGCTGGCCAGTTTCAGGTTGGACTCGGGGCAGTGCACCACCTGGCTGCCGGTCTCCGCCAGCCACTGGATTTCCTCGTCGAGCAGCTGGGTCATGTGCACCGCCAGCAGGCGCGGGTTGAGCAGGCCCAGTTGCTTGAGCCGGGTCAGCGGCCGCTCGCCGCTGGCCTCCACCGCCTGGTGGATCTCGCCGGCGGTTTCGTGCACGTGCATCATCACCGGCGCGTCCAGCTCCTCGGCCAGGGTGAGCACCTTCTCCAGCGGCCCATCGGAGACGGTATAAGGGGCGTGGGGGCCGAAACCGATGGTCACCCGGGGTTCGTGGCGCCAGTTATCGGCGGCCTCCGTGGCCAGGCGAAGATAGTCGTCCGGGCCGGCGCCCATGGGGGTGGGGAAGTCCAGGATCGGCGAGAACAGCACCGCCCGCAGGCCCGCTTCCATGGCCACCCGGGCGGTGGTCTCGGGGAAAAAGTACATGTCGGCGAAGCAGGTGGTGCCGGAGCGGATCATCTCGGCGGCGGCCAGGCGGGTGCCGTCGCGCACGAAGGCTTCGCTCATCCACTGCCCTTCGGCCGGCCAGATATGCTGCTCCAGCCAGGTCATCAGCGGCAGGTCGTCGGCCAGGCCGCGGAACAGGTTCATGGCGGCGTGGGTGTGGGCGTTCACCAGGCCGGGTATCAGCAGGTGGCTGCCCAGCTCCACCACCTCGTCGGCGCGCCATTTCTGATCCGCCAGGGGCGTCGGCAGCAGGTCGACGATGGTGTCGCCGCGGACCACCAGGGCGTGATCGGCTAGGGCGCCGGTATCCGGGGCCACCGGCGCGATCCAGCCGGCTTTGATGATGAGGTCGGCGTGTTGGTACTCCGAAGACGGCTGATTCTGCATCGCTGACGGCTTGTCCTGCATCGCTGACGGCTCCTTATTAGCTACCGCTGACGGCTCCTTCCCCGCGCGGAATGGGCGTGAGACCGGGCCCGGCCCGGTCGGTCCGGCGGCGAGTATAACCTGTCTGGCCAGCCTCGTCCGATGCCGGCGCCGGGCTTGTGGTGACGGGGTTGATGGGAATTATTTAGAGGCGGCAAAGCTGTGCTATCATCGGTGGCTTTTAGGAGCTCCGCGACCGGGGCTTCCGCGGGTCGCTATCCACGCCACCGAGGGATATAAGGAACGCCATGACGGACCTCGCCAAAGAAGTTACTCCCGTCAACATCGAGGACGAACTCAGACAGTCGTACCTGGATTACGCCATGAGCGTGATCGTGGGCCGGGCTCTGCCGGACGTGCGCGACGGCCTCAAGCCGGTGCACCGGCGCGTGCTGTTCGCCATGCACGAGCTCAGCAACGACTGGAATAAACCCTACAAAAAGTCCGCCCGTGTGGTGGGTGATGTGATTGGTAAATATCACCCCCACGGCGATTCCGCTGTGTACGACACCATTGTCCGCATGGCCCAGCCGTTCTCCCTGCGTTACATGCTGGTGGACGGGCAGGGCAACTTCGGTTCCATCGACGGCGACTCCGCCGCCGCCATGCGTTACACCGAAGTGCGCATGGCCAAGATCGCCCACGAACTGCTGGCCGATCTGGACAAGGAAACCGTCGATTTCGTCGATAACTACGACGGCACCGAGCGGATCCCCGACGTCATGCCGACGCGGGTGCCCAATCTGCTGGTCAACGGCTCCTCCGGCATCGCCGTGGGCATGGCCACCAACATCCCGCCGCACAACATGGGCGAGGTGGTGGACGGCTGTCTGGCGCTGATCGACGACGACAGCCTGACCCCGGACGACCTGATGGAATACATCAAGGGTCCGGATTTTCCCACCGCCGGCATCATCAATGGCCGCGCCGGCATCGTGCAGGCCTACCGCACCGGCCGTGGCCGCATCTGGGTGCGCGCCCGCGCCGAAATCGAGCAGACCGACAAGAGTGGCAAGGAAGCCATCATCATCCACGAGCTGCCCTACCAGGTGAACAAGGCGCGTCTGATCGAGAAGATCGCCGAGCTGGTCAAGGAAAAGCGCATCGAGGGCATCACCGAGCTGCGCGACGAATCCGACAAGCAGGGCATGCGGGTCTATATCGAGCTGCGCCGGGGCGAGAACGCGGAAGTAGTGCTGAACAACCTCTATCAGCAGACGCAGATGGAGACCGTATTCGGCATCAACACCGTGGCCCTGGTCGACGGCCAGCCGCGCACCCTGAACCTGCGCGACCTGCTGGACGCCTTCCTGCGCCACCGCCGCGAGGTGGTGACCCGCCGTACCGTTTACGAACTGCGCAAGGCCCGCGAGAAGGCGCACCTGCTGGAAGGTCTGGCGGTGGCGCTGGCCAACATCGACCCGGTGATCGAGCTGATCAAGGGCTCGCCGAGCGCCGCCGAAGCGAAGGAAAAGCTGCTCGCCAAGGGCTGGGCGCCGGGTGACGTGCTGGCCATGCTGGAGCGCGCCGGCGGCGAAGACGCCGCGCGTCCGGACGGTCTCGATGAACACTACGGGCTGCGCGACAACTTCTATCACCTGAGCCCGGAACAGGCCCAGGCGATTCTCGATCTGCGCCTGCAGAAACTGACCGGCCTGGAACGGGAAAAACTGATCACCGATTACCAGGTGCTGCTGGACCAGATCCGCGAAATGATGCTGATCCTGGCCGACCCGGACCGCCTGATGCAGGTGATCCGTGACGAGCTGCACGCGATTCGTTCGGAGTACAGCGACGAGCGCCGCACCGAGATCCAGACCTCGCGGCTGGATCTGAGCATGGAAGATCTGATCGCCGAGGAAACCGTGGTGGTCACGCTCAGCCATTCCGGCTACGCCAAGACCCAGCCGATCGACACCTACCGGGCGCAGAAGCGCGGCGGGCGCGGCAAGTCCGCCGGCCAGCTGAAGGACGAGGATTACGTCGAGCAGCTGCTGGTGGCCGGCACCCACGACACCCTGCTGTGCTTCACCAACATAGGTAAAGTGTACTGGCTGCGCGTGTTTGAGCTGCCCCAGGGCGGCCGGGCGTCCCGGGGCAAGCCGATCGTTAACCTGATTCCGGCGCTCAAACCGGAGGAGCGTATCACCGCCATCCTGCGTCTTGATGCGGAGATGGTCCGTCAGCGCGCCGCCACGGAAGACGACGATGAAGCGGACGTCGATACGGCGGACGCCGAGGTGGTGGAAGACGTGGAAGCCGCGGATGGCGCCGACAGCGAGCCGCAGGCCGCGGAAGGGCCGTTCATCTTCATGGCGATCTCCAACGGCGTGGTCAAACGCACCGAGCTGGCCAAGTTCGCCAGGCCGCGCAGCAACGGCCTTATCGCCGTGCGCCTGCAGGAAGGCGAGCACCTGGTCAATGTGGCCATTACCCAGGGCGACGAAGACGTGGTGCTGGTGGCCGGCAACGGCAAAGTGGTCCGCTTCAAGGAATCCAAGGTCCGGGTGATGGGCCGCACCGCCCGCGGCGTGCGCGGCATGAAAGTGGCCGAGGGCGAGGAAGTGATCGCCCTGATGGTGCCGCAGGAAGGCGGGCAGATGCTGGCCGCGTCCGAGAACGGCTACGGCAAGCGCACCGATCTGAGCGAGTTCCCCACCAAGGGTCGGGGCACCCAGGGCGTGATCGGCATGGTGGTCAACGAGCGCAACGGCCCGCTGGTGGGCGCCGCCCAGGTGTTCGGCAATGAGGACATCATGCTGATCTCCAACCAGGGCACCCTGGTACGCACCCGCGTGGACGAAGTCAGCCATCTGGGCCGCAACACCCAGGGTGTTCGCCTGATCCGCCTCGGCAACGGTGAAGCGTTGTCCGGTCTGGCGCCGATTCCGGAGCTGGACGTGGACGACGAAGAGCTGGAAGAGGGCGCCGCCGAAGAGAACGGCGCTGACGGAGCCGACAACGCTCCGGCGGACGGCGACGAAGAGTAAAAAGGGAAGGGGCGGCGCCACCGCCCCCAATCCTGAATCCTGTATCGCGGCCCAGCCGCTATAACCCGGAGATCAACCAATGTCCCGCGCTTATAACTTTTGCGCCGGCCCGGCGGCCTTGCCGGAAGCGGTCCTTCAGCGGGCCCGCGAGGAAATGCTGGATTACCGTGGCACCGGCATGTCGGTGATGGAGATGAGCCATCGCGATGACGTGATCGTGGCCATGGCGGAGCAGGCCGAAAAGGACCTGCGCGATCTGATGGGGATTTCCGACGACTACGCGGTGCTGTTTCTGCAGGGCGGCGCCAGTGCCCAGTTCGCCATGGTGCCCATGAACCTGCTCGGCGAGTCGGGCCGCGCCGATTACATCAACACCGGCCAGTGGTCCACCAAGGCGATCAAGGAAGCGCGCCGTTTCGGTGACATCAACGTGGCGGCCTCCAGCGAGGACCGCAACTTCAGCTATGTGCCGGCGCAGAGCGACTGGCGGCTCTCCGACGATGCCGCCTATGTGCATTACTGCCCCAACGAGACCATCGGCGGGCTGGAATTCGACTTCGTGCCCGAGGTGGACAAGCCGCTGGTGGCGGACATGAGCTCCACCATCCTGTCGCGTCCGCTGGATGTCAGCCGTTTCGGCCTGATTTACGCCGGCGCGCAGAAGAACATCGGCCCGGCGGGGATCACCGTGGTGATCGTGCGCAAGGACCTGCTCGGCCGTGCCGGCGCGTCCGTGCCGGCGATGATGAACTACCAGACCCACGCCGAGAACGGCTCCATGTACAACACGCCGCCCACCTTCGCCTGGTATCTGGCCGGCCTGGTGTTCCAGTGGCTCAAGGCGCAGGGCGGCGTGGAAGCCATGGGCGAGCTCAACCGGCGCAAGGCGGAGAAGCTGTATGGCTTCATCGACGCCAGCGGTTTCTACAGCAACCCGGTGGCGCCCGCCCAGCGCAGTTGGATGAACGTGCCCTTCATTCTCTCCGACAGTGCTCTGGACAAGGCGTTTCTGGCCGAGGCGGACGCCGCCGGGCTGCGCAATCTCAAGGGCCACCGCAGTGTCGGCGGCATGCGCGCCAGCATTTATAATGCGGTACCGGAAACGGCCGTGGATGCCCTGATAGACTTCATGGCGGACTTCGAAAAACGCAACGGATAAGGCTGGTACGCGCACACTCGCCAGCCGTGGCGCGCCCAGGCGGAACCTGACATGACCGAATCATTGGACAAGCTGAGAGATCAGATCGACGACCTGGACCAACGGCTCCAGGATCTGCTCAATCACCGCGCCGAGCTCGCCCACCAGGTGGCCGAAGTGAAGCGCCGCGAGGACGCCGAGCCGGTGTTTTACCGCCCGGAGCGGGAAGCCCAGGTGCTGAGCCGCATCAAGGAACGCAATAAGGGCCCCATCGACGGGGAATCCATGGCGCGCCTGTTCCGCGAAGTGATGAGCGTATGCCTGGCGCTGGAACAGCCCATGCGCGTGGCGTTTCTGGGCCCGGAAGGCACCTTTACCCAGCAGGCGGCGATCAAGCATTTCGGCCATGCGGTGGAAAGCGTGCCGCTGGGCGCCATCGATGAGGTATTCCGCGAAGTGGAGGCGGGCGCCGTGCACTTCGGCGTGGTGCCGGTGGAAAACTCCACCGAGGGCATGGTGAACCACACCCTGGATTCATTCATGAATTCCGACCTCAAGATCTGTGGTGAGGTGGAACTGCGTATCCACCACCATCTGCTCGCCGGCCCCCACACCCGCCGGGACAAGGTGACGCGCATCTATTCACACCAGCAGACCCTGGCGCAGTGCCGCCAGTGGCTGGACGCGCACATGCCGGCGGTGGAACGCGTGGCGGTGAGCTCCAACGCGGAGGCCGCCCGGCGGCTCAAGGACGAATGGAACGCCATGGCCATCGCCGGCGACATGGCCCGTGAGCTCTACGACCTGGAGCCGGTGCAGCGCAACATCGAGGACCGCCCGGACAATACCACCCGCTTCTTGATCATCGGCCGCCAGGACACGCCGCCCTCCGGCCGCGACAAGACCAGCCTGCTGATCTCCGGCAAGAACCGTCCCGGGCTGCTGTCCGATCTGTTGCGGCCGTTCCGGGACAAGGGCATCAACCTGACCCGTCTGGAAAGCCGGCCCTCGCGCATCGCCAACTGGAGCTATGTGTTCTTCGTCGACTGCGAAGGCCACAAAGCGGACGCGACGCTCACCGAGGTGCTGGAGACTCTGGAAGCCGACGGCAATACCATCAAGGTGCTGGGCTCCTATCCGAAGGCGGTCCTGTAGGAAAGCGTTATGACTTGCGATTACACCCAACTGGCCAACAACGGCGTGCAGCAACTGCGCCCCTATCAGCCGGGCAAACCCGTCGAAGAGCTGCAGCGTGAGCTGGGCCTGCGCGACGTGGTCAAGCTGGCCAGCAACGAGAACCCGCTGGGGCCCAGCCACCGGGCGCTGGAAGCGGCGCGCCGGTCGCTGGATCAGATCCACCTTTACCCGGACGGCGCCGGCTTCGAGCTGAAACACGCCCTGGCGGATAACCTGGGCGTGAGCAGTGACCGCATCACCCTGGGCAACGGCTCCAACGACGTGCTCGAACTGGTGGCGCGCGCCTATCTGCAGCCCGGCGACGAAGCGGTGTTTTCCGAGTACGCCTTCGCCATCTATCCGCTGGTGACCCTGGGCTGCTCCGCCAAGCCGGTGTCGGTGGATTCGCACCTCTACGGCCACGATCTGGCCGCCATGGCGGACGCGATCACCGAGCGCACCCGGGTGGTGTTCCTGGCCAACCCGAACAACCCCACCGGCACCTGGTTCAACGACCAGGCGCTGGATAACTTCCTGGCCAGAGTGCCGGAGCGGGTGATCGTGGTGCTGGACGAGGCGTACTTCGAATACGTGGAGGAAAGCCACTACCCGGACGGCCTGAAGCGGCTTGACCGCTACCCGAACCTGGTGGTCACCCGCACCTTTTCCAAGATCCACGGCCTGGCCGGCCTGCGCGTGGGCTACGCCGTGTCGCACCCGCAGATCGCCGATGTGCTCAACCGGGTGCGCCAGCCCTTCAACGTCAATATTCCGGCACTGGCGGCGGCCCAGGCGGCCCTGGGCGACATCGACCATATCGAGAACTCCAAGAGCGAGAACACCGCCGGGCTGGTGCAACTGGCCGAAGGGCTCGACGGCCTCGGTTTCACGCAGATTCCCTCGGTGGCCAATTTCATCGCCTTCGACTGCGGCGGCGACGCCGAGACCGTCTACCAGGCGCTGTTGCGCGAAGGGGTGATCGTGCGCCCGCTGGGCGGCTACGGCCTGCCCAACCACCTGCGGGTCACCGCCGGCACGGCCCGCGACAACGAACGTTTCCTGCGGGCACTGAAACAAGTGACGCGCCGCTGATGACCGCGTCCCGGGCTCCTCTGTTTCAACGTGTCGCGATCATCGGGCTGGGCCTGATCGGCGGCTCGCTGGCCGCCGCGATCCGCGAGCAGGGCCTGGCGCGCACCGTGGTGGCCGGCTCCCGCTCCACGCGCACCCTGGAACAGGGCCTGGCTCTGGGCCTGATCGACGAGGGCAGCCAGGACCTGGCGGTGGCGGTGCGCGGCGCCGATCTGGTGTTCGTGGCGACGCCGGTCTCGTCCATGGGGGCGGTGCTGAAAGCGCTGCGCCCGGGGCTCGCCGAGCGCGCCATCGTCACCGACGGTGGCAGCGTCAAAGGCGCGGTGATCGCCGAGGCCCGCCAGGCCCTGGGCGATCATTTTCCGCGCTTCGTGCCGGGCCACCCGATCGCCGGCAAGGAAAAAAGCGGCGTGGAAGCCGCCGATGCGGGGCTGTATCGCCAGCACCGGGTGATTCTGACGCCCACCCCGGACACCGACCCCAGCGCCACCGCCCGGGTGCGGGCGCTGTGGGCGGCGGTGGGCGCGGAAGTGCTGGAAATGGCGCCGGATCACCATGACCGGGTGCTGGCGGAAACCAGCCATCTGCCGCATTTGCTGGCGTTTTCGCTGGTCGATACCCTGGCCCGGCAGGGCGATTCCACCGAGATTTTCCGCTACGCCGCCGGCGGCTTCCGTGATTTTACCCGCATCGCCAGTTCCGACCCGGTGATGTGGCACGACATCTTCCGCGAGAACCGGGACGCGGTACTGGAAGCGCTGGCCCTGTTCCGGGATGGTATCGACCGTTTCCAGAACGCCATCGAGCATAACGACGACGAGGCCCTGATGGGCGTCATGACCCGGGCCAACGCCGCCCGGGCCCACTTTCTGGCCATGAACGAGCGCACCTCCTACACCCGCGCCCGGCATTCCGACGACGAGACAGGCATGACACAGCAATCCAACCCCACCTTCCTGGCGCGCCCCGGCGGCCGGCTCAACGGCCGGCTGCGGGTGCCGGGTGATAAATCCATGTCCCACCGGGCCATCATGCTGGCGTCCCTGGCCGAGGGCACCACCACCGTGGAGGGGTTTCTGGAAGGGGAGGACGCCCTGGCCACGCTGCAGGCGTTCCGCGACATGGGCGTGCTGATCGAAGGCCCCCACCACGGTCAGGTGATCGTGCACGGGGTCGGCCTGCACGGCCTCAAGGCGCCGGGCAAACCGCTCTACATGGGCAATTCCGGCACTTCCATGCGGCTGCTCACCGGCCTGCTCGCCGGCCAGGCGTTCGACACCGAACTGACCGGCGATGAATCGCTCTCCAAGCGGCCCATGGAGCGGGTCGCCGGCCCGCTGCGGGAAATGGGCGCGCGCATCGACACCGGCGAGGGCGGCCGCCCGCCGGTGCGTATCCACGGCGGCCAGACGCTGAAGGGCATCCACTATCCGCTGCCGATGGCGTCCGCCCAGGTGAAGTCGGCGGTGCTGCTGGCGGGCCTGTACGCCGAGGGCGACACCTCGGTGACCGAGCCGGCCCCCACCCGCGACCACACCGAGCGGATGCTGGGCGGGTTCGGCGTGCCGGTGCGGCGCGACGGCGCCACCAGCACGGTGACCGGCGGCACGCCGCTGGCGGCGGGCCCCCTGGACGTGCCGGCGGACATCTCCTCGGCGGCGTTCTTCCTGGTCGGCGCCTCCATCGCCGAAGGCAGCGAGCTGACCCTGCCCCATGTGGGGGTGAACCCGACGCGCACCGGCGTGATCGACATTCTCAAGCTGATGGGCGCGGACATCCGCCTGGAGAACCCGCGCGATTCCGGCGGTGAGCCGGTGGCCGACCTGGTGGTCAGGAGCGCGCCGCTCAAGGGCATCGAGATCCCCCGGGAGCTGGTGCCGCTGGCCATCGACGAGTTTCCGGCGATCTTCATCGCCGCCGCCTGCGCCCAGGGCGAAACCGTGCTGCGCGGCGCCGAGGAGCTGCGCGTCAAGGAGTCCGACCGCATTCAGGTGATGGCGGACGGCCTGGCGGCGCTGGGCGTGGAGCATGAAGTCTATGAGGACGGCATCCGCATCGTCGGCGGCCCGTTCGGCGGCGGCGAGGTGGATTCCCACGGCGATCACCGTATCGCCATGAGTTTCGCCATGGCGGCGCTGCGCGCCTCGGCGCCCATCACTATCCGCCGCTGTGCCAACGTGGCCACCAGCTTCCCGGGCTTCGCGGATCTTGCCCGCGGCGCCGGTCTCGACCTGGAGGTGCACGCATCCAAGGAGAACGCATGATCCCGATCATCACCATCGACGGCCCGGTGTCCTCCGGCAAGGGCACCGTGGCGCGCCTGGTGGCCGCCCGCCTGGCCTGGCACCTGCTCGACTCCGGCGCTCTCTACCGGGTGCTGGGCCTGTACGCCACCCGCCAGGGCGTGGCCCTGGATGACCAGCCGGCGCTGATCCGGCTCGCCGAGAACCTGCCGGTGGTGTTCCGCGAGCAGAACGGCGACACCGCCGTGGTGCTCGACGGCGAGGACGTGAGCGCCGACATCCGTCGCGAGGAAGTCGGCGAGATGGCCAGCCAGGTGGCCGTGCTGCAGCCGGTGCGCGACGCGCTGTTCGCCCGCCAGCGGGCCTTCGCCCTGAGCCCGGGCCTGGTGGCCGACGGCCGTGATATGGGCACGGTGGTATTCCAGGACGCGCCGCTCAAGATCTACCTCAACGCCAGCGCCGAGGAGCGCGCCCGCCGGCGCTACGCCCAGTTGAAGGAAAAGGGCTTTGATGCTACCCTCGCGACCCTTATCGAGGACATCCAGACCCGGGACGACCGGGACATGAACCGCGATGTGGCACCGCTGAAGCCCGCTGATGACGCGGTGGAGATCGATTCCACCTCGCTCTCCGTGGAACAGGTGGTGGACGCGATTCTCGATGAGGCCGCCCGCCGATCTCTGGTCTGAAGGCGGTAAAACCGTATTCATCCGTAGGAGCGGCCCTGGCCGCGGCAACCCCGATTACGCGGGGTCCGCGGGCAGGGCCGCTCCCGCAATGAGTGTTAAGTGACAGGTCGCCCGGCCCCTGACAGTAAACCAGCTTGGGGCGGTGGCCTTTTAGTAATAACCCATGCCTGCTGGTTGGTATGTGTATCCGTGAGACTTCTCCATGACTGAATCTTTTGCCGAACTTTTTGAAGAAAGCCTTAAGGACCTCGACGTTGCCCGTGGTTCCATCATCAAAGGCACCGTGGTCGCCATCGACAGCGACTGGGTGACCGTTAACGCCGGCCTCAAGTCCGAGGGCATCATCGCCCGCGGCGAGTTCATCAGCGAAACCGGTGAACTGGAAATCGCCGAAGGCGATGAAGTGGAAGTGGCGGTTGACGCTATCGATGACGGCATGGGCTTCACCCGTCTGTCCCGCGAAAAGGCCAAGCGCGCCGAAGTGTGGGGCGAACTGGAAGTGGCTTTCGACAAAGACGAGATCGTCAAAGGTCAGATTTCCGGCAAGGTGAAGGGTGGCTTCACCGTCGATATCGGCCCGATCCGCGCGTTCCTGCCCGGCTCCCTGGTGGACATCCGTCCGGTACGCGACGTGACCCACCTGGAAGGCAAGGACCTGGATTTCAAGGTCATCAAGCTCGATCCCAAGCGTAACAACGTGGTGGTGTCCCGCCGCGCGGTCATGGAAGCCGAGCACTCCGCCGAGCGCGAAGCGCTGCTCGAGTCTCTGCAGGAAGGCATGGTCGTCAAGGGTATCGTCAAGAACCTGACCGACTACGGCGCGTTCGTCGACCTGGGCGGCATCGACGGCCTGCTGCACATCACCGACATGGCCTGGAAGCGCATCAAGCATCCCAGCGAAATCGTCGAAGTGGGCCAGGAAATCGAGATCAAGGTCCTCAAGTTCGACCGCGAGAAGATGCGTGTGTCCCTGGGTCTCAAGCAGCTGGGCGAAGATCCCTGGCACGATATCGTGCAGAAGTACCCGGAAGGTGCCCGCGTCAAGGCCCGGGTCACCAACCTCACCGACTACGGCTGCTTCGCGGAAATCGAAGAAGGCGTGGAAGGTCTGGTGCACGTGTCCGAGATGGACTGGACCAACAAGAACATCCACCCGTCCAAGGTTGTCGAGATCGGCGACGAAGTGGAAGTGATGATCCTGGACATCGACGAAGACCGTCGTCGTATCTCCCTGGGTATCAAGCAGTGCCAGTCCAACCCGTGGGAATCCTTCTCCGAGAACTACCAGAAAGGCGACCGCATCAGCGGCAAGATCAAGTCGATCACCGATTTTGGTATCTTCATCGGCCTGGAAGGCGGCATCGACGGCCTGGTGCACCTGTCCGACATCTCCTGGGAAGAGCAGGGCGAAGAGGCGGTGCGCAACTTCAACAAGGGCGACGAGCTGGAAACCGTGGTACTGTCCATTGATGCCGAGCGGGAAAGAATTTCCCTTGGAATCAAGCAGTTGACAGATGATCCGTTTGCTCAGTATGTTGCTGCAAACGAGAAGGGCACCATCGTTAAAGGCAAGGTAACGGAAGTGGACGCCAAGGGCGCCACCGTGGAGTTGGCTGAAAACGTGGAAGCATCCCTGCGTGCCAGCGAACTCAGCCGCGACAAGGTCAACGATGCGACCGAAGTGCTCAGCGTCGGTGACGAGGTGGAAGCCCGCATCACCAACGTGGATCGCAAGAACCGTGTGATCACCCTGTCCGTACGCGCCAAAGATCAGGTGCAGGACAAGGAAGCACTGGATACCCAGGGTCCGGACGCCAACGCGCCCAAGACCATTGGTGATCTGATCAAGAAGCAGATGGAAAACAGCAACGAGTCATAACGGCTCCTCCCGGGGGCCGGCCATCAGGCCGGCCCCGCTTGGGCAGGGAGCCCAGGGGAGTAGGTTGCAATGGCGTCAGCGTTAACCAAATCGAAACTGATTGCCCGTATTTCCAAGGAAAACCAGCAATTGTCTCCCAGGGATGTGGAGCTCGCCGTAAAAACCCTGATTGACTACATGGCCGACACCCTCGCTGAAGGGGGCCGCATCGAAATACGCGGTTTCGGCAGTTTTTCCCTTCATTTCCGTGCACCTCGCGTGGGCCGTAATCCCAAGACCGGCGCCAGCGTCAAGCTGCATGGCAAGTACGTTCCCCATTTCAAATCCGGTAAAGAGCTGCGCGAACGGGTCAATGACTCCATGTTCGACGCGTCGTCCGGAACCCATGGCGACGACAAACGCAACGCCGATGACGCCCCCGGCGAAGCCGTCAACGGCTGATCGCCCCAGCAGGACGATGTGATGCGAAATCTTTACCGTATTTTTCTGATTCTGGTTTTGCTGCTGATCTTCATGGCGGCTTTCCTGTTCGTCACCGCCAACACCCAGCCGGTGACCCTGGCGGTGCCCGTCGCCGACTGGCAATACCAGGTGACGCTGGGCGCACTGGTGGTGGTGCTGCTGGCCCTCGGCCTGCTGGCGGGGCTGGTCACCGGCCTGGGCCTGAAAGGGTTGCGCGGCCTGTTCGGACCCCGTTCATGAGCGAACCGCTTTGGCTTATTCCGCTGTTCTTTTTCGCCATCGCCACGGGCTTTTTCCTCGGCCGGCGTGAAGGTAAACGCCGCCAGCGCCGGCGCATGGATTCGCTGTCCCAGGAGTACGTGGCCGGTCTGAATTTTCTGCTCAACGAAGAGCCGGACAAGGCGGTGCAGGCCCTGCTCAACAGCCTGGAGGTCAACGACCAGACCCTGGAAACGCACCTCAGCATGGCGCGCCTGTTCCGCAAGCGCGGCGAATTCGACCGCGCCACCCTGATTCACTCCCACCTTCTCGAGCAGGGCGAGCTGCCCCGCGCCACCCAGGAGCAGATTCAGCTGGAGCTGGCCGAGGACTACCTGGCCGGCGGCCTGTTCGACCGGGCCGAGGAAGTGCTGCTGGAAATGCTCGACCAGGAGTGCGAAAAGCGCGAGCAGGTGATTCGCCAGCTCACCTACCTGTACGAGCAGGAGCGTGACTGGACCAACGCCATCTCCATGGGCGAGCACCTGGTTAAATCGCAGCCCAAGATCGCCCCGGTGCTGGCCCACTACTGCTGCGAGGAAGCGGAAGCGCAGATCGCCCGCAGCGAGCTCAACCCGGCACGCCGCATGCTGCGCCGCGCCCTCGGCTTCGACAAGAACTGCGTTCGCGCCAGCGTCCTGCAGGGGCGCCTGGAAATGCGCGAGGAAGACTGGGACGCGGCGATCGAGGCGTTCCGCCGCATCTGGAAACAGGATCCGGACTTCTTCGACGAGGTGCTCAGCGAGCTGCGCCAGTGCTTCCAGGCGCTGGAAAAAGAAGAGGACTTTATCCGCATGCTCGCCGACTACAGCGCCGAAACGCCCAGTACCGCCCGGGTGTTGCTGCTGTCCGAGCAGCTGCGCGAGCGCTACGGCGACCGCGAGGCCGGCCAGTTCATCGCCGACTACATGCAGGCCAACCCCACCGTGCTCGGCCTGCACCGCCTGATCGACATGAACCTGCAAGGGTCGGCGGAAGGCGAGGCCCGCGAGCACCTGGGCCTGCTCAAAGCGCTCACCGAACGGCTGACCAGTGGTAAAACCGTCTATCAGTGTCGCCGTTGCGGGTTCCAGACCCCGTTGCTGCAATGGCGCTGCCCGAGCTGCCGTCGCTGGGGCACCATCAAACCCCGCTCCGAAGGAGAGATTAAGCCGTGACCGTCGCCAGCCCCATTATTGTCGCCCTGGACTACCCGCAACCGGACCAGGCGCTGGCGATGGCGGACCGTCTCGACCCGGCCAAAGTGCGGGTGAAAGTGGGCAAGGAGCTGTTCACCCGGGGTGGACCGGAGGTGGTGCGCGCCCTGCACGACAGAGGCTTCCAGGTGTTTCTGGATCTCAAATTCCACGACATTCCCAATACCGTGGCCGGCGCCGTTAAGGCCGCCGCCGATCTGGGTGTATGGATGGTGAACGTGCACGCCAGTGGCGGCAGCCGCATGATGCTCGCCGCCCGCGAAGCGCTGAGCGGCTACGACCGCCCGCCGCTGCTGATCGCGGTCACCGTGCTCACCAGCCAGGAGCGGGCCGACCTGGTGGAAATCGGCATCGACCACGAACCGCAGGACCAGGTACGGCGTTTGGCCGGGCTGACCCGTGACAGCGGGCTGGACGGCGTGGTCTGCTCGGCCCGCGAGGCCGCCATGCTACGCGCCGCCTGTGGCGACGGTTTCGCCCTGGTGACCCCGGGTATTCGTCCGGACGGCAGTGCCGGCGACGACCAGCGCCGGGTGGTGACGCCGCCCCAGGCCCGCGAATGGGGCGTGGACTTCATGGTGATCGGACGTCCCATCACCCGTGCGGAAAATCCCACGGCCGCGGTCGACGATATCCTACAAAGCCTTTCCTGATCAGAGCGCAAAAAGTCACCGCGTTCGCTTACAGTCCCGCAGCACCGTCCCCCTTAGAGTAGAACGTCCTAACCCAAACCGATAAGGAGGAAGGACGATGAAGCTCCATGGACGAAAACTGTATCAAACCCTGCTACTCAGCCTGATGCTGCTCGCCGGCGGCCTGCCCGCCGCCCAGGCCGCCCCCGAAGCGGATGGCGCCGCCGCCGCTGTGGACACCACGGTGAGCCTGAATAACGCCGGCGTGGAAGAGTTGCAGACCCTGAAAGGCATCGGCCCCAAGACCGCCGCCTCGATCGTCGCCTGGCGCGACCGGGAAGGGCCGTTCGAATCCGTCGATCAGCTTATGGCGGTGAAGGGCATCGGCGAAATGACGCTATCGCGGATTCGCGACCGGCTGAGTCTCTGAGTGCTGGAGACCCTTGACGCGGAATGCCGCCCGCTCTTCCGTCATTCCGCTTACCGGCCGTCCTTTCCCCGGGACGGCCGGCTTTTTATATTCACCTCAGTCAGCGATGGGGAACGGCCGATACCTTGCAGGAGCGAGCTTGTGGGAGCGGGCCCGCTCCCACAAGCCCACTCGATCCCGGTGCGGGTTTCCTGGAGAGAAAGACTCAGCTTGGCCGCTTAGAAACCGGGAACTCGCAGAGATCGGCGATGATGCACTCGCCGCATTTCGGCTTGCGCGCCACGCAGGTGTAGCGGCCGTGCAAAATCAGCCAGTGATGGCAGTCCCGCTTGAACTCTTCCGGCACCGTGCGCATCAGCCGCTGCTCCACTTCCACCACGTTTTTGCCCGGCGCGATGCGCGTTCTGTTTGAGACCCGGAAGATGTGCGTATCCACGGCAATGGTAGGCTCGCCGAAGGCGGTGTTGAGCACCACGTTGGCGGTTTTCCGGCCAACGCCGGGCAGGGCTTCGAGCGCCGCTCTTGAGCGCGGCACGTCGCCGTCGTGTTGCTCAATCAGCTGGTCGCAGAGTTTGATGATGTTGGCGGCCTTGGAATTAAACAGGCCGATGGTTTTGATGTAGGTCTTGAGTCCGTCCACGCCCAGGGCGCGGATGGCGTGGGGGGTATTGGCCACGGGGAACAATTTGTCGGTGGCCTTGTTGACGCCCACGTCGGTGGCCTGGGCGGACAGCACCACGGCCACCAGCAGTTCGAAGGGGGTGTCGAAGTTCAGTTCGGTGGTGGGGTGCGGTCGCTGTTCGCGCAACCGTCGAAAGATTTCGGTGCGTTTTTCGCGATTCATGGCGTCGGGTTCGCTGGCGAAAAACGAACAGTATAACGAAGGGAGGACCGGGCGGCGACGCCCGGTCGGGGGGCTTTTTAGCGGTGGCCTAGTCGGTGACGACTTGGCCGTTCTCCACCGGCAGACGGTCGCCGGGCTCTTTGTCCATGCGTACGGTTTGGGTTTGATCGTTGAAGCGGTAGGTGACGTTGTAGCCGGCCTGCTCGCTACGGGTTTCCATAATGGTCTGGCAACGTTCCTCGGTGGTGGTATAGGTGTTGCCTTCCTGGATGCGCTCCTGCGCTTTGTTGCCCGCGTAACCGCCGGCGACGGCGCCCGCAGCCGTGGCTACGTCCTTGCCGCTGCCGCCACCGAACTGGTGCCCGATGACGCCGCCGACCACCGCGCCGATGGCGCTGCCGGTGATCTGGTGTTTGTCCTTGACCGGCTTCTGCCGCTGTACGGTGACCTGCTCACAACGCTGGTTGGGCTCCTGCCAGGTTTTGGTGGCGGGTTCGACCTTGACCACTTCGGCGTAGCGGCCATCATCGTTGATCGCCTGGTAGCCGCCGTAACCGACACCGGCGACGGCCACGGTGCCGACAACGGCCAGTGCCACGGTTGCTGCTGTTTTCATGAGGGCCTCCTTTCTGATTCTTGGCGTGCGCCGATCACTGACGCCCGCTTGCAGGTAATGGCCGCTATTGTCACCCGAGAAGCATCGTGAAAGTTGTATAACGCTGTTAAAAGCGCCGCGCCTTTGAACCAGGTCACCGAGTTACGACAGTAGAGTGGTAACGGGGTTGGCTCGATGCGCCGCTTTCAGCTCACCTTACCGGTGGTGCGCACGCGCCGGCTGGTGGTGGGCTGGTCCGCTTGTCTGGCTTTGCGGGCCGCTTTCAGACGCCGGTCGATGACGTTCTTCCCGGCGATGATCAAACCCAGGCCGATAAAGGCGCCGGGTGGCAACACCGCGAACAGAAAGCCGGGGTAGTCGGAGAACACTTCCAGGCGCCAGTCGGTGGCGACCGGACCGAGCAAAAGTTGCATGTTATCGAACAACGTGCCCTGGCCGATCAGTTCGCGCATGCCGCCGAGAATCACCAGAATCACCAGGAAGCCGGCGCCCATCATGAAGCCGTCCAGCAACGACGGCAGCACCGGGTTTTTGCTGGCGAAGGCGTCGGCCCGGCCCAGCACGGTGCAATTGGTCACGATAAGCGGAATAAAGATCCCCAGGATTTCGTACAGCTCGAAGGTGAAGGCGCGCATCAGCATTTCGATCACCGTGACCAGGGCGGCGATGATCATCACGAAGGCGGGCAGCCGCACCGCGTCGGTGACGTAGGCGCGGATCAGTGACACGGCACCGTTGGAGCCCATCAGTACCACCAGCGTGGCCAGCCCCAGCCCCAGAGCGTTCACCACCGTACCGGTCACCGCCAGCAGCGGGCACAGGCCGAGAATCTGTACGGTGGCCGGGTTGTTGTTCCAGAGCCCGTCCAGGGTGATTTTCCGGTAGTCGGTGTCAGCCACGGCAGGCCTCCCTCATGGTATCTGGCGCGTCGTCGGTGGCCGGCGCTTGGAACACCTGCTTCTTGTGATCACGGAAATAGAGCAGGGCGCGATGCACGGCTCCGACTACGGCGCGTGGGGTGATGGTGGCGCCGGTGAAGCTGTCAAAGGTGCCGCCGTCTTTCTTCACTGCCCAGCCGGCGTCGTCCGGGTCGTTCAGGGAACGGCCCTTGAAACGGGTGATCCAGTCGGATTTGCGCCGTTCGATCTTGTCGACCAGGCCCGGGGTTTCATTGTGCGGCGGCACCGCCCGCACGCCCAGCACACGGCCGTCGGTATCGACGCCAACAATCAGGTCGATGGCACCGCCATAGCCGTCGGGGGCGGTGGCTTCGAGCACCACGCCCGACGGCGCGCCGCCCCGGCGGGCCCGGTAGATATGCTGTGCGCCGTTGCCCAGTAGCGGGTCACGCACTTCAATGCGGTCGGTGATCAGCACGTTGTCATGACGGTCGTCGGGCATGACCTGGGCGAGGGAGGCGATCAGCGCGTTCTGACGATTGCACTCCACCCGCGGCAGGGTGGCCTGGTTGGTCAGGGCCAGGGCGGCGGCGGTGCCGATGGCGAACAGCCCCAGGATCACGGCGTTGCGGGTGATCGCCTGGCGGATCATGGGTTAGCCCCTTTGTTCGCCTTGCGGTGCCCGTAGGCGCGCGGCTGGGTGTAGTAGTCAATAAACGGCGCCGCCAGGTTGAGCAGCAGCACGGCGAACGCCACGGCATCCGGGTAGCCACCGAAGGTGCGGATCACCCAGATCAGCAGACCGATCAGCAGCGCATAGATAAAGCGCCCCAGACGGCTGGTGGCGGCGCTCACCGGGTCCGTGGCGATAAAGAACGCGCCCAGCATGGCGCCGCCGGAAAACAGGTGGAACAGCGGGCCGGCAAAACGCGCCGCGTCCACCTGATGCGCGACCAGCGCCGGCAGCGCCAGGCCGGCGAGAAACGCCACCGGTATCTGCCAGGTGATGATGCGGCGTACCAACAAATAGAGACCGCCGAGTAGGAACGCCAGATTGACGGTTTCCCAGCCGGGACCGGCCACCTGACCGGCGAGGATATCGCGCCCGGCCAGCGCGTCGGCGTCGCCGGCCCAGGTGCGGAAGGTATCCAGTGGGGTGGCGCCGGTGAACGCGTCCGCCGGCGTCTGGCCGAGGAACAGGGCGAGGCTGTCGGCCGGGGCGGGGGCTTCGCCGGGGGCAATCCACTGGGTCATGGCCACCGGGAAAGAGATCAGCAACAGCACATAGCCGATCATGGCCGGGTTAAAAGGGTTCATGCCCAGGCCACCGTAGAGCTGCTTGGCCACCACAATGGCGAAGCCGACGCCGATCAGGGTCAACCACCATGGGGCGGTGGGCGGTAGCGCCAGGCCCAGAAGCACGGCGGTGACCACCGCGCTCCAGTCCTTCAGATAAAACGCCACCGGTTTGCCGCGGGCGCGCAGGAACAAGGCTTCGCAGACCAGCGCCACCAGCACCGCCCAAAGTACGTTAAGCAGGCTGCCCAGGCCGAATTGCCAGACCAGCACCGCCAGGCCGGGCAGGGTGGCGTAGACCACCTGGCGCATCACCGCGCCGGTGTCGGTGTGCCGGCTGGTGTGTGGGGAAGGGGCGTTGATCAGGCTCATTCTTCCACCAGCCCCTGTTCTTCCACGGCGGTTTTCAATGCCAGGCGGGTCAGTTGCGCGTGTTCTTGCAAGGCGTGCAGTTCCGAATTCAAGGTTTCCAGGGTATCCGCGTCCGAGGTGTCGCGGCGTCGCTCCAGCTCATCGGCCTTGTCGCGCAGGGCGCTTTCCGCCCGGGCCGCGTCCAGCTTCAGGGTTTTCAGATCCTTGCCGGTGTGGGCGAGAATATCGGCTTTGGCCTGTTCCACCAGGGCGTCCAGGGCGTCGCGGCAATGGTCCGCTTTGGCTTTGAGCTTCTCCACCTTGGCGTGCATGGCGGCGAGGGCTTCCTCGCTGTCCTGGCCGGCGCGTTCGGCCCGCTCCACCGCGGCGTGGGCCTCCTTGTACTGTTTGTGGGCCACGTTGTAGGCGGTTTTCAGGGCTTTCAGACGCTTCTGGCGCTTGGCGGCGGCTTCATCATCCACCGCCGCCTTGTCGACCGTCGCTGGGTTGTCGGAGGACGTGCCGTCATGGTGCTGTGACGGCGCCGGCGCGGCGGGGGCGGCCGCCGGCCCCTGGGCCGCCTTCGCCTCGCGCAACTCGACCTTTAAGCGGTCCGCCTCCGCTTTCAGCTGGTCCGCCCGGGCGCGCAATTCGGCGGCGTCGTCCGATTGCTCGGCCTCGGCGTTCTTGGCGGCTTTCACCGCCGCCTTGTAGGCGCTGGAGGCTTCCCCCACCGCCTTCTTGAGGTCCGCCAGTGCCGAGGATGCGGCGGGCGCCGCCGCCGGCTGCGCCGGCGCAGCGGCCTTGGCGTCGCGCAGCGCCGCTTTGGCACGGTCCGCTTCGGCCTTGAGGCTGTCGGCGCGCGCACGCAGCTCGGCGGCGTTATCCGCTTCCTGGGCTTCGGCGGTCTTAGCCGCTTTCACCGCCGCTTTATAGGCGCTGGAGGCCTGGCCGACTTCTTTCTTCAGTGCCGCCAGCTTTTCGTCGCCGGCGCCGGGGCCGCTGTCCGCCGCCGCTTCCTGTTTCTTGCGGTTGGCTTCCAGGCGGGCGCGGCGGCGGGCTTCTTTCTCCGCCTGTTCCCGTTCCAGCCGGGCCTGACGCGCCTCGAAGCGCTCCCTGGCCCGGTCCGCTTTGATCTGCTCGGCGGTCTGGGTGCGGATCTCGCCCTTGGCGTAACGGTAGTACTGCACCAGGGGAATATGGCTGGGGCACACATAGGCGCAGGCGCCGCACTCAATGCAGTCCATCAGGTTGTGGTGCTGGGCCCGTTCGAAATCGTCGGTCTTCGCGTACCAGTAAAGCTGCTGCGGTAACAGGTTGGCCGGGCACACCTCGGCGCAGGCGCCGCAACGGATGCAGGCCTGCTCCGGCGGCGGCTCGGGCAGCTCCTCGGCGCTGGCGGCAATGATGCAATTGCTGGTCTTGACCACCGGCACCGACGGATCGTGCAGCGTAAAGCCCATCATCGGGCCGCCCATTACCAGGCGGCCAAGCCGCCCCTTGTCCACGCCGGCGTGGTGCAGCAGCTCGGCCACCGGGGTGCCTAGCCACACCTCGTAGTTGCCGGGGCGCGCCACGGCGTCGCCGGTGACGGTGGTGATCCGTGACAGCAGCGGCTCGCCGTCGTGCACCGCCCGTTTCACCGCATAGGCGGTGCCCACGTTTTGGCAGACCACACCGCACTGGGCGGGGATGCTGCCGCTGGGCACTTCCTTGCCGGTGAGCAGTTGGATCAGCTGTTTCTCGCCGCCGGAAGGGTACTTGGTGGGCACCACGCGGATTTCCACGTCGCTGTCCGCGCAGGCGGCGCGCAGGGCGGCGATGGCTTCGGGCTTGTTGTCTTCGATGCCGATCAGGGTGTCGTGGGGGTTGAGCAGGTACTGCAGAATCTGAACGCCGAGCAGAATCTCGTCCGCCCGCTCGCGCATCAGGCGGTCGTCGGCGGTGATGTAGGGTTCGCATTCCACCGCGTTGATAATCAACTGTTCGACGCGCTGATGGTCGCCCAGGTTCACTTTGACGCTGGTGGGGAAGCCGGCGCCGCCCAGGCCGGCGACACCGGCGTCGCGCAGCAGGGCGACCAGTTTGCCCGGGCCCAGGCGGGTATGGTCGGCCACCGGCCGGCGCTCGGCCCAGCGGTCCTCGCCGTCCGGCGCCAGCACGATGCACAGCGCGTCCATGCCGGAGGGGTGCTGAATCGGACGCGGCCCCAAGGCCACCACGGTGCCGGAGGTGGGTGCGTGCAGGGCGGCGCTGACCGCGCCGGCGGGCTCGGCCAGCATCTGGCCTTTCAGGACCCGGTCGCCCACTGTGACGATGGGCCGTGCCGGCGCGCCCAGATGCATATTCAGCGGCAGCACCAACTGCTGGGGCACAGGCCCCGGGGCAATGGCGGCGCGGTTGGACACTGTTTTGTGTTCGGCGGGGTGTACGCCGCCGGGGAAGTCATGTACCGGCGCGCGCCGCGTGCCGGGCAGCAAACGCTGGAGCAGGGACGGATTCGCACTCATAGATTCACCACCTCGATGCGCTGCTCCGGGCGGCGGCCGATGCCCGCGGGCCGGTCCCAGGTCCAGGTGGCCAGGGTCATGGGGCGCTCAATCATGTCGATGCAGTCCACCGGGCAGGGGTCCACGCACAGGTCGCAACCGGTGCACTCATCGGCGATCACCGTATGCATCTGCTTGGCGGCGCCGACGATGGCGTCCACCGGGCAGGCCTGAATGCATTTGGTACAGCCGATGCATTCGTCCTCGCGAATGTACGCCACGCGCTCCACGCTGGCGTCCTCGGCGCCCTCATTATCCAGCGGCAGCACCTCTCGACCGAGCAGATCGGCGAGCGCTTCCACGGTGGTGTCCCCGCCCGGCGGGCAACGGTTGTGTTCCTCGCCCTCGGCAATGGCCTCGGCGTAGGGGCGGCAGCCGGGGTGGCCGCACTGACCGCACTGTGTTTGCGGCAGCAAGGCGTCGATCTGCTCCACGATCGGGTCGCCTTCCACCTTGAATTTCTCCGAGGCGTAGCCGAGCACGGCGCCGAACAGGGCGGCCAGGCCCAGCAGGGCGGCAATGGCGATCAGCACCGTGGTCATAACTTAATCAGCCCCGAAAAGCCCATGAACGCCAGGGACATCAGCCCGGCGGTGATCAGCCCGATGCTGGGCCCGCGGAACGCCTCGGGCACATCCGCCACGGCGATACGCTCACGCATGGCGGCGAACAGAATCAGCACCAGCGAGAAGCCCAGGGCGGCGCCCAGACCGTAGGTCAGGGAACTCATAAAGGTGGCGTCGGTTTGCCGGACATTGAGCAGCGCCACGCCCAGCACCGCGCAATTAGATGTGATCAGCGGCAGGAACACCCCGAGCACCCGGTACAGCAACGGGCTGGCTTTCTTGACGAACATCTCGGTGAACTGCACCGCCACCGCGATCACCAGGATAAAGCTGATGGTGCGCAGGTATTCAAGCTCGAACGGCACCAGGATATAGGCCCAGGTGAGGTAGGCGAGCACCGATGACAAAGTCAGCACGAAGGTGGTGGCCAGCGACATGCCCATGGCGGTCTCCACCTTATTGGAGACGCCCATGAACGGGCACAGGCCGAGAAACTGCACCAGGACGAAGTTGTTCACCAGCACGGCGCTGATCAGGATGAGGAGGTATTCAGTCATCAATTAGAGTCGGTTTGAGCTCGGGAACGGCGAGTTTAGCAAAATTTTCCGTTTCCGAGGTGTCCCGCTGGACCCCGCGTCATGACTCGGCTGCACAGCCGTGACCCGGAAGTCAGGGTATACGCTCCGCTGTTACCCGGGGAACCGGGGGTGACGTCCTGTTGCCTGATCCGGTAGCGTGACCCGTTCACGAATTTACGAACAGTCCATAAAACGTCTGGGAGATCTCTATGACGACCTTAAAGCAAGTGAGCCTGGCGGCCCTGTTGGCCCTCGGCCTCGGTGCCACCGCAACCGCTCAGCAAGCGGCCCCCGGCCAGCAGCAGGGCGACCAGGTGGACCAGCTGGATCGCATGGTCGATCTGAGTGACGACCAAAAGCAGGAACTGCGTGAACTGATCAAAGATTCCGAAGGCAAGATCACGGAAATGCGCACCGAAGCGCAGCAGTTGCAGCAGGCGCTGAGTGACCAGATCGGTCCGGATTATGACGAAGGCGACATCCGCGATAACGCGGAAGAGCTGGGCGAGCTGACCGGTGACGTGACCGCCGAGAGCGTTCTTCTGCAGGCCCGCATCCAGGACACGCTTACCGAAGAGCAGCGTGCCACCCTGGAAAAGCGTGCTCAGCAGCAGCGTGAGCAGATGCGCCAGATGCAGGAACAGATGCGTCAGCAGCAGGGCGGTCAATAAACCCCCTGTCCGCTCGGCGCCCCGCGCGGGCGCCACGGAACCCGAAAAAACCGCGGCCATCCGGTCGCGGTTTTTTTGTAGGAGCTTGCCTTGCAAGCGAAAGGCCGGCTTTGCCGGCCGGCAAAGGCTGCCCCGCAGTGGCGTAGGTCGGGTTAGGCCAAAGGCCGTAACCCGACATTCTTTGGTGCGGCGCCATCGCCATATCGGACAGACCGTGTCGCACAGACGGTGTCGCACAGACGGTGTCGGGTTACGCTTCGCTAACCCGACCTACTTGTCTGGTCGTCGCGGAGCAGGAACTCGACGTCGATACCGCGGCTGTCCAAATGCTGGATACGGGCCGGGCTGCCGTCGTCGTTGAGGGTGACCAGCCCGATGCCGGCGCCGTTCCACAGGCGTTCGCCGACGTCGCTGTGGTCGGGGACATAGGGCGCCACGCTCAAACGGCGCCGTTTGGTGAACCAGTTGAGCGGTGAACGTGGCGAATACAGCCAGCGGTTGAGCCGGTCGAACACCGTCAACAGCTTATGCGGAAAGCTGTTCTTCAGGCCGCTGTCGGTAAGCTGCCAGACGTTCGGGCCGCGATCGCGTTGGCGGATGCGCACCTTATAGGCGAACGAATAGTGCACGTCGCCGGACAGAATGACGTAGTTCCCCGGCGTTCTCGAATGCCGGAAAATATTCAGGATCACCCGCGCCGCCCCGCGGTGGGCCATCCAGTTCTCCGCGTCCACGGTCAGTGGTTTGCCGAACAGTGTGAATAGTTTCTGCACCGCCTCGATCAGCTTTACGCCGAAGATCGGCGCCGGGGACACCACCACCACGGAGGGTTCGCCCAGTAAGGCCTGCTGCAGTTCGGTGAGGGCTTCCCAATCCATCAGCCCAGAGGGCCGGCCGGCCCGCCGCTCGCTACGCCAGCGCCGGGTGCGGGTGTCCAGGACCACCAGTTTGGGGGTGCCGGGCAGCGTGTAGTGCCAGTGCTCGAACGCCAGCAGCGTGTCGATGATCTCGCCCTGAAGCGGCTGTGAGAGCCCTTGGTCCGGCGTCGTGTGTCGCAGCAGCCGGTCCACGCCGGGCAGCACGTCGTCGAAAGCGTCGGGGTTATTGCCCCAACCCTGGAACAGCAGGTAGCCGATCAGGGCGTTGCCGATAATCTGGCGGGAGAACGGGTGGCCATAGGCGGAGGCCTCCCAGGCGGCGGTCAGGTTCCAGTCGTCGGTGATGTCGTGATCGTCGAAGATCATCAACGTCGGCAACTGTGCCATCACCCGGGCGACCGCCGGTAAATCCTCCACGAACGCGTCCACGGCCTCCTTATGGCGCGGGTAGTATTCCCGGTCGCGGTTTTCCAGGGCCGGCTCCGCCGGGTCGATCAGCCGCCACGGCAGCGGCGACCAGGCCAGCAGGTACATGGCGCTGATCTCCGCCAGGGTGATCAGGTGGCGATGGGCGTTGTCGCTGGTGAACACCGGTTTTCGGACCCCGCCGAAAAACCGGTCGCGCAGATCCCGGTTGGTTTTGAGTTCCGGCAGCAGGCGTTCGCGGCGATGGTTGTCCGGGTGACCGTAGAGTTCGCTGCCGGTGGTAACGCTGGCGCCGCGCAGTTGCTCGTCATGCAGGCCGAGCCCGCGAATCAGGGCCTGGATGGCGGCCAGCATCGGTGCGCTAACGTCGTCCACATACACCTGGTCGCCGGTGAGCAACAGCAAGGCGGGGCGCGCCTCTGGGGCGCCCGGGGCGGCGGAAATCAGCTGATCCGCCCGGACCAGGCCGTCACGGTCTTTATGATGCGGTTTGCGGCATGAGCCATGCAGCAGCTGGCGGCGACGGCTGTGCAGCACGAAGGCGGGGCGTTGCTGGCCCGAATAGAGCAGGTGTGGGGCCCAGTCCGCGACGCCTCCCTGGCCCTCGACGGTCAGGTCATAGCCGATCAGGGTGTCTTCCGGCAGCGGCGCCTCGAGCGCCACGTCGATCAGATGCACGTGAGCATGTTCGCCCAGCGGCAGAATCCGGCATTGGGCATCGCTCAGCGCGGCTCGCCGGGAGGGGCACCGCTCATCGCTCTCATACAGGCCCAGTTCCAGCGCCAAAGGCCGGCGGGCGACCAGCCACAGCACCAAGCGATGACGGTCCACCCGGCGTAGCACGGGACCCGCGAGCACTGGTATCCGCTCGGCTTCGGCCTCCCTCATAACCCGCGCTCTTAGCGCACCTCCATGCCGGGCTGGGCGCCGTCATCGGGGCTGAGCAGGAAGATGTCGTCACCGCCCGGGCCGGCGGCCAGCACCATGCCTTCGGACACGCCGAACTTCATCTTGCGCGGCGCCAGGTTGGCCACCAGCACCACCATGCGGCCTTCCAGATCCTCGGGGTGATACTGGCTCTTGATCCCGGCGAACACATTGCGCTCGCCGAGTTCGCCGGCGTCCAGGGTCAGTTGCAGCAGCTTATCGGCGCCTTCCACGGGCGCCGCCTTGATGATGCGGGCGGCGCGCAGCTTGACCTTGAGGAAGTCGTCGATGGTGATGGTGTCGTCGCCCTCCTGCGGGGCGGCCTTGGCCGGAGCTTCCTGGGCGGGCGCCGCCGGGTTGGTGTCGCGGGAATCGGCCAGCATCGCTTCGATGTGGGCCATGTCCACCCGTGACAGCAGCGGCTTGAACTTGTTGATCGGGTGATCGATCAGCAGGGTTTCGGCGTCCGCCCAGGTCAGCGGCGGGATGTCCAGGAACGCCTCGGCGCGTTCCGCCAGGCCCGGCAGTACCGGCTTCAGGTACAGCACCAGCAGGCGGAACACATTCAGAGCCGTGGTGCAGATCGCCAGCACCTCCTGCTCCTTGCCGTCTTCCTTGGCCAGGCTCCAGGGCGCCTTGTCGGCGATATAGCCGTTGGCGTGGTCGGCCAAGCTCATGATTTCGCGCATCGCCTTGCTGAATTCGCGCTGTTCGTAGAACCCGGCGATGCGACTGGCCGCTTCCTGTGCCTCGCGGGCCAGCAGTGGGTTGTCCAGGTCGTCGCCCAGGCGACCGCCGAATTTCTTCACGAAATTGCCGGTGCGGCTGGCGATGTTGACCACCTTGCCGACCAGATCGGTGTTCACGCGCTGGGCGAAGTCTTCCAGGTTGAGATCGAAATCGTCCACCCGGCTGTTCAGTTTGGCGGCGAAGTAATAGCGCAGGTATTCCGGATCCAGATGGTCCAGGTAGGTGCGCGCCATGATAAAGGTGCCCCGCGACTTGGACATCTTGGCGCCGTTCACGGTAACGAAACCGTGGCTGAAGATGGCGGTGGGTTTGCGTAGGCCGGCGCCGTCGAGCATGGCCGGCCAGAACAGGCCGTGGAAATTGATGATGTCCTTGCCGATAAAGTGGTACAGCTCGGCGTCGGAATCCGCTTTCCAGTACTCGTCGAAGTCGATGCCTTCACGCTCGCACAGGTTCTGGAAGCTGGCCATGTAACCCACCGGCGCGTCCATCCACACATAGAAATACTTGCCCGGATAGCCGGGAATTTCGAAGCCGAAGTAGGGCGCCTCGCGGGAGATATCCCAGGGCTGCAGGTCTTCCATCCATTCCTGCAGCTTGTTGGCCACGCCCTCCTGCAGGGAGCCGGAGCGGGTCCAGGCTCGCAGCAGGGGCTCGAACTTGGGCAGGTCGAAGAACAACTGGGTGGTTTCCTTCTCCACCGGCGTGGCGCCGCTCACCGCGGAATAGGGGTCGATCAGTTCCGAGGGCGAATAGGTGGCGCCGCAGGCCTCGCAATTGTCGCCGTATTGGTCGGCGGTCTTGCACTTGGGGCAGGTGCCGCGCACGAACCGGTCGGCGAGGAACATGCCTTTTTCCGGGTCGTAGAGCTGGGTGATGGTTTTCTCGAGAATGTAGCCGGCGTCTTTGTTGCGCTGGAAAATCATCTCCGAGAGCGCTTTGTTCTCCGGGCTGTGGGTGCTGTAGTAATTGTCGAAGCGAATCTGAAAGGCAGCGAAATCACGCTCGTGCTCGGCCTTCACCTGGTCGATCTGCTGCTCCGGCGTGATGCCTTTCTCTTCCGCCTTGAGCATGATCGCGGTGCCGTGGGCGTCATCGGCGCAAACGTACAGGCACTGCTCACCGCGCAGCTTCTGGAAGCGTACCCAGATGTCGGTCTGGATGTATTCCAACAGGTGGCCCAGGTGGATCGGGCCGTTGGCGTAGGGCAGGGCGCTGGTGACCAGTATCTTGCGGGGTGCTTCGCTCATGGAGAACTTCAACGTCGGCAGAAAAACGAACCGACATGATACTGGCCCGCGCCGGCCATTTCATCCGTCGCGATCAGTCGCCGCCGGCGGATAGCGCCCGATTGCGCTGCAGCGCCTCCAGTACCTGGGAGCGCGACACCGGCTTGCTGAGGTAATCGTCGACACCGGCGTCGCGGGCCTTTTGCACATAGTCGCCGGCGGCGTGGGCGGACAGGGCGATAATCCAACAGGGGTCCACGTCCCGATGCTGCTCAAACAGGCGGATCTCGCGGGTGGACTGGTAGCCGTCCATGACCGGCATTTCGCAATCCATGAAGATCACGTCCCAGTTGCCGGGGCGCTCGCTCACCCGGCGCAGGGCTTGGGCGCCGTCGTTGAGCAGCGTGGCCTGAATGCCGATGGAGCGCAGGATGCTGTCGATCACCAGCTGGTTGACGGCGTTGTCTTCCACCACCATCACATTCAGCCGGCGCAACCCCGGGTGCTCGGCCACGGTGCTGGGCGGGCTGGCGGCGGGTTCGGCCTGGTCGAGGCGCTCCTGGAGCTGGGTGGACAGGGTGTGTTTGAGCGCCCGGGACGACACCGGCGTCTCCACCAGCAGCATGTCCCCGGGCAGCTCGCCGGTGATTTCCGCGCCGGTGGCCTGGAGAATCAGCAGCGGCGGATCGCCAAGCCGGTTACGGATATCGATCAGTTCCCCGCGCCGGGCCAGGTTGGCCTCCGAGGCGAGTAGAATATTGGCCCGGGGAGCGTCCGCGCTGAGCCCCGCGAGGGCCTGCTCGCAGTCCGCGAACTCAATCACGCTCAGCCCCCAGCGGGCCATCAGTTGAGACAGGCTCAACGACAGGGACGCGTTCTCATTGATCATCATCACCTGGTGGCCGGCGAGCGGGTTCTTCTCGCGGCTGGGCGCGCCTACCCGGGTGGGCAGGGTGAGCCAGAAGGTAGCGCCGCGCCCCAGCGAGCTGGACACGCCGATCTCCCCACCCAGCAACTCGGTGAGCCGTTTGCATATAGTCAGGCCCAGCCCGGCCCCCTGTGACTTGTGACGGCTGCTCCGGGCGCTCTGGCTGAACACCTGGAACAGGTTCTGCTGCTGGGCTTCGTCCAGGCCGATGCCCGTGTCCACCACTTCCAGCATCATCACGCACTGGCCCTGGTCATCGGGGGGCTGACGCACGCTCAGGTGCAACGCCACCTGCCCCTGGTCGGTGAACTTGTAGGCGTTGCTAAGCAGGTTGGTGAGCACCTGTTTCACGCGGATCGGGTCGGTGTGGATGCGCTGGGGCACGCGAGAATCAATGTAGGTGTAGAGCGGCACCCGGGTCTCCGAAGCCCGCAGCGAGAACAACCGCACGCAGTCATCCACCAGGTGCTCGACGTCCACTTCCTGGTATTCCAGCTCGAGCTTGCCGGATTCGATGCGTGAATAATCGAGAATGTCGTTGATCACCGTTACCAGTGACTGGGTGGACTGGTAAATGGTGTCCACATACTGCGCTTGCTGGCCGTTGAGGGTGGTGCGCCGCAACAGGTCGGTCATGCCGATAATGCCGTTCATCGGGGTGCGAATTTCGTGGCTCATGGTAGCCAGGAATTCGCTTTTCGCCTGGTTGCGCGCGCCGGCCTTGAACGCGTCCATCTCGGCCACCGCCTTATCGCGCACGGACAGCGCGTGCGCTTCCTTGAGACGATTGATGCGCCGTGCCAGCGCCAGCGACAACAGCACCACTTCCAGGAAGACGCCTACCTGCAGAAGATTCTCGGTGAAGCTGTTGCGCGGCACGATGCCGTATTTGTTCAGCGACATGGCGGCGGCGCCGACCAGGAAGCACAGCCACGCCAGGGTGAACACCCGCGCATCGGGGTCGCCGGCCTTGGTGCGCAGCAGGCCGACCAGCAGAATGCTGAAATCCATCGCCAGGATCGCCAGCACCGACACCGGAATCAGCAGCTCCCGGCTGATGAAAGGCGCCGCCAGAAGCAGGGCCACGCCCAGGCCCACCAGCCCTCTCAGCAGTCGCGCCAGGGGGGGCGAGCGCTCCGGCAGGCCCAGAAAGTGAAGGGTGAAGAGGGACGGTAAAATCACCAGAAGTGGCAATAGGTAATGCAGGATGTACTGGCTGATCAGCGCCGAACCGGGCCACAGGTACTTCTGCGCGTAGCCGTGCAGGACCGCCATGAACAGGGTGATTGCCAGCGACCAGAGTACGTACAGCAAATAGGCTTTCTCGCGGATCGAAAAGAACAGCGACAGATTGTAGAGAATCATCACCAGCATGCCGCCGAAGAACAAACCCTGAACCAAGGTGTGCGCCAGCGTGGCGGACTGGAACGCGGGGTTGCTCATCAACTCCAGAGGCAGTTGAATGCTGTGTGGGGACACCACCTTAAGGTACAGGTCCCGTTGCTCGCCGGGGGGCAGGTTGAGCGGAAAGGAGGGGGTTGCCTCGGCGCCGACGCGCTGGTTAAAGGCATTGTCCATGCCGGCGCTGAAGTGCGCGAGCTGCTCGCCGCCGGCGGCCAGCACATAGGTGTCCAGTTGCCCCAGCAAGGCGTAGTTCACCACCAGGCGCCATTCGTTTTCGGGGTGGTCCTGGTTGCGCACGGTAAAGTGGAACCAGCAGTGATCGGCGGTGAACCCCAGGTTGGCGATTTCGTCGCCGGTGGCCTGCCAGGGCCAGGCATCGGGGTTTTGGAACAGCGCCTGTGGCGCCGGTGATTCGGCCGCCGGGGTACAAAAATAACGAACCGCCGGATACGGCCGCAGGGTCTCGGTTTGTGAGGTCAGCAGCGCCGCATCGTCGCTGCGGGCCGTGCCGGCAACCGCGCCCAACAGCAGGATCAAAGCGGCGAACCGCAAGGTGTGAGATACCGCATCTTGCAACAAAATAACCGCCACCCCGCTAAGTAATCTTTCTGGATGCTAGCAGTGCTTAAGAGGTGGCTCAATCAGTGACGTAGGCGTGCTCTTTTTGGGGGGAGAAGAAATGCAGAGCAGGGTGGAGCCTTTTGCTGTTGGTCCGATCGTGGGCACCGCTGGCCAAACCAGCATTCGTATTCTTGGCGTGATGCCCGCCGGAACCTTGAGCGCCGGCCAAAAAGCGCCGCACGGCCGCATACGCTGGCGGCTGGAAGGTGAGCAGCGTTGGCGCGGGCCGGCGCATTTTCGGATGAACGGTAACTTCGACAGCAGTGGTGTGGTGGTGTTGAGGGATCTGGAGCCCGGGCGGCGCTATCAATTCCAGGCCGGCGCGGTGGCTCAGGCGACCAGCGAGGACACGGCACTGGACTGGGGGCAGGCGCCCACCGGCCATTTCCGCACCGCGCCTGCTTCGCCCCGGGCGCCGGTGAGCTTTCTGTTCGGCTCCTGCTGCTATCGCTTCGTGGGTCTGGACCATGAGGTGGAAGACGGTCGGGCCGACCGTATCTTCTCCCGAATGTCGGACAACGCCGCCGCTGCCCCCACGGATTTCGTGCTCTACGGTGGCGACCAGGTGTACGCCGACGCCACCTGGAAAGTGGCGGCGGCCTCTTCGCAGCGTGAGTATTTCGACCTCTACCGCCAGAGTTTCGGCCAGCCCAACATCCGCCGGCTAATGGCCAACTACAACCACCATATGATCCTCGACGACCACGAAATCGAGAACAACTGGCCGGCGCGGGCCAACCCGGATCTGTGGACCAGTAAATACCCGGCCGCCATGAAGGCGTATCAGATCTACCAGGCGGCCCATTCTCCGGCGGTGCCGCTGAACGCTGAAGGGACCCGCCTGGAGCGCGACCCGGATGCTCTCTGGTACCGCTTTCGCTGGGGCTGCGCGGATTTCTTTCTGATGGACCTGCGCACCGAGCGTGTGCTCAGCCGCTGGCCCTGGCAACGCAAGATCATGTCCCAGGCCCAGGAGGACGCGGTGGTGGCCTGGCTTGAGGATGAGCCGGACCGGGTTAAATGCCTGGTGTCCTCGGTGCCGTTGTTTCCCGAGCAGCGCTGGCCGTTCCGGGGGCAGGACAGCTGGGAAGGCTTTGTCGCTCAGCGCCAGCGGTTGGTGGACGCCATCCACGACAGCGGTGGCCGCCGGTTACTGATGCTGAGCGGTGACGTGCACGCGTCCCTGTACGCCCGCCTCGATCGGCGCGGGCGGGCGCCGATCCACGGCTGGATCTGCTCCGGCCTGTTCTGGCCCACCGCGTTGATGGCGTTTCGCTGGTACCGACCGATGATTCGCGACCACCATCGCCTGCGTGGCCTGTGGAAGCCCTCTCTGGGCCGCGTCACGGTGCCTGGTGAGGTCTACAGCCGGGACGCGTTCTCCCGCGTGAGCGTGGACGAAAACGGCGCCACCCTGGCGTTGTTCGACCGCGACGGCAAGCCGGTGGACGGGGCCGGGGCACGGATCAGGTGGCAATAACGTCGCCAAGAATGAGCAAATCTCTTACACGAATTGACGGCAATGGATTATAGGTAAGAGCGTGCAGGGCTCTTATATTGGATCGGGCAAGGACGCGAAAGAACACGGACGTTCCTTTCGGTACAGACGCCCGTCCTCCCCAGGCGGGCGCTCTTTTTCTCCCTCCCTTCAGTCCCTCACTCGCCACCACGCCAAGCCATGTTTGTGGGAGCTTGCCTGCAAGCGAAAGACCTCATTCTCCAGAAAGCCCGCGCCGGGATCGGGTGGGCCCGTCCAGGACACGCTGCGAGTACATCCCTGTAAGCTCGACTTTGGCCATCCCTGGCCAAAGACGGTCCTGGACGGGCCCACCCGATCCCGGCGCTCCTTGGGAATTTCACCGCTGAGGGCGGCTACGAAGCGAGGTTTGTGGGAGCTTGCCTGCAAGCGAAAGGCCGGCAAAGCCGGCCGGCGGGATGCCAGAGACGCTGTTTAGTGCCGCTATTAGAAGAGTCTCTGGAATCCTGCCGGGAGCTTCGCTCCCTTTCGCGGGCAAGGCCCGCTCCCACAAACCCAGCTTCGTAGAATGGTTCGGCGCCAGCTATGCCCCGGGGCCTGGGAAGCCACCCCGGAGCGTGTCTGTGTTCTGCCCTTCCGGGACCCTGGAGAACAGGACGTTCGACAGGGAGCGTACAGGGACGTATTCACA
>JBELJS010000081.1:0-10182 GCA_042090255.1 Alcanivorax sp. | reverse complement strand
CAATGGCCCAGGTAGGGCAGGTGCAGGTTCTCCTCCGCGTCCGCCAGGGTGGCGGTGGAGGCGGGCATCACGAAGTTGTCCAGCTCTGAGTAGAGGCAATAGAAGCGTGCCTCGCCCGGGCACTGGCCGCCTTCCGCCAGTTCCTCGAGGAAGGGGCTGCGGTAACGCATCTGCGCGGCCGCGCCCCGGGCCGGGAACAGCGAGGAAATGCGCGTGCCGTAGTGGGGGCTGCCCAGGGTGATCACCTTGTCCACCTTGCCGGCCAGGCCCAGGTTCTTCAGGGCATAGCGGGTCAGCGGTCCGCCCATGGAGTGGCACACCAGGTCCACCTGTTCGGCGCCGGTGCGCGCCAGCACGTTCTCCACGTGGCGGGCGACCTGGGCGGCGAGCTTGCGGGCGTTGATGTGCGGTGGCGTGTAGCTCACCGCGTAGACGTTGCGGAAGCCCTGGCGCCGCAGCCGCCACTGCATCCACAGAAAGTTGGCGCTGTTGCCGCCGTACCCGTGCACCAGGATCACCGGGCGGTGATCGCAGGCGCGCGCCCGCTTGGGCGAGGCGTCGTGGAGCAGACGCAATGGATAGGTGCCGCTGAGGAAGGTGAGGCTGGCCGCTTCCACCAGAATCGCCCGGGCCACCGCGCTACCGCGCAACGGGTCGCGCTCGCCCTCCGCCGGGGGCGCCTGGAAGTTACGCCGGTCGTAATGCCAGACCAGATAGAACGCCAGCGTTACGTAGGTGGGGATCAGTATCACCACCACCAGAATCAGCGAAAGAATCCAAATCATCGTCGTGCTCCCTGGTCCCCGGGGTCGTGCCGGTATGGAAAACGCTCTGACACTAACCAGCGGCCATCCTGGACACAACGCACCCTGCCCGATTGTCGGACCAGCCCGGCCATTGACTTCCCGGCGGCGGCGCGCCCCGGATGCAGCGGACCCGCCGCCGTGGCACACTTCCGTTCCTTCACTCTTCACGACGGGCAAGGCATGAAAGACAGGGCGATCGTTAATGAAGTGGGGCTGCGCGACGGCCTGCAGAATCAACCGGTGACGGTGGGCACCGAGGCCAAGGCGGCCATCGCACGGGCACTGGTGGGCGCCGGTGTGCGCTACCTGGAGCCGGTCAGCTTCGTCAGCCCCAAGGCGATTCCGCAGATGGCCGACGCGGCGGCGCTGACGCCGCTGCTGCCCCGGGACGAGGGCCTGGGCCTGCACTACACCGCCCTGGTGCCCAACCTGAAGGGCTACCAGTTGGCCCGCGACGCCGGCTACCCCACCGTGGCGCTGGTGCTGTCCACCACCGACACCTTCAACCAGCGCAACCTGAACATGAGCCTGGAGCAGGCGACGGCCAGTTGCGAGGCGATCATCCAGGCCGCCCGCGCCGACGGCGTGGCCACCCGCACCTATATCTCCGGCGCCTTCGCCTGCCCCTACGACGGCCCCGTGCCGGTGACGCTGCCACAGCGACTCACCGAGCGCATGTTCGAAGCCGGCAGCGACGAGGTAGCCATCGCCGACACCATCGGCGCCGGCAACCCGCGGCAGATGAAAGACATCATGGCGCCGCTGATCCGCGACTTCGGGGCGGAACGGTTCTACGTGCACCTGCACGACACCCGTGGCCTGGCGGCGGCCATGGCCTGGGCCGCCCTGGATCTGGGCGTGCGCCGCTTCGACGCGTCGCTGGGCGGCCTGGGCGGCTGCCCGTTCGCGCCGGGCGCCACCGGCAACGTGGCCACCGAGGATCTGGTCTACCTGCTGGAAAGCTGCGGCCTGGATACCGGCATCGAAATCCAGGCGCTGCGTGAAGCGGTGGCGCTGGCCGCCGAGGCCACCGAGCGGCCGCTGGGTGGCCGCATTCTCACCTGGATCGAGAGTCAGGAAGCGCGCGGCAAACAGATCACGCTGTAGGCGGCTGCAGCACCGCCATCTCGGCGCGCAGCGCGTCGGGCACCGGGGTGGGTCGGTGGGTGTCGCGGTCGATCAGCACCATCACGCTTTCCGCCATGGCCACCGGGCGGCCGTCCACGGCGGCGCGCCCGCGCAGCACGAAGGAGCTGTTGCCGATGCCGGCCAGCTCGGAGCTCAACGCCACCTCGCCCATGCCGGTGTCCCAGCGCTGGTAGCGGATGTCGATGCGCGCCACCAGCAGCCCCAGGTTCGGCTGCCGCAGCATGGTCACCGAACCGGCCCGGGCCTGCTCCAGGTAGCGCGCCTGGGCCAGCTCGGAGAGCCGCCGGTCCGGGTCCAGGTCCGCGTAGCGGGCGGTCAGGGCCACCTGGCGCGGCCCCGGCTCGAAGGTTTCGGTCTCTTCCGGCAGCTCCGGCCAGGGCAGTAGTGGCTGACCGTCCACCTGTTCGGCGGCCAGGGCCCGGCGCGCCGCCTCCGGCAGCGCCACCCAGCGGGATGCCGCCCAGCCGGCTTCCCCCCAGGCGCCCATCAGGCACTCCTGCACGCCCACGCATTCGCCATTCTGGAACAGCGCCTGCACCAGACGGTAGCTGTCGTCCTCCACCGCCACCAGGCGCACGGCGGCGGTGACTTCGTGGGGGTAGTGGGTCTCGCGCAGAAAGTGGGTCACGGTGCGGCGCGGGCGCAGCAGCACGTCGTCGGAATACCAGGCCCGGTCTCCGAGCACCGCCATGTGGAAGCGGGTGCGCGCTTCGGTGTGAAAGCTCTGCACCGCCACGTTGTTAACATGACGCTCGGTGTCCAGGTGGCTGTAATGCGGGTTGAATCGGATCGAGAACGGGTAGGCGCCGGTCTCCAACTGCCAGGGCTGTGTTTTCACTCGAGGGCTCCACGACTGCGTTTCACGGATCAAACGCGCATCAAAGGGCAAAGCCCGGCGCCGCGCAACCCCGGTGTCCGAAGCCGCCGGCTTTTCGTCGCAAACGGTGGTTGCGGGTACCGGCCCGGCCCCGAATGATGGTCGCAAACCCTATAACGAGGAGCCCGACAATGAGCGAACCGCAAACCCGTAGCGTGCAGCAACTGATGGATCTGAGCGGCCGTACCGCCCTGGTTACCGGCGGGTCCCGGGGGCTGGGGCTGCAGATGACCCAGGCCCTGGGCGAAGCCGGGGCGCGGCTGGTGATCAGCTCACGCAAGGCGAACGAGCTCGAAGAAGCCGCCGAACAACTGCGCGCCGCCGGTATCGACGTGACCCCGCTGGCGGTGGACCTGGCCGACGAGGACGCGGTGATGGGTCTGGCTGACCGTGCGCTGGAGGTGCTGGGCCGGGTGGACATTCTGGTCAACAACGCCGGCGCCTCCTGGGGCGCGCCCGCCGAGGATTACCCGCTGGAAGGCTGGGACAAGGTGATGACGCTGAACGTGCGCAACCTGTTCCTGCTGACCCGGGAAATCGGCCGGCGCAGCATGATCCCCAACGGCGGCGGCCGCGTGGTCAATGTGGCGTCCAACGCGGCCCTGGGCGGCAACCGGGATTTCATGCAGGCGGTGGGCTACAACACCAGCAAGGGCGCGGTGGTGACCTTCACCCGGGCGCTGGCGGCGGAATGGGGCGCCTACAACATCACCGTCAACGCCATCGGCCCGGGCGTGTTTCCCAGCAAGATGTCGCGCTATCTCACCGACCGGCACGGCGTCGAGGCGCTGGCCGCGCGGGTGCCGCTCAACCGGGTCGGCGACGAGGAGGATCTGAAAGGCACGGTGCTGCTGTTCGCGTCCGACGCCGGCAAGCACATCACCGGGCAGTTCCTGGTGGTGGACGGTGGCGCCAGCGCCATGATCGCCGGCTGAACCGGCGCCCGGGGAGGGCGCCGGCGAGTCCGGTCAGTGCAGCTGGAACAGAATCTTCAGCAGCTGCACGCCGAGCAGCACGATCAGCGGGCTCAGGTCGAGCCCGCCCATGTCCGGCAGCAGGCGGCGCACCGGCGCCATCAGCGGCTCGGTGATCTGGATCACCACCCGCACCACCGGGTTGGAGGGGTCCGGCGCCACCCAGCTCAGGATCACCCGGACCAGCACCGCCCAGAACACGTAATCCAATATCAGCGAGGCCAGTTCCCTGAGCGTGTAGACGAGCAGTTGCGGCCCGATGCCCGCCGGCAGGCCGCCGGTCTGGATGGTCAGCAGCATCAGCGCCTTGGCCACGATCAGAATCAGGATCAGCACCAGCGAGGCGATATCCAGGCCCCGGTAGCCGGGAATGATGCGGCGCAGCGGTGCCAGCAACGGGTTGGTGGCGCGCAACACAAATTGCGAAATGGGGTTGTAGAAGTCCGCGCGCGCCAGTTGCAGCACGAAACGGGTCAGAACGATGAAGATGTATACGCTGAATGCGAAATCAATCAGGAAGACCGCGGCGCCCTGAGGATTCATGACGACTCCAGACTGTTCGTGTGGCGACAGAGTATTGGGGTAAAGGCGGCCGGTTTCAAATTTTTGGCCGGGCGGCGCCCGCCCGACCCCCGGGCATCAGCCGGAAAGCTGCTCGGAGCGCTCGCGGGCGGCGGCCACGGCGGCCTGCACCTGCTCGCGCAGGCCCGCCTCTTCGAACACCTGCAGGGCGGCGGCGGTGGTGCCGCCGGGGCTGGTGACCCGCTGGCGCAGCACGTCGGGGCCGTCCTCGCTGGTGATCGCCAGCTGGGAGGCGCCCCAGGCGGTCTGCAGCACCAGCTGCCGGGCGGTGGTGGCGGACAGCCCTTGGGCCCGGGCGGCGTCGATCAGCGCCTCCATGAGCAGGAAGAAGTAGGCCGGGCCGGAGCCGGACACCGCGGTGACCGCGTCCAGCTCGCCTTCGGTCTCGAACCAGAAGGTCAGGCCCACGGCGCTGAGAATCTGCCCGGCCATCTCTTTCTGCTCGGCGCTCACGTCCGGCGCGGCGTACAGCCCGGTGGCGCCGGCCTGCACCAGCGACGGAGTGTTCGGCATGCAGCGCACGATGGGCGCCTCGCCGAGCCAGTTACGCAGGTTGTCCACGGTGACGCCGGCGGCGATCGAGATGATCAGCGGCTGGCGCTCTTCGATGATCTCGCGCAGGGCGGCGCAGGCGTCGCCCATCACCTGGGGCTTCACCGCCAGCACCAGCACGTCCACGCGGCGGGCCACGTCCAGGTTGTCGCGGCTGACATGAACGCGGTGCAACTGGGCCACTTCGTCGAGGCGGTCCTGGGAGGGGTCGCTCATCCAGATGCGGGCCGGGCGGATCCCCTTGGCGATCATGCCGCCCGCCAGACTGTTCGCCATGTTACCGGCGCCGATGAAGCCGATCAGTTGTTGTGCCATAAGCTGCGTCGTCCTTTCAGCGAGTGTCCTTGGGCGGACGCGGGCCGAACAGGGCGGTGCCCAGCCGCACCAGGGTGGCGCCTTCTTCGATGGCCACCGTGTAGTCCGCGCTCATACCCATGGAGAGGGTGTCGAGGGCCGGCATTGTATTGCGCAATTGTGACAGTGTCATGGCGAGGGCGTGGAAAGCGGCGCGGTTGTGGTCGTCGCTGTCGGCGCGGGGAATCGCCATCAGCCCGCGCAGGCGCAGGCGCGGCCAGTCGGCGAACCCGGCGGCCAGCGCTTCCACTTGATCCAGCGCCACCCCGCTTTTGCTGGCTTCGTCGTCCACATTGACCTGGATGCAGACGTTGAGCGGCGGCAGGTGGTCCGGGCGCTGCTCGTTGAGCCGGCGCGCCACCTTGGCGCGGTCCACGGTGTGCACCCAGTCGAAATGGGCGGCGATGTCGCGGGTCTTGTTGGACTGGATCGGGCCGATGAAATGCCACTCCAGCCCCCGGTCCGCCAGGGCGGGCATCTTGTCGAGGGCTTCCTGGAGGTAGTTTTCGCCGAAATGGCGCTGGCCCTGGTCGGCGAGCGCGGCGATCTCATCGGCGCCGCGGGTCTTGCTGACCGCCAGCAGGGTAACGCTTTGCGGGGCCCGGCCGGCGTCGGCGCAGGCGGCGTCGATCCGTGCGCGAATCGAGGTTAGCGGGGTATCGGTTTCGGGCATGATTGAATGGCTCACGGCGAGCGGTTAGTTTAAGGACCTATACCGTCCTGCGAAATTCTACTGAGAAGAATACATAAACCCATGGATATCACCGAACTGCTTGCCTTCAGCGCCAAAAACGGCGCCTCGGATTTGCACCTTTCCGCCGGCCTGCCCCCGATGATCCGGGTGGACGGCGACGTGCGCCGTATCAATCTGCCGGCCATGGAGCACAAGGAAGTGCACGCGCTCGTTTATGACATCATGAACGACAAGCAGCGCAAGGATTACGAGGAATTCCTGGAGACCGACTTCTCCTTCGACGTGCCCGGCGTGGCCCGTTTCCGGGTCAACGCCTTCAACCAGAACCGCGGCGCCGGCGCCGTGTTCCGGACCATTCCCTCCAAGGTGCTGACCATGGAGGACCTGGGCATGGGCAAGGTGTTCCAGAAGATATCCGATTTCCCACGCGGCATCGTGCTGGTGACCGGGCCCACCGGCTCGGGTAAATCCACCACCCTGGCGGCGATGATGGACTACATCAACGAGAGCCGCTACGAGCACATCCTCACCATCGAGGACCCGATCGAATTCGTGCACGAATCCAAGAAGTGCCTGGTCAACCAGCGGGAAGTGCACCGCGACACCCTGGGCTTCGCCGAGGCGCTGCGCTCCGCCCTGCGGGAAGACCCGGACATTATTCTGGTGGGCGAATTGCGCGACCTGGAAACCATCCGGCTGGCGCTCACCGCCGCCGAAACCGGGCACCTGGTGTTCGGCACCCTGCACACCACCTCGGCGGCCAAGACCATCGACCGGGTGGTCGACGTGTTCCCGGCGGAAGAAAAATCCATGGTCCGTTCGATGCTGTCGGAATCCCTGCAGGCGGTGATCTCGCAAACCCTGATGAAGAAGAACGGCGGCGGGCGGATCGCCGCCCACGAGATCATGATCGGCACCGCCGCGATCCGGAACCTGATCCGCGAGGACAAGGTGGCGCAGATGTACTCCGCCATCCAGACCGGCGGCGCCCTGGGCATGCAGACCCTGGACCAGTGCCTGCAGGGCCTGGTGAAGAAAGGCCTGGTGGCCCGTCAGGCGGCCCAGGAAAAAGCCAAGAACCCGGACGCCATCTGATTGGGATACGCACATGGAATTTGAAGATCTTCTTAAATTAATGGTGCAGAAAGGCGGCTCGGACCTGTTCATCACCGCCGGCGTGCCGCCGAGCATGAAAATTCACGGCAAGGTGCTGCCGGTGACGCGCAACGCCCTGACCCCGGACATGACCCGGGACATCGTGCTCAGCACCATGAACGAAAAGCAGCGCAAGGAGTTCCTCGAACACCACGAGTGCAACTTCGCGATTTCCGCGCGCGGCATCGGCCGGTTCCGGGCCAGCGCCTTTTACCAGCGCAACCTGGTGGGCATGGTGCTGCGCCGCATCGAGACCAAGATTCCCAACGTGGACGAGCTGCGCCTGCCGCCGGTGATCAAGGACCTGGCGATGACCAAGCGCGGCCTGGTGATTTTCGTCGGCGCCACCGGCACCGGTAAATCCACCTCGCTGGCGTCGATGATCGGCCACCGCAACAAGAACTCGAAAGGGCACATCATTTCCATCGAGGACCCGATCGAATTCATCCACCAGCACCAGGGCTGCATCGTCACGCAACGGGAAGTGGGCATCGACACCGAGTCCTTCGAGGTGGCGTTGAAGAACACCCTGCGCCAGGCGCCGGACGTGATTCTGATCGGCGAGGTGCGCAGCCGCGAGGTGATGGACCACGCCATCGCGTTCGCCGAAACCGGCCACCTCTGTCTGGCCACCCTGCACGCCAACAACGCCAACCAGGCGCTGGACCGCATCATTCACTTCTTCCCGGCGGACCGCCATAACCAGCTTTACATGGACCTGTCGCTGAACCTGCGCGGCATCGTCGCCCAGCAGCTGATTCCCACCCCGGACGGCAAGGGCCGGCGCGCCGCCATCGAAGTACTGCTCAACACGCCGCTGGTGTCGGACCATATCCGCAAGGGCGAGATTCATCTGCTCAAGGCGCTGATGGGTAAGTCCCGCGAACAGGGCATGCAGACCTTCGACCAGGCGCTCTACGATCTCTACGACGCCGGCGAGATCACCTACGAGGACGCCATCGCCCACGCCGACTCGCCCAACGACCTGCGCCTGATGATCAAACTCGGCAACGAAACCGACGCCTCCAGCCTGGATCACGCCACCCGCGGCCTGACCATCGAAGGCGACAACGACTAACCGGCGTTTATCCTTCTTTTACGGTCGCCGGGGCAAGAGTGCACCTATCCTTCACGGACGGGCTCCCACTCTTGCCCGGACATTCGTATCGGGAGGCAACGTCATGAATAAGTTCGCATCCGCCCACTGGGAAGGCGACATCAAGAAGGGCAAAGGCACCATTTCCACGCAGAGCGGTGCTCTCAAGGAACAACCCTACGGTTTCAACACCCGCTTCGAGGACGAGCCCGGCACCAACCCGGAAGAGCTGATCGGCGCCGCCCACGCCGGTTGTTTCTCGATGGCGTTTTCTCTGGAGCTGGGTAACGCCGGCTACACCGCCGACAGCATCGACACCAAGGCGAAAGTGACCCTGGATAAAGACGGCGACGGCTTCAGCATCACCAAGATTCATCTGGATATGAATGCGAAGATTCCCGGCATCGCGGACTCTGAATTCCAGGATATCGCCAAGATGGCAAAAGAGGGCTGCCCGGTATCCAAAGCACTCAACGCCGAGATCACTCTGGACGCCAAACTCGGCTGAAGAACTGTGCGAGCGAGCCCTCAGGCCGGCTCAGCCAACGTGCCGGCCCGGTAATCCCGCAGCGCCTGTTCGATCTCTTCCTGCGTGTTCATCACGAAGGGACCGTACTGGGCCACCGGCTCGCCGATCGGCTTGCCCGCCAGTAACAACAGCCGGGCACCATCCCTGCCGGCGGCGAGCGTCACGCGGTCGCCGTCGCTCAGGGTGGCGCTGTGCTCCAGGCGCAGCGTGTCGCCGTTCACCGTCAGGCCACCCTCGAACAGATACAGCAGCGCGTTGTAGCCGCTTTTCACCGGCACGGTCAGGCTTTCGCCGCCGCGCAGAACCACGTCCAGATAAAGCGGATCGGTGCTGCCGCCGGCCACCGGCGCGGTGATCGTCTCACCGTTGAGCGTCACCTCACCGGCCACCGCCTTGACCTGCCCGCCGCCGGGCAGATCCAGACGCGGCATCTCGGTGTCGGTAATGTCCCGGTAACCGGCCGGCTTCATCTTCTCCGCCGCCGGCAGGTTGATCCACAGCTGGAAGCCGCGCAGCAAACCGTCCTGCTGCTGGGGCATTTCCTCGTGAATAATGCCGCGCCCGGCGGTCATCCACTGCACGCCGCCCTGCTTGAGATCGCCTTCGTTACCCAGGTGATCACGGTGCTTCATGTGCCCTTCCACCAGGTAGGTGACGGTCTCGAAGCCACGGTGCGGATGGGCCGGGAAGCCGGCCACGTAGTCGTCCGGGTTGTCGGAGGAGAACGCGTCCAGCATCAGGAACGGATCCAGCCGCATGGTCGGGTTGTGGCCCAACGCCCGCTTCAGACGCACGCCGGCGCCATCGGATGTGTCCAGGGCACGGAACGTATTGAGTATGCGACGCTCTTTCATGGTTGCCTCCTGTTGGCTGTCCTCCGGGGTGCCCTCAGGCGCCCCGGATCTCCCGTTCGCCCAGCCGGTCACGGTCATGGGCGGCGGAAAGATCCTGCTCCGGGCCGATCGAGATGATCCCGTGGGGGTTCACCGTCGGGTGGCTGCGGAAGTAATGGTTGCGGATATGATCCATATCCACGCTGCCGGCCACGCCGGGCAGCTGGTAAAGCTCGCGCAGCAGGCCGCTCAGGTTGGGGTAGTCGGCGATCCGGCGGCGGTCGCACTTGAAGTGCGTGACATAGACCGGATCGAACCGCACCAACGTGGTCCACAGGCGCAGATCCGCCTCGGTGAGCGTGTTGCCCACCAGATAGCGGCTTTTGCCGAGCCGCTCTTCCAACTCATCCAGCGTACCGAACAGCGCCTGCACCGCCTCGTCGTAGGCCTGCTGGCCGGTGGCGAAGCCGGCCTTGTAAACGCCGTTGTTCACCTTCTCGTAGACCGGGCTGTTGATCGCCTCGATCTGGTCGCGCAAATCACTCGGGTAGTAGTCGCCGGGCAGCGCGCCGACCCCGTCA
>JBELJS010000032.1:0-17045 GCA_042090255.1 Alcanivorax sp. | reverse complement strand
GCTCGATCAGGAAGCATTCGGGCACCAGCAGCGGGAAGTAAATGGTGGGGGCGTGCTGGTTGTAGTCGAGCAGGCGCTTGGCGATGTCGAGCGCGGTGACGTGGTTGTCCTTGGCCTGTTTGGCGAAGGTGAGGATGAATTCGTGGCTGGCGCGGCGCTCGGGGTAGGCGGCCTGGCAGCCGATGGCTTCGAGGCGCTTGAGCAGGTAGTTGGCGGCGAGGGTGGAGTATTCGCCGACGCGGATCATGCCTTCGCGGCCGAGCACCATGGCGTAGAAGTAGGCGCGCAGGAGGACGCCGGCGTTGCCCATGAAGGCGCTGAGGTGGCCGATGCTGGTGGGCAGGGTGTCGGTGTCGATCCAGTGGTAGTCGCCGGCTTCTTCGTCTTGCCCGGCCATGGGGGTGGGCAGGTAGTCGAGCAGGCGCTGGGAGACGCCCACCGGGCCGGCGCCGGGGCCGCCGCCGCCGTGGGGGGTGGCGAAGGTTTTGTGCAGGTTCATGTGGATGACGTCGAAGCCCATGTCGCCGGGGCGGACCTTGCCGAGGATGGCGTTGAGGTTGGCGCCGTCGTAGTAGAGCAGGCCGCCGGCGTCGTGCACGGCTTTGGAGATGGCTTCGATTTGCCGTTCGAACACGCCGCAGGTGGAGGGGTTGGTCATCATCAGGCCGGCGGTTTGCGGGCCGCAGGCTTCTTTCAGGGCTTCCAGGTCCACGTCGCCGTCTTTGCCGACGGGCACTTCGCGGACTTTGTAGCCGCACATGACGGCGGTGGCCGGGTTGGTGCCGTGGGCGGCTTCGGGGATCAGGATTTCGGTGCGCTCGTCGTCGCCGCGGGCTTCGTGGTAGGCGCGGATCATGGCGACGCCGGCGAATTCACCCTGGGCGCCGGCCATGGGCGCGAGCGAGACGCCTTTCATGCCGGTGACTTCCTTGAGGAAGTTCTGCAGCTCGTACATACAGGCCAGGTAGCCCTGGCTGTGGCTGGCCGGGGCGAGCGGGTGCCGGTTGAGGAAGCCGGGCAGCATGGCCGCGCGGTTGGCGCCGCGCGGGTTGTATTTCATGGTGCAGGAGCCGAGCGGGTAGAACTGCTTGTCGATGGCGAAGTTCTTGGTCGACAGGTTGGTGTAGTGGCGCACCACTTCCAGCTCGCCCACTTCCGGCAGGCCGGGTTTGTGTTTGCGGCGCAGGCTGGCGGGGATCGCGGACAGTTGGTCTTCACTCACGGGCTTGGGCGCTTGCGCGGTGGCGCTGCGGCCCGGGCGGGAGTGTTGGAAGATCAGCGTGGTTTCGTTGCTCATGCCAGAACCTCCTTCATTGCGGCCACGAAGAGGTCCAGGTCCCCTTCCGTGTGTACTTCGGTGCTGTTCACCAGAATCGCGCTCTTCATGCCGTAGTCCCGGGCGAGGCTGAGGCCGCCGAGGATGTCTTTTTCCGCCAGGCGGGCGAGCACGGTGTCGGCGTCCTGGGGCAGCGTAAGGGCCACTTCGTGGAACACCGGGGCGCTGAAGGCGCGTTCGACGCCGTCGAGGGCGCAGAGCTTTTCGGCCAGCTTCTGGGTGTTGGCGTGGCAGTGGCCGGCGACGCTGGCGAGGCCGTCCGGGCCCAGCAGGGAGACGTAGATGGTGGCGGCGGTCATGGCCAGGCCCTGGTTGGTGCAGATGTTGCTGGTGGCCTTGGAGCGGCGGATGTGCTGCTCGCGGGCTTGCAGGGTGAGGGTGAAGCCCTGCTTGCCTTCCATGTCCACGGTGCGGCCGATGATGCGGCCGGGCATCTGGCGGACGTGTTTTTTCTTGCAGGCCATGAAGCCGAAGTAGGGGCCGCCGGAGCTGAGCGGCACGCCCAGGGGCTGGCCTTCGCCCACGACCACATCGGCGCCCTGCTCGCCCCATTCGCCCGGGGGCGTGAGGATCGCAAGGGAGGTCGGGTTGGTGACGGCGATCACCAGCATGCCGTTGGCGTGGGCCCAGTCGGTGAGGGCGTCCACGTCTTCCAGGCTGCCGAAGTAGTTGGGTTGGCTGATCACCAGGGCGGCGTAGTCGTCGCCTGCGAACGGGCTGAGGCTGTCGACCAGGGTCTGGCCGGCGTCGGTGCAGAACGGCACGGAGACCAGCTCCACGTCCTGGTTGCTGACGATGGCTTCGCAGGCGCTGCGGTAGCGCGGGTTGAGCGCGTCGGGCACCAGCACCTTGCGGCTTTTCGATTTGCGGTTGGCGCGCAGGCTCATCAGCACCGCTTCGGCCAGGCCGGAGGCGCCGTCGTAGACGGACGCGTTGGAGACGTCCATGCCGGTGAGCCGGGCGATCAGGGTCTGGTATTCGTAGATCACCTGCAGCGTGCCCTGGCTGGCTTCCGCCTGGTACGGGGTGTAGGCGGTGTAGAACTCACCGCGGGTGGCGATTTCCCATACCGCCGCCGGGATGTGGTGCGCGTAGGCGCCGCCGCCGAGGAAGCTGAGCGCGAAGCGGTCCTGCTCGGCGCGCTCGGCCATCAGGCGCGTCACTTCCATCTCGCCGCGCCCTTCGGGCAGGGCGTCGAGGCCGTGGCCGGCTTTCAGGTGGGCGGGGATTTCATCGAACAGGTCCTCGATGCTGTCGGCGCCAATCGCCTGGAGCATGGCCTGGACGTCGTCCGGGGTATGGGGGATGTAGGGCATTTGGGCGTTACCGGATAATTAGGTGGTAAACAGGATGGTCAGGGCGTTCGGCAAAAGCGGCGCTGCAACTTGAACGTTTCAAGTTGCAGCGACCCTTCGCGGGCGAGGCCCGCTCCTACAAGAGGGGCCCGCTCCCACAAGGGAGCCTATTCGCTGTCGATCTGCTCTTGATACTGGTCGGCGGTGAGCATTTCTTTGAGCTCGCCGCTGTCGGCCATTTTGATCTTGAACAGCCAGCCGCCGGCGTAGGGCTCGTTGTTGACGAGCTCGGGCTCGTCTTCGAGCGCTTCGTTGACGGCGACCACTTCGCCGGACACCGGGGCGTAGATGTCGGAGGCGGCTTTGACGGATTCGACCACGCCGGCTTCGTCACCGGCGGCGAATACCACGCCCACTTCAGGCATTTCCACGAACACCAGGTCACCCATGGATTCCTGGGCGTGGTCGCTGATGCCGACCACGGCGATGTCGTCTTCCACGCGCACCCATTCGTGGCTGTCGCGGTAGCGCAAATCGGCGGGGATCTCGCTCATTGGTATTTCTCCTTGGCCGTGATCGTTATAACGGTTTGTAGGTGGCTTTGCCGTTGCGGACGAACGGCGCCCGCACCACCTGGGCGTTGAGACGTTTGTTGCGTATTTCTACTTCCACGGTGCCGGTGGTGCCAGCGGGCAACCGGGCCAGCGCCACCGCCTTGCCCAGGGTGGGCGAGAAGGTGCCGCTGGTGATTTCGCCGTCCGGGCCGACGCTGCCGCCGGGCACGTGCACGCCCTGGTGGGCGCGCAGCACGCCCTTGCCTTCCAGCACCAGGCCGAGCAGTTGCCGGTGGCCTTCGGTTTTCTGTTTTTCCAGGGCGGCGCGGCCAACGAAGTCGCGGTCGGCGTCGTCCAGGGCCACGGTCCAGCCGAGGCCCGCTTCCCAGGGCGTGATGTCCTCATCCATGTCGTTGCCGTACAGGTTGAGGCCCGCCTCCAGGCGCAGGGTGTCGCGGGCGCCCAGGCCGGTGGGCCGCACGCCGGCGTCCACCAGCCGCTGCCACAGGTCTTCGGCCTTGCTGCCGGGCAGGATGATCTCGGCGCCGTCTTCACCGGTGTAGCCGGTGCGCGCGATCAGCCATTCGCCGACGTATTCGAAGCCGAAGAACGGCAGCCCGGCCACCGCCTTGGCGCCGGCCTCGCAGAGTACCTTTTCCAGGATCGCGCGGGCCTCGGGGCCCTGCACCGCGATCATCGCCAGGTCGGGGCGCTCGTGGATGTCCACGGCGAAGCCGCCGGCCTGGTTTTCCATCCAGTCCAGGTCCTTCTCGCGGGTGGCGCAATTTACCACCAGCCGGTAGTCGTTGTCGCCTTTGTAGACGATCAGGTCGTCCACTACCCCGCCGCGCTCGTTGAGCATGCAGGTGTAGATCGCGCGGCCGGCTTTGACCTTGTCGATGTCGTTGGCGAGCAGGTGGCGCAGGTAGGCCCGGGCGTCGCCGCCGGTGACGTCCACCACGGTCATGTGGGAGACGTCGAAGGCGCCGGCGTGCTGGCGCACGCCATGGTGCTCTTCAAGCTGGGAGCCGTAGTGGATGGGCATGTCCCAGCCGCCGAAATCCACCATCTTGCCGCCGGCGGCGAGATGGGCGTCGTAAAGGGGTGTGCGGTGACCCATGGGGTTAATTCACTCCATATCCCGGGCAAAGGCCGGGCTGTTCACGGTAGGGGTGAAGGATAACGGACCAGCGGGTGGAAGCCTAGGTGGGTTGGGGTTTTGGGGGTGGTTTGGGGGCGGTTGTTCGGGGATTGCGGGGAGACTGTGGGAGCGGGCCCAGCCCGCGAAAGGCCGGTAGAACCGGCCGGCGGGATACCAGAGGCTCCTGGAGAGGTCTCTGGAATCCTGCGGGGCAACCTTTGCCGGCAAGCGTTGCTTGCCTTTCGCGGGCTGGGCCCGCTCCCACAAGGGCCCGCTCCCACAAGCCTTACCCACCAAGCCGGTTAGGGCTTGATGGGGGTGGACAGGTAGTTGAGGAAGGTGTCGCCGGCGGGGATCGCCACATAGATGCCGGCGGGCAGGCCCAGGGGCACACCGCCGAGCTCCACGCCCAGCGCCAGCTTGTTCTGGCTGATCTGCTCGATCTGCAGGCGGCCGTCGTCCAGGAAGGTGACGTCGCCGGCAAGCTGCAGGTTCAGCGGGTAGCTGTGCAGGTTGTGGGTCAGCTCGCTAGGGATGCCGAGGATCCTCACCACGGGGGCCAGCTTGGGCGCGTCCAGGTAGAGGTCCAGTTCGGTGAGGAACCGGGGCCCGTCCTGGCCCTCCACGATCCAGCCCTTAACACGGCCGTAATCCGGCGCCGTGCAATTACTGTCCGTGGCGTCACAGGTGTAACGGATGCGCATCAGCTGCGGGCCGGTGGGTGACGGTGGCGCACTGCCGATCGCCGGGTCGGCGAAGACGGTGGCGTTGGACACCACAATGCGGGTGGGCAGGATGTAGACCAGCACACCGCCGTTGTCCTTGACGGTCTGCGGGATGCTCGCCTGGTCCGCGTACTGGGCTACTTCCTGCGGCGTTTTGAAGCCGATGACTTCCACGTTCAGGTTGCCGCTGAGGTAGCTGTACTTGGCGTCCGGGCAGGTCTGGCCCACGTCACAGCCGACATTGGCGTCGGTGACGGCGCCGGAACCGGCGGTGCCGTTGTTCTCCGGGTTGGACTCCGGGTCGCGCACAATGCGGGCACTGTTTTTCTTCGCCGATTCGGTGCCGGACGGCACCGTCTCCGCGGACTCATGCAGGAAGTTGGCGTTCACGTCCGAGGTGGGCAGGTTGCGCAGCTGCTGCAGGACGTCGTTGGTGGCGGCCACGCCACGGAAGAAGATCGGCAGATCGGGCCCGCCTTCGGTGGGCGCCGGGGCGTCGTCCGGGTTTTGCGCAAGCAGTTTGGTCTGCAGCGGCAGGCCACGGGTGTCGCAGATGGCGTTACTGCCGCAGGCCGGGCCACTGGTGACGGAGTTCAGCACGTAGCGGTACAGGGCGCCTTCCTGCCAGGGCTGGTCCGGGATGAAGGTCACGCTGCGACCGCTGACGGTGATCTCGCCATCCACGTCACCGGCGGGGTTGCCGGCCTGGTCCACCTGCTGCACTTGGAAGGTACTGGCGTTGATGCTGGCCGGGTCCATGGCCTGGGAGAACGTCACGATGATCGGGCGGTTGGCCGGCTGGCGGGCCAGCGGCAGGTGATCGTCTTCGCTCTTACCGCCCTGGCAACGACCGGCGTCATTACTGACCAAATTAAAGTCAGCAGGAATGCACGGGAAGCCCGGGTAGGCGGTCAGTGCCAGGGGTGCCTGGGCGTCGCTGCCGATGTAAGTGGGCAACGAGAAGCTCAGCGTTTCACCCAGGGCCGGGTTGCCGGCGATGTCGGTGATGCCGTCGGTGAACTGCACCTGGTAGTCGGTGTTGTACTGCAGCATCGGCTGCGGCTGGATCACCACGGAGACGCCGTCCAGGTAGTACTCGTAGTCCACCGGGTTGCCGTCGGCGGTGACGCGCAGGGTATCGCCGGCGATCACGCTGGTGGGGTCCAGCGGCTCGCTAAAGTTGAGGATGATCGGGTCGCCGGGGCGCTGCTTGTTCACGTGGTCGCCGGGCTGCCAGGCGGCCAGCTCGGGGCTGGTCATGTCCACTTCCATTTCCGGAGCGTTCTCCTGGTCCGGGTAGGATTCCATGTGGAAGCTGAGCACACCGTAGGCGGTTTCGGTGCCGAGCACTTCCGGCTCCACCACGCCGACGGCGTCGACGATAAGGCTGCCTTTTTCGGTGTCGGCGATGGCGTAGCCCACCAGCTCCACTTGCAGCAGGGTCTGGTTGAAGGCGCCGTTGGCGCGCTGCACTTCGGTGTCGAAGGCCACGTCCATGGTCAGGCGCAGTTGCTTGGGCGCGGACGGGTCGTCGCTGTAGGGGTTGGGCAGCAGGTAGCCGTTGGCGTCGCCCAGGAAGGTGACGGTGACTTCGCCGGAATCAAAGCCGGCGGGCACTTCGCCGCCGATGCGCACGTCCAGCGGGTCGCCTTTGAGCAGCGAGCCCTTGGGTACGCGCAGCGGAGTTTTGTCCGGGAAGTTGGGGGCGAAGCCCAGCTCGGCGAACACATTGCCCTGCTGTTTGGAGACGGTGTTGTCACCGAGCAGTTTGGCGATCAGCGGCACGCAGTTGATCGGGTCGCCGGTGATCGGTGAGGTCTGCACGCCGTCGTCCAGGCAGCCGAGCACCGGGTCGGCGGGGGCCGCTTCCTGCACCAGGGTTTCGCGGGGCTTGGTGTCGCGCGGCGAGAAGGTGCGGGTGAAGCCGCCGAAGGCGTCGCCGTAGAGGTTCCGCACGCCGTTGGTAATGTCCAGCGTTACCTCGGTGCCCGGCTCCAGCACTTGTTCCGGATCAATGCTGATCTGGCGGCCGTCCACGCGCAGTTGCGCGGGCACGGTCTGGCCGTCCTGGGTGAGGGTGACGGTGTCGCCGTAGACCACGGTCTGGCGGTCCAGCGGCTGGGTCATCACCAGGTTCACCGAGGAGAAATCCAGGAACGGCAGGTCGGCGCCGTCCGGGCTGACGCTGGCCACCTCGAAGGTATCGCTGAGCTGGCGCAGGGCGCGGGGTTTGCCTTCCAGGGCGGCGCGGGTCTTGAAGTCCACGCTGCCGTCGGGCAGCGCGGCGTCGCCGCTGTCGGTGCGGATGTTATTGAGAGTGAGTGCGTACTCACTTTTCACCGCCAGGGCCGCCTTGGGCATCAGCACGGCGCTGCGGCCCTGGTCGGCGCTTTCCACGGTGAAGTTCACCGGGCCGTCCGGGCCGGTGAGCGTGAAGTTGGAGGCGTCCACTTCCACCGGATCGGAGAAGCGCACCACCACCGGGGCGTTGGGGGAAACTTCCGCCTGGCCGTCGAACGGGTAGCTGTAGACCACCTCGGTTTCCTGCCAGTTGTCGAAACTTACCGTTTGCTCGTCACTGCTGCTGCCGCCGCAGGCGGCCAGTATCGCGGTGCCCGTGAGCACTATCAGCTTGCGCATATCCATGACCGACCTCCGTTAGAATTTCAGCGTGACCGAACCGGAGAAGACGTGGACGTCGCCGTCCGCTTCCACGGTTTCGTAGGGTTCCGGGTAGGTGGGCGAGTTGGTGGCGTAGAGATCGAACTCGCGGGCTTCGAGTTTCTGGTACTGGTAACCGAAGTCGAAGCGCACCGGGTAAGCCAGGAAATGCGGGTTCTTGTACTTGGCGGTGAGGCCCAGGCCGACGATCCACTTGTCCGCGTCCAGGTAGTTCACGTCCAGGGAGGCGTTGGATTCCAGCGGGGACTCGCTGTAGGCGACGCCGCCGGTGAGCATGAAGGTGTCGTTGAGCTCGAACTCGGCACCCAGGCGCGGCACCACGATATCCTGAAATTCCAGGGTGCCCACTTCGCTGTTCACCGCCTGGTCCTTGATGGTGTCGCTGTCGAACTCTTCTTCCAGGTCGGACCACTGCTGCATTTCCACCGAGGCGCCGACGCGGAAGCGCTCGCCGCCGTAGAGCAGGCCGGCGGAGTAGATGTTGGGCTGGTAGGAATCCAGGGTGGTGACTTTCAGGTTCAGACCCGGGGGCGCGATGGTGCCGGGGATCACGGTCTGCGCGTCCACGGTGGTGTTGGTGTTGGAGTAGCCGCGGAACGCGAAGGCGGTTTCGAAGCCGTCCAGCCAGCAGCCTTCGTTGTCGGGGCAGAAGGTTTCCGCCATGTCCACGGTGGCGCTAAGAATCGGCCGGATGGACGGCTTGGCGGACACGTTCAGCTCTTCGTACCGGGTCTCGCCGGCCAGGTTGGTGGTGGCCACCAGCTCGGCTTCCGAGTGCAGCGTGATGCGGGCGGAGGCGCCGATGTCGATGCCGCGCCACAGGGTGGTGGCGCCGCCCAGGTTCAGGAACAGGGGCTGGCGACCGTATTCGAAGTATTGCCCTTCCCGGGAGGTCTGGGATTCAAACGCCAGCATTTCCTCGCCGTATTTTTCCACGCCGATCATCACGCCGAAGAAAATCGGGTGGTTGAATTTGGTCAGCGAGGAGAGATCGGTCTTCAGGCCGATCAGGGTGTGCTGGGAGGGCGAATCCTGCAGCACGTCGCCGCCGCCGCGGTTGGGCGGGTTGGCGCCGCCCAGGCTGGTGGCGCGCAGTTCGTGCTCGGCGTGCAGCAGGCCCGTGGTCAGTTCGCCGCGCGGGTCCTTGGCGAGGTAGGCCGGATTGTAGTACACGGCGGACACCTGGGTGTTGAACATGGACAGGGCCTGGGCGGAGGCGACGTCGGAGGGCAGCACCCCGTAGGTGGTGCCGATGTTGCCCATGCTGGCGTAGGCGGCGGTGGTGGAACCAATGGCAAGCGCCAGGGCAACGCCCCGGGCGACGATTTTATTGTTCATGGCGAACTACTCCGTCAGGCCGTCTCGGGGAAGAACGGCGGCTTTGTTATTTACAGGTGTTCACTTAACGGGCGCGCAGTATGTGCGACGAATTAGAAACAAAACACTGGTTAACGCTACATTTTGTGCACTTTTGTTAACCGTTTCCGTTAGTCAAAACCTTTTACTGATGCGGGTTTTATAGGCTAATAATTAAGTATCGGCTCTGGGTACCCCTCTACTATAAGAACTTATTAGAATCGCTGTAGACCGCGTGATCAGAGGGCTGCGGCGCCAGGGCCAATAACGGACAGAAAATACGGCTTGTGAATAAACGTCAACGTATCGGAACCACAAAACTTGTAAAAGATGCGTGAGGACAAACGGAGGCCGCGTTGTCAATGTTTACGTCATTGACAGCTGTGTACATCGGGAAATAAGCGACGCGGCCCCCCCGGGGCCGCGGGTCAGGGTCGGGCGTTGCGGGGGAGGTCGCCGGCGCGGCCGAGGGCGCGGTGCATGAAGGCGTGGCGGGCGGGGGCGAGGCGGTTGACCAGGCCCAGGCCGGTGTTGCGCAGCCAGCGGACGGCGGGTTCGGGGCGTTCGAACAGCAGCTTGAAGCCGCGCATGGCGTTCTGCATCAGCAGGTTGTCGGCGCGGCGGCGGCGCTCGTAGCGCGCCAGGATGGTGGCGTGGGCCACCGGCAGGCCGGCGGCGCGGGCGCGCCCCAGCTCTTCGGCGAGCACGGCGGCATCCAGCAGGCCCAGGTTGATGCCCTGCCCGGCCAGCGGGTGGATGACGTGGGCGGCGTCGCCCACCAGCGCCAGGGCGCGGCCCTGATAGCGGCTGGCGTGGCGCTCTTCGATGGGGAACACGGCGCGGCGGCTGACCACGCGGGCGGCGCCCAGCACCTCGCCGGTGGCCTGGCTGAGCGCGGCGCCGAAGGCGTCGTCGTCCAGCGCCATCAGTTCGTCGCTGCGTTGCGGCCAGGCGGACCAGACGATGGAGCACCGGCGGCCGCCGTGGCCGAACAGGGGCAGCAGCGCCAGCGGGCCGGAGTCCATGAACGCCTGGCGGGCGCAGCCGCCGTGGGGTTGGTCGGTTTCGATGGTGGCGACCAGGGCGCGGTGGCCGCTGTCGCGGGCCGGGGCGGGGATGCCGGCGGCGTCGCGCACCCGCGAGCGGGCGCCGTCGGCGCCCACCAGCAGGTCGGCGCTGAAGACCCGGTCGCCGGCGGTGACCCGCCAGCCGTCGCCGTCCCGGGCCAGGTCGTCCACCGGGGTGTCGCCGTGCCAGGCCAGGGTGTCGCGCTCGCCGGCGGCCTCGAACAGCGCGGCGGTGAGGTGGTCGTTCTCCAGCAGCCAGCCCAGACAGTCGGCGCCGGCGTCGGCGGCGCTGAAGCGCACTTCGCCGGTGCCGTCCTGGTCCCACACCTGCATGCTGGCGTAGGCCTGCACCCGCTCCGGATCGAGACGGTCCCAGACGCCGGCGTGGCGCAGCAGCCAGTGGCTGGCTTCGCTGAGCGTGGACACCCGTGGCGCCGACTCGCCCTGGGGCCGCGCCGGCTTCGGGCCGGCGTCCAGCACCCGCACCGAGAAGCCCTGGTCCGCCAGCAGCAGCGCCAGCAAGCCGCCGGCCATGCCGCCGCCGACGATCAAAACATCCGTGTGCAGTGCGTTATCCATCACAACCCCATGGCCCGGCGGGCGAAGTTTTTGCGGGCGGTCGGCAGCAGATCCAAGGCCAGCAGACCGAGCTGGCGGCTGTGGGCGAACAGCGGCTGGCGCACGCGGAACAGCTCCGGCAGCCAGCGCGAGGCGTGGCCGATCTGGCTCTGGTCGGCGCGGCGGTCGGCGGCCCACTGCTCAAGCAGCGCCAGACGGCCCGGTTCGGCCTCGCCGCCCACGCGGCGGGCCAGCAGCTCGAGATCGCGCAAGGTCAGGTTGAAGCCCTGGCCGGCCACCGGGTGCAGGGTGTGGGCGGCGTTGCCCACCACCGCCGCGAACGGCACCGCCTGGGCGCAGGCTTCGCTGAGCACCAGCGGGTAGCGGGCGCGCTCGCCGACGCGGGTGAGGCGCGGCATGTCGCGGCCGAGCCGTTCGCGCAGGGCGGCCAGAAAGGCGTTGTCGTCCAGGGCCATCCAGCGGTCCACGTCGTCGCGGGGGCCGGTCCAAACCAGCGCCATGCGCTCGCCGGGCAGCGGCAGCAGCGCCAGCGGACCCTCGTCGAGGAAGCGCTCGAACGCCTGGCCCCGGTGCGGCTCCGCCAGCCCGACGTTGGCGATCAGGGCGTCGTGGCCGATGTCCCGGTGGCGGGCGCTGATGCCGAGCCAGTCGCGGGTGCGCGAGCGGGCGCCGTCGGCGGCGATCAGCAGCGGCGTGTGCAACTCTTCGCCATCGTCCAGTGTGGCTTCATAGCCGTCGGTGGTGCGGCGGATGCCGGTGAGCGACGCCGGGGCGCGCAGGGTGATGGCCGGGTCCGCTTCCACGGCGCGCAGCAGCACATGGCCGAACCAGCGGTTTTCCACCACCGCGCCCAGGCGCGGCAGGTTCTGCTCTTCGGCGGTGAGCCGGGCCAGGCCGAGCCGGCCGCGCCGGGACACGTGCACGGTGTCGATGCCGGCGGCGTTATCGAGCACCGCGTCCTGCAGGCCCAGCTGCTCAAGAATCGCCAGGCTGCCGGCGGACAGCGCCGTGCTGCGCGCGTCGAAGCTGGGTGTGTCCGGCGCCTCGCCGGCGGCCAGGGCGTGGCTCTCCACCAGTGTCACCGCCGGCGCCCCGTGGTGGCGCAGCAGCAGCGCCAGCGCCGCCCCCGCCATGCCGCCGCCCACGATGAGCGGGGCAGCGCTCATGCACGCGCCTCGCGCATCAGGGCTTCGATGTCGTCGATGGCCTTGGGCACGTCGCGGGTGAGCACGTCGCAGCCCTCTTTGGTGACCAGCACGTCGTCCTCGATGCGGATGCCGATGCCGCGCCAGCGCTCTTCCACGGTATCGTCGTCCGGGGCGATGTAGAGGCCCGGCTCCACGGTGAGGGTCATGCCCGGTTCCAACTGGCGCCATTCGCCGCCGATGCGGTAGTCGCCCACGTCGTGCACGTCCAGGCCCAGCCAGTGGCCGGTGCGGTGCATGAAGAAGCGCTGGTAGGCCTGCTCTTCGATCAGGTCGTCCGGGTTGCCGGCCAGCAGGCCGAGGTCCACCAGCCCTTCGGTGAGGATGCGCACCACGGTTTCGTGGGGCACGTTCCAGTGGTTGTCGGTGTGGGTGGCTTCGATGGCGGCGTACTGCGAGGCCAGCACCAGCTCGTACAGGGCGCGCTGCTCGCCGCTGAATTTGCCGTTGATCGGGAAGGTGCGGGTGATGTCCGAGGCGTAGTTGTGCAGCTCGCAGCCGGCGTCCACCAGCACTAGGTCGCCGTCCTTGAGCGGCGCGCTGTTCTCGATGTAGTGCAGGATGCAGCCGTTGGCGCCGCCGCCGACGATGCTCGGGTAGGCCGGGCTGCGGGCGCCGTGGCGCATGAATTCGTGCAGGTATTCCGCTTCCAGCTGGTATTCATACATACCCGGGCGCACCGCCTGCATGGCGCGCACATGGGCGCCGGCGGAGATCTGGGCCGCCTGTCGCATGAGGTCAGTTTCCGCCTTGCTCTTGAACAGGCGCATGTCGTGCAGCAGGTGCGAGAGCGCCACGAATTCGCCGGGCGGCTGGGCACCGGTGCGGACCCGCTCGCGGATGGTGTTGATCCAGCCCATCAGGCGGCTGTCGAAGGCGGCGTCGCGGCCCAGGTCGTAGTAGACCCGTTCGCGGCCTTCCACCAGGCCGGGCAGGATGTCGTCGATGTCGTTGATGGGGAAGGCGTCGTCGGCGCCGTAGTCCGCCACCGCCCCGTCCGGCCCGGCGCGGTAGCCGTTCCAGATTTCCCGGGCGCGGTCGCGCTCGCGGCAGAACAGCACGTATTCGCCGTGTTCGCGGCCGGGCAGCAGCACCATCACCGCTTCCGCTTCGGGGAAGCCGCTCAGGTACCAGAAGTCACTGTCCTGGCGGTAGGGGTGTTCCACGTCCCGGTTGCGGGTGCGCTCCGGCGCGGCGGCCAGGATGGCGATGCTGTTGGGCTCCATCTGCTCCATCAGCTCGCGGCGGCGGCGCTGGAATTCCTGCAGACGAATGGTCATGGGTTCTCCTCAATGCCGGGTGGGCGGCGTTTCCGGTTCAGCGGCGTCGCCGGGGCCGGGCTTTTTCGCGGCCTGCTGTTTCATCACCAGGTCGGTGTAGATCATCAGCGCGGACATGCGGCAGTGCTCGGCGACCTGCTCGAACATGCGCTCTTCTTCCTCGCCGGTTTCTTCCGGCGTGGTCACCTGGCTCACCGCGGACAGGTCGGAGAGCGCCTCCTGCACGCCCGGCGACAGCTCGGTGTCGGCGACGCCGGCGGCACCGGTGCCGAAGCCCACCAGGAAGCCTTCGCTCCACTGGCCCAGGGCGGCCACGCGCAGGTCCAGGTCGTCCTCGTCGGCGGGCAGCAGCAGGGGCAGCTCCAGGCCGGTGCCGGAAAAGCCTTCCATAGTCTGATCGCGCCAATCAATCAGCGCGCGGGCGAGTTCCGGCGGCAGCCCCTCGGGCTGCTCGGCGTGGGCGGCCAGGGTGCCCAGCAAGGCGTTGTCGTCCTGCCCGTGGCCGGTGGCCAGCAGGCCGCAGACCACGCCGTGCAGTTCGCTGGGCGAATTGGGGATGCCGGCCTGGGCGGCGGCGCGGGCGAGTTCGTCGAAGTCGGGCAGTTCGGGCATGGGGCTCCGTCTTTACTCTTTAATGACTTTCTGCAAAGCGGCGCTAAGTGCTTAACCCGCCTTGATTTGCGTTGACCCTTCGCAGGGCCGTATCTATAGTACAAAAAGCCGTCAATGGAGGCGGGCAAACTTCCTTCCCGCCTGCGATTCGGACCCGGATCGGGGGCTCAACCTTAGGCGAACAGCGACCAATTTGCCATGACGATGGAACAACAACTCCGGCAACTGGAAGCCCGGGTGGACGAGCTGCTGCGCATCTCCGCGCACCTGCGCCAGGAGAACCGGCTGCTGCGCGAACGGGAAACCCGCCTGCTCGATGACCGCGCCCAGTTGGTGAAGAAAAACGATCTGGCCAAGGCCCGCGTTGAAGCCATCATAACCCGCCTGCAGTCCCTTGAGCAGGAGGATTCATGAGCGACGGCCATTCCCTGGTGATTCATATCCTGGATAAGGAATACCGGGTCGCCTGCCCGCCCGGCGAGCAGGACAATCTGCTGCGCGCCGCCCGCTACCTCGACAACCAGATGCGCGAAGTGCGCCAGGCCAATGTGATCGGCCTGGAGCGGATCGCCATCATGGCGGCGCTGAATATGAGCCACGAGCTGCTGGAAGCCCGCGAACAGCTGGGCGACGACAGCGGCAACGACGACCGCATTCAGGGTCTGCTGAGCCGCCTGGACAACGAAATCCGCGCCTTCGAGGAAGGCAACGACGAGGCGTCTGTCAAGCCCTGACCCTCACCCCCGCCCCTGTTATACTCTTGGCAAGTGTTCCCTGGACCGTGCGCCAGCCGGGTTACGTCCCTGCCGATGCTTTACCCTTAGGGGTCCAAATTGGTGTGCCTGTGCGCATGTCCGCCTTCGAGCGGAAAGCCTGAGGGCATTAACCTGCGGTCCCCGCCTTGAACTTTTCGGTTCAAGGGCTACGCCCGCAGCGGCGGTTCGGGGAACACGCTTTATAGAGACAGTGGATAGTTGACAGTTGATAGTTAACAGTTAATAGCGGCGCGTTTAAGGGCGCTGGGTGCTATCCATGGACGCCTTCCTTTTCTATGAGTTCTGAACCTTCACGACAGCAGATGCGGCGGGCCCTTCGGGCGCGGCGGCGGGCTGTGTCCGCCGGTGAGCGGCGGCGGGCGGTGCGGGGGTTTGCGCGGCATTTGCCGGGGGCGCTGGGGGTGCGGCGGTTTCGGCATTTCGGGGTGTATCAGGCGGGGGACGGGGAGTTGGATCCGTTGCCCGCCCTGGCGCATTCGCGCTTCGGTGGGTCGGTTCTATACCTTCCGGCGCTGGACCGGGTGCATCGCGGGCGGATGCACTTCCGCCTGTGGCGGCGCGGGGGGCGGCTGAAGGCGAATCGGTTTGGTATCGGCGAGCCCCGTCGCCGGGAGCGGGCGCGGGCGGCCTGGGCGCTGGATGCGATTCTGGTGCCGCTGGTGGGCTTTGATGACCGGGGTCACCGGCTGGGCATGGGCGGGGGGTTTTACGACCGCGCGCTGGCGGACCTGGCGCGCCGGCCCCGGCGGCCGCGACTGATCGGCGTGGCGTTCGAGTTTCAGCGCCAGCCCAGGCTGCGCGAGGCAGCCTGGGACCAGCCTCTGGATCAGGTGGTGACCGACGTTCGGCGTTACTTACTGTCGTAATTGCTGAACTGCATGCCCGCGGAGTTCGCGAAGCGCTCCAGATCAGAATCGTTACCGCCGTGGGTGATGGTGCTGATCAGCACCCCAAGAGCAAATACGAATGCGAGGACGACAAGTGCGTCCGGCTTCTTCTTCATTGTGTTTCCATTCCCCAAATTTCAAGAAAGCTCGGTACAGTGGAGCCCAGTACAAATGCGGACCGCCGTTTTCTGGCCCCCCGGTATGGCCGGAGTGGTACGGTGTTTTCCGCTTCCCCTAAACCCGTGTCGGGCGAAAGACTCATCATGGTAGGCCATTTGTTTCGTAACAAGATGAGAACCGGGTCAAAATTCGGGCATTCAGCCCACTCAAGTCAAGGAGTTACAGCCCCTTCCTCACGCTTCTTAACAAAACTACAGCCCAACATTCAAGTTCACGGGGCCTTCACCGCACATTAACGCATAAGGCGTTGTTCGCAGTGAAGGCCTGATTCGATAGGACCGGCCTGCCCCGTTTTAGTTCAGAAACAGCCGGTAGGCCGGATTGTCGCTCTCTTCCACCATCGGGTACGGCACTTTCTTCAGGTCCTTGCGCAGGTTGCCCCGGTCGCCGAACGGCACCTGGAAGCCCACCAGCACCCGCCCGTAGGCGGCCCCGTGGTTGCGGTAATGGAACACGCTGATGTTCCATTTCTGGCCCAGCGACATCAGGAATTTGACCAGGGCGCCGGGGCGCTCGGGGAATTCCACTCGGAACAGCATTTCGTCCAGGTCCTGCCGCGAGGTGTGGCCGCCCACCATATGGCGGATATGCAGCTTGGCCATCTCGTTGCCGGTCATGTCGACCACCGGGTAGCCGGCGTCACGCAACTCCCCGATAAGCGGAGCAAGGTCCGTGCCACCGGGGCGGATCTGCACGCCGACGAAGATGTTGGCCTCGTGCTCGCTGGAGTAGCGGTAGTTGAATTCGGTGATGCTGCGCCGGCCCAGGGCCTGGCAGAACGCCCGGAAGGCGCCGGGCTTCTCCGGGATGGTGACCGCCAGGATGGCCTCGCGCTGCTCGCCCAGCTCGGCGCGCTCGGAGATGTGGCGCAGGCGGTCGAAGTTCACGTTGGCGCCGCTCTGGATCGCCACCAGCGTCTTGTTCTCGGCGCCGTGCTTGTGCACCCAGTTCTTGAGGCCGGCCAGGGCCAGCGCGCCGGCGGGCTCGCAGATGGCGCGGGTGTCCTCGAAGGAGTCCTTGATGGCGGCGCAGATTTCGTCGGTGGTGGCGGTGATCACCTCGTCCACGTGGTCGCGCAGAATGCGGAAGGTTTCCTTGCCGATCTGGCGTACCGCCACGCCGTCGGCGAACAGGCCCACTTCGGAGAGCGTCACCCGGCGCTTGCGCAGCATGGCCGCCTGCAGGCAGGCGGCGTCTTCCGGCTCCACGGCGATGATCTTCACCTCGGGACGCACGTATTTCACGTAGGCGGCGATGCCCGCCGCCAGGCCGCCGCCACCCACCGGGATAAAGATGGCGTCCAGGTCGCGGCTCTGCTGGCGCAGGATCTCCATGCCCACGGTGCCCTGGCCGGCGATCACGTCCGGGTC
>JBELJS010000080.1:0-10419 GCA_042090255.1 Alcanivorax sp. | reverse complement strand
TCTGTGTTTGGCCCTGCGGGCACCGTGTATAACTGGAGGTTCGACTGGGTGTCTCCTGGGAGGTTTTCACGCCGTTCCCGGATGGTAATAACACAGACCCGCGACCCCGGCTGGAGAGACCTTCCCGCTAAAGTGCGATGAAGCCCCTTTTTTTGTCGGGGCCCCGGCGTCAGAATCAAGGCAACGCCCAACAAGGATGAGCCCGATGAAAACCTGGTGGCCACTACTGCTGCTTGCCGTGCCGATACTGGCCGTCGCGCAGATTACCGACCGGCCGGACAGCGGCTCGAAAGGCATTTACCGGACCCTGGACGCCAACGGCAACGTGGTGTTCACCGATAATCCGCCGGACAAGAAGCGCGCCGAGGAGGTCAAGGTAGGGCCCACCAACACCATGGACAGCCCGCCGCCGGAGCGGCGCGCCGAACCCCGTGGCGACGCGCCGCCGGAGCCGCCGCCGCTGCCGGACGCCGGCTACGAGTCGGTGTCGATCACGGCCCCCGACGCCGGCGCCAATCTGCGTATCCCTCAGGACAACCCGATCCAGGTGCAGGTGTCGCTGTCGCCGGCGTTGAAGGGCGGGCACCGACTGGTGATTCTCGATAACGGGACGCCGCTTGAAGGCAGCGTCATGGATTTCCCCAATCCCGGTGAGCACACCCTGGTCGCCCAGGTCCGTGACAACGACGGCGCCGTGCTGATCGAGTCCCGGCCGTTGGTGTTCTATGTGATGCGGACCACCGCCGGCACGGCCAATGGCGACGGCAACAAAGAGGGTGGCAAGGGTTCCGCCTTTCCCACCTATGGGAGCCGGGCCGAACGCGGCAGCGCCGCCGACACCGGTGGCCGCGCTGAAGTGGGCGGCGGTGCCAACCGCGGCGGCGCGGCTTCCATGGGTGGCGCCGCCGAACGTGTTGCCGCACCCGCCAAAGATTGAGAGCCTGCCCCGCCTGAATGCACCAAAATAGTGCATTGCCCCGCCATACCTCCTAGACTGCACCGTGACGGATGCCGCCCCGCCCACCCGCTGCCCGGTGAGAGCGCTATTACGGGTGGCCTGATAATTGCTTATGCCCTGTTATGGCCCGAACTATGACGACAGACACGGTGCTGCAAAAACGGCTGCTGGATCATCTCCGTACCGCGGTAATGATGCTCGACAGTGACCTGCGCGTGCGCTACCTCAACCCAGCCGCGGAAATGCTGCTGGCCACCAGTGCGTCACGCATGCTCGGGCAGCGGTTGCCGGAGTATTTTTTCGACGACGCGGACGCGCGGGGTGCCCTGCAACAGTGCATGGACGAGGGGCACCCGTTCACGCGCCGCGAGGCCCGGCTCAATGTGGCGCCGGGGCAGCAGGCGATGGTCGATTACAGCGTCAGCCCGATCCACGAGCGCGGGCAGAGCATGGCGCTGCTGGTGGAAATGCAGTCGCTGGACAGGCTGTTACGCATCACCCGGGAAGAGGGGCTGATGCATGCCCACCAGGCCACTCGCGCCCTGGTGCGTGGCGTCGCCCACGAGATCAAGAATCCGCTGGGCGGCATTCGTGGCGCCGCCCAGCTTCTGGAGCGCGCACTGCCGGATCCGGAACTGGCGGAGTACACCCGGGTGATCATCGACGAGGCGGATCGCCTGCGCTCGGTGGCCGACCGGATGCTGGGCCCGCGTAAGCCGCCGGCGTTCGCGCCGGTCAATATTCACGAATGCCTGGAGCATGTGCGCCAGCTGTTGCTGGCGGAGTACCCGGAAGGGGTGTTGCTGCGCCGCGATTACGACGTCAGTTTGCCGGAGGTGATCGCCGACCGGGACCAGCTGATTCAGGTGTTGCTGAATCTGATGCGTAACGCCATGCAGGCGTTGCTGGAAGCCGGCACCGAAGACGCCCGCGTGGTGATGCGTACCCGCGCGCTGCGCCAATTCACCATCGGCGCACAGCGCCACCGGCTGGTGCTGCGGGTGGATATTGAAGACAACGGCCCGGGGATTTCCCAGGCGCTCCAAGAAACGATTTTTTACCCCATGGTCAGCGGCCGGGCCAACGGCTCGGGGCTGGGGCTGTCCATTGCACAGTCGATCATCAGTCAGCACCAGGGTCTGATCGAGTGCGACAGCGAGCCCGGGCGCACCTGCTTCAGCCTGCTGTTGCCCATGGAACCGGTGGACACAACGGAGAGCAAAGGATCATGACCGCAACCATTTGGGTGATCGACGACGACCGCTCCATTCGCTGGGTGCTGGAGAAAGCCCTCGGCCAGGAAGGCTACCAGCCGGTGTGTTTCGAGGACGCCGACGAGGCCCTCAACCGGCTCGACGAGGGCGGCATCGAACCCGACGTGCTGATTTCCGATGTGCGCATGCCGGGCACGGACGGCCTGCGCATGCTTAAGATTCTGCAGCGAAAGAACCCCAATCTGCCGGTCATCATCATGACCGCTCATTCCGACCTGGATTCGGCGGTGGCGTCCTACCAGGGCGGGGCGTTCGAATACCTGCCCAAGCCCTTCGACGTGGACGAGGCGGTGGCGCTGGTCAAACGGGCGATCAAGCATCGTAAGGAAAACGACGAGGAGTTCGTGGCGCCGGCGCCGGAGACGCCCACCGAGATCATCGGCGAAGCGCCCGCCATGCAGGAGGTCTTCCGCGCTATCGGCCGGCTCAGCCACTCCAATGTGACGGTGCTGATCAACGGTCAGTCGGGCACCGGTAAGGAACTGGTGGCCAGGGCGCTGCACCGCCACTCCATGCGCCGCGAGAAAAACTTCGTGGCGCTGAATATGGCGGCGATCCCCAAGGACTTGATCGAGTCGGAGCTGTTCGGCCATGAGAAGGGCGCCTTTACCGGCGCCAACAGCCAGCGGGTCGGGCGTTTCGAGCAATCCAACGGCGGCACCCTGTTTCTCGACGAAATCGGTGATATGCCGCTGGAGGCGCAGACCCGGCTGCTGCGCGTGTTGCAAGAGAACGAGTTCTACCGTGTCGGTGGCACCACGCCGATTCACGTGGACGTGCGCATCATCGCCGCCACCCACCAGGATCTGGAAAAGCTGGTCCGCGACGGCGACTTCCGGGAGGATCTGTTCCACCGCCTGAACGTGATTCGCATCCACATTCCGCGTCTCGCCGAGCGCCGCGAGGACATTCCCGCCCTGGCCGGCTATTTTCTCCAGCACGCCGCCCAGGAGCTGGGTGTCGACCCCAAGGTGCTGCACAAGGACACCGAAAAGTATCTGGCCGCCATGCCCTGGCCGGGCAACGTGCGGCAGCTGGAAAACACCTGCCGCTGGTTGACGGTGATGGCCTCCGGCCGGGAAGTGCTGGTCGACGATCTGCCCCCGGAGCTGCGTCAAACCGGCAGCAAACCCACCGAAACCGGCGGCGACTGGCTGAAATCACTGCGCCATTGGGCCGACCGGGCCTTGGCCCGTGGCGACCGGGGAATCCTGGAGCAGGCCGTGCCGGAGTTCGAGCGCACCATGATCGAAGTGGCCCTGCAGCACACCGGCGGCCGCAAACGGGACGCGGCCGGGCTGCTCGGCTGGGGCCGCAACACCCTCACCCGAAAGATCAAGGAACTGGACATGGAAGCGGAGTTCAGCGGCGACGACTAACCGCCCGGATGGTAACGGCCCTGGAGGGCGGGCGCTGTGGGAGCGGGCCAAGCCCGCGAAAGGCCGGCAAAGCCGGCCGGCTGGATCCCAGAGGCCCGTCTATTCCCTCAAACCCCGCGCCTCCAGATCCACCAACACCCAATCACCACCGTCTTCGCGCCAGCGACTCCACACCCGCACACTGTCCCCATCCTCCGGCAGCGTGGCGCGACCGCCCCACACCAGAGCGTTAAACGTGACCTCCGCGTCGCGCAAGGTCACCGAATCAAGCGCCACATCCACATTGAGAAAACTGACCTGGCGCTTCGGGTAGCGCAGGAACACGCCCACCAGATGGCGACCGGCGGCTTTGCGGTCCAGATCCCGGTAGCGGAAATCCGCCGCCAGCCGGTCCATCACCGCGCCGACATCGCCGCCTTCCAGGCCGCTTTCCAGCTCCGCTATGGCCTCGCGCAGGGCCGCTTCCGGTGGCGGTGTCTCACAGCCCATCAGCAGCGGTTGCAGGGCCACCAGCAGACAGTATGCTGTCAGCCGAGCCCAGCGGCGGATTTCACGCATGTCATTATTTCCCCCAATCGAGCCCTATCATCGCCAGTATCTGGATGTGGGTGACGACCATCTCTTGTACGTGGAGCAAAGCGGCAACCCGGACGGTGAGCCGGTGGTGGCTCTGCACGGCGGCCCTGGTGGCGGCAGCTCGCCGTTGCTGCGGCGGCTGTTCGACCCCCGGCGTTACCGTATCGTCGTGTTCGATCAGCGCGGCGCCGGGCGCAGCCGCCCCTACGCCAGCACCGAGCATAACACTTTGCCTGATCTGGTCGCCGACCTGGAGCGCATTCGTGAGCACCTGATGATTCCCCGCTGGCAAGTGGTGCTAGGCGGTTCCTGGGGCGTCACGCTGGCGTTGGCCTACGCGCTGGATTTCCCCTCGAGAGTGGCGTCCTTGGTGCTGCGTGGTGTTTTCCTGTGCCGGCAACAGGACATCGACTGGCTCTACACCGACCGGGGCGCGGCGCGTTTTTACCCGGACCTGTGGGCGCGCCTGCTAGAAGCGCTGCCGCCCGGCGAGGGCGACCTGGTCACCCGCTACCACCGCGCCCTGCCAGGCCCGGATGGCGAACGTCTGGCCCGGGAATGGACCCTGTGGGAGGCGCGTCTGTCGAGCCTGAATCCGCCGCCGGAGATCAACGTCGACCACAACGCCCGCGCCATGGCGCAGCTGGAAACCCATTACTTCGTCAACGGCGGTTTCCTGGCGTGCCCGATTCTGCCCCGCGCCGGCACGCTCAACTGCCCGGTGGAAATCGTGCACGGCCGCTATGACATGGTGTGCCCGCCGGAGCAGGCCTGGCTGTTGCATCAGGCGCTGCCCGACAGCCGGCTCACCTGGGTGCCGGCGGCGGGGCACAGCAGCGCCGAGCCGGCCATCGCCGAAGCGCTGGTGACGGCGGTCAGGCGCCTGGGTCGGCGGGGCTGAGAATCAGCAGGTAATCGTGGCGGGCGTTATACACCGGCAGCGGCCGGCTGGACGGCTCGTCGCTCTGGTAGTCCACCCGCGCCTCGGTGGCGCCGTTGAAGCGCAGTATCCGCCCCTCGTCGTCGGCGGCCAGGGTCCAGCCCGGCGTGAGCCCGGCGCGCAGCCTCTCCAGCGGCCATAGCGCCAGCTGCAGGTCGGCGATCAGATCGTCCGCTGATACTTCCGCTGGCAAATACGGTGTGCGTTTGACGTTCAGTCGCCCCTGGCCGTAGCGCATCTCCACCATAAGCCGGTCGCGTTGATCGGTGATCGTGATACGGGTGGCGTCCGGGGTCAGTGCCAGGACGGCGCGAGCGATGTGGATGTGCTCGCCGACGCGAATCTCCAGGTCACGCTCGATATGCCGGTGCTCACCGAACGTCGCCGCCGGCGGCCGGGGCCCCCGCACCGGCTCGCTCCATAGCTGACAACCACCCGAAAACAGGGCGGCGAACATCAGGACGAGGGCCGCGACGCGTGGCGGACGAAGCGAGGGGTGGGGCATCGAAAAAGTATGACCGGTTCCGGGTTTTGACGAAAGCCACACGGTTTGATTCATGGTTCCATCCAGCAGGCACTGTTGCGCCAGGCCTACGATCTGTAGCGGCTCAACGGGGCCCGCGGCGGAAGATCAGCGAGGTGTTGATGCCGCCGAACGCGAAGTTGTTGCTCATCGTGAATTCGCAGTCCAGTTCACGACCGGCCCCGGTAATGTAATCCAGCACGCCGCATTCCGGGTCCACGTTGTCCAGATTAGCGTTGGGGTGGAACCAGCCCTGGCGCATCATTTCGATCGTCAGCCAGGCCTCCAGTGCACCGCAGGCGCCCAGCGTGTGGCCGGTGTAGCTTTTCAACGAACTGATCGGCACGGCGCCGCCCAGCACCGCCTCGGTCGCGCGGCTTTCCGCCACGTCACCGCGGGTGGTGGCGGTACCGTGGGCGCTCACATAACCGATGCAATCCGCGTTCAGCCCGGCGCTGTCCAGCGCCAGCCGCATGGCCGTGGCCATGGTCGTCTGGTTGGGCTGGGTGACATGGCGACCGTCGCTGTTGGTGCCATAACCGACGATCTCCGCGATGATAGGCGCGCCGCGCGCTTGCGCATGCTCCAGCGACTCAAGCACGAGTGCGCCGGCGCCTTCGCCCACCACCAGACCGTCCCGGTCGCGGTCGAAAGGGCGCGGCGTACGGGACGGATGGTCGTTGTCCTGGCTGGCGGCGAACAGGGTATCGAACACCGCCGCCTGGGTCGGGCAAAGCTCCTCGGCGCCGCCAGCCAGCATCACATCCTGCAGGCCGAAACGAATGGCCTCCCAGGCGTAACCGATCCCCTGGCTGCCCGAGGTGCAAGCACTGGACGTGGTGTGCACGCGGCCCTGCAGGCCGAAATACACGCCGATATTCACCGCCGTGGTGTGCGACATCATCTTCAGATACGAGTTGGCGTTCAGCCCCAGGGTAGAGCGGTGGATCAACATGCCGCCGAAATCCGCTACCGCCGCGGTGCTGCCCGCCGAGCTGCCGTAGGCGACGCCGGTGCGACCGCCGGTCAGCACCGGCTCGCCGAGCAGGCCGGCCTGCTCCAGGGCTTGTTCGGCCACGTGGGTGGCCATTTGCGCCACCCGACCCATGGAGCGGGTTTTCTTGCGGTTGAAATGGGCCGGCGGATGAAACATGGCCGGTGCGCCCAGTTGTGTGTCCAGGCCTTCGTAGTTCACCCAGTCGGGCATCTGCCGGATGCCGGTGCGGCCGGCGCGCAGGTTGCCGAGGATGGTCGGCCAGTCGTTACCCAGCGGCGAAATACCGGCCATCCCCGTGACCACTACTCTCTGCATGAGCGTCCCCTTTTTGTTGTTATTGGTCAGCAAAGGCCGCCGTTGACGGCAATCACCTGGCGGGTGATGTAGCCGGCGTCCTCGGACATCAGGAAGGCCACCGTGGCGGCCACTTCCCGGGGCCGTCCTACGCGGCGGGCGGGGATCATCTTTTTGATTTCCTCCAGGGGCAGTTCATCGGTCATGTCCGTTTCGATTAGCCCCGGGGCCACGCAGTTGACCGTGATCTGACGCTTGCCCAGCTCCAGCGCCAGCGCTTTGCTGGCGCCGATCAGCCCGGCTTTGGCGGCACTGTAGTTCACCTGGCCACGGTTGCCGATCAACCCGGATACCGAGGACAGCACCACGATGCGGCCCGGCGCCCGGCGCCGGACCATGGGCATCACCAAAGGGTGCAAGACGTTGTAGAAGCCGTCCAGGTTGGTGTGCACCACCCGGTCCCAGTCCTCGCCGGTAAGGGCGGGGAAGGCGTTGTCGGCGCTCAGCCCGGCATTGCAGACCACACCGTAATAGGCGCCGTGTTGTTCTACGTCCTGTTCCAGGGCGGCACGGGCTGCCTCCCGGTCGCCGATGTCGAACGCCAGAGTGCGGCATTGGCGGCCGTGCGCGCGGATCTCGTCGGCCACCCGTTCGGCCTCCTCACCGCTTTGGCGATAGTGAACCACCAGGTCGAAGCCCCGCTCCGCCAGGGTCAGGGCGATGGCGCGGCCGATACCGCGGCTGGCGCCGGTGACCAGGACGCTGGGCACGGTTGTGTCAGTCATGAATGTCTCGCAAATATTGGTCGCTGTCTTGGGGTTGGAAAACGTTCAGCCGGGCCTCGGCGCAGCGGCGCCCTTGGTGATCTTCCAGGGCGCATTCGAACACGCCCATGCCGCCGTTGTCCTGCAGTAGCCTGCGCGCCATGACAACCAGCGAGGCGCCCACGGTGAAGTCTGGGCAGGCGTACGTGAAGCGGCGGCTGCCGAGCAGAAAGCCGAGTTGCACCGGGCGTTGTTCCAAATGGGCGTGCCAGCCGGCGAAGGCGGCGATCGCCTGAGCCATGTATTCCATGCCCACCCAGGCGGGCACCCGATCGCCGTGGTTGTAGAGGCCGTCGGCGCGCACCGTGAGCGCCGCGCTGAGGCTGTTCTGGTCCGCCGTCAGGATGCGGTCAAGCAGCACCAGGTCGCCGCTGTGTGGCACCAGGGTCTCCACTGGCGGGAAGCGTGGGTCAGTCATCCGGCCTCCAGCAGCAGGGACAAATTGTTGCCGCCGAACGCGAAGGAATTGCTCAGACAGCGCCGCAAGATGCCGGGGCGCCGGTCGTCGCCCACCAGATCCAACGCCGGCAGGGCCGGGTCGTAGTTGCCGTCGAAGCGGTGTGGCGGTAACGGGCCTTGTGGGTGGTTGAGCAACAGCCAGCAAAAGGCCGCTTCCAGAGCGCCGGCCGCGCCCAGGCAATGGCCGGTGAGCGCCTTGGTGGCGCTGCTGGGCGGCGGCTGTTGGAACACCCGGTTTACCGCACGGGCTTCCATGATGTCGTTTTGCGCTGTGGCGGTACCGTGCAGGTTCAGATAATCGACCTGCTGCGCCGCCGCGCCGGCGTCGTCCAGCGCCGCCTGCATGGCGGTCACGGCGCCGTCGCCCTGGGGATCGGGGCCGGAAATATGGTGGGCGTCGGAACTGGCGCCGACACCGCTCAATGTCACCGGGCCGGGCTCGCGGGAGAGCAAAAACAGCGCCGCGCCCTCACCGATGTTGATACCGTCGCGGTGGACGCTGAACGGGTTGCAGGGCTGGCTGCTGACCGCGCCGAGGCTGTGAAACCCCTGTACCGTCAGGCTGCAAAGGCTGTCGGCGCCGCCGGCGATCACCAGGTCGCAGAGGTCATTGCGAATCAAGGCGCGGGCACTGGCCAGCGCCCGGCCGCTGGAAGAGCAGGCGGTGGACAGCGTCAGTGACGGGCCGTCCAGCTTCAGGTGGCGGGCAAGAAAATCCGCGCCCGCGCCCAACTGCTGCTGGTGGTAATGATAGCCGTCCGGCGCCGGCTGCCCGGCGTGCCACTGCTGCAGGGCCCGTTCGCCCTGGTCGATGCCGGCGGTGCTGGTGCCCAGCACCACGCCGATGCGGGCGCGGTCCAGACCCCGGGAAAGGTGCTCGAATGACGGCCTTAACTGTTCAAAGGCCGCCAGCAACAGCTGATTGTTGCGGCACTGGTATTCCGCCATCGACGCCGGCAGCGCCGGCAGTTCGGCGTGCACGCGCCCGAGCGGGCTGGCATGACCGGGGTGGCAATGATCACTGACAACAAGGCCCGAGCGGTCGCCGCTCACCAGGCGCCGGTAGACCGTCTCCGGGTCGTTGCCCAGCGGGCACAGGATGCCGAGTTGGTTGAGATAAACGGAATTCATTGCGCGCCTTGGGGTTGCAGCGGGGTTATTGTCAGGCGATAGCCGTGGTGAATATTGTCCAGGGTGGCGGGGCCCTGCCAGCCGTCACGATTTTGGTAGCGCACCCGGGCCTCCAGCCGCGCACCATTATAAAGGGCGCGGCCCTGTTCTTCCTGTTCCAGGCGCCAGGGCGCGGGCAAGGCTGCCCGTAACGATTCAAGCGGCCAGAATACCAGCTGGATGTCCGCCAGGATAAGCCGCGCCGGCACTTGCCGGGGCAACAGCGGCGAACGGGTGACCGTGAGATCGTCGGCGGTCTGGCGCAGTTGCAGAACCGGCACGCCGGTTTCGGTGAGCGCCACCACCCGGGTTTCGCCGGGCAGGGTGCGGAGGACGGCGTGCAGGTTTTGCACCTGCTCGCCCCGCTCGATGCGCAGGCGGTGTTCAAGCTGCCGGCTGCTGTCCAGCGGCGCTGCCAAGGGGCGCTCCGCCGTGGCCCACCAGGATTGGCAACCGCTTAGACCGAGACCGCTGGCCAGCAGCAGCGCCAGGGCGGTCAGACGTGTTGCGCGCATAGTTCCGCCAAGGCGTTGAGGCGCCGTTCGTGGTGCTTCACAAAAGGGTTGTTCCGGTCCCAGGCGTAGCCGGCCAGGATCGAACAAACCATGCGTTTGATGTCTTCCGGCGGATCGCGGTGGAAGATGACGTTCTGAAAGCGGCCGTCGTACCAGCCGGTGACGTAGCTGCGGAAGGTGTCGACGCCCTGTTGCAGCGGTTCCGCGAAGTCCGCCTGCCAGTCCACCGGCTCGCCGCTCAATTGCCGGTCGAGGACGGCGGCGGCCAGGCTGGCGGAGCGCAGTGCGATGGTGACACCGGAGGAAAACACCGGGTCCAGGAATTCGCCGGCGTTGCCGAGCAGCGCGAAGCCGTTGCCGTACAGGCTGCGCACCGAGGCCGCGTAGCCGCCCTGGCGGCGGGCCGGCATCGACGGGCGGGCGTTGGCCATCAGCCGCCGCAGCCCGGTGTCGCCGTCGATTGCCGCGCGCAGGCAAGCGTCGTTGTCCGCGGGCAGCGGCTGGAAGAAA
>JBELJS010000001.1:0-135904 GCA_042090255.1 Alcanivorax sp. | reverse complement strand
GGTTATGGTACTACCGTACCATTAAAGTGCAACAGCTTAATGCAATCCCTGTGGCCGGCCCGTCAATTCACGGAAAATGTTGCCCGGTGAGGCTCTCCGATAGCGCCCAAAGACGCTGCCCTTTTTCCGGATCCATGGCGTAGCGGCGCGGGCGAGCTTCCCGTGGCGGGCCAATGGCTTCTTTCAGGTAGGCGGGGCCGTAATAGTGGCCACCTTGGACGTGTTCGTCGGTGGCGGCGTACAGGGTGGGCCAGGCGCCTTTTTCCGCGCTCTGGGTCATCAGCGGCCAAAGCCAGCGCACCACGCGCCCGATGCCCAGCGGTGTTTCCTCGGCGATGCCCGGGCCGGCCAGGTTGGTGCTGGCGATGCCGGGGTGGCAGGCCAGCGAGCGGGTCTGCGCCCCGCTGCTTTGCAGGCGCCGGTCCAGTTCCACCGCGAACATCAGGTTCGCCAGCTTGGCCTGGGCGTAAGCCCTCTGGCGGCCGTACTGGCCTTCCAGGTGGATATTGTCGAAGTGGATGCGGCCGGCCCGGTGGGCGATGCTGCTGACGGTCACGATCCGCGAGCCGGGTACATCGCGCAGTGCCGGCAGCAGCAGGGCGGTGAGCGTGAAATGGCCAAGATGATTGATGCCGAACTGGCGCTCGAAGCCGTCTTCGGTGCGGCCTTCTTCCAGCCACATGATGCCAGCGTTGTTCAGTAACAGGTCCAGGCGCGGGTGTTCGGCCAGGATCTCCTCGGCGGCTTTCTTGACGCTGGCCTGGCTGCCCAGGTCCAGTTCCACGATGCGCACGTTGGCGTCGGCGGGCAGCCTGGCCCGGGCGGCACGGGCTTTTTCCAGGTTGCGGCACGCCATGATCACGGTGGCGCCTTTTTCCGCCAGATGGCGGGCGGCTTTGAAACCGATGCCGCTGTTGGCGCCGGTGATAACGGCGACACGGCCGCTTTGATCGGGAATCTCGGACGGGTTCCAGGGCATGAGGTCTCCTTAACGGGTTACTGGCGTTCAATCCAGGCCGAGCTCGCTCCACATTTCATCGACCCGCTGTTTCACATCGTCGTCCATGCTAATGGCGCGGCCCCATTCCCGCGTTGTTTCGCCGGGCCATTTACTGGTCGCGTCCAGACCCATCTTCGAGCCCAGCCCGGCCACCGGCGAGGCGAAGTCCAGATAGTCGATGGGGGTGTTCTCCACCAGCACGGTGTCCCGGGCCGGGTCCATGCGGGTGGTGATCGCCCAGATCACGTCTTTCCAGTCGCGGGCGTTGACGTCGTCGTCGCAGACGATCACGAACTTGGTGTACATAAACTGGCGCAGGAACGACCACACCCCCATCATCACGCGCTTGGCGTGGCCCGGGTACTGCTTCTTCATGGTCACCACCGCCATCCGGTAGGAGCAGCCCTCCGGCGGCAGATAGAAATCGACGATCTCCGGAAATTGCTTTTTCAGGATCGGCACGAAAATTTCGTTCATCGCCACGCCCAGCACCGCCGGCTCGTCCGGCGGGCGCCCGGTGTAGGTGCTGTGGTAGATCGGGTCGCGGCGGTGGGTGATGCGCTCCACGGTGAACACCGGGAAGCGCTCCACTTCGTTGTAGTAACCGGTGTGATCGCCGAACGGCCCTTCGTCGGCGTACTCGCCGGGGTGCAGATGGCCTTCCAGCACGAACTCGGCGCTGGATGGGACCTGCAGGTCCGAGCCCAGGCATTTCACCAGTTCCGTGCGCGAGCCGCGCAGCAGGCCGGCGAAGCCGTACTCGCTGAGCGTGTCCGGCACCGGCGTCACCGCGCCGAGAATGGTGGCCGGGTCGGCGCCCAGCGCCACCGCCACCGGGAACGGTTCGCCGGGGTGGGCTTCCTGCCATTCCTGGAAATCCAGGGCGCCGCCGCGATGGCTGAGCCAGCGCATGATCAGCTTGTTGCGGCCGATCAACTGCTGGCGGTAGATGCCCAGGTTCTGGCGTTCCTTATTGGGCCCACGGGTGATCACCAGCGGCCAGGTGACCAGCGGGCCGGCGTCGCCGGGCCAGCAGGTCTGGATCGGCAGTTGGGTGAGGTCCACATCCTCGCCTTCGATGACGTGTTCCTGGCAGGGGCCCGAGCCGCTCACCTTGGGGTTCATGCTCAGCACCTTGCGGAAAATCGGCAGCTTCTCCCAGGCGTCGCGGAACCCTTTCGGCGGCTCCGGCTCCTTCAGGAAGGCGAGCAGCTCGCCCAGCTCTCGCAATTCGTCCAGGGACTCCCGGCCCATGCCCAGAGCGACCCGTCGCGGGGTACCAAACAGATTCCCCAGCACCGGGATCGACGACCCCTTGGGGTTCTCGAACAAAATCGCCGGACCGCCCGCCTTCAGCGTGCGGTCGCAGATCTCCGTCATCTCCAGGCGCGGGTCCACCTCGCGGGTCACCCGCTTCAGTTCGCCCAGATTCTCCAGTTGCTGAATAAAGTCGCGCAGGTCGCGGTATTTCATCAATCCAATCTCGCCGGCTGCAAGGTGGCGGCAGTATAGCAGCCGCCCCGTCGTCCCCGGCGCTGCCCGCATGGACAGTATGATTGATACCGGCGAACAAAGAGGTCACGCGAACGGGAACGAACGCTTCGCCATAGATTTGTAACTTTATGAAATGTCTGGTTTATTCGGTTTTACATAAAAACCAGAAGGCGGGATAGGGCGCTGGCGCGTTTATTGGATATTCGAGCCGGCGTCCTATTACTTGTTGGGAGTCAAAGAGAGATCGTATGGAAGAAGTCACACCACTGATAATTGGAATCTCAAGTAGCCTTGTAGCAACTTTCATATTCCTGTTCTCAAGATGGATTTTGCTCGAAGTATTAATCCCTTGGTATTTAGATAAGATATACAAAGGGATTCGTGTTGATGGCCAGTGGACTGACGTGATGGAGGGCGAAGAGGATTGTCCTGTCAGAGCGGCATTAAACCTAAAACAAAATGCCAACAAAATAACAGGTATATACTCACACATATTTCTAAAGGAAGTTGATTCAACTACCACATATAAAGTCGAAGGTGAAATACGTGATTCTTACGTAACACTAACTTGTTGGCCCCTTGCTAAAGATCACTTAGATGCAGGAACAATGCTATTCAAAGTTTTCAGTCGTAGTGGTTTACGGATGAAAGGGTCTAATGCTTACATATCTAGCGAAGAAGGTGTAGTTAAATCTGGTGAAAAGGAGTTTCGTAAAATTGACTCCTAACAAGAGCATGTTGCCGGCCTGCTTTTCCGCTGCGCTTCAAACCAGCTGCAAATACGGGCGTTATACAAAAAAAGGAGGCCACGTACTTGAATAGGTATGATATTGCTAAGGCTCACGCAAAAAATAGAACAAAAATAAGAAAAGCGATTACTCAGCTTAATAGAAGCCTTAACCAGGCGATTAAAGAGAATAAAAAAGAACTTGAGAATGCGAATATCAGAATGATGATGATTCTATATGCCGCCTATCTTGAATCAACGCTATCATATTTGCTGTATTTTCATGGGGCACAAATAAAGATAGTGAGCGTTAATTACATTATTGAAAAATCTACAGTGCATGATCGCTGGCACCATTTTATTGATTTTTGCTTTAGACGAAATTTCCTTAGAGGAAAGCGCAGAGCACTTAACCTGGTTAACTTAAAACACACAAACTTCAATCGGTATAACTACCTGAAGTCTATGATTGACAACGAAATCAGAGCAATAATTGAAATTCGTAATAAATTAGCTCACGGTCAATGGGCTGTTGCATTCAATTCCGATGGCGACGACAAAAACCATGAGGTTACAACTAAGATTTGGACCCTATCTAAAAAAGACGTCATGGCCGCAAAAAACATTGTTACTAAATTTACTGAAATTATGGATGCGTTAATTTCATCAAAAGAACATTTTTCATCTATTTTTGATGATGCGGTAGGTGCTCTTGAAGAAAATAAGATAGCTCACGAAGAGCAATACACCATGATGCTGAATGAAATAAGAAGAAAGAAACGTCCAACTTAACGTATAACAAGCCGCTGGTTCAGATGCAAACTACGCTGCGCCTTGTTTGCACCGAACAGTATGGTCGTTAAAGGGATGGCCTATGGAACCTAAGGGCTATATATGTGCGACAGGCATTTTTTGACGTTCATTATTGGTATTTGAAATTTAATCCAAAATTACCAATCATTTCGGAAGGCGAGTATTTATCAATAAAGTCACCTCGCAGCGGGTACTATGGCTAGAACAGATTCGACAGGATGTAGCTAGATTTATCTGGCTTACACATCACTGGATACGGTGTGAGCTAGAAAATACCGATGCGGAAAATGAAATTTTTCGAGAGATAGATCAATTGCGTTATGTGATCAGGCTCAGGCTGATTCCAGACGATGAACCTGATCAAAGGGTTACCGGTCTGGTCAAGAAGATACCAGATTTGACCAGTGACCATAAGCGCGAAGAGCTTTTTCAAGGCCTTAATGACCTCGCGTCTGCTACTCAAGAGATGCTTAAGGCTGAATGGGAAAGGTTAAGGGTGAATTCAAAGACGGCGACATCGGAGCAAAGCCTACCGTTTAACAAGGCGGTCAACCGGACGCCAAAAGTGTGCCATCTTTGGTTTCCTTCGCTGGCGCTCCGGCGTCGGTTACCTTAGCGTTATGCAGGTGGCAGGCATTGACTGATAAATTGGAAATTGAAAAGCCATTGGCATATCTGGATCAGAATGTCCTTGATCTTTTTGTTAAAGGTGAAGTTTTTGAATTTATGGAGGAAATAGCTTCTAGATTCCATGTTGTTTATTCTGATGAGACCTTAAAAGAGATTTCTAGGTCTGGAGAATATGATGTTAATTTTATTGGCGTTCTTAAACGTCTAAAAGCCTACCATATTAGACTAAAAACTGAAGAAGGCAGCTTCTTGATTAGAGGGGGCGCCACTGTAAATGGCTCAGATCCTGATCATATCTATAGAGAGTACATAAATAATAAATCTAGTGCGGAGGACATAATATCTTCGGGAAACAAGTGGCTTCATAAGTTTTTTGGTGGTCGCCCAGGTGAAAGTTTTTCATCAATATACGATGAGCAGAGGTTGGCATTCGAGGCTTTGCTTGGTGAAATGGATTCCCATACCAAAGATGCAGAGAAAGAATTTCCAGGCATACGCGAGGTCATCGACAGTAAAAGGCAAGAAATGCTTAGGCAGTTTGAATCTGCTATGGGCGAAATTGAAGAAAGAATGCAGCGGGACATCGGCGACGGGCTGGAGTGGTCTGGAGTAAACGATTTTCGAAAAGGCATAGAGCTTGGGCCTGCCGAACTAAATAACATAGAGCCCCCTAATGTTGTAAAGAAAATATGGGAGTTGGTCCAAACAAAAGAGAGAAAACTTTCGAGCGTGTCTCTCGAAGAATTCTTGTCTTTCGCAAAGGCGCCGGCCCAGCCAGAAAGGTCGTTGCACGCATTTGAGAAAGTTCATGCCATTTATCATATGTTAAATATGGTTGGGTATTTTCCTGACTCAAAGCAGCATAAGGAAAGGCGATTCATTGCGGCTCAAAGTGATGCCGGTCACGCAGCAATGGCAAGTTTCTGCGATATGGTATTCTCCAGGGACGAAAGATTTATCAAGAAACTCGGCGCTGCGTTGGAGTATTTAGAGATTGAAACACTTGTGTGCTTCGTCAGGTTGAAGGGTGCATAACAAGGCCCTGCTAGGGAAATGTAGTTCCCTTGCTTTAGTGGGCACCTTCTCCTAGCGAGAAAAGGTAGATTTGGGCAGCCCCCAGTATCCAAGGAAGGCCTGGGTGTATTCGACCAGGTTCGCGCCATCTTCATGTCCCATCCTGTAACCAGGACCCAAGAATGTTAAAAACAGACAAGGGTCTAAGCGATGCATAGTCACAGGGTCGGGGCGGGCGCCGCCGTCATGGGGTTGTTCTGGGCGATGTCTTCGCCAGTGAGCGGCCATCAGCTGCAGCCGGTCAACGTGACCGGGGAAAGGCAGCGACAGCCACCGCCGGTGGCGGCCTCTGAGGGCCGGGTGGATGGTGACGAACTGCGTACCCGTCCGATTCTCAGAACCGGGGAGGTAATGGAAACGGTGCCCGGGCTGATCGCCACCCAACACTCCGGTAGTGGCAAGGCGAACCAGTATTTTCTGCGTGGCTTCAATCTGGATCACGGCACCGATTTCAATACCTCGGTGGACGGCATGCCGGTGAATATGCCCACCCACGGGCACGGCCAGGGCTATACCGACATCAATTTCCTGATTCCGGAAATGATCGATGACGTCTACTACCGGAAAGGCCCCTATTACGCCGGCGTGGGCGATTTCTCCGGCGCCGGCAGCGTCGATATTCGCACGCGTACCCGCGCCGAGGGGCAGCGCTTGAAGCTCACCGCTGGCGGTGATGATTATTATCGCGCGTTGTTCTACGGCGGCAGCGAAGTGGGTGAGGGCGACTTGGTGTACGCCCTGGAAAGTCAGACTTACAGTGGCCCCTGGGAAGACATCAGCGAAGACGTGGAGAAGTACAACGGTCTGCTTCGCTATGGCTGGGACCAGGGCGATACCCGCTACACCACCACGGTGATGGCCTACAGCAACCGATGGAACAGTGCCGATCAGATCCCGCAGCGTGCGGTGCGCTCCGGTCTGATCGATGAGCTGGGGTCGCTGGACGAAGACGCCGGCGGCGAGAGCGAGCGGTATTCCCTGTCGCTCTCCTGGAGCAATCCGCGCCATCAGGGCACCGTCTACGCCATCGACTACGGGCTCAATCTGTGGTCCAACTTCACCTACTTCCTGGACGACCCGGTCAACGGTGACGAGTTCGAGCAGGTGGATGAACGTGGCGTCTACGGCGGTGAAGTGGCGTTCAATAACGATCTGCGTCTGGCCGGCATGCCGGTGACCGGCCGCTGGGGGCTCAGCCTGCGCCACGACGACATCCGCGATGTGGGGCTGTTCAGCAGCGCCGGGCGGCAGCGCACCGGCACCGTGCGCCGCGATGAGGTCTCGCAAACCGCCGCCGGGCTGTTCGGCAGCCTGGAGTTTCGGCTCGCCGAGCGCTGGCGCGCCACCGCCGGGCTTCGCTATGACCACTATTACTTCGATGTGAACGACCGCGCCGGCATCAACGAAAACGGCGTCGATCTGTCCGCCAATTCCGGCAACGCGGATGACGGCATCGTCAGCCCCAAATTCAGCTTGGTGTGGCTGGCCAGCGAACAGGCCGAGTATTACCTGTCCAGCGGTTTCGGCTTCCACAGCAACGACGCTCGCGGTACCACCATTGAAGTGGACCCGCTGGACGGCTCGGCGGCGGACGAAGTGGACCCGCTGGTGCGCTCGCGTGGCGAGGAGCTGGGCGCGCGTTTCTACCCGGCACGGAACCTGGAGATGTCGCTGGCGTTATGGCAGTTGCGGCTGGATTCGGAGTTGCTGTTCGTCGGCGACGCGGGCAACACCGAGGCCGGGCGGCCGAGTCTGCGGCGCGGGGTCGAATTCAATGTGTTCTATAACCCCACTGACTGGCTGTCCCTGGATCTGGAACTGGCGGCGACCCGTGCCCGCTACCGCGACGACGAGCCCGGCGAAGGGGATTATGTGGAAGGCGCGCCCAATCGGGTGATTGGCGCCGGCGCGCACTACCACAGCGGCCACTGGTTCGGCGGCTACCGCATTCGCCATCTCGGCCCGCGTCCGCTGGATTCGTTCTCGGATCAGGAATCGTCCAGCACCACCATTCAGAACGTCAAGGCGGGCTGGCGTGGCGGTGATTGGGAGCTGGCGGTGGAGGTGTTGAACCTGGCGGATTCCGGTGACCACGATATCGATTACTTCTACGCGTCCCGCTTGCAGGGCGAGCCGGCGGCGGGCGTGGAGGACCTGCACTACCACCCGATTCTGCCGCGCACCTGGCGTTTGAGTGTGCAGCGCGCGTTCTGAATCGTAGGCCTGAACGCAAAACGCCCCGGCGATCACCGGGGCGTTTTGCGTTACGGGGTCTTGTGGAAAGACCGCCGGTGTTACTTGCGCTTCATGGAGTCGAAGAATTCGCTGTTGGTTTTGGTCTGCTTCATGCGGTCGATCAGGAACTCCATGGCGCCGATTTCGTCCATCGGGTGCAGCACCTTGCGCAGAATCCACATCTTCTGCAGCTCGTCCTCGCTCACCAGACGCTCTTCACGGCGGGTGCCGGAACGTTTGATGTTCATGGCCGGGAACACGCGTTTCTCGGACACTTTGCGGTCCAGGTGCAGTTCCATGTTGCCGGTGCCCTTGAACTCCTCGTAGATCACTTCGTCCATCTTGGAGCCGGTTTCCACCAGGGCGGTGGCGAGGATGGTCAGGCTGCCGCCTTCCTCGATGTTCCGCGCGGCACCGAAGAAGCGCTTGGGCTTTTCCAGAGCGTGGGCGTCGACACCACCGGTGAGCACCTTGCCGGAGCTCGGCTGCACGGTGTTGTAGGCGCGCGCCAGACGGGTGATGGAATCGAGCAGAATCACTACGTCCTGTTTGTGTTCCACCAGCCGCTTGGCTTTCTCGATCACCATTTCCGCGACCTGCACGTGGCGGGCCGGCGGCTCGTCGAAGGTGGAGGCCACCACTTCCCCGCGTACCGTGCGTGACATTTCGGTCACTTCCTCGGGCCGCTCGTCGATCAGCAGCACGATCATGTGGGCTTCGGGGTTGTTGCGGGCGATGGACTGGGCGATGCCCTGCAGGAGCATGGTTTTACCGGCTTTCGGCGGGGCTACGATCAGGCCGCGCTGGCCTTTACCGATCGGCGCTACCAGGTCGATCACACGGGCGGTGATGTCCTCGGTGGAGCCGTTGCCGACTTCCATGATCATCCGCTCGGTGGGGAACAGCGGTGTCAGGTTCTCGAACAGGATTTTGGTTTTGGCGTTTTCCGGCCGGTCGGTGTTGATCTCACTGACCTTGAGCATGGCGAAGTAACGTTCGCCATCCTTGGGGGGCCGGATCTTGCCGGCGATGGTGTCGCCGGTACGCAGGTTGAAGCGACGTATCTGGCTGGGCGACACGTAAATGTCATCCGGGCCGGCCAGGTAAGAGCCTTCCGCGGAGCGCAGGAAGCCGAAGCCGTCCTGCAGGATTTCCAGCACCCCATCACCATAAATATCCGAGCCGTTCTTGGCGGCTCGCTTGAGGATGGAGAAGATAACGTCCTGTTTGCGGGTTCTCGCCAGGTTCTCCAGGCCGAGTTCCTTGGCAATATCCAGAAGTTCGCCGATCGGCTTCTGTTTCAGTTCGGAAAGATTCATTGGTGTTTTACAGGATGTCCAGAAATGAATTGACGGAATACACCTTGGATCGGTGTCTCTCGATGGTCGGATCCGGGCGGCAGGCCTCGGAATTTCTTATTGATTCGTTTTCATTCGCAGGGGCCGTTTCACGGTCTCCCAAGGTCGGGGACATCGTGGAGAACGGGGCCTGCTTGACTAAGGCTGACGCATTCAGTGGGAGCGATAAACGGTGAAACCCTTGCAAATCATCCGTCGGCGGGGCCTGAATTCCAGGGGCCGGACATGATGACTATCTCGGAAAAAGGACGCTCAGAAACGTACGAATTAGAGATCCCTGCCAGAGGGTGCGAATACGTTGATTCGGGAATGTACCACCGGGCCGGAGGGCTGTCTAGTCCGGGACGCGCAGTCCGGGACACGTTGTCCGCAAAGTGGGGCGGATGGCCACGGGCCGGCTGGCCCGTGGCACGATCACCGGCTGGATCAGAGCGTGCTGTCCAGGAACGCGGTGAGCTGGGACTTCGACAAAGCGCCCACTTTGGTGGCTTCCACGTCGCCGTTCTTGAACACGGTCAGTGTGGGGATGCCGCGCACGCCGTATTTCTTGGGCGTGTCCGGGTTCTCATCGATGTTCAGCTTGGCAATGGTCAGCTTGCCAGCGTAATCCCCGGACAAGTCTTCCAGGATCGGCGCTACCATTTTGCAAGGGCCGCACCAGGGCGCCCAGTAGTCCACCAGTACCGGACCGTCGGCTTTCAGGACTTTCTCCTCGAAATCCGCGTCGGTCACGTTGATAATCTCGCCGCTCATTGAAATCTCCTGCTAGGCTTTCGCGGGATGATGACGCCGACACGCGGCCGACGCCGTCACAGGTCGGTTAATATCGGGGTCTGGCGCGCGGATTTCAAGCGCGCCGGACAATGGTGCCGACAGAGCGCGCCTATCGGGATTGCGGTGCAGCGGCGGGAAACCCCCGCGCGGCGCCCGCTCGGGGCCTTTCACGGCCGGCGCTGGACCGTCAAGGAGAGGGTTTTGCGACAACCAGAACATCTGGCCGCCATCGATTTGGGGTCCAACAGTTTTCATATGGTGGTGGCCCGCCAGGCCCAGGGCGAAGTGCGCATTCTGGAAAGTCTGTCCGAAAAGGTGCAGCTGGGTGCCGGCCTGGGCCCGGACAATCGTCTCGACGAAGACGCCCAGGCCCGGGCGATCGATTGCCTGAGCCGCTTTGCCCAGCGCATTAAGGGCATCCCCCGGGGTAACGTGCGCGTGGTGGGCACCAACACCCTGCGCATGGCGCGCAACGCCGGCCAGTTCATTGCCCGTGCCGAGCAGGCCCTGGGCCACGACATCGAAGTGGTGGCGGGCCGCGAGGAGGCCCGGCTGATTTATCTGGGCGTGGCGCACAGCCTCGCCGACGACGCCGGCGCACGGCTGGTGGTGGATATCGGCGGCGGTTCCACGGAGCTGATCATCGGCGAGCGCTTCGAGTCCACGGAAACCGAATCCCTGCATATGGGTTGTGTCAGTTACGGGCAGCGCTTCTTCGCCGAAGGCAAGATTACCGAAGCGGCGTTCAAAAAAGCGGTGACCGCCGCCCGCCAGGAAGTGCTGTCGATTGAGACCAACTACCGCCGGCTCGGCTGGGCCCAGGCGGTGGGCGCCTCGGGCACCATCAAGGCGATCGCCCAGGTGTGCGAGGAAAACGGCTGGAGCAACGAAGGCATCAGCCTGGAAGGGCTGGACAAGGCGCGCCGCAAGGCGGTCAAAGCGGGCAGCGCGGATGCCCTTTCCTTGAAAGGGCTGCGTGACGACCGCAAGGCGATCTTCGCCTCCGGGCTGGCGATTTTACTGGGCATTTTCGAGCAGATGGGACTGGCCCACATGCAGGTGTCCAGCGGTGCCTTGCGCGAAGGGCTGTTGTATGACCTGCTCGGGCGCTTCGCTCATGAGGACGTGCGCGAGCGCAGCGTTCAGGCATTGATGAACCGGCACCATGTGGAACGGGCTCAGGCCGAGCGCGTTTGGGCGACGGCCCGAGACTTGTATTTGCAGGCCGCCGGCGACTGGGATCTGGAGGACGAAGAGTCGCAGGCCACACTGCGCTGGGCGGCCTTGCTGCACGAGGTGGGGTTGGCGGTATCACACAGTCAGTTTCACAAGCACGGTGCCTACCTGGTTTCCCATTCCGACCTGCCCGGCTTTTCGCGTCAGGCCCAGCAGGCGGTGGCGGTGCTGGTGCGCGGCCACCGCCGCAAGGTGCCGGTGTCGACGCTGGCCGAATGCCCTGAGGACGAGCAGACCCGGCTGTTGCGGCTGTGCCTGCTGTTGCGGCTGGCCTGCCGCATGCACCACGCGCGTAACGGCGCGCCGATGCCGCCGCTTACCCTGAATGCCAGCGAGCGTAGCCTGGAGCTGGTGTTTCCGGCCGGCTGGCTGGCCGACCACCCGTTGACCCTGGCCGACCTGGAGCAGGAGCAGGCGTTTTTTCAGGCCGCCGGCTACCCGCTAGCGGTGACCGACGCCACCTGACCGCGCCGGTCAGGAACCGCCGGACAGGGCGTCGAGCAACGCCTGCTGGGCCAGGAAGGGCGCCTCGTGCTCGGCCCGCTGAACCCGCCGGTAGATGCCATCGCCGTGCAGTTCCCAGGCCTGCCCGTTGTCGCGCAGGTAATAATCCAGACCCTGTTCCAGAATCTGTGCCTTGAGCGCCGGTTCGTTGACCGGAAACGCGGTCTCCACACGGTTGAACAGGTTGCGGTCCATCCAGTCGGCGCTGGAGCAGTACACCAGGTCCTCGCCGGCGTGGTGGAAGTGGTAAATCCGCGTGTGCTCCAGGAAGCGGCCGATCACCGAGCGCACGCGAATGTTTTCCGACAGCCCGGGGATGGCCGGGCGCAGGCAGCAGATGCCGCGCACGATCAGATCAATCTGCACCCCCGCCTGGCTGGCCCGGTACAGCGCCCGCATGATCTGCTCTTCGGTGAGCGAATTGAACTTGGCGATGATGCGCGCCGGCTTGCCGGCGAGCGCCTGCTCCGTTTCGAAATCAATCCACTGCACCAGGCTCGGGTGCAGGGTGAACGGGGAGTGCTTCAGCTGTTTCAGGCGCGCCGCCTTGCCCATGCCGGTGAGTTCCTGAAAGATCTTGTGCACGTCCTGGCAAAGGCCCTTCTCCGCCGTCATCAGGCCGTAATCGGTATAAATCTTGGTGGTTTTGGTGTGGTAGTTGCCGGTGCCCACATGGGCGTAGCGCTTGATGCCGTCGCCGTCGCGGCGCACCACCAGTAGCATTTTGGCGTGGGTTTTGTAGCCCACCACGCCGTACACCACCATGGCGCCGGCTTCCTGCAGACGGCGCGCGCCTTCGATGTTGGACGCCTCATCGAAGCGGGCGCGCAGCTCCACCACCGCGGTCACTTCTTTGCCGTTGCGCGCGGCGGTCTCCAGGTGATCCAGAATTTCCGAATTGGTGCCGGTACGGTAAAGGGTTTGTTTGATCGCCAGCACCTTGGGATCGCGCGCCGCTTCCGCCAGCAGATTGACTACCGGCGAGAAACTTTCGAACGGGTGGTGCAGCAGAATATCGCCCTGGTCGATGGCTTCGAAAATACTCTCGTGCTTTTTCACCGCCGCCGGCAGCTTCGGGCTGAAGGGTGGGTAGTGCAGGCGTGGGCGGTTGACGCTGGTGAACATGCGAGCCAGGTTCACCGGCCCGTTGACTTCGTAGGCGTCCTGCTCGGTGAGCTCGAATTGCTCCAGCAGATACTCGACCAGATCGCGGGGGCAGTTGTCGGCCACTTCCAGGCGCACCTCGTCACCATAGCGGCGCGACAACAGCTCGCCCTTCAGCGCGCTGGCCAGGTCTTCCACGTCCTCGTCCACTTCCAGGTCGGCGTTTCGCGTTACCCGGAACTGGTAGCAGCCGGTGGCCTTCATGCCGGGGAACAGGTCGCTGACATGCGCGTGGATCATCGACGACAGGAAAATAAAGTTGTCGTTGCCGTTCTCGCAGATTTCTTCCGGCAGCCGCATCAGGCGCGGCAACGAGCGTGGCGCCGGCACGATCGCCAGCCCCGTGGAGCGGCCGAACGCGTCCTTGCCGTCCAGCGACACAATGAAATTCAGGCTCTTGTTCACCAGCCGCGGGAATGGATGCGCCGGGTCCAGGGCGATCGGTGTCAGCACCGGATAAATCTGATCCCGGAAGTATTTTTTAACCCATTCGGTCTGCGCCGGCGTCCAGTCTTCGCGGCGCAGGAAATGCACGCCTTCCTCGGCCAGCGCTGGCAGCAAAATGTTCTGCAGGATGTGGTACTGGCGCTGCACCGCGTCGTGGGTCAGGCGCGCCACCTCGGCAAGCACTTCCTCGGCCAGCATACCGTCCGGGCCGGGGCGGCCGGTGCCGGTTTCCAGGCGGTTCTTCAGGCCGGCCACGCGGATCTCGAAGAACTCGTCCATGTTGGAGGAGAAGATCAGCAGGAAATTCAGACGCTCCATCAGCGGGTGATGTTCGTCCATGGCCTGCTCGAGTACCCGGAGGTTGAACTGCAGCAGGCTCAATTCCCGGTTGATGTAGAAGTCCTGATTGCTCAAATCGGGGCCCTGGATACCGGTGTTGGCGTTCATTGCGAGTCCTGAGCTGGGAAGCGGAGGACCTATTGGATGACATTAGCATGACAAGAGGATGACAAGGATGCCTCTTCACTTATTGGGGATGATAAGTATAATGCGAACGATTATCGTTACTGGTTTGTCGAGCCACGTTCCATTCCTGGGGAAACATCATGCTCAACCAAGACTTCGCCGCAGCCGCGGCTCTGATCACGCTGCTGACCGCGCCGGCCCTCGCCGCCGCCCAGCAGCAGACCAATGCCGGCACCCTGGCGCCGGTGGAAGTGGGCGCCGAAGGGCCCGCGGACGATGGCTACATCACCGTCGATGAGCCGGCCTCCACCGGCAAGCTGAACGTGCCGGTGCAGCGCCAGCCGTTTTCCATCGAGACCGTGGACCGGGAGCTGATGGAAGACACCGGGGCCAAGAATATCCAGGATGCCTTGCTGTACAGCTCCGGGGTCTACGCCGGTAGTTTCGGCTTCGACACCCGGGGTGATTCCGCCATGGTGCGCGGCTTGAGGCCTTCGCTCTATGTGGACGGGCTGCGTTCCAGCTATGGCTCTTATAACAGCGTGCGGCCGAACATCTATGCGCTGGAGCGTGTCGAGGTGCTCAAGGGCCCTTCGTCCGTGTTGTACGGTCAGTCGGAGTTGGGCGGTATCATCAACGCGGTGTCCAAGTTGCCCAAAGCCGAGAAGCAGGGCGAACTGCGCGCTCAGATCGGCTCCTACGACCGCAAGGTACTAGCGGCGGACGTGACCGGGCCGCTGTCCGAAGACGGCAAGCTGCTGTATCGCCTGGTGGCGCTCAAGCGCGACAGCGGCACCCAGGTGGATTATGTGGACGACAACGGCTATGTGTTCGCGCCCTCGCTGACCTGGCTGCCGTCCGATGACACCACCGTCAGCCTGCTCTTTAACAGCCAGGAAAACACCGGGGCGGTCTCCGCCCAGTTCCTGCCCTCCCAGGGCACCCTGGAGCCGGGCCTGCAGGGTGATATCGGTTCCGAAACGTTCGTCGGCGAGCCGGATTGGGATCGCTATGACCGGCGCAAGGACGAAGTTACCCTGTTCGTCGATCACCGCCTGAACAATAACTGGGGGGTGGCCACCACCGCCCGCTATACCGAAACCGAGACCGAGACCCGGGAGCACTGGGCCAATATCGGGGCGGCGCCGGCCGCCGACGGCACCATTGGCCGTACCATCTACATGGCGGACAAGGGCACCGAGATCTTCAACGTGGATGCGCGCCTGGAGGGCGACCTGCGTCTGGGCGCCACCCGGCACACCCTGGCTATCGGCGTGGACCGGCAGAACGCCCTGTGGACCGAGGACAACAGCTTCAGTCGGACCGGCGGCGGCACTGATTTGAACGTCTATGACCCGCAATACGGCGACGTGAACTACGCCGTGCTGGACCCGGAAGATAAAAACGACAACCGCATCCGGCAAACCGGCGTCTATGTTGTCGACCATATGGAAATCAACCGTGTGGTGGTGTCCGGTGCCCTGCGCTATGACGATACCACCACCACCGTGCTGGGCACCGACGGGGTCGATACCGATACCGACGACACTGCCACAACCGGACGGCTGGGGCTGATGTACCGTTTCGATTCTGGCCTTTCGCCTTACATCAGCTACTCGGAATCTTTCGTGCCCAATCTCGGTCTGGACGGTTTCGGCGAAAGCCTGGACCCGACCACCGGCGAGCAACGGGAAGCCGGCGTGAAATACTTGACCCCGCGTGGTGATCTGTCCGTGACGGCGGCCTGGTTCGACATTGAAGAAACCAACCGTGTAGTGGATGGCGCCAATCCGCAAAGCGTCGAGCAGACCGGCGCCGTGGTGGATGGCTGGGAAGTCTCCGTGAAAAAGCAGCTAGGTAACGCCAGCGTTCTGGCCAACTACACCAAGCTGGACGCAAGAGAGGACGAGACCGGTGAGCGCCTCGCCTATGTTGCTGAAGAGAGCGCGTCCGTGTGGGGCAAATACGAACTGGAAAGCGGTTTCCGTTTCGGCGCCGGGGTGCGCTATGTCGGCGACACCGTGGGCAGCGATTACGGTAGCGGCGCCGGTCCGAAAGTGCCGTCGGTGACGCTTTACGACGCCATGGTCGGCTACGCCACGGGCCCTTGGGATTTCACGGTCACCGGTAAGAATCTGGCCGATAAAGAGTATGTGTCATGGTGCCGGGGGGAGGGCCTGGACTGCGGCTACGGCGAGCGCCGCGTGATCCTCGGCGAGGCGAGCTATAACTTCTGACTTGTAGGAGCGGGCCTGGCCCGCGAAAGGCCGGCAAAGCCGGCCGGCAGGATGCCAGGGAGCTTTGCTATCCCGCCGGGAGCGTCGCTCCCTTTCGCGGGCGGGGCCCGCTCCCACAAGGCCCGCTCCCACAATTATCCTTTTTGTTCGGCGAGCTGGAGCGCGGCGGCCTTGGCGAAGTAGGTGAGGATGCCGTCGGCGCCGGCGCGCTTGAACGCCAGCAGCGATTCCAGCATCACCTTGTCCTGGTCGAGCCAGCCGTTCTGGAACGCCGCCATGTGCATGGCGTACTCGCCGCTCACCTGGTAGGCGTACACCGGCACCTTGAACTCGTCCTTTACCCGGCGCACCACGTCCAGATAGGGCATGCCCGGCTTCACCATCACCACATCGGCGCCCTCCGCCAGATCCAGCGCGATTTCGTGCAGGGCTTCGTCGGAATTGGCCGGGTCCATCTGGTAGGTGCTTTTATCCGCCTTGCCCAGATTGGCGGCCGAACCCACCGCGTCCCGGAACGGGCCGTAATAGGCGGAGGCGTACTTGGCGGAATAGGCCATGATGCGGGTGTGGGGAAAGCCGTGGCCTTCCAGGGCCTGACGGATCTCGCCGATGCGGCCATCCATCATATCCGAGGGCGCCACCATGTCGGCGCCGGCCTCGGCGTGGGAGATCGCCTGCTTGACCAGCGCGGTGACGGTGACGTCGTTGAGCACATAGCCGTCGTCATCGAGGATGCCGTCTTGGCCGTGGGTGGTGAACGGGTCCAAAGCCACGTCGGTGATCACACCCATTTCCGGCACCGCCTGTTTGATCGCCCGGGTGGCGCGCTGGGCCAGGCCCTCCGGGTTCCAGGCTTCGGCGCCGTCCAGGCTTTTCACCGCCACCGGGGTCACCGGGAACAGCGCCATGGCCGGGATGCCCAGGTCCGCCAGCTGGCGCGCCTCCTGGCACAGCAGGTCCACGGTCATGCGTTCGACGCCGGGCATCGAAGGCACCGCTTCGGTGTGGTGTTCGCCGTCGAGTACGAACACCGGGTAGATCAGGTCGTCCACGGTAAGGGTGTTCTCACGCATCAGGCGGCGTGAGAAATCGTCCTTGCGCATGCGGCGCATGCGGCTGGCCGGCCAGGGGGCACGGTTAAAAGACATGGCGCTCGACCTCTTGGAAAAGAGGGCGCAGTTTACCAAGTCCCCGCGGGGATGGAAAAATACCCGCTTCACCGTCACAGGAAAGCGCACTCATGGACCGTTGGCGACCGAAAGGCAAGCCCGCTTCCAAGTACATCACGCCGGAAGGCTACCGGCGCATCAACGATGAGCTGCAGCGGCTCTGGAAGGAAGAGCGGCCGCCGATCACCAAGTCGGTGCAGGAGGCCGCCGCCCAGGGCGACCGCTCGGAGAATGCCGAGTATATTTACGGCAAGAAGCAGCTTCGCGAGATTGACCGGCGCGTCCGCTTCCTGAGCAAGCGTCTGGACGGCATGACCGTGGTCGAGCGGGTGCCGGAGGATACCGGTAAGGTGTTCTTCGGCGCCTGGGTGGAAGTGGAGGACGACGATGGCAAGGTCGAGCGCTTCCGCCTGGTGGGCCCCGACGAGGCCGACGGCAGCCGTGGTGAGATCAGTGTCGACGCGCCACTGGCGCGCGCCTTGCTTGGCAAACGGGTGGACGACGAGGCCTGGGTGCGAACCCCGAATGGCGAACGCTGTCTCTACGTCAACCGAATCTGGTATTCCTGAAACCCCGGCAACGGAGCCGCCGCGCGCCCATGGAAAACGACAATCGTATCTGGTTTTTTATCCGCAAATCCCTGCTCGGCGGGCTGGTGATTCTGCTGCCTATTTCCATTATCGCGTTCTTCTTCAAATGGATTTACGACGCCGCCACCGGGTTAATCGCGCCGTTCACCGGCCTGGTGGTGCGCTTCTTCGGGTTGCCGAAGTTCGCCGCCGACTGGGTGGTGGTGGCGGTGTTGATCGTGTTCTGCTTTCTGGTCGGCACCCTGGTGGCCACCAGCCTCGGCAGCTGGCTGTGGCAGAAACTGGAAAAACGCGGCATGGAACGGCTGCCCGGCTACCGTATGGTCAAGGAAGTGATCGTGCAGTTGTTCGGTGGCACCCAGGACAGCCTGATGCGCGGCGAGGTGGCGCGGGTGTGGTTGTACGGGCGCCAGGTGCCCGCCTCCGTGCTCGGGCTGATTACCTCCCGCCACGACGACGGCCATTTGTCCGTGTTCGTGCCCACTGGCCCCAACCCCACGTCGGGTTTTATCTACCACGTCCATGAGGATCTGGTGGAGCGGCGCCCGGACATCGCGGTGGAGCAGATGATGAAAACGGTGGTGGCCTGCGGTTCCGGCAGCGCCGCGTTGCTTAACAAAGAACAGCGGTAAGAACGCGGCTTGGATGTGTCGGGAGCGAGCCTTGTGGTAGCGGGCTGTGCGAGCGGGCCTGCCCGCGAAAGGGTGGCTTTAGCCACCCGGCGGGATACCAGAGAGGCTGTTGGTAGCCGCTTTTGGGAGCTCTCTGGTATCCCGCCGGCAAGCGTAGCTTGCCTTTCGCGGGCAAGACCCGCTCCTACAAATCGGTTTCGGCGTCTTCCAGGGCCTGCATGGCGTCGAGCAGCGCCATCTCCGACTCTTCGTGGCGGCTTTTCAGGTCGCCTTGCCGGCCTAGCAGCTCGCTGAGCTCGCCTTTGCGGGCCGGGTCGGTGTAGAGGGTTTCGTCGCCTAGCGCGGCTTCCACGTCGCCGAGCTCGGTGCTCAGCCGGTCCAGCTGTTTTTCCAGCTTTTCCACTTCTTTCTTCAGCGGTCGGAGCTGTTCGCGCAGGCGGGCGGCGTCCTGGCGGCGCTGCTTGGCGTCGTCTTTGCCGGCGGCCTTGTTGTCGCCGGCCGGTGCCTTGGCGTCGCGCCGTGCCTGCTGCAGCCAGCGGGCGTAATCGTCCAGGTCGCCGTCGAACGGGCGCACGCTGCCTTCCGCAACCAGTTGAAATTCGTCCACCGTGGTTTCCAGCAGGTGGCGGTCGTGGGACACCAGCACCACCGCGCCCTCGAAGCTTTGTAAGGCCATGGTCAGCGCTTCGCGCATGTCCAGGTCCAGGTGGTTGGCCGGTTCGTCGAGCAGCAGCAGGCTGGGCTTCTGGTGCACGATCAGCGCCAGGCCCAGGCGCGCTTTTTCGCCCCCGGAAAAACGGCCCACCGGATCGAACACGGCGTCGCCGTGGAAGCCGAAGCGGCCCAACTCGTTGCGCAGCTGTTGTTCGCTCCAATTGGGATGCTGGCGGTGGAGCAGTTGATAAGGGCTCTCGTCAGCGGCCAGCCGGTCCACCTGCTGTTGGTGGAAGTAACCCACCTTCAGGTCCGGGTCCCGCTGAACGTGGCCGGAGAGCGCCGGTAATTCGCCCATCAGGGTGCGGATCAGCGTGGACTTGCCGGCGCCGTTGGGGCCCAGCAGGCCGACCCGGGACTCCGGGCGCAGGCTCATGGAGACCGCGCTCAGAATGGGGGCGTCTTGGTAGCCACAGGCCGCGTTTTCCAGCAGCACCATGGGGTTGGGCAGCTTCGCCGGTGTCTTGAACTCGAACTCGAAGCCGGAATCTACATGGGCCGGGGCGATGCGCTCCAGCTTTTCCAGGGCCTTGATGCGGCTCTGCGCGGCCTTCGCTTTGGTGGCTTTGGCGCGGAAACGGTCGATGAACTTCTGCATGTGCGCCACCTGCGCCTGCTGCTTGTCGTGCAGTTTTTGCTGCAGGGAAAGCTGCTCGGCGCGCTGGCGTTCAAAATCCGAATAGTCGCCGACGTAACGTTTCAGGCGCCCGTGTTCGATGTGCAGGATTTCCGACACGGTGGCGTCCAGGAACGCGCGGTCGTGGGAAATCAGCATCAAGGCGCCGGGGTGCTGCACCAGCCACTGCTGCAGCCAGAGAATGGCGTCCAGGTCCAGGTGGTTGGTGGGCTCATCCAGCAGCATCAGGTCGGCGTCGCTGATCAGCACCTGGGCCAGGTTGAGGCGCATGCGCCAGCCGCCGGAAAAGGCGCTCACCGGCTGTTGTTGCTGGCGGTCCGAGAAGCCCAGGCCGGCCAGCAGCGCGGCGGCGCGGGCGGGTTGCTCCCAGGCGCGCAGCGCGTCCAGTTCGGCGTGGGCGCGGGCGATGCCGGTGTTGTCCTCGCTGTCCTGGGCGTTGGCCAGGGCCGCCTCCCAGTGCCGCAGCGCCTGGTTGCCGTCGAGCACATAATCCAGCGCCGGCTGCGCCAGTGCCGGCACTTCCTGCACCATCATCGAGAAGCGCCAGTCGGCGGGGCGCTGCACCTTGCCGCCGTCGCTTTCCAGTTCGCCCATGATCAGTTTGAACAGCGAACTCTTGCCGCTGCCGTTGCGGCCCACCACGCCCACGCGCGTGCCTTTGTGCAGCACGAAACTGGCGTCTTCGAGCAGCAGCTCCGGGCCGCGGCGCAGATTGATGTGTTCCAGGGACAGCATGGTATAAGGGGCCTTGGATCGGCGAATTCAGGACCGGCGCAGTGTATGGCAAGCGCCCGGATAACAGAAGGGCCGGCGGCGGGGACCGCCCGGGAGGACACCATGAAGGACGCGCCACTGTGGCGTTTCGCGTTACGGCTGTGGCGCGACAAGCGTATCGAGCGGGTGTGTCTGCGCCTGCAGGACGAGCACAACGTGCCGGTAGCGGTACTGCTCACCGCGCTCTGGCTCAGTGAGGCCGGGCGCCGGCCCGACCCGGCCCTGGGCCGCCGTCTGCTGGCCTTCGCGGAGCAGTTCGAGGCCGACTATCTGCGCCCTTTGCGGGCGGTGCGCCGCCGCGCGGCCGACGGGCAGGGCACGGTGGAACTGAAACGCCAAATTCAGGAAGCGGAACTGGAGGGCGAGCGCCTGTTACTGGAACAACTCAGCCGCCAGGCGCAGGCTCAGCCAGCGGGGCAGTCGGTGTCGGCGTTAAGCTGGCTGTTCGTGGTGGTGCCGGAAGCCGGCCAGTGCCAGTCGCTGCAGGCCGGTCTGGAAGAGTTGGCGGCGCTCAGCGAAAGCCAGGCAGTGTCTGAATAAGGTGTCGCTGCACCTCCAGCCATTCCCCGATCAGCCGCCAGTGACGTTGGTCCACCTGATGCCGGGGGTCCTTCTGATCGAGCATGCTTTCCCCGTGGCTCATTGACTGCACGTACTGCTGGGCGTCGCGCAGCGTAATCAGGTAGGGAATCTTCAGGCTGGCGAGAAACTGGCGCAGGGTTTCGTAGGTGCGCGTGCGCGTGCGCGCCCGGTTGGCGATCACCGCCAGCCGCCGCGGCCGGCGCTGATAACTGGGCGCCAGCATCACGTTTTGCACGAAGCGCGTGGTGGCGCGTATGTCGATGGGGCTGGGCAGCACCGGAATCAAAACGATCTGCGACACCCGCAGCACATGATCCAGAGTGTGGCGGTCCATGCCGGCCGGGGAATCGATCACCACCACATCACGGGCCTTCTGCATTTGATCCTGCAGCCGTCCCAGTGAGACCGGCTCATCCGCTGGCCAGCCGAGCGCTTCCACGCGCGCGTCCTCGCGCAGCCGCACCCACTGGGTGGCGGACTGCTGCGGGTCCAGGTCCAGCAACGTCACGGACTGTCCGGAATGGGCGAAATAGGCGGCCAGGTTAGTGGCTAGCGTGGTCTTCCCGCACCCGCCTTTGCTGTTGGCGACCAGAATCACCAGGCGCCGCTCATCCTGACGCGCCACACGACGCGCGGAAGATGGAGCCAGGGTCGGGTCGGTGCTGTTATTTGGCATAGTGGTTTGCTCCCCTATCCAACACTATAACCCCCTGATGGACGTTTTCGTGAATCCCGCTTTTGACAGAAATATCCGGACAGGCACAATGAAGCGCTCTTCGACGGGGAATCGGAGCCTCAGCCGGGATATCCGGTGCCGGATAAGGGAACCAATAGCGTGCAAGCGCGGTCAGGCGTTATCTAGGCACCTTTCATTGTTTTGGCTGGCGCGACGCCACGGGAAGCTGGCAGTATGGCCAGATTCCGCCGCCGGGTGTGGAGGTGCAGTCCGTTCAGATAGCAGCGCCGACCGTGATGACCGCGGAGGAAATGCGTGGGGAAGGACCACCGGCGCAGAAAAAATAAACGTAAGCCAATGGAGGCATAATGAAAAAGTTCGCAATCGTGCTCGCCGGTACCGTGATGCTGGCGGCTTGTGGTGGAGAAAAGGACAAGAGCGCCGACGTGGAGCTCAAAACCGAAGACCAGAAAGCGTCTTACGCACTGGGCTTCCGCAGCGCCGAACAGATGAGCGCCATGGAAAACCTGGACCTGGACGCGATGGTCGCCGGTCTGCGTGACGGTTTCGGCGACGAGCCGGAATCCCGCCTCGGCGAAGACGCGGACATGGACCAGCTGATCCGTGACTACCAGACTCGCATGATGGAAGCCCGCCAGAAGAAGATGGAAGAGCAGGCCCAGGCGAACCTGGAAGAAGGCCAGGCGTTCCTCGATGAAAATGCCGACAAGGACGGCGTCGAGGTCACCGACAGCGGCCTGCAGTACCAGGTGTTGGAATCCGGTGAAGAGGGTGCGCAGTCACCCACCCTGGAAGACACCGTGGAAGTGCACTACAAGGGCATGCTGCGCGACGGCACCGTGTTCGACAGCTCCATCGAGCGTGACAAGCCGGCGGTGTTCGGTCTCAAGCACATTATCCCCGGCTGGCAGGAAGCACTGCCGATGATGAAGGTCGGCGATAAGTGGAAGCTGTTCCTGCCGCCCGAGCTGGGCTACGGCGAACAGGGCGCCGGCGGCGACATCGGCCCCAACGAAGTGCTGATCTTCGAAGTCGAGCTGCTGGACGTGAAAGACCAGGGCGCCAAGAGCAAGAATGGCGCCGAGCAAGCTGAAGAAGCCGAGGAAGGCGCCGACGCGGCTGAATAATCCGCACACCGGTCCAACCCGAAAAAGGCCACGCTCCTGAAAAGGAGCGTGGCTTTTTTTGTGCCTGGCCGATGGCTTAGGGAGAGAAATATTGTGGGAGCGGGCCCCGCCCGCGAAAGGGAGCGAAGCTCCCGGCAAGATGCCAGAGGCCGTTCTAACGGGAGCACCAACAGCCCCGCTGGAATCCTGCGGGGCAACCTTTGCCGGCCGGCTTTTGCCGGCCTTTCGCTTGCAGGGCAAGCTCCTACAGCGCCGCCGCCTAGAAGTTGAGGACGCGGGCGCGCTCGGCGGTGTCGCGGCTGTGCACACTGAGTATTAACTGATCCTCAAGGGCGAAGCGTTCCTCAAGCATCTCGGTGAGCCGGGTGAGCCGCTCGGGCAGCACTTCCAACTGGCTGAGGCAATGGTCGTCGGTATCGAAGTCCTCGTTGAAGGCCAGCGCCTCCTCGGTGGAGGGGTCGAGCTGGTGCAGGATCCGCGAGGCCAGGCCGACGGCGCCGTCCTGGCGGGGCGTGCCCAGGCGCGCTTCGCGGACCAGCTCTTGATATATCTCGAAGTGGCCGGCGCTGATGTAGTCCATCAGTAACTGACAGAATTCCCGTACCTGACTTTGAATCGAGCCGGGCCGCTGAAAGCCCTCCAGGCCCTGGATCGAACAGAGCAGGACAAGCAGGCGGCGGCGTTGCTCCAACCAGGCGTGCAGCAAGGCTTCAATGCGCCGCCATCGGTTCAGGGCGGCGGAAGGGTGCAGAGCCGAGGAATGGGGCGTGGCCATAGGGTCGCTCCTTGCGGTTATCGCGCGGTTATCGCGCGCTTTTCGTGAGACGGGTATTGAGGCTAGCGCCGCGGTTCGCGGCGAGGCAATGGCCATCTCCCGGCGTCGGCGGGGTTGGCCATTGCCGGTGAGGAAAACGGCTTTTCCATCAGAGGGTTACCGGTAAAGACCGTTTCTTCATTAGAGGCGGGTCTTTAGGAGAGAGGTCGAATAACGCCGGCGGCGGTGCCGCTCAGCCCGGGAACAGCCAGGGGCTGATCAGTGGCCACAGCCAGGGTAGCGCCAGGGCCGTGACCAGGCCGGTGAGGCCCAGGGCCAGGCCGGCGAAGGCGCCCGCTTTTTCGCTGAATTCGAACGCCCGGGCGGTGCCGATGGCATGGGCCACCAGGCCCAGCGCGAAGCCGCGAATGCGGTCGTCCTTGACCCTCAACAGGCGGAATACCAGGCCACCCACCAGGGCGCCGACGATCCCGGTAATGGCCACCGCGCCGGCCGCCAGGGACACATAGCCGCCGGTGCTTTTCACCACTTCCACGGCGATCGGCGTGGTGATCGACTTCGGCGCCAGCGAGCCGACCACCGCTTCCGGGGCGCCCAGCAGCCAGGCCAGATAGATGGAAATGCCGGCGGCCAGCGCCGCGCCGACCAAAGTGGTGATCAGGATCGGACGCCACACGCTGCGTACCGTGTGCAGCTGGCGATAGAGCGGCCAGGCCAGTGCCACGGTGGCCGGCCCGAGTAGAAACGAAAGCACCTGGGTCTGGTCGCGGTACTCGGTGTAGGACACGCCCACCAGGGGCAACACCACGATCACCGGAATCGAAGCGACGATAAACGGATGGAACAGCGGCAGGCTGTGCACCTTGCCGTACAGCCAGGTGGCCATCCGGTAGCTGGCCAGGGTGAGCAGCAGCCCGAACAGGGGCGAATGGACCAGGTCAGCCATCGGCGCGGCCTCCTCGCTCGCCGGGCTTGCCGCGGTCGCGCAGCAGCAGCTTGAGCAGCAGGGTGACCAGCACCAGCGCCAGGATAGTACCGAAGATCACCGCCACGGTGAGCGCCAGCGCGTAGTCGCTGTAGCGCTCCCACTGCAGCACGATGCCGACGCCGAGCGGAAAAATCAGCAGGCTGATGTGACGGATCAGGGCGCCGGCGGCGTCCGCCACCCGGTCGCTGTAGGGGACGCTGAACATCAGCGCCAGCAGAAGCAGCACCATGCCCACCACCGGGGCGGGCAGCGGCAGGCCGGTGAAATGAATCACCAGCTCACCGAGAAATTGAAACAGCAGCAGAATCAGCAGGCCGTCGACCATCGGGCGGATCTCCCAAACGCAAAGACCCGCGCCGAAGGTGCGGAGAAGGCGGCTCGCTCAGCCCCGGCGCGGGCGCAGCAATTGTATCAGAGCCACCACCAGCACGCCCCCGAACACCACCATCGACCAGCCGGGGATGGTGAGGCCGAGAAAGCGCCAGCTGATTTCCGCGCACTCACCGGAACCGGACAACACCTGGGTGAGCACGTCGGTGAGCGGAAAGGCGTCCAGCATGTAATCCAGGTTGGGGCCGCAGGCGGGCACCTGGTCGGCGGGCAGGCTTTGCAGCCACAGGTGGCGCAGGGCGATGCCGGCGCCGGCCAGGGTGGCGATGGCGGTCAGCAGCGCGTAAATACGCACGCCGACGCCGCGTGGGCCATGCAGGGTGGCGACCAGCAATACCGCCGCCACCGCCATCAGCGCGATGCGCTGAAAGATACACAGCGGGCAGGGTTCCAGGCCTTCCATATGCTGCATGTAAAGCGCGCCGGCAAGCGCCGCCAGGCAGCCGAGCAGGGTGAGTCCGTTAAGCGCACGGGGGCTGGGAAGAAGGGACGACATGGTTGTTTTTCCTTGTTTGAATCCGGCAAGCGTCAACGCACCCTAAGCAAAACCCCGCCGCCGGACAAGCGGCCCGGCGGCGGGGTCATAGGGGCTCTGTTACCTTCAGACGCTGCGCGAGGCGGCGGGTTCCCGGTGGTGATGCCAGGCGGCGGCGCCAGCGTCCCAGCCTTGCACCCACCATTCCTCCAACGCTTCGTCCTGGTAAGGACACTGGTCCACACGACCGCCGGCCATGCCCCACATGCAGCCGCGGTTGTAGGCTTTTTCAAACGGGTCGGATGACGGATCAAACATAGCTATCCCTCCTTCAACCGGGGCAGACTAGCACCGCCGGAGAGAGCCACTAGCACCATTGGTGTACCAAAAAGTGACCACTCGTCAGGATATAGGCTTAGTTGTGATCCAGTTCCCAGGGCTCAGCCCCGGAAATAGGCCTCCAGATACGCTTCGAACGGCATCTCGGCCTCCGCTTCCACCGCGCGCTGCTCCTCCTGGCTCTGTTCGGCGAGTCGCCGCCACTGGGTTTCCAGATCGGTGTCCAGCGGCCGCGAGCGGAAGTGATCCCGATGCGCCAGCGCCTGGTTCATGGCGAAATCGAAAAAGCTCTGCTGGCGGCTTTCCAGTTTGTCGAGGATGCGCCCGGATGGGGTGGCGTCAGGCTCCAGAAGCTTTTCGCGTTGAAGCTCCAGGGCGTCCCGGTAGAGCCGGCCGTGCTGGCCGTCATGGCCATGGCAGCGGTCGAACAGCTCGGCGATGGGCAGCATCTGGTCGAGCTTCTCCAGGCCCCAGTTGCGCAGCGAGACCGACTTGCCCCAGTTGTTCAACTGCACGCCGGTGTTGCGGCCGTCGTAGACCACCCGGCGCAGGTTTTCCTTGCTGGCGTCCAGGTCGCAATGTTCCAGGCGCGGGGATTCGCGCAGCAGGCAGTAGGTGGCGAACAAATCCAGGAAGCGGATCTCCTGCTGGTTGATGCCCACCGGCTCGAACGGATTGAGGTCCAGAGCGCGAATTTCGATGTATTCCACGCCGCGCCGTTGGAGCGCCAGGGTCGGGCGCTCGCCACTGTTGATGGTGCGTTTCGGGCGGATCGACGAGTAGTACTCGTTCTCGATCTGCAGAATATTGTCGTTGAGCTGCTGGTAGCGGCCTTGCGCGTCGCGCACGCCCATTTTCTGGTACGCCGGGTCCGGCGTCTTCATGGCATGGGTCAGTGTGCGGACATAGTCGTCCAGGTTGTTGTAGCTGATCGCCAGCGACGACTGAGCGTTGTTCTGGTAGCCCAGGTCGCTCATCCGCAGGCTGGTGGCGTTGGGCCGGTAGAGGCTGTGGTCGAAGCGCTCGAGAAGCTGATGTTCGCGGCCGGCCAGAAACGACGAGCACAACGCCGGCGAGGCGCCGAACAGATACACCAGCAGCCAGGAATAGCGCTGGAAGTTACGGGTCAGGTCGAAATAGCGCTGCGAGATATAGTCTTGCAGCGGCGCCTGGCTGCCTTCCAGCTCACGATTGATACGCCAGAACTCATCCGGGAACGAGAAGTTGTAGTGGATGCCGGCGATGGTCTGCATCTTACGCCCGTACCGGTGGCCCAGGCCGATGCGGTAGATGTGCTTCATGCGCCCCACGTTGGAGCTGCCGTACGCGGCCACCGGCACATCGTTGTCGTGGGTGATCATGCAGGGCATGGAGTTGACCCACAGTAACTCGTCATCGATGTGCCGGTAGGCGTAGCGGTGCAGATTCTCGAGAAATTCGATCGGCTGCTGCAGGTCGGTGCTGGGTGGGGTGATGAATTCCAGCAACGATTCGGAATAGTCTGTGGTGATGTAGGGGTGGGTCAGCGCAGAACCCAATTCTTGGGGATGCGGCGTGTGCGCGAGCAGGCCCTGATCGGTGATCCGCAGGCTTTCTTTCTCAATGCCACGGCGGATGTGGGCCAGGGTGGCGGCGGCTTCGGAATCCAGCAGTGCCTGGATTCGCTGGCTGAGCGTATCGGTCATGGGCCTATCCGACTGGGAGGTTGATCGCGCGGCCCGCCAGTATGGCAGGCCCGGAGCCGGTTAACATCAGGGTCAGCCGCGCTTGTTCTTGTCTTCGAACGCCTTCGCGAAGGCGGCCCCCAGGGCGCCCTGCGCCGCCGGCTTCTGGCCGCCGCCTTGTTGACCGCGACCGCCGCCCTTGGGCTTGCCGCCCCGGCCACGGGGTCGGCCGGCGGGGGTGTCGGCGCTTTTCGGCTGATCCTGGTGGCGCTCGTCCAGGCGCATGGTCAGGCTGATGCGCTTGCGGGGCAGGTCCACCTCCATCACCTTGACCTTGACGATGTCGCCGGGCTTGACCACGTCGTGGGGGTCTTCCACGAACTTGTCGGCCAGGGCGGAGACATGGACCAGGCCGTCCTGGTGCACGCCGACGTCCACGAACGCGCCGAAGTTGGTGACGTTGGTCACCGAGCCTTCCAGCAGCATGCCGGGCTTCAGGTCCTTGAGCGTTTCCACGCCTTCCTTGAACTCCGCCGCCTTGAATTCCGGGCGCGGGTCGCGGCCGGGCTTTTCCAGCTCGCTGAGGATGTCGGTGACGGTGGGCAGGCCGAACACGTCGTCGGTGAAATCGACGGCGTTCACTTTCTTGAGGAAGGGCGCGTCGCCGATCAGATCCTTGAGCGGGCGGCCGTGCTTTTCGGCGATGCGCTCCACCAGCGGGTAGGCTTCCGGGTGCACCGAGGAGGCGTCCAGCGGGTTGGCGCCGTCCATGATGCGCAGGAAACCGGCGGCCTGCTCGAAGGTTTTCTCGCCCAGGCGCGGCACCTGCTTCAGTGCGCCGCGGTCACTGAAGGCGCCGTTCTTTTCGCGGAAGGTGACGATGTTGCCGGCGATGGTGGTGTTCAGCCCGGCGATGCGCGCCAGCAGCGGCGCGCTGGCGGTGTTCACGTCCACGCCCACGGCGTTCACACAGTCCTCCACCACCGCGTCCAGCGACCGCGACATCTTCACCTGGCTGACGTCGTGCTGGTACTGGCCCACGCCGATCGACTTCGGATCAATCTTCACCAGCTCCGCCAGCGGGTCCTGCAAACGCCGGGCGATGGACACCGCGCCCCGGAACGACACATCCAGATCGGGAAACTCCCGCGCCGCCATTTCCGATGCGGAATACACCGAGGCGCCCGCTTCGGAAACCATGATCTTCTGAATGTTGCGGTCGCTGAGTTGCTTGACCACTTCGCCGGCCAGCTTGTCGGTTTCGCGGCTGGCGGTGCCGTTGCCGATGGCGATCAGCGACACATCGTGCTTGGCGCTGAGCTTGGCCAGCGTGGCCTGGGACTGGTCCCACTGCTTCTTGGGCTGATGCGGGAAAATCGTGGTGTGCTCGAGCAGCTTGCCGGTGGCGTCCACCACCACCACCTTGACGCCGGTGCGCAGGCCCGGGTCCAGGCCCATGGTGGCCTTGGGGCCGGCCGGCGACGCCATCAGCAGGCTTTTCAGGTTGCGCGCGAACACCTGGATCGCTTCTTCCTCGGCCATTTCGCGCACGCGGCCGAGCAGCTCGGTTTCCAGGTGGGTGTTGAGTTTGATCTTCCAGGTCCAGCGCATCACTTCGCCGAGCCAGTCGTCGGCGGCACGGCCATCGTGACGCCAGCCCGCCACCTCGGTGACCATCGCTTCGCAAGGGTGCGGCTGAGCGCTTTCCAGCTCTTCGGGCAGCACCATGGAAACGTGCAGCACGCCCTCGTTACGGCCCCGGAACAGCGCCAGGGCGCGGTGGCTGGGGATGTTTTTGAGCGCTTCCTGGTGTTCAAAGTAGTCGCGGAACTTGGCGCCTTCCTCTTCCTTGCCGTCGGCCAGCTTCGCCTGCACGTGCGCTTTTTCCCACAGGAAGGTGCGCAGTCGGGTGAGCAGCTCGGCGTTCTCCGCGAAGCGCTCCATCAGAATCTGCTTGGCGCCGTCCAGGGCGTCCTTGGCGGTGGCGATCTTGTGCTCTTCGTTCAGGTAGCCGGCGGCGTTCTGTTCCGGGTCCTGGGTGGGGTCGTTCAGTAGCGCGTCGGCGAGCGGTTCCAGGCCGGCCTCGCGGGCGGTCTGGGCGCGGGTGCGGCGCTTGGGTTTGTACGGCAGGTAGAGGTCTTCCAGGCGGGTTTTGGTGTCCGCCTCCTGGATCGCCTTTTCCAGTTCCGGGGTCAGCTTGTCCTGCTCGGCGATGCTCTTGAGGATGGTCTCGCGGCGCTCCTCCAGCTCGCGCAGGTAGCGCAGCCGTTCTTCCAGCGTGCGCAACTGGGTGTCGTCCAGGCCGCCGGTCACCTCTTTACGGTAGCGGGCGATGAAGGGCACCGTGGCGCCTTCGTCCAGCAGCGTCACGGTGGCCGCGACCTGCCGGGGCTGGGCGTTGATTTCCTGGGCGATCAGTTGTTCGATGCTTTGCATGGAAGAGTCCTGGCTTGCACGGCGGCGCGCGCGGTAGGGCGCCGCTTTATAACGAAACGACCGGAATCATAGGGAATGACTCCGGCCGTTCATAGATTGACGTGACAGGGCGGGCTGTGGTTGCTGTGGAGAGCGCCGGGCTTCAGCCCAGCACGCGCTTGATCGTCGCCGCCAGCTCCGACTCCTGGGCCGGCTTCACGATATAGCCGGCGGCGCCCTGGCGCTCGCCCCAGACTTTGTCGGTTTCCTGGTCCTTGGTGGTCACCAGAACCACCGGGATGCCACCCAGCTCGGCGTCCTTGGTGATCTTGCGAGTGGCCTGGAAGCCGTTCAGCTCCGGCATCACCACGTCCATGAGAATCAGGTCCGGCTTTTGCGCGCGGGCCTGCTCAATGCCTTCCATGCCGTTGCTGGCGGTGATCGCCTCGTGCCCCTGGTTTTCCACCATTTTCACCAGGTTGGTCAGTTGCGTGGGTGAGTCGTCCACGACGAGAATCTTGGCCATTTTTGTCTCCTTTGGAACCCATCGGCGGGCCGAATGATAGCAGGCCCTGGGGCAAAGGTAAGCTGATCCGTTCCGGCACTGGGTGCCGCGTTGCGTCACCGGTTCGCGGCGGCCGGTAATCTTTCTATACAATCCAGATTTGCCTGCCGGGCGCGCGGCGGGTACACCGGGCCTCCGGGTTCCATTCCCGTTGTCCTGTCGGCGAGGAGCACCATGAGCGAACAATTGGAAAAAATTCTGGTGGTGGACGATGACGCCCGCCTGCGCGGTCTGCTGCAACGGTTCCTGGAGGAGCAGGGCTACGCGGTCAAGGCGGTGGCCGACGCCGACCAGATGGACCGCGCCCTGTCCCGCGAGATCTATTCGCTGATGGTGCTCGACCTGATGCTCCCGGGCGAGGACGGCCTGTCGATCTGCCGCCGCCTGCGCGACGACGACAACCGCCTGCCGATCATCATGCTCACCGCCAAAGGCGACGACGCGGAACGCATCGAAGGCCTGGACGCCGGCGCCGACGACTACCTGCCCAAGCCGTTCAACCCCAAGGAACTCAGCGCCCGTATCCGTGCGGTGCTGCGCCGCCACGTGCGGGAAGTGCCCGGGGCGCCCAGCAAGGACGAGTCGGTGGTGCGCTTCGGCCCGTGGAGCCTGGACCTGGGCAACCGCACCCTGGCCCGCGAGGGCGAGCCGCAGCCGCTCACCACCGGCGAGTTCGCGGTGCTCAAGGCGCTGGTCCAGAACGAACGCGAACCGCTTACCCGCGACAAGCTGATGAGCCTGGCGCGGGGCCGGGAATGGTCGGCCATGGAGCGCTCCATCGACGTGCAGGTGTCGCGTCTGCGCCGCCTGCTCGAGGACGACCCGTCCAAACCGCGCTATATCCAGACCGTCTGGGGCGTGGGCTATGTGTTCGTGCCGGACTGAACCCCGGCGGGTAGAATCCGTCCATGCCCAACTTCCTGCCTAAAAGCTCGTTCGCCCGCTCGGCGCTGATCATCGGTCTGGTGATCGGTCTCAGCCAGGGCATTACCCTGTGGTTCTTCGCCCGCAACGCGTATTTGCCGGGTATCCGGGAGTACGCCCGCCTCACGGCCTTGCAGGCGGAATTGGTGTTCCAGAGCGAGGGGAATGCCAGCCTGTCACGGCGGCTCGGCGAGACCACCGGCATCAACCCTGGCACGCCGCCGGAATTGCGCCGGCCGGAAAGCCTGATTCTCTCCCGCCCGGTGGTGGAACGGTTCCGCGATGAGGTCTCCGGGTTGCTTGGCGAGGCCGCTACGGTGCGTCTGGAAGACGAGCGGCAACCGGTGCTGTGGGTGACCGCCCCGTCGTTCGGCGAGCGCTGGCTGCGGGTGCCCATGGCGTTCTTCCGCGACTACGACCGCTACCTGCTGCTGGGCTGGGGCGTGACGGTGCCGCTGCTGGCGTTGATCGGCGGCCTGCTGATCGCACGCAGCCTTAACCGGCCGCTGCGCCGCCTGGCGCGGGTAGCGCTCAAGGTGGGGCGCGGCGAAGCCGTGCCGGTGCTCGACGACAGTCTCGGCCCCACCGAGATTCAAGCGGTGAACCGGGCGTTCAACCGCATGACCAGCCAGCTTCAGCAGTCCCAGCGCGACCGCGCCCTGCTGCTGGCGGGGGTTTCCCACGACCTGCGCACGCCGTTGACCCGGCTGCGGTTGTCAGCGGAATTCCTCAACGATGAGGAAATGTCCCAGGGCATCATCGCTGACATCGAGGATATGGACGCCATTCTCGATCAGTTTATTTCGTTTATCCGCGACGGCGCCGACGAGCAGCCCGACTACGAAAACCTCAATGACTTGATCGACGAGGTGGCCGCCAAGTACCCCGGGGAGCAGCTGCGCATCCGGCAAAAAGACCTGCCCCGGTTGATGCTCAAGCGGCTCACCGTCAAGCGCATGCTCTCCAACCTGATCACCAACGCGCTCAAGTACGGCGCCGCGCCGGTGGAGATCGACACCGGCCTGGAAGACAACGCTCTGGTGTTGGTGGTCCGCGACCACGGCAAGGGCGTGCGCGAAGAAGACATTCCCTTGCTGCTGCAGCCGTTCTCCCGCGGCGAGAAGGCGCGCACCTTGAGCGGCAGCGGTCTGGGGCTGGCCATCGTCAAGCGCATCGTCGACATGCACCACGGCGAGATGGCCCTGGACAACCACCCCCACGGCGGCCTGCGAGTGAGCATCCGCTTCCCGCTCACCGGGCAACTGGTGCAGCCGGAGACGCTGTCCGCCGGGGTGCGCTAGACACGCTTTAGCTTTTAGTCCGGACAGTTCACCGGCTTGGGTTCCATGGCACGACCGGCCAGGAAGATCAGCAACCCGCCGGCGGCCAGCGCCGCTCCCACCAGGCCGCTGCTGGACCAGGCCGCGCCCTGGGCGATCACCACGCCGGCCAGCCAGGCGCCCAGCGCATTGGCCATATTGAACGCGGCGTGGTTCAGCGACGCGGCCATGGTCTGGGCGTTGCCGGCCACGTCCATCAGCCGGGTCTGAATGGTCGGCCCCAGGGCCATGCTGGTGCCCACCAGGGCGACGAACAGCAGGCCCGCCCACAGCTGGTTGGCGGCCACGAAGAACAGCGCCTGCACCACCAGGCACCAGATCAGAATCAACGGGATCGCCTTGAGCAGGTTCCAGTCCGCCACGCGGGCGCCCACCAGGGTGCCGATGATGGTGCCCACCCCGAAGATCGCCAGCACCAGCGGCCCCAGGGCTTCCGCCATACCGGCCTGCTGGGTGAGTGTGGGCATCACATAGCTGAACACCGCGAACATGCCGCCGAAGCCGATGCTGGCGATGCCCAGGGTGAACAGCACCTGCTGGTTCGCTAGCGCCGACAGCTCGCGCAATGGGCTGGCATCCGGGTCGCGGGGCACGAACGGCACGAACAGCCGCACCATCAGCGCGGTGGCCAGGGCGATGCCACCCACGGCGGCGAACGCCACCGGCCAGCCGAACTGGTTGCCGGCCCAGGTGCCCAGCGGCGCGCCCAGCAAAATCGCCACGGTCAGGCCCATCATCACCCGCGCCACCGCCCGGGCGCGTTGATGGGTAGGCACCGCGGCGGCCGCCACCAGCGCGGCCACGCCGAAATAGGCGCCGTGCGGCAGGCCGGCGATAAAGCGCAGGCCGACGAAGGACCAGAACCCGGGCGCCAGCGCGCTGGCCAGGTTGCCCAGGGCGAACACCAGCATCAGGCCGATCAGCAGTTGCCGCTTGGGTACCTTCGCTGCCAGTGCGGAGATCAGCGGGGCGCCCACCACCACGCCCAGGGCGTAGCTGCTGATCGCGTAGCCCACGTGCTGCGGGTCCACCGACAGATCCGTGGCGATGCGGTTCATCAACCCCATGATCACGAATTCGGTGGTGCCGATGGCAAAGCCGCCCAAGGCCAGGGCGAGCTCGGCAAGGCGGGGGTGTGAGGCGACCGGCCTTTGGGCGGAAACGGACATGCGCGGGCTCCGGGTGGGGTCGAAAGCCGCGCATTGTCGCAAAGCGGGGTGAACAAACGAAGTCGGTTTTGTCTATCGCTGAAACAGCCCGCCGCGACCACCGGTCGCGGCGGGCCGGGGCTATTGCAGGGCGTCCGCCGGCACCAGCGGAATGTTCACCCGCGACGGCATCGCCGGGGTGCTGTACACCGTGAGCAGGCCGAGCAGTCCTTGCAGCAAGTCCGGCAGTGGGCTCAGGCCGTGGGGCAGGTCGCTGGCGCCGACGCTGATGCGCAGCCGGTGGCCGGCGGGGATCACCGCGCTGGTCGGAAACACTTCCACGTCGGCGCGGAACGGCTGCAGCGGGCCCACCGGTTGTTGCGATGCCGCCGTGAACGGGTGCCAGGGCTGCACCAGCTTGCCGTTCATAAAGCGCGAACGGGTGGCGTCGAAATCGCTCATTGAGGCCATTTGGATGCCGTTGCTCAGTTCGCGGGACAGGCCGTTGGGGTCCACCACGCTCACCCGCACCACCACATTGCTGTCCAGCGCCGTGGTGGAGGCCCAGATCTGCCCGCCGATGGGGCCGTTGATGGCCATGTCCTCATCCATGGGCGCGCTGGTGTAGACCGCTTCCAGCAGCTCGGTGACGTTGTTCTGTTCCTTGCACGGCGACGTGATCAGGCCCAGCACGCCGGCGGTCCATTGGCTGGCGCTGGCGGAGCACAGCCCGTTCACCGGAGTTTGCAGCAGCGAGGTGCGGCTGTTGCCGGTGGGCGCCTCCCGATTGATCTCGCCGAACAGCGGCAGGCCCGGCTTGCCGTGCAGATAAAACACTTCGGCGTGCGCTTGCGGGTGCGGCCAGTCGGCGGCGGTGATGTAGCGCTCCGCGCCGGTGTAGTACTGGGTTACCGGTGGGTAGTCGCCGGCGCCGGTGTCCATGCCTTTCAGGTACTGGTCGAACCAGGCCAGGCGGATGTTGGCCAGGGCGGGCACGCCGTCGGCGGGCAGGCCGGCGCCGGAGGAACCGTCCAGATGTTCCCACGGGCCGATCAGCAGCTTGCTGGTGGTGCCGTTGTTCTTGAGCCCTTCATAAATCAGCGGCTCGCCGCGCTGGAAGATATCGCGCAGGCCGCCGACCACGAAGGTGGGCGCGGTGATCTTGTCGATCTGTTCCAGCGGCGAGCGCTGACGCCAGAAATCGTTGTCGTACTTGTTGTCGTCGCCGATCAGCGCGCCGCCCACCACCGGCACTGGGAACTCGGTGAGGGTGCCGGTGAGATGATCCAGTACGGTGTTCAGGTAGTACGCGGGCTCACCGTTTTCCAGCCCAACGGGCGTCGGGATAATGCCCAGGCCGGTGACCAGCGCCACCCACAGCGGAATAAAGCCGGCGTTGATCTGGCCGCCGCTGAACACGATGTCGCGGTAGGCGTCGCCCATCGGCACGATGGCGAAGACGGCGTCCACGCCGGCGGGGCGCTGGGCGCCGGCCAGCAGCCCGGTGATGCCCATGTAGGAAGCGCCGTTCATGCCGAGGGTGCCGTTGCTCCAGGGTTGCTCGTCGATGTAGTCGAGCAGCTCGCCGATGTCCTGGTGGTCCACTTCGCTGAACGCTTGCCAGGTGCCCTCGGACGCGCCGGTGCCGCGCATATCGACAATGATGTAAGCGTAGCCGCGCTTCACCAGATAGGGGTCGGCGGCGCCGATGGCGCCCAGGAACTGGTTGTAACCGGTGAAGGTGGCCACCACCGGAAAGGGGCCGTCCGCCGGCTCGCCGTTTTCGTCGGCGGGCAGCGTCACCGTCGCCGACAGGCGGATGCCATCGCGCAGGGTGATCAACTGCTGGGGCAGGTCGACGGTGCCGGGGTATTCCTCGGGGCGTTCATAGGGTGCGCCCCAGGACAGGTTGACCGGCTCGGGCTCCGGCTCCGGTTGTGGCTCGGGATCGGGTTGTTCGGTGGAGGGTTCTTCAACCGGGTCGCCGGTGTTGGCGCTGGGGCTGGCGGCCGGGGTGCTGCCGCCGCTGTCGCCGCCGCAGCCGGCCAACGCCAGTGCCATCAAGAACAACAGACACCACAGAACACGGCCCTGGGTTTTGGGGTGAGCACACTGCATGGTTGGTCCCCTGGGAATTATTGGATTAATGGGGGCGGACCGGCCGGCTCGGCTAGTCACATCTTTGTTTATGCAAGGTTACCCAGAAGCGGCCCTGGCCACTGTTGGCACGATGGTGCGTATCGGTGACGAAGCTTGGGTTTATGTGGCGCTGTGTAACAGGGGCATCACTGGTATGCTGCTTCGCCACCCGTTTCCGCTTTGCTCGACAGGAGAAGTCCGATGACCGACGACCACGCTTCCGACCCCCGCCGCCGTTATTCCGCCCCGGTAGTGGACGGCGTGGGCAAGGCGCCCAGCCGTTCCATGCTGCGCGCCACCGGTTTCACCGACGAGGATTTCACCAAGCCGCAGGTGGGCATTGCGTCGACCTGGAGCCGGGTGACGCCCTGCAACATGCACATCAATACGCTGGCGGACGAGGCCGGCCGGGGCGCCGACGCCGCCGGTGGCAAGAGCGTGATCTTCAACACCATCACCGTGTCCGACGGCATCGCCAACGGCACCGAAGGCATGAAGTATTCGCTGGTGTCCCGGGAAGTCATCGCCGACTCCATCGAGACCGTGGCCGGCTGCGAGGGCTTTGACGGCCTGGTGGCCATCGGCGGCTGCGACAAGAACATGCCCGGCTGCCTGATGGGCCTGGCGCGGCTCAACCGGCCGTCGGTGTTCGTCTATGGCGGCACCATCAAACCGGGCAAGAACCACACCGATCTGATCTCCGTGTTCGAGGCGGTGGGCGCCCACGCCAAGGGCGATAAGTCGCTGATCGAAGTGAAACAGGTGGAGGAAGAGGCGATCCCCGGCGCCGGCTCCTGCGGCGGCATGTACACCGCCAACACCATGGCCAGCGCCATCGAAGCGCTGGGCATGAGCCTGCCCGGCAGCTCCGCCCAGAACGCCGAGGACAACGACAAGCTGGAAGACTGCCGCGCGGCCGGCGAAGCGGTGCTCAAACTGCTCGATCTGGATATCAAACCCCGCGACATTCTTACCCGCGAGGCGTTCGAGAACGCCATCGCCGTGGTGATCGCCCTGGGCGGCTCCACCAACGCGGTGCTGCACCTGATCGCCATGGCCCATACCGTGGACGTGGACCTGTCCCTGGAAGACTTCACCCGCATCGGCAAAAAAGTCCCGGTGCTGGCGGACCTGCGCCCCAGCGGCCACTACATGATGAGCGAGCTGGTCGCCATCGGCGGCATTCAGCCGCTAATGAAAACCCTGCTTGAAGCCGGCCTGCTGCACGGCGATTGCCTCACCGTCACCGGCAACACCCTGGCGGAAAACCTGGAAAACGTGGCGCCCTACCCCGAAGAGCAGGACATCATCCACGCCCTGGATAAGCCGATCAAAAAGGACAGCCACCTACGCATCCTCTACGGCAACCTGGCGCCCACCGGCGCGGTGGCCAAGATCACCGGCAAGGAAGGCACCTACTTCAAGGGCAACGCGCGGGTGTTCCACTCCGAGGAAGAAGCCACCGACCGCATCATGGACGGCACCGTGGTGGCCGGCGACGTGCTGGTGATCCGCTATGAAGGGCCCAAGGGCGGCCCGGGCATGCGGGAAATGCTCACCCCCACCTCCGCGATCATGGGGCGTGGCCTGGGCCAGGACGTGGCGCTGATCACCGATGGCCGCTTCTCCGGCGGCAGCCACGGCTTCGTGGTCGGCCACCTGACCCCGGAAGCCCAGGACGGCGGCCCCATCGCGCTGGTGGAAACCGGTGACGAAATCATCATCGACGCCGAGGCGAACACCATCACACTGAACATCGACGACGCCGAACTGGAACGCCGCCGCGCCGACTGGACCGCACCACCGCCGCGCTACACCCGGGGCGTGCTGGCCAAATACGCGAAAACCGTCAGCTCCGCGTCCCTGGGCGCGATCACCGACGGCGACTGACCGGGCCCGCATTCACAACAGTGCGGGATGTGCTACCCTGTATGCACGATGTAACACATGAGGTCAGTGCCATGAGTGACGCTACTTTCACTTTCCGCGTCGATGAAAGCTTGAAGAAGACGTTCGCCTCGGCGGCTAAATCCCACGACCGAACCGGCGCGCAGCTTCTGCGGGACTTCATGCGTGATTATGTCGCCCAGCAGCAAGAAACGTCGGACTATGAGGGTTGGCTCACCGACAAGGTGGAGCGGTCCCGCGCCTCCGCGGAAGCGGGGCACCTGGTTCCGGCGGCCGATGTGGAAGCCCGATTCGCGGCCCGCCGCGCGGCGACTCGAGACCGTTTGGCCGGTAAATGATGGGGTTGTTCTGGACGCCGGAAGCGATACAGGACCGCGAGGACATTTACGATTTCATTGAGCAGGATAATCCCGCCGCCGCCCTGGACCTCGACGAACTGTTTTCAGAAAGTGCGGCGCGCCTGATCGACGACCCGAACAGCGGGCGGCCGGGTCTGGTGCCCGGCAGCCGTGAGTTGGTGGTTCACAAGCATTACATGCTGGTCTATGACGTGGCGGGCAAGCAGATACGAATACTGAATGTCGTGCACACGGCCCGGCGGTGGCCACCGAAGGCGTACTGATCGGGCCGCCGCCGGCCTACGCGAGCTATTCCGGCTCGCGCCGGAAGCCCACGCTGAAGCGGTTCCAGACGTTGATCATGGCGATCAGATAGGTCAGATCGGTGCGCTCTTTTTCGGTGAAGTGGGTGGCCAACTGGTCGTATTCGCGACTGTCGTCCACCGGCTCGGCCAGCCGGGTGAGCCGTTCCGTCCACGCCAGAGCGGCGCGCTCGCGCTCGCTGAACCAGGGCGCCTCGCGCCAACCGGCCACGGTATCCAGCACCTCATCGGGCACGCCGTTCTTGCGGGCGTCGCCGGCGTGCATGTGCATGCAGAACGCGCAGCCGTTGATCTGCGAGGCGCGCAGTTCCACCAGCCGCATCAGGCGCGGCTCCAGGCCGCTGGCGTCATATACCTTCTGGCAGCCGAACAGGTGTTTCATGGCGTCCGGTGAGGCTTTGTAGAAGTCGAATCGGGCTTTCATGGCGAACTCCTTGATGTGGTGGAAGGTGGTCGAGGAAGAGAACGCGCTCAGGTTAGAATCCGATTGGTTCGCGGATAAGATCCAATTCCGACTGTTTGACGGGACCAATCAGCGAGGGGCCGGTCCGTGCAAATTCACCTTTCCCTGGACGGGGCCGGTGGCCTCGGCCAGCGGCTTTACGAGAGCCTGCGCCGGGCGCTGATCGACGGTCAGGTGCCGCCCGGCCAACGGCTGCCGTCCAGCCGGGTGCTGGCGGCGGAGCTGGGGGTGTCCCGGCGGCTGGTGGTGGAGGCCTACGAGCGGCTGGTGGCGGAAGGGTTTCTCGGCGGTGCGCCCGGCCGCGGCACCTTCGTGTTGCGGGTGCCGCCGCCACTGCCCCGGGAAGCCGAGAGGCCCGGCCCGGGCCCCGGTGCCCACTGGCGCCCGTTGCCGGACTGGGGCGGCCGGCGGACGCCGGGCCGGCATAACTTTCCCGGCGGCGTCACCGACCGGACGCTGCTGCCCTGGGCGGCCTGGCGCCGGGCCATGATGGCGGCCCTGCGCGAAGCGTCCCGGGACATCGGCCTGTACGGCGACCCGCGCGGCGAGGCGTCATTGCGCCTGGCCATCGCCCGTTACCTGGGCTACAGCCGGGGCCTGGCCTGCGACGGCGAGTCCCTGTTGATCACCCAGGGCGCCCAGCAGGGTCTGGATCTGCTGGCCCGGGTGCGGGTGGCGCCCGGGGACACGGTGGCCATGGAGGAGCCGGGCTATCCGCCGGCGCGGGCGGTGTTCGAAGCCCGTGGCGCCCGGGTGGTGCCGGTACCGGTGGACGAGCAGGGCCTGTGCGTGGAGCGCTTGCCGGACGCCGCCAGCCTGGTCTATGTGACCCCGTCCCATCAGTTCCCGCTGGGTATGCCCATGAGCCTGGAGCGGCGGTTGGCGCTACTGGCGTTCGCCCGCCGCCACGACGCCCTGGTGGTGGAGGACGACTACGACGGTGAATTCCGCTTCGAGGGGCGGCCTCTGGATGCGCTGAAAAGCCTGGACCGGGAGGGTCGGGTGGCCTATTTGGGGTCGTTTTCCAAGGTGCTGCACGCGGATCTACGGCTGGGTTACCTGGTGATGCCACCGGGGCTGGCGCCGGCGTTGTTGCAGGCGCGGGCCTTCAGTGACGGCTACCCGCCGCTGGTCACCCAGCGGGCGTTGGCCAGGCTGATGATCGACGGCGATTTCGCCCGGCACTTGCGACGTATGCAGCGGCTGTACACGGCCCGGCGCACGCGGCTGGGCGACGCCCTGGCGGCGTATCCGGCGCTGTGGACACCGCTGCCCCAGGTGGCGGGTATCCATGTGGCGCTGTGTCTCAGGTCGCCGGTGGCGGACCTGTCGGCGCGGCTGGCGGCCGCCGACATCCGCGCCAATCCATTGGCAGCGTTCTACGCCGGCGAGCCCTCCCTGAACGGGGTGCTGCTGGGGTTCGGTGTGATCGACGGCGAGGCCATCGACCGGGGCGTCGCCGCGCTGGCCGAGGCTGTCACCCGCTGAGCGTCGGCCTATTGCTTGGACGCCCAAATCGCCAGCTTGTGCTGCATCGATTGCTGCGACACCTGATCTTCCGGTAGCGGCTGGATCAGGTTGTCGTGCACCAGCAGCCGATAGATGTACTCGATTTTTTCGGCGGCGGAATCGGTGGCTTCGAATTCCACCACGCCGCGCTTCTCGCCGTACTCCATGCCCAGGGCGATGGCTTTCTTGACCAGTTCTTTCTCGTTCTTGAGTTTTTTCATGACGGTGGCTCCACGCGCAGCAGCTTGCCGTCCGGGGCGTCGGTGAGCAGATAGAGATAGCCGTCCGGTCCCTGGCGCACGTCGCGGATGCGCGCGCCGCGCTCTTGTAGGTAGCGGGTTTCGCCGGTGGGCGTGGTGTCGTTGAACGCCACCCGGTTGAGGTGGGTGAGTTTCAAAGCGCCGGACACCACGTCGCCCTGCCATCCGGGGTAGCGGTCGCCGGTGACGAACACCATGCCTGAAGGGGCGATGGACGGCACCCAGTAGTGCAAGGGCTGGGCGTAGCCTTGCTTCTTTTCCTGGCCGATATCCGGGCCGTAGTACTCGTTGCCGTAGGTGATCACCGGCCAGCCGTAGTTGATGCCGGCGCGCACCACGTTGATTTCGTCGCCGCCGCGCGGGCCGTGCTCGTTGAGCCAGGGTTCGCCGGTTTCCGGGTGCAGGGCCAGGCCCTGGGGGTTGCGGTGGCCCCAGCTCCAGATCGCGCTCTTGGCGCCGTCCTGCCCCACCAGCGGGTTATCGGCGGGCACGCTGCCGTCGTCGTTGACCCGGATCACGCTGCCGCCGTGGCCGCCGGTGTCCTGGGCGCGCTCGCGCTGGCCCCGGTCGCCCACGGTGACGAACAGATAGCCGTCGTTGTCGAACACAATGCGGCCGCCGAAATGCTTGGCGGTGTCGGTGCAGGCGTCGGCGATGAACACGTCCTGGAATTGCGTCAGCTCGCCGTCGTCGTAGAGGCCATGGCCCACGGCGGTGGTGGCGCCGCCGTCGCAGGCCTTGGCGTAGCTGATATAAAGGCGCCGGTTATCGGCGAAATGGGGATGGGGCAGCACATCGAACAGGCCGCCCTGGCCTTTGGCCACCACCTTGGGCACTCCGGTCACCGGGGCGTCGAGCAACTTGCCGTCAACGACTCGGCGCAGGTCGCCGCTGCGTTCGCTGATCAGCCATTCTTCATTGGCCTCATCAGGCACAAACGCCAGCGACCAGGGGTGGTTCAGACCTTCCACCAGAGTGGTGGCGCTGACGGACGGATCGTCGTCCGGCTCGATCGGGCTTTTGGCGTCCGCGCAGGCGGACACCAGCAGGGCGCCGACCAGCGGCAAAAAGCGGGATAGAACGGAGGCGGGCGTGGGTCGCATCATGGTCTCAAGTCTCACCGGCGAATGAATAACAACAGTGAGCATGCCATGACGGCACCGGACCGTGAAGGACGCCGCCCGCCGCCGGGGTTATTCGCCGCCGCGGGCGTACTTGAGGAACTTCTCCATGGCCACATCCCGCTCGGCGGCCACGCTTTGGGCGCTGTCGCGTTCGTTGAGGCGCGCCAGAAGCTCCGCGCTGCCTGGCGCTTCCGCCAGCAGATCGATGCCGAACAGCTTGCCGGCCACCGCCTTGGCCAGGTCCGCGCTGTACAGGAAGAACGCGTCGGCGGCGGTCAGCCGGTCGCCGGCCAGGAACGGCTGCCAGCGCGCTTTACGGGCCAGGGCGCGGATACCTTTCAGCAGGGCTTCGCGGGTCTGCGCCTTGGTTTCGTCACTGACCTGACCGCCAAAAAAGACCTCCGGGTAGCAGCGCCGAGCGGGCAGCTCCAGGTACAACTCGATGTGTTTGACGAGCTGCTTCACCTGGGCTTTCTCCAGCGGGTCGGCCGGGTACAGCGCCGGCCCTGCCGTGGTTTCGTCCAGGTATTCCAGAATCACGTTGGTTTCCGACAAAAAAACGCCGCCGGTTTCCAGCACCGGCACCTTGCCCATGGGGCTAACGCCCAGCACGGTTTCCTCCTGGCTGGGGTACAGGGTGGTTTGCTCAAAGGCCAGGCCTTTCTCGCGCAGCGCGAATTTAGCGATGTTCACGTAGTTGCTGGCGTCGAAGCCATGCAATGTCAGCATTGTTGTTCTCCTGATTAAAGCGCGGTGAGGCCGCCGTCCACGGCCAGTTGGTGTCCGGTAACGAACGACGAGGCGCCGGACAGCAGCCAGATCACCGCGTCCGCCACTTCGTCCGCTTCGCCGACCCGGCCCAGCGGGTGCATGGCGCGGTGGAACTGGCGTTGTTTTTCTTCGCTGGCGTAGCCGGCGCGCGCCGCTTGCTCGATGGCCCGCTCCATCATCGCGGTGCGGACGATGCCCGGGCAGACGGTGTTCACGCGGATGCCTTGCAGGGCGTACTCGGCGGCGACACTCTTGGTCATGCCCACCACCGCGTGCTTGCTGCCGGCGTAGGCGGCGCGGCGAGGCGCGCCCACCAGGCCGGCCACCGAGGCGGTGTTAACGATGCTGCCGGTTTTGCGCGGTGCCATCACCGCGGTTTGGTGCTTCATGCACAGCCAGACGCCCTTGACGTTGATCGCCATGACCCGGTCGAACAGGGCTTCGTCCACGTCGGCGACCTTGTCGTTCTCTTCTTCGATGCCGGCGTTGTTGAAGGCGCCGTCCAATTGTCCGAACGCGTCCACGGTGGCCGCCACCAGCGCCGCCACCTGATCGTTGCGGCTGACATCCGTGGCGCGGGCGCGGGCGTCGCCGCCGGCCCGGCGGATCGCTTCCGCGGTGGCTTCGGCGGCGTCACCGTCGATGTCGGATACCATCAGACGGGCGCCGTCGCGGCCCAGTTTTTCCGCCGTGGCGCGGCCGATACCGCCGCCCGCGCCGGTGATCAGCACCACTTTATCTTTCAAGGCCTTGTCGCCCATGTCCCCTCCCGAGATGACCCACGAAATAGGAGAGCATACCCCACCGGGCGGTGGGCGCCGAGCGCCCCGGGGCGTCAGTCGGCAGAGGGCCGGTCGCGGTTCTCGGTGGGGTGGGTGAGCCGGGCGATGACGTCCGCATAGCGGTCGCCGTCGAAGGCGGGCAGGGAGCAGCGCTTATCGGTGCACACATAGGCCGCCGTCCGGTCGGTGGCCGGGTATTGCACGTCCGGGTTGGGCAGCGGGCCCTCTTCCCGGTCCCACCATTCTATGCGCTTGTAATCACCCGGTTCGGCAAGCGCCAGGCGATACAGCGCGCGGGCTTGAGGGTCGTCCTTGGGGCCAACAATGGTGAAGTGCCGTGGCGCCCGCGACAGTTCCTGGTCCGCTAAAAGAATGCCGGCTTCTTCCACGCGGGCGGTGGCGATCTCCGGGGTGGCGAGGTAGCGCATGCCGTGCTCGGCAAGCGCTCGCCAGGCCGGGTCGCCGGTGTAGTGGTGCAGCAGGTTGGCGAAGCGGGTGACGGAAATGTTCTCTTCGATGCGTGCCGCCGGCGCCACCGGCACCCCCGGCTCGGCGACACTGGTGATAAAACCGGCGCCTTGCTGGCGGAAGTGGCGGTCGATAAAGCCGGCGGCGCCGGTGGCGCAGTCCAGCCACGGCCGTTCGCCGGTGCTTCGGTACAGGCTCAGGCAGGCGCGGCCCATGGCCAGGCTGTCGCCCAGGTAGGGGCCGGCCGGGTCCTCGGCGTCATGGCGGAAGCCGCCGCCTGGCAGCCGTCGTTCCGCCAGCACCCAGCGCGCCGCCTGGCGGGCACGGTCGAGGGCGGCGGTGTCGCCGGTGGCGTCGTGGAAACGGGTCAGCGCTTCGATGGCCCAGCCGTTTTCGCGGGCGTATCGGTGGGTGTCGACGCGCGGAATGCCTTCCCGGCGTCGGGCGTCGTCGTCTTTTTCGAAATAGCCGGCGCTGTGCTCGCCGGGGATCACGTCCGCGTCCTGGCTGGTGTAGAAGGCGCCGTCCGGGCCGCTGAGAAAGGTGTTGAGGTAATCGATGGTGCTGCGGGCGGCGCGCAGGTCGTCCGGGTCCTGCCACTGGGCGTAGGCCAGGGCATAGATACGCAGATAGCCGGCCTGGGAGGTCATGATTTTTTCGAAGTGTGGGTAGTGCCAGTCGCCGCCGGTGGAATACTGATAGATGCCACCCCACACCGGGTCGATCAGATTGTAGGAGGCGTCCAGGGTTTGCCGGGCCTTGCGCGCTTCCCGGTCATCGCCTTGCCAGGCTTCGCGCAGGGCGTATTCCACGCTGTCCCGGTCGAGGAACTTCTGCGCCAGGTCGAGGCCACCGTTGTCCCAGTCGTAGCTGCGCTCGTGCATGTCGAGCAATGCGTCGCGCACCGCCTCGGTCAGTAATGGCGAGCCGACGAATTCATCCACCGTTTCGGTGCGGGTGGCGCTTTCCGGGCTGGGGTCGGCGACGATGGCGGTGAGCAGCCGCATGAATTTTTCCGGTGGGATATAGCCGGCCCGCTTGACGATCTCGGTGCCCTTGGCGTCGAACACGATGGTCGCCGGCCAGCCGTAGTCACGAAAACGATTGGCCAGATCCGGCCGCCGGTCCTGGTCCACTTTCACGGCCACGTAGTGTTGTGCCAGATAGTCGGCCACATCCGGGTTCGCGTAGGTTTCCCGGTCCATGACGTGACACCAGTGACACCAGACGGCGCCCAGATCGAGCAGCACCAGTTTGTTTTCCTCGGTGGCCTGTTCGAACACCGCCGGGGACCAGTTTTGCCAGTCCACCGGGCTCTTGGTGTCGGCGGCCCGTGCGCCGCCTGCCAGGAACAGACCGGTCAGCGCCAGTGAAAGCAGGGTGACCGCGACAGGGAAAACGGGGCGGGTGGGACGTATTGCGGAAACACTGGGCATGGTGGACCTCCGGGTAGCTGTCTCGATCATCCGCCCGTGGCCGGCTGACGGCTGTGAAGGCGGCGCTTACTCGGTCTCGGTCTCCGGTACCTGCCAGCTGATGGTGACGGTCTGCTTGCCCCACTCAATCGCCGACGCCCGATCCTCCATCAGGATGTCGATTTTATCGGTCCAGCGCCGGTTCATCTTGTCGCGCACCACGTATTCGCCTTTCAGGCCCTCGATCCGCACCACGGTTTCGTGGCCCAGGCCCTGTGGGATCAGATCCCGCGACACGGCGATGGCTTTCATGCCGGGCTCCAACTGGTCGCCCCAGGCGGCCAGACCCACGTTGCCTTTCTTGGTCTCCGCTTCGGACAGGGTGTAGGCGGTGGCGGCGACGTCCTCGGTGCGTGTTTCCATGGAATCACAGGCGGCCAGTGGCAGGCTCAGCAGTGTGGCCCACAACGCCAGGCGCGGCGGGTTTCGATGGACAGTCATGGCGTCCCCCGGGTTGTTATGTCATTGCTATTAAACACCAAGGTGGCAAGGCGGGAGTGAACGGGGCATCAAACCGGTTAATCGCCGGCGGGGTCCTCAAGCCTTTGACGGTGCACACGGACCGCCGTCCGGCTGGGCCGGATGGCGATGCCGCGCGCCTCGGTGTGGGCGCGTGTGATGGCGGCGCCGAACAGCAGAATCAGGGAAGAGTAGTAGACCCACAACAGCAACAGCACCAGTGAGCCGGCGGCGCCGTAGGTGGAAGCGGTGGCGGTGTGAGACAGGTAGAAGGCGATCAGGAAGCGCCCGAGGATAAACAGCAGGGCGGTGACCAGGGCGCCGGAAAGCACGTCTTTCCAACGCAGCACCGCGTCCGGCAGCACTTTGAAAATGGTCGCGAACAGCAGCGTCACCACGCCCACGGAAATCACCGTTTCCAGCGTCACGACCAGGCCCGCCGGGATCGGCAGCCAGTCCCGGGCGAACACCATGATCGCCTGCAGCACCACGCTCAGAAACAGCGACACCATCAAGACAAAGCCGATGGACAGCACCACGGTGAGCGACATCAGGCGACTTTTCAGCAGTGCCAGAATGGTGTTGCGGGAGGGGCGCGGGGCGATATCCCAGACATTATTCAGGGAGCGCTGCATTTGCGCGAACACGGTAGTGGCACCGACCACCATGGCGCCCAGGCCGATCAGGGTGGGCAGGATGCCGCCCTGGTCGATCTGGTTGGCGGCCACGGCGGTGCGCACCGTCTCGGCGGCGTCGGGACCGATGGTTTCTTGCAGCTGGGCCATGATCCGGGCCATGGCGGCGTCGGTGCTCATTACCAGGCCGATCACCTGCACCGCCAGGATCACCACCGGCGCGATGGAAAACAGGGTGAAGAACGCCAGCGCGCCGGCGTAACTGACTGCGTTGGCCTCCAGCCAGAAGCCCACCGCGTTTTTTGTTACGCGGAACGCGTATTCCGCCGCTGCTTTCATTGCCGCCATTCCCCTGATCATCTCTGGCAGTGTAGCGGCCCTTGGCGTCGCTGTCGTGAACGCCGCCGGACCGGTCGACGCTCAGTCGTTCCGGAGGCCATAGACGATGATGGCGTCGCCGGCCTTGGTGCCCAGGGAGCCGTGGCCCCCGGCTACCACCAGCAGGCGCTGGCGGCCCTGGGAATCCAGATAGGTCATCGGCGTGGCCTGGCCGCCGGCCGGCAGCCGCGCTTGCCACAGTTGTTCCCCGGTGGTGACGTCATAGGCGCGCACATAATCGTCCAGGGTGCCGCTCATGAACGCCACGCCGCCAGCGGTGATTATCGGGCCGCCCAGGTCCGGGACGCCCATCTTGAACGGCAGCGGCAGCGGCGACAGGTCGCGCACCGTGCCGTTACGGTGTTTCCAAGCCACCTCGCCGTTGCGCAGATCCAGCCCGGCCACATAACCCCACGGCGGTTGCTGGCAGGGCAGGCCCAGCGGCGACAGGAACGGCTTCAAGGAGACCGCATAGGGCGCGCCATAGTTTTCGTTCAGCCCCGGTTTGCCATCGGACACATAGTTGCTGGTGTCGTCCTGGCGTGGGATCAGCGTGGAGACGAACGCCAGATAGCTCGGCGTGGTGAACGCCACCTGACGTTCCGGGTCCACCGCCAGACCGCCCCAGTTGAACACGCCGAAATTGCCCGGGTAGATCAGGCTGCCCTGTTCCGACGGCGGCGTGTAGCGGCCCTGGTAGTTCAGCCGTTGGAACTGGATGCGGCAAATCAGCTGGTCAAACAGGGTGGCCCCCCACATGTCGCGGCCTTCCAGCGGCGGCGGGTTGAGGCTCAGCGACGAGCTCGGCTGGGTGTCGGCCACCGGCTGGTAGCCGAGGCTCTCCGGTGCCTTGTCTTCGCTCACCGGCAACACCGGCTCGCCGGTGCGGCGGTCGAGCACGTAAACGTCGCCCTGTTTGGTGGGCGCCACCAGCACTGGCACCGAACCCTTGTCGGTGTCCAGGTTCATCAGGCTCGGCTGGGCCGGCACGTCCATGTCCCAGAGGTCGTTGTGCACGGTCTGGAACACCCAGCGCAGCTCGCCGGTATTGATGTCGAGGGCGACGATCGACGACGAGAACGGGGCTGAGTCGGTGGTGCGGTTCTTGCCCCACTGGTCGGGCACCTGATTGCCCATCGGCAGGTAGATCAGGCCGAGCGCTTCGTCGACGCTGGACACCGACCAGGAGTTGGGGGTGCTGGTGCTGTAGGTGTCGCCGGGGGCGATCGGGTCGGTTTGCCCGGGGTTGCCCGGGTCCCAGTTCCATACCAGTTCGCCGCTATCCACGTCGTAGGCGCGGATCACCCCGGAGGGCTCGCGGGTGGACACGTTGTCGTTCACCGCGCCGCCGATGATGACGTGGTTTTCGGTGACCACCGGCGGTGAGGTGGCGTAGTAGAAGCCCTCTTTCTTGTGCGGCATGTTGGCCCACAGATCCACCGAGCCGTCGTCGCCGAACCCGGCGCATCGCTCCCCGGTTTCCGGGTTCAGGGCGATCAGGCGGGCATCGCCAGTGGGCAGGAACAGGCGGCGTTGGCAGGTGGGGCCGGTGCCGCTGTCCCATGCGCCGGATGCCGCCACCGCGCTGTCTTCAACGGCGAACGCGCCGGCCTGCTGGTGGCCGTCGAAATAGGACAGGCCGCGGCAGGTCTGGTGCTGGCGGCTGATGTCCTTGTCGATTTCGGGATCGAACTTCCAGATCTCTTCGCCGCTGTCCGCGTCCAGGGCGATCACCCAGTGGTGTGGCGTGCACAGGTAGAGGGTGTTGTCGATCTTGAGCGGGGTGACCTCGTAGGTGGTCTCCACCGGGTCGCCCGCTCCGCGCAGATCGCCGGTACGGTAGGTCCAGATCGGTTCGAGCTGGCCGACGTTGTCCAGGGTGATTTGCGCCAGGGGAGAGAAACGCTGGCCGAAACCGGTGCGGCCGTAGGCGTGCCAATCGCTGTCGGCGATATTGCTTTGCGAGCTTTGCGCCGGCTGAGGCGTGCGGACGGTGGGCAGTTCACCGCGTACGCCGTTGGGGTCCGGGCTCAGCACCGCGGTCAGCGCCAGGGCGCCGGCGGCGGCCACCACCACCGCCAGTGGCCCGGCGGCCAGCCCCCAGGGCTGACGACCACTGGCGTTGAGGCCGCGCGTGACCCAGGGCGTGATCAGCCACAGGCCGATGGCGACGATCACCGCGCCACGGGGCACCAGCGCCCACCAGTCCAGACCCACTTCCCACACCGACCACAGGCCGGTGCCGAGGATCAGCAGCGCGTAAATCCAGAGTGCGCCGGGGCGGCGCAGTACCATCAACACGCCGGTGGCCAAAAAACCCAACGCCGCCAGCAGGTAATACCCGCTGCCGCCGAGCACCAACAGCCAGCCGCCGCCGCCGGCCAGCGCCAGGCCGATCAGTATCAGAATCCATCCTGTGAACACCGCCATGGTTTCTCCCTGTTGAGGTGCGAATCAATGCAATTTCATGCGCGGGCGCACCAGCTTGCTGAAACGGCCCGCCGCCAGCAGCATGATGGTGCGCGGCCAGCCGTACAGCGCCGCCTGATGCATGCGGTACAGGCCCACGTACATCAGCCGGGCGAGCCAGCCTTCGACGAAGAAGTTGCCGCCTTTCAGGTTGCCCATGAGCATGCCCACGGAGCTGTAGTTGGACAGCGACACCAGCGAGCCGTGGTCGCGGTAGCGGAACGGCTTGGGGTCGCGATTCATGATCAGGCGGTGCAGGTTCTTGGCGGTGTGCCCCGCCATCTGCTGGGCGGCCTGGGCGCGCGGCGGGATCGGCTTGTCATCGCCTTCCGGCTTGAGAAAGGCGCAGTCGCCGACCACGAACACCCGGTCGTTGCCCTTCGCTTGAAGGGTGGGCGACACCTCGATCTGATTGATCTTGTTCAGGGCGAAGCCTTCCAGCTTGCCGACGAAATCCGGGGCTTTGACGCCGGCGGCCCACACCATGAGGTCGGCGCTGATGGTTTCGTCGTCCTTGGTGATCAGCGCGTCCTCGGTGGCGCGTGCCACCATTACGCCGGTACGCACCGAAACGCCGAGCGCTTCCAGGCGTTCCTGGGCGGCGGCGGACACCCGCTCGGACAGGCCCGGGAGAATACGCGGCAGCGCTTCCACCACCGTCACGTTCAGTTGTTTGCGGTCCAGATGTTCATGGCCGTACAGCTTGAGCATGGCCACCGCATGGTGGATTTCCGCCGCCAGCTCAACGCCGGTGGCGCCGCCGCCGACGATCGCCACGGACACCGGCTCGTCGCGGTAGTTGGCGTGCAGGCAGGTGTTCATAAAGCGCTCGCGGAAACGCTCCGCCTGGGCGCGGGTGTCCATGAACAGGCAGTTATCGCGCACCCCGGGGGTGCCGAAGTCGTTGCTCTGGCTGCCCACGGCGATCACCAGGTAGTCGTAATAGATATGGCGCTCGGGCAACACTTCCTCGCCTTGGGCGTCGGTAATCGGCGCCAGGGTGATGGCGCGCTTGTCTTTGTCCACCCAGGTCATGTTGCCCGGTTCAAAGCGATAGTGGTTAAGGCGGGCGTGGGCGCGGTAATCCACCGCGTCCAGGTCGGCGTCGATGGCGCCGGTGGCGACTTCGTGAAAGCGCGGCTTCCAGACGTGCACGCTGCTGGCGTCCACCAGGGTGACGTCGGCGTGCCCGAACTTGCCCAGTTTGCGTCCCAGCTGGGTGACCAGGGGCAGGCCGCCGGCACCGCCGCCGACCACCACGATCTTTGGTTTGCTCATTCAGGGGCTCCTTGCATTAAGGGCGCTAGTCTAACGCCGCGTGGGCATTGGCGTGAAATCGGGTTGTGGGGCAGGCCTTGTGGGAGCGGGCCCTGTGGGAGCGGGCCCTGCCCGCGAAAGGGAGCGAAGCTCCCGGCAGGATACCAGAGGCTTGTCTAACGGCAGCAACAGCGTCTCTGGGATCCTGCGGGGCAACCTTTGCCGGCCGGCTTAAGCCGGCCTTTCGCTGGCAGGGCAAGCTCCCACACCGTGCCGCAACAAAAAACCCGCCGTTCGGCGGGTTTTTCGTGGCGCGACGCGAACGCCGCCTAGGCCTTCGGGCCGGCGGCGCGGATGTCGTCCGCCACGTCGGCGTACTTGTCGGCGAAGTTGCTCTGGAACTGCTCGGCCAGGTCGCGGGCGCGGGCTTCGTAGTTCTCCGGCTCGGCCCAGGTGTTCTTGGGCTTGAGCAGGGTGTCATCGACACCGGGCACCGACTTGGGCACATCCAGGTTGATGATATCCAGGTGCTCGGTTTCGGCGTCGTCCAGCGCACCGCTGAGGATGGCGTTGACCACGCCCCGGGTGGTGGGAATGCTGAAGCGCTCGCCTTCGCCGTAGGGGCCGCCGGTCCAGCCGGTGTTCACCAGGTAGACCTTGGAGCCGAACTCGTCCACGCGCTTCATCAGCAGCTCGGCGTATTCGCCGGCGCGGCGCGGGAAGAAGGGCGCGCCGAAGCAGGTGGAGAAGGTGCTCTTGATGCCGTCGCCGGAACCCATCTCGGTGGAGCCGACCAGGGCGGTGTAGCCGCTCAGGAAGTGGTAGGCGGCGGCTTCACGGCTGAGCTTGGACACCGGCGGCAGCACGCCGGTCAGGTCGCAGGTCAGGAAGATGATGTGCTTGGGTTCGCCGCTGCGGTTTTCCAGTACCCGCTTGTCGATGTTTTCCAGCGGGTAGGCGGCGCGGGTGTTCTGGGTCAGCGACACATCGGTGTAATCCGGCTCACGGCTTTCCTCGTTGAGGATCACGTTTTCCAGTACCGCGCCGAAGCGAATCGCGTCCCAGATCACCGGCTCGTTCTTCTGGCTCAGGTCGATGCACTTGGCGTAGCAGCCGCCTTCGATGTTGAACACCACGTCCTTGCCCCAGCCGTGCTCGTCGTCACCGATCAGGTAACGGTCCGGGTCGGCGGACAGGGTGGTCTTGCCGGTGCCGGAGAGGCCGAAGAACAGTGCCACGTCGCCGTTCTCGCCGACGTTGGCGGAGCAGTGCATGGGCAGCACGTCTTTCTCGGGCAGCAGGAAATTCTGCACCGAGAACATCGCTTTCTTCATTTCACCGGCGTAGCGCATGCCGGCGATCAGCACCTTGCGCTGGGCGAAATTGAGGATCACGCAACCGTCGGAATTGGTGCCGTCGCGCTGCGGGTCGCACTGAAAGTTCACCGCGTGGAGGATCTGCCATTCCTGCTTGTCGCGCGGGTTGAAGCGCTCCGGGCGGATGAACAAGGTGTTGGCGAACAGATTATGCCAGGCGGTTTGCGCGGTCACTTTCACCGGCAGGTAATGGTCGGTGTCGGCACCCACATGCAGATGGGAGACGAAAGTATCGTCCTCGGTCACGAACGCGGCCACGCGATCCCAGAGCGCATCGAACTTGTCCGACGGGAAGGGACGGTTAATGGCGCCCCAGTGAATGTGCTCGGTGGTGCTGGGCTCGTCCACCACATAGCGGTCCATCGGGGACCGGCCGGTACGGTGGCCGGTTTCCACCACCAGCGCGCCATTGGCGGCGAGGTGGCCTTCGTTACGCTGAACGGCCAGCTCCACAAGCTGGGCCGGACTGAGGTCGTTGTAGGTCATGGGATTGCTCATCGGTTCTTCCTGGGCTTATGTGGCCGGGCTCCTGACAGGCGCGCGATTATGACAGAAAAGGCGCGCAGTGGCGATGCCAGGGCGACCCGCCGGTCATGTTCTGTTACCTCTCGGCGGGGCCGGGGTTGGGCTTAAAGGCGGCGGATCAGTTCGGCCAGGTCCACCGCGTCGAAGTGCTGCTGGGACAGGCAGAAGTCGCAGGTGAGGGTGGCTTCGCCGTCTTCCTCCAGCAGGGTTTTCAGCTCGCCGGCGCCGAGCGACAGCAGGGCGTTCTCGGTGCGCTCGCGCGAGCAGGTGCAGCCGAAGCGCAGCGGTTGTGGCTCGGGCAGGCGCGGCGGGGTTTCGTGGAACAGCCGGCGCAGTACCGTTTCCGGCGGCAGGTCGAGCAGCTCTTCCATTTTCAGGGTGCCGGCTAGCGCTTCGAGATGCTCCCACTGCTGATGGTTGTCGTCGCGGCTCGCCACCTGGTCGGGCAGCCGCTGCAGCATCAGGCCGGCGGCGCGGCCGTTGCCGGACGCCAGCCACAGCCGGGTGGGTAACTGCTCGGACTGTTGGAAGTAGCCCTCCAGGCATTGCGCCAGGGTGTCGCCCTCCAGGGGCACGATGCCCTGGTACTGGCGGCCCTGGTCCGGGGCGATGGTGATCACCATGGTGCCGTCGCCGATCAGTGCGCCGATATTGGCGGCGGTATCCAGCTCGTCGTCGTGGCGGGCCAGGGCACGAAGCTGACCGTCGTGGGTGCATTCCGCCAGCAGCAGCGACACCGGCCCGCGGCCCTGTGCCTGCAGGCTCAGGCGGCCATTGAATTTTAGGGTGCCGGCAAGCAGTGCCACGGCGGCCACCGCCTCGCCGACCAGGCCCTGCACCGCCAGTGGGTAGTCGTGGGTACCGAGAATCGCTGCCAGGCTCTCGTCCAGGCGCACCAGCTCGCCGCGGATATCGGTGTCGGGAAACAGGAAACGTTGTTTGAAATCAGCGTTGTTCAAAGCTCACCTTCATGGTTGCGGCGGAAACGCTGCAGATCGCGGCGTTCCTTTTTACTGGGTTTGTGGTCGGGCACCGGCGCGGCCATGCGGGCCAGGCGTTTCTGCTCGGCGGACTGCTGGCGGGCGGCCACGCTTTCCTCGGTTTCCCGGTACAGGCTTTCGGCCACGCTGGCCGGCCCGCGTTTGTTGGCCACCGCTTCCACCACCACGGTCCAGCGCTGGTCGCCTTTGCGGATATCGAGCACGTCGCCGGGCTGCACCGCCTTGCTGGGTTTGGCCTTGGCGCCGTCGACCTGGACCTTGCCACCCTCGATGGCCTGCTTGGCGAGGCTGCGGGTTTTAAAGAAGCGGGCCGCCCACAGCCAGGAATCGATGCGCGCGCCGTCGCTCACGGCAGCACCCGCAGGAAGTCGTCGATGGCCGGGAACGGATCGGTGTGTTCCCGGGCCGGCAGGCTGGAATCCGGCTGGCGGATGCTGGCCAGATGGCCAAGGCCGAACAGACGCCCGGAATGCAGCACCGGCAGGGAGTCGTCCACCAGCAGGGCGCGCGCCGGGTCGAACGGATGGCTATGGCTGAGCTGCCGCCAGAACGCCTGGGCCTCCTTGGCGTGGCCGTAATCGTGGCTGGAGACCAGCACGTCGAAGTAGCGCTGAATGCCGGTGCGCTCCAGCTTTAGATCCAGGGCGTCACGGTGCGCGTTGGTCACCATGATCACCCGCTTGGGACCCTCGGCGAGGGCGGCCAGGAACGCCTCGGCGCCCGGGCGCACGGCGATACGGTCCGCCGCCGCGCGCTTGAGCGCGCTGATGTTCAGCCCCAGCTCCCGGGTCCAGAAATCCAGGCAGTACCAGTTCAGGGTGCCCAGATGGCTCTCGATCCAGTCGTGCAGAATTCGCTCCGCCTCGGCGTAATCCAGGCCACGGCTGAGCGCGTACTGCTCCGGTACGTGGCGCTGCCAGAACCAGTTGTCGAAGGCCAGGTCCAGCAGGGTGCCGTCCATATCCAGCAGCACCGTGTCGATATTGTCCCAGTCGATCATCTACCCGCCTGTATTAGCCCTGTTCAGCGACCGCATAGTATGCAATATCGGGCCTCCAGCCGAAATACAAAGACCTCACGGACGTGTCATTACAAAAAGGCTGCCGTGAGGCAAGATAAGGTGGCGATGATAACAACAACACAGAGTAGTCCCATGATGGACGACCGGTTTCTGTACGAGCGTATCAGCCAGCGCCTGTTGGAGCAGATTGGCGCCGGCACCTTCACGGTGGGCCAGAAGCTGCCCTCGGTGCGGCGGATGAGCGAGCTGTTCAAGGTCAGCGTCAACACGGTCATGCAAAGCTATAGGCAGTTGGAGGCGGAAGGTTATCTGGACATCCGCCCGCAATCCGGCGTCTATGTGCGCACCTCCAGCGTGCACGATATTCCCGAGCCGGATGGCTCGCGCTACCCCTTGTTACCGGTGGAGGTGTCGCTCAGCGAACAGGTGCTCCACTACATGGAGTTGCACGCCGATCCGAGCATGGTGCGGCTGGGCATCGCCTTGCCGGGCCCGGAAGTGCTGCCGGTGGATCGGGTGCTGGCCACATTGCGTGATGTGACCCGCCACCATGGGCGGGAAGTCTGGGACTACATGCATCCCAACGGTCATGCCCTGTTCACCCACCATCTGGCCCGCCGCAGCCTGTCCTATCAGGTACCGGTCACCGCCGAGGATATTATTGTCACCAGCGGCGCCATGGAGGCGCTGTCGCTGGCATTGCGCAGCGTCAGCCGGCCCGGTGACACAGTGGCGGTGGAATCCCCCACGTATTACGGCTCCCTGTTACTGTTGGAGACCCACCAGCGCAAAGTGGTGGAGGTGCCGACCCACCCGCGTTATGGCATCAGCCTCACCGCTTTGGAAAACGTGTTCCAGCGCGGCGACGTGGCCGCCTGCATGGTGTCCCCCAACGCTCAGAACCCGCTCGGCTTCACCATGAGCGAAGAGCGCAAGCAGGCGTTGGTGGCGTTGTCGTCCCGTTATCAGGTGCCGCTGATCGAGAACGACGTCTGGGGCGACACCGTCTACCAGGACGGCGCCTTGCCGGCGAAAGCCTTCGATACGGAAGGTCTGGTGCTGTACTGCAACAGCTTTTCCAAGACCTTGATGCCGGGCCTGCGGATCGGCTGGGCGGCGGCGGGGCGTTTCCAGAAACGCTTCCGCGAGCTCAAGCAGCTGAGCACCATCACCTCCACCTCAATCTCGCAGATCGTCATGGGCCGATTGCTGGAGAGCGGCTTCTACGCCCAGCACCAGCGTGACCTGCGCGCGCATCTGAGCCAGCAGGTGGAAGCCATGGCCGCGGAAGTGCGCCGCTGGTTTCCGGAGGGCACCCGGCTGACCCGGCCCACGGGCGGCTGTGTGCTGTGGGTGCGTCTGCCGGGGAAAGTCGACACCGTCACCTTGTTTCAGCGCGCCGCCGCCCAGGGTATTCATGTGTTCCCCGGCGGCGTGTTTTCGTTGGAGAACAAGCACGCCGATTACCTGCGCCTGAACGCCGGCAGCCCGGTCACGGTTCCGGTGCGCCGGGCCCTGCGCTGGTTGGGTGAGGTGGCCGCCGAATTGGCGGCCGGATAGAAGGGTGACGTCTAAGGGTTAATCCCGGCTCAGGCCGGTGTAGTCGTCGCTGTAGCAGGGGGCGTTGCCGCACACGTCGATAACCGCGCCGAACGATTGCATAAACGCTGACTTCTGTTGACGGGCGCTGACTGTATTGCGCGGCGATTCGTGCGGGTCGTCGCCGGCGTCCGGGCCGGTGTTGTCGGTCGGCGCGTAGGGGGTGCCTTTGCCGCTGACCGGATCGAAAGCGCCGGAGTCCCACACCATGATGGCGTTGCCGTGGTAGGGGTATTGCTCAATGCGCGGGATGCCGACGTAGGGGTTGCTGTCCGGGTGCTCACCGAGGCGCGCGGTGGGCTCGTGGACCGCCGCGCCAATGCTGCGGGCGGTGACTTCCGCGCTCCAATGAGTGACCTGATGGTCGCCCAGTGCAACGTGCAGAAGCACCGCTTTGTCGGTCGGCGTGCCCGGCAGATAGCGGCCGTCCAGGTGGCTCAGATAGCCGTTGTTTTCCGCCCGGTCCCAGAGCATTTGCATCAAACCCAGCACCAGGCTGCGATCCAGTTCATTCGGGTAGGCCTGGTACAACACCACGCCGAAACGTTCGGCGAACGGACCATAGCGTCGCAGCAGCAGGCTGTAATTACTGCCGGGCACGCCCAGCACGCCGCGATGGATATTGGGGGCGGTGGCCACCAGGGCCCCGCCAAGAATGCCGCCCTGGCTGTTGCCGTCGTAGAACACCTCCGAGGGGTCGTAGACCAGACTGTCCTCGGGGCCGTGGCGGAACGCCGCGTGGCTGGCGAAGCCGTCCGGGTGGCGCAGCAGTTGGGCCAGAAACATGGCGTTAAGAACGCCCTGCTGGCTGCGGTCCAGTTGCCGTGGTAAACGCGACACATCCGCCAGGACGCGGTGAATGACCCCGGCGATGAAATCCTCCTGGGCCATGCCGATCCAGTCAGTGGCGCAGAACAGAATGTTGTGCTCGGTCTGCATGGCGCGCACGTTGCCGGCGCGGAACTCGCCGCCGGGGCCTTCGCCGAACAGGCCATGGCCGTACAGCGCCGCGCGGGCGGGTGTTACCGGGCTGTTCGGGTCGCCGAAGTCGGCCACTGCGGTGTCCGGCACCTGACAGCGGAAGCGCGCGGTGACGGTATCATCGCCGTTCAGCTGTGCCGGCAGAGCGTCCGGGTCCTGGTTGCCGTTGTAGTTGAAGCTGGAACCGGGCACGCCGCCGGTCTGGTTCAGGAAATTGGGCACTTCAAAGGTGCCGCTGATGCCCCGGCTCAGGCCGCCGCGGGGTTCGCCCTGGATGTCTTCGCCCACCTGGTCAATGGTGAACGCCGGGGCGCCGCCGCCCAGGCCGGCGAAAGCCTGGTCACGAATGTGCAGCATGCGCTCGGTGAGATTCCTCTGGCTGGCCACCGTGAACGACCAGGCCTGGATCAGGCCGTCCCGTTCGATGCCATGGTTTTCCAGGGTATCGAACAGTGCGGTCATGTTGTTCCGTCGGGCTTCGAGCACCGGTTCGCCGGTCCTCAAATTATCCCGGTAGGCGCGAAACAGGGGCGTTGGTTCAATCTTTTCGCCGTCGCCGTTCACCAGGTCGCGCAGCGCCACGATGTAGGTGCGCCCTTCCATCAGGTTCTTAGCCGGTCGGATGATCAGCGCGCGCCCTTCATCGCTGGTGGCGTTGGCGTCCAGTTCCGTCCAGATCAATTGCCGTTCCCCGCTTTCGGCGTCGAGCACCACAATCGGCGCGTCGGCGTCCATGGCCGCGGAGAGGTCGCCGATCGACACCGCGCCGCTGGTGGCCAGGTCCACATCCGGCAGCCAGGTTTGGATCATGGCGCCCGGCGAGAAGCCGTCGTTGCGGTTCCAGGGGCCGGGGTCAATGGGCGTTGCTTCGGTGGTTTCCACACCCGCCGGGGCCAGGGGATTGGGGGCGATTGACAGCGGCTGGGCCACCGGCATCGCCTGTGGCTGGAAGTTGACCCGCCGTCCTGTCGGCGTGGCGCTGTCGGCGCGCGTGAAATAGTTGTTGGGGAAGGGGTACAGACAGCGGGCGTCGACGGTCAGGTCACAGTACGCCGCGCGACTCAGGTCCAGGCCGGAAAGGTCCACCTGGGCCGAGTCGGGTGGTGCCGCACTGGAGGAGTCGGAGCCCCCGCCACAGGCGGATAACAGCGCGAGCGCGCAGACCGTGCCGGTCAGGACGGCGCCAGAACGAATAGAAAACATGGTGATTCTCCCGAGCTTTGTTTGTTGTTATGCGGGTTCATCTAGCCAGGAACGGACCGGTGGCAACAGATACAGTTGGCGCTGTTTGACTGCAACAGTAAACACGGCGTCACTGTGTCAGCCACTTACCGGAAACTGTATCTGTTTTGCCTCTTCACCCGATCTTAACGTGAAAGTGCCCCCGCCCTGGCGGTGGCGATAACAACAATATCGAGGAGAGCAACATGTCAGCACCCGTATCCGGCGGCGTTCTCGCTTTGGCGGTCGCCTGTCTGCTCACCGCCTGCGGCGGTGATTCCAGTTCCAGTAATGACACCCCCTCGGCGGGCTTGAGGGTGGTGTCCAGTGCGCCCGAGTGGGTCAGCGGTGGCGACGCTCGAGTGGCGGTGAGCGGTTCCACCAGTCTGCTCGGTGAAGCGCAGCTAAGACTCAACGGCGAGCCGGTGGATCTGTCCACGTTTGAAATACGCGACGGCGCGCTGGAAGGCGTGGTTCAGGGCCTGGCGGACGGCGACAATACCTTGTTGGTGCGCCACCCTGATCACGGCACCCTGGCCCGCCTGACGCTGACCAACCACCCCGTGGCGGGCCCGATGTTTTCCGGGCCGCATCAGTACCCGTTCGTATGCACCACGGTGTCGGAACTGGGCAAGCAGCCGCTAGTGGATACCGACGGCGACGAGGGTTTCCCGGTCTACGACGAAAACGATCAGCAGATCGGCTTGAGCCGCGACTGCGGCCTCGCGCCCTACACCGAATATTGGTACCGGACCACCGGCAACCAGTACAAAATGCTGCCGGAGGGCGATTCCCGGCCCGCCGACATGGCCACCACCACGCTGATGGACGGTCGCGAGGTGGACTTCGTGGTCCGTTGGGAGCGCGGCACCATCAACCGCTTTATCTATTCCATCGCGATGCTGGCGGACGCCGGCGAAGAGCCCGGCTCCCTGGACACCGACCTGTGGAACGGCCGCCTGATGTACCGTTTCCAGGGTGGCGTCGGCATCGGCCATACCCAGGGTCGTATGGACGCGGAGCGGCGCGCGCTTAAGCCGGACGTGCTCGGCAAGGGCTACGCGATTATTTACTCCACCGGCACCCGCATGGGCGAGCACTACAACATGCAGGTGGGCGGTGAGACCGCCCTGATGGTCAAGGAGCGCTTCCTGGAACTGTACGGTGAACCGGAATACACCGTCGGGCTGGGCACATCCGGCGGCGCCATTCAGCAGTACGTTTACGCACAGAACCATCCCGGTCTGATCGACGCGGCCATTCCCCAGCAGAGCTACCCGGACATGGTCACTCAAACTATCCATGTCGGTGATTGTGAGCTGCTGGAGCACTACATGGATGTCACCGACAAAGACAACGAAAAGTGGCACACCACCACCAACCGCACCTGGCTGGTGGGTCTTAATGCCACCGACGCCGTTGACGACCCGCTTTACGACGCCAAACAGATGCTCGGTTACGGCGGCGCCCCGGGCTCCACCGAGTGCGTGGAATCCTGGCGCGGCCTGACGCCGCTGACCATGAACCCGTTTTTCGGCCAGGCGCCCAATCAGGCGCAGATGCAGCCGGCCGGCATCATGGATACCGTCAACTGGAGCCACTACGACGACCTGCGCAATATCTACGGCGTGGACGAAGACGGCTACCCGCGCACTCTGTTCGACAACGTGGGCGTGCAATACGGCCTGCAGGCGCTGCACGACGGCAACATTACCGAAGAGGAATTCCTCTCGCTCAACGAGCAGGTCGGTGGCTGGAAGGATCAAAAGGATATGGTGCAGGAAGGTTTCCCGTTCCTGTACAGCGAGGAGGACGTGATGGGGGACCCGTCGCTGTTCGACCCCTGGAGCCGTCGCAATATGATCCTCAGCGACGACCCGGCGATGCCGGCCCCGCGCACCGAAGGCGACCTGATCGCGATGAACGCCGCCTACACCTCGGGCATGGTGTTCCACGGTGACGCCGGCGGCATACCAATCATCGACTGGCGCCCCTACCTGGAGCATGAACTGGACATGCACAACGTGCACCAGTCCTTCGTGGTCCGCCAGCGGATGGAGGATTTCGCCGGCCACGCCGATAACCAGGTGATCTGGTTCACCGACGCCCGTCCGGAAGAGGAGTTCGATCACGTGCCGATGGCGCTGGAAGTGATCGACGAATGGATGGCCAACATCCACGCCAACCCGGCGCAGAGCGTGGCCGAGAACCGGCCTGAGCTGGCGCAGGACAGCTGCTTCGCCACCGACGGCACCCTGATTGCGCGGGGCGACGACGTCTGGAACGGCGCGCTGGACGACGCCCCGGCGGGCGCCTGCACCAGTGCCTTCCCGATCTACACCACCTCGCGGATCGTGGCCGGCGCGCCCACCGAAGGCGATGTCTTCAAGTGCGGTTTGAAACCCGTGGCCACCGCCTTGAGCGACGGCACCTACGGTGATTGGCAGCCGGACGGTGACCAGATCGCGCGGCTTAACGCGATCTTCCCGGACGGGGTCTGCGATTACAGCCAGCCGGATCAGGGGCGCCCGGAGAATCTCTAGTGTTTAGCGTGCCTTGGGAGAGTGTTTTTAGCTGATGAGAGTCGGCCTCGCCAGCCCCCGTTAACCGGGGGCTTTTTTTGTGGCGGGGCGGATTTTGTGGGAGCGGGCCATGCCCGCGAAAGGCCGGCGAAGCCGGTCGGCAGGATTCCAGAGGCGCCTAAAAAGCGGTGTATCAGCTAGGTCTCTGGAATCCCGCCGGGTGGCTATAAACCACCCTTTCGCGGGCGGGGCCCGCTCCCACAAGCCGGGTCGCCGCAGGCGAGGCGCGCCTTGCGGACGTTTTCTTCAAGGTGGTGAGGATTGACGGTGCCAGCGATCACCGCACTGACGCCGGCGGTGCCGAGCACCTTGTTCAGGCTCGCCTGCACCGGGTCGGGCAGGTCGTCGCCCAGGTGGCCGCTGGCGAAGGCCTTCTTGATCAGGATGCCTTTGTTATGGGCGGCGGCGTGGTCGATCACCGGCCGCTCGTCGTCCTGGTTCAGGTTGTAGGTCACCATCGCCACATCGCTGCGCTCCAGCGCTTCCAGGCCGCCGGCCACGGTCTTGGTGGAGATGCCGATGGCGCGAATCAGGCCGGCCCGCTTCATCTCCGCCAGCACGTCCAGGGCGCCGCTGCGCAGCACGTCCAGGTCGTTGCCGTCGGAGTGAACCAGCACGCAGTCCAGGTAGTCGGTGTTTAGCCGCCGCAGGCTGCGTTCCACCGAGGCGCGGGTATGCGCCGGGGAGAAATCAAAGTGGCTCTCGCCGTCGCTGAATTCCTCGCCCACCTTGGAGACGATCACCCAATCCTGGCGGTCGCGCAGCAGCTGGCCGAGGCGCTCTTCGCTGCGGCCGTACGCGGGCGCGGTGTCGATCAGATTAATGCCCAGCTCGCGGGCGCGGGCCAGCAGGTTGCGCACCGCGTCGTCGTCGGGAATCGAAAAGGCGGTGGGGTATTTCACCCCCTGGTCGCGGCCGATCTTGACGGTGCCCAGGCCCAGCGCGCTCACCGTCAGGCCGGTGTCGCCCAGATCGCGCATAAAACCCATCAAGCGTCCTCCCCGAATAGACGGTGCCATTGCGGCCGGCCGATGTCGGCCCGTTCCAGCGTCGTCGGTATCGGCGGCAGGGGCGCGCCGCTTTCCAGGCCGTGCTCGGCGATCAAAGCTTCCACCCGGTCGCCCAGATCCGGGGCCAGGGTCAGTTTGGTGGGCCAGGTGATGATCAGGCCGCGGTCGCGTCGGGCGTAGGCGTTGTCCGGCTTGGCCAGGCCATGCTGGCGCGGCTCGGCGCGGGCCACGTTCATCAGCGCCAGCTCGGCGCTGGAGAAGTCCAGCCAGGGGAACAGCTCGTCCAGTTCCCGGCGCGCCGCGTCCCGCTGTTGGTCGTCGCTGCGCTCCACGCCTTTTTCCGCCAGGTCGCCGCCCAGGTACCACACCAGGCTGCCGTCCTGCATGTCGTGGGTGGTCACGGTAAGCCGGGGTTTGTTGCTGGTGCCCACGCAGTGGGCGTACAGGCGATGGCCGAGGCGGTGCTTCAGCAGCACCATTTTCAGCGGTCGGCTCTGCGCCCCTTCACTGGGGAACAGGTCGGCTTTTTGCGCGTCCTGGAGCAGGCCGGCGTTGCCCTCGCCGGCGGCCAGCACGGTCAGCTTCGGTTCGATGCGCGCGCCGTCCAGGGCCACCGATTCCAGGCCTTGCTCGTTCCAGGTCAGGGGGTGCCGGGCCGGATCGAAATGCAGCAGCCGGTCGCGCACCGGGGCGCTGAGCACGTCGAGCAGGCTTTCGGTGTCCACCACCAGGTCGTCCAGGCGGTAGACCTGGCCTTTGAAGCGCCGGTCCGCCAGGGCGGAGGGGAAGTCCGGGCGCTTCAGCTTTTCGATGCGCCCGCGCAGCATGCGGCTGGCGAAGAAGGTGGTCATGCGGCTGGCCACGGAGCCGGCGGACCACAGGTTCTGGGTGTCGCTGAGCACCCGCAGGCCGCTCAGATCCACCGCGCCCTGGCCGTCGATGGCCTGGCGCCAGCGGTCCGGCATGCCGGCGATGGCCTCCGATTCGCTGGACAGGGTACCGCCCAGGGCATACTTGAGGCCGCCGTGGATAATGCCCTGGCTGGCCAGGGTCTGCGCACCGCCCAGTGTGCCGGTTTCCAGCAGCAGACATTGGTAGCCGCGCTGTTGCAGGTGGTTGATCAGCCACAGGCCGGCGATGCCGCCGCCAAAGATCAGGATGTCCGGTTTCAGCACCGGGGAGGTCTCGCTCACGGTCATGGATCACCATCGATGGAATGCGCGGCTATGCTAGCATAGCCGGCCGGGTCGGACGTCAGGTGTCCGGCGTCCGAAGTCCGACGGAATCGCCCATGCGCTTGCTCTACTCGTTACTTTGGTACGCTTTGTTGCCGCTTTTGTTCGCGCGCCTGTGGTGGCGCGGCCGCCGCGCGCCGGCGTACCGGCGCCGCTGGCGAGAACGCCTGGCGCTGGGGCTGGGGCGCGAGCGGCTGCGTGGCAGTGTGTGGGTGCACGCCGTGTCCGTGGGCGAGACTCTGGCGGCGGCGCCGTTGATCGAGGCGTTGCTGGCCCGCCACCCGGACACGCCGCTGGTGGTGACCACCACCACCCCCACCGGCTCGGAACGGGTCCAGGCCCTGTTCGGGGACCGCGTCACGCACGTCTACTGCCCTTGGGAATTGCCCGCCGCCTACCGGCGTTTCTGGCGCGCCTTCGACCCGCGCCTGGTGGTGATTCTGGAAACCGAGCTTTGGCCCAATCTGTGCGCCGCCGCCAAGGCCCATGACGCCAGATTGTTGTTGATGAACGGGCGCTTGTCCGAGAACAGCTACCGGGGCTATCGGCGCCTGCCGAAGCTGGTGCGGCCAATGCTGGCGTGCTTCGACTTGCTGGCGGTGCAGACCCGCGCTGAGGCGGATCGCTTCCAGGCGCTGGGCGCCGACCCGGAACGGGTTCGCGTGAACGGCAGCGTTAAATTTGATCTTACCCTTGGCGAGGCGTTGCGAGACCAGGCGGCGGCCCTGCGCGAGCGCTTTGCCGCGCGGCCGGTGTGGATCGCGGCCAGCACCCACCCCGGCGAGGACGAGCCGGTGCTGGCGGCCCATCGCCGCCTGCTCGAAACGCACGGCGACGCCTTGCTGGTGCTGGTGCCGCGCCACCCGGAGCGTTTCGATGAAGTGGCCGGTTTGGCCGCCCGGCAGGGCATGACTGTCGCCCGGCGCAGCCGGGATGACGATGTGGATGAGCGGGTGAACCTGTATCTGGCGGACACCATGGGCGAGCTGCTGATGCTGTTTGGCGCCGCCGATGTGGCTTTCGTGGGCGGTTCGCTGGTGCCGGTGGGTGGGCACAATCTGCTCGAGCCAGCAGCCTGGGGCGTGCCGGTGTTAAGCGGGCCGCGCCTGCATAACTTCACCGCCATCGCGGATCTGCTGGATCTGGCCGGGGCGTTGTCGCGGGTCGCCGACGCGCCGGCGCTGGCGTCGCGGGTGGGGGTGTTGCTGGACGACGCCGACGAACGCCGGCGCCTGGGCGAGGCGGCGGCGGCCGTGGTGGCCGCCAACCGGGGCGCGCTTCAGCGCGGTGTCGCCATCTGCTCTTCGCTCTGGCCTTCCAAATCCGGGTTGTAGAGATTCAGCGTCTCCTGGTCGGACAGCCAGTCGTTCACCGCCACCAGGTCTTCCACGTCCAGTTCACCGGCCGCTGATTTCAGGGTCAGGGTGTCGAGGATGTAGTCGTAGCGGGCGTTGGCGTAGTCCCGCTGGGCGGCGTACAGCGCCTGCTGGGCGTTGAGCACGTCGACCACGTTACGGGTGCCCACCTCGTAGCCGGACTGGGTGGCTTCCAGGGCGGAACGGGTGGAGCGGATCGCCTGGCGGCGGGCTTCCACGCGCAGGGCATCGGCTTCCACGGTGCGGTAGAAGGTGCGCGCCTGCTGGCTGACATCGCGGATCGCTTGCTGGTACCGCTGGCCGGCGGCGTCGGAGAGCAGGGCTGCTTGCTTGCGCTGGCTGTTGAGGCCGCCGCCACGGAACAGCGGCATGGACACTTCCACGCCCACCTGAGTGCCGTGGTTATCCGGATTGATACCGCTGGAGAAGCCGGCGCCGCTGTTCTCTTCCGGTGCCGTGTGATTGTGGGTGTAGGAGCCCACCAGCTGCACCTTGGGCAGCATGGCGCCCAGTTGCCGGTCGGCGGCGTGGCCGGCGGCTTCCGAGTTGTAGCGCGCCGCCAGGATTTGCGGATTCTGGTAGGCGGCCTTATCGATCCAGGCGCTCATCTCGGCCGGCTGCGGACCTTCCATGGGCAGATCGTCGCGCAGTTCCGCCAGGGTGTCCCACTGGCGTCCGGTGAGCGTTTCCAACTGGTCGCGGGCGATGTCGAATTCCTGCTCGGCGACGATCAGGTTGACGCGGGTCAGGTCATAGGCGGCGCGCGCCTCTTCCACGTCGGTGCTGGCCACCAGGCCCACATCGAAACGTTCCTGGGACTGTTCCAGCTGCCGGCTGATCGCCTTTTCCTCGGCCTGGGCGGACACCAGGGTGTCCCAGGCGCGCAGCACGCCAAAGTAGCCCTGCGCTACACGCAGCACGAAATCCTGGCGGGACTGGTAGAACTCGGCCTGGGCCACGGAAGTCAGCGACTTGGCCTCTTTGTAACCGTAGAAAGCATCGACGCGGAACAGTGGCTGCACCAGGGTGACCGTGGTGGTCTCGCTGCCGTATTCCTGGGTGATGTCGCCTTCCTCAATGGTGCGATCGTTCTCGTAGCGGCCGTAAGTGGCGTCGATGGTGGGCAGCAGCGCGGCCCGACCCTGTACCAGTGTTTCCTGATCCGCTTCCCAGGTCTGGCGGTCGGCGCGCCAGGTACCGTCGTAATCCCAGGCGGCGTTGGCGACATTGGTGAGGTCCGCGGCCTGGGCGCCGCTCGCGGCCAGGGCGGCGAGCAGCAGACTCAGGGGCGTTATCGGGCTCCGCTTCATTGCATTGTCCATGGTTGGTAACGGTTTTTTTAAAGGTGAACTGGCCAGTATGGTAATGGCAAGTAAAGGGGATTGACACTCCTCTTGATCACCGGTTCCGGTCACACGGGTGCGGTTGTTCGACTTTGAGGCGCTGGCGTATAGTGTTGGCGTTCGCCCAGCCCGTGTTGGGCCAGTGTCATTCTGGCCTTAACGACCGGCGGCGCCTTCCTCCCCACTTACACCACTGCCTGGAGGCCGACCGTGCCAGACGAGCAACGTCACGCCGTATCCAACGCCATTGATGAAGCCTGCCAACCCATCGCCGGTTCAAGAAAAATTTATGTGACCGGCAGCCGGCAAGACATCCGGGTTCCGATGCGTGAAATCCGTCAACATCCGACCCCCCTGGCCGGCGGCAAGTTCGAGGATAACCCGCCGCTGGCGGTTTACGATACCTCCGGTCCCTACACCGACCCGGACGCGCGCATTGATATCCGCAAAGGGCTGGAGCCGGTGCGCGCCGCCTGGATTGAGGAGCGCGGCGACAGCGAGCAACTGGACGGCCTGACCAGCGAATACGGCCGCCGGCGGGCCCGCGACCTGGCCACCGAGGGCCTGCGCTTCCCGCATATTCGCGCGCCGCGCCGGGCCAAGGCCGGGCACAACCTGTCGCAAATGCATTATGCCCGCCAGGGGATCGTCACCCCGGAGATGGAATACATCGCCATCCGTGAAAACCAGAAGCTGCGTGAGCACCGCGAGGCGGGCCTGCCCACGGATCAGCATCCGGGGCACAGTTTCGGCGCGTCGATTCCCGCCGAGATCACCCCGGAATTCGTGCGCGACGAAGTGGCCCGCGGCCGCGCGGTGATCCCCGTCAACGTCAACCATCCGGAAATCGAGCCGATGATTATCGGCCGTAACTTCCTGACCAAGATCAACGCCAACATCGGTAATTCGGCGGTGACGTCCTCGATTGAGGAAGAAGTGTCGAAGATGACCTGGGCCACGCGCTGGGGCGGCGACACCGTGATGGACCTGTCCACCGGGCAAAACATTCACGAAACCCGGGAATGGATTCTGCGTAACTCGCCGGTGCCGATCGGCACCGTGCCGATTTATCAGGCGCTGGAAAAGGTCAACGGCGTGGCCGAGGACCTGACCTGGGAGATTTACCGCGACACCCTGATCGAGCAGGCCGAGCAGGGCGTGGATTACTTCACCATCCACGCCGGCGTGCTGCTGCGCTATGTGCCGATGACCGCCAAGCGCGTTACCGGCATTGTCTCGCGGGGCGGCTCGATCATGGCCAAGTGGTGCCTGGCCCATCACAAAGAGAGTTTCCTCTACACCCATTTCGAGGAAATCTGCGAGATCATGAAGGCCTATGACGTCACCTTCAGCCTCGGCGACGGCCTGCGCCCCGGTTCCGTGGCCGACGCCAACGACGAGGCCCAGTTCTCCGAGCTGCGCACCCTGGGCGAGCTGACCAAGATCGCCTGGAAGCACGACGTGCAGGTGATGATCGAAGGCCCCGGCCATGTGCCCATGCACATGATCAAGGAAAACATGGACGAGCAGATCAAGCACTGCGACGAGGCGCCGTTCTATACCTTGGGCCCGCTGACCTTGGATATTTCCCCGGGTTACGACCACATCAGCAGCGCCATCGGCGCCGCCATGATCGGCTGGTACGGCACCGCCATGCTGTGCTACGTGACGCCCAAGGAACACCTGGGCCTGCCCAACCGGGATGACGTTAAGGAAGGCATCATTACCTACAAGATCGCCGCCCACGCCGCCGATCTGGGCAAAGGCGTGCCCGGCGCCCAGCTGCGCGACAACGCGATTTCCAAGGCGCGTTTCGAGTTCCGCTGGGAAGACCAGTTCAACCTGGGCCTCGACCCGGACCGGGCGCGCGCCTTCCACGACGAAACCCTGCCCAAGGACGCCCACAAGGTGGCGCATTTTTGCTCCATGTGCGGCCCCAAGTTCTGCTCCATGAAGATCAGCCAGGAAGTGCGCGATTACGCCGCGGCCCAGGAAGCCGAGGAAGGCATGCAGGAAAAATCCCGGGAATTCATGGAAAAGGGAGCGGAGCTTTATCACAAAGCCGATGAATGATCCCACGCCGCAGTTCACCGCCGGTGACGTAGAGGTGCTGAAACGGGAAACCCCGTTTCAGGGCTTCTTCCGCCTGGACCGGCTGCATCTGCGCCACCGTCTTTTCGAAGGCGGCTGGAGCGGCACCGTGCAGCGCGAGCTGTTCGTGCGTCCGCCGGCGGCGGCGGTGCTGCCCTATGATCCGCAACGGGGTGAAATTCTGATGGTGGAACAGTTCCGGGTCGGCGCTCTGGATTGGCGCGACACGCCTTGGTGCCTGGAATTGATCGCCGGCCTGGCGGACAAGGAAGGCGAGCCGGTGGCGGACCTGGTGCGCCGCGAGGCGCGCGAGGAAGCGGGTGTGGAAATCGGTGAGATGAAGCGGGTGGCTCATTACATGCCCAGCCCGGGCGGCTCCAATGAGCGTTTGCAGGTGTTCGTCGGGCGCGCCGATCTGAGTAACGCGGGCGGCGTGCATGGCGTGGTCGAGGAAAACGAAGACATTCGCGTGGTGGTGCGTCCGGTGTCCGATGTGGAGGCGCTGCTGCGCAGCGGCCGGGTGGATAACGCGGCCTCGCTGATTACCCTGCAGTGGCTGTTGCTGCACCGTGACGCCTTGGATCGGGAATGGGGCGCCGGGTCATGACCCGCCCGCGCCGCTACCGCCTCGACTTCCGCGATCTGATGGCGCAATGCGAGTGGAACTACGCCCGTCTGTTGCCGCTGATGCGGGCACTCGGCGACGACGACAGCCTGGACGTGTCGCTCGGCGACGAGCGTCCGCACACGGTCCATATCCGGGTTCTGGAGCGGGCGCCGTACACCACCACTCTGCGCTTCGAGGATCAGGCCCTGCACGACGCCATGCCTGCCCCCCGGCTCACTGTGCGGCTCTACCACGACGCGCGGGTGGCGGAGGTGACCGAGGCCACCCCCTTCCGCCGGGTGCAGGCCCGTTATCCGTACCCCAACAGCCAGATGCACCAGCGCGACGAAAAGGCTCAGTGGAACCGCTTTCTGGGCGAATGGCTGGCCCATGTGCACGATTTCGGACGTGCCGCCGGCGAGCCCTGGCGCCGCTCCGGCACGGAATAAACGAGCAATGGTTCCGAATTCGGGGCCACCTTCCTGGCCAACCGCCATCATCTTCGATATAACCGACAAGGAGCCTCTGAAAATCTCCCTTGTGTGCTCGACTGAAAGACAGAGCACGCAAGGGAGATTTTCAGAGGCTCCAGACTTTTCCTGGGGGAAAAGGGCCGGCCGATAGTTGGCCGAGGCGGGGCCGGCGTGCTTGGGACGCGCGGGTATCGGGATCACGATTACAACGGGAGCGGGGATTTTGACGCATCCGGTTCAGCCGCTGCGGGTAGTGCAGCTGTCCGATTTTCACCTTTTCGCGGATACCGACGGCAAGCTTTTGGGCTTGAACACCCAGTTCAGTCTTGAGGCGGTGCTGGACCGAGTGCGCCGTGAACAGCCTGATATGGACCTGATACTCGCCACCGGCGATTTGTCGCAGGACGGCTCCTACGAATCCTATCAGCGGCTGGCGAAAACCCTGTCCGGGTTTCGCGCACCGATCTACTGGCTGGAAGGCAACCACGATAAGCCAGCGCCCATGCTGCGCGCCTTGCGCGGCCAGGATAACCGCGTCAGCCCGTGCGTGGCGGACGTCGGCAACTGGACCCTGGTGCTGCTGGATTCCACCATTCCCGGCGAGGTGCCCGGCGACCTGTTCGACGAGGACCTGACGTTCCTGGACGACGCCCTGCGCGACGCCGCCGGTGAGCATTTGCTGGTGTGCTTGCATCACCACCCGGTGCCGATGGGCAGCGAATGGCTGGACACCCAGCTGGTGGGCAGCGCGGAACGCTTCTTCGAGGTGATCGACGCCCATCCCCGGGTCCGGGGCATCCTCTGGGGGCACGTGCACCAGGAATACGACGACACCCGCAACGGGGTGCGGTTGCTGGCGGTGCCCAGCACCTGCGTGCAGTTCAAGCCCGGCAGCGTGGATTTCGCCGTGGACGACGCCAGCCCCGGTTATCGCTGGCTGGACCTGCACGCCGACGGCGGCATCGACACCGCCGTCAGCCGCGTGGAAGGCATCCGCTTCGAAGTGGATATGTCGGTAAAAGGCTACTGAGTCGGTTAGCAGTTAACAGTTGATAGTTAACAGCTGATAGTGAACAGTGAGGCCGTTTACGCGACGGGTGGCGCCTCATGTCTGATACATCCCTGATCTATATCCATGGTTTCAACAGTTCGCCGCAATCCTGGAAGGCCGGGGTGTTGCGTGACTACTTCGAGCGACACGGCGCCGGCCACCGGTTGCACGTGCCGGCGCTGGACCCGCAGCCCAAGAAAGCCATGGCGACCCTGGAAGCCACCATCGCCGGCGCCGGGCCGGTGGCGCTGCTGGGTTCCTCACTGGGTGGCTTCTACGCCACCTGGCTGGCCGAGCACCACGATCTGGTCACGGCGGTGGTCAATCCGGCGGTCCGCCCCTGGCAACTACTGGACAAATACACAGGTATCAATCATAACTATCACAGCGGCGAGGCGTACCAGTTTGATCCCGCCTGGCTGGACGAACTGCGCCATTACCAGGTCGAGGCGGTCAGCAAGCCCGAGCAGATGCTGCTGCTGACCCAGACCGGCGACGAGTCCCTGGATTGGCGCGATGGCTGGGAATATTACGCCGACTGCCACCTCTACCGGGGCCTCGGCGGCAGCCACGGTTTTGATGACTTCGACGCCTTTATTCCGCTAGTGTTGCGCTTTTGCGGCATTCGCCTGACGCCGGATACCTGAATTCATACCGATTAGAGATTTATGGCCAACACCTATACCTCCGAGAATATCGAGGTCCTTTCGGGCCTGGAGCCGGTGCGTAAACGCCCGGGTATGTACACCGATACCAGCCGCCCCAACCACCTGATCCAGGAAGTGGTCGACAACTCCGTGGACGAGGCGCTGGCCGGGCACGCCAAAAGCATTCGCGTCACCCTGCTCAAGGACGGTGGCGTGGAAGTGGAAGACGACGGTCGCGGCATGCCCGTGGACCCCCACCCGGTGCAGAAGAAGCCCGGTGTGGAGGTGATCCTGGCGACGCTGCACGCCGGCGGCAAATTCTCCAACAAGAACTACCAGTTTTCCGGCGGCCTGCACGGCGTCGGCGTGTCGGTGGTCAACGCCCTGTCGAAGAAGCTGGAAGTGTTCGTCAAACGCGACGGCGAGGTGCACCGCATCGAATTCGCCGGCGGCGAAAAAACCGCCGATCTGGAAGTCGTGGACACGGTGGGCAAGCGCAACACCGGCACCATGATGCGTTTCTGGCCGGACGAAAAATATTTCGATTCGCCGAACATCTCGGTGCAGCGCTTGCGCCACCTGCTGCGCGCCAAGGCGGTGCTGTGCCCCGGGCTGCTGGTCACCCTGGAGAACAAGCACACCGACGAAACCGAGACCTGGCAGTTTGCCGACGGCCTGGTGGAGTATCTGATCGACAGCACCCGCGGCTGGGAGCGCGTGCCCTCGGAGCCGTTCGAAGGCGCCATGAGCGGCGAAACCGAAGCGGTGGATTGGGCGGTGTTGTGGCTGCCCGAGGGCGGTGAGCTGGTTACCGAGTCCTACGTGAACCTGATTCCCACCACCCAGGGCGGCACCCATGTGAACGGGCTGCGCTCCGGCCTGCTCGAGGCGATGCGCGAATTCTGTGAATTCCGCAATTTGCTGCCGCGCGGCGTCAAGCTCACCCCGGAGGACATCTGGGACCGGGCCTGCTACGTGCTCAGCGTGAAAATGCAGGACCCCATGTTCGCCGGCCAGACCAAGGAGCGGCTCAGCTCCCGGCAAACCGCGCCGTTTGTTTCCGGTGTTGTGAAGGACGCCTTTTCCCTATGGCTCAACCAGCACACCGACGAGGCCGAACGCCTCGCCGATCTGTGCATCAACAACGCTCAGAAGCGGCTGCGCGCCGCCAAGAAAGTCACCCGTAAGAAAGTCACCAGCGGCCCGGCGCTGCCCGGCAAGCTGGCGGACTGCACCAGTGACGACCCGGCGCAAAGTGAGATTTTCCTGGTGGAAGGGGACTCCGCCGGCGGCTCCGCCAAGCAGGCCCGCGACCGGGTCTACCAGGCGATCATGCCGCTGCGCGGCAAGATCATGAACACCTGGGAAGTGGACCCGGCGGAGGTGCTCGGCAGCCAGGAAATTCACGACATCGCCGTGGCGCTCGGCATTGAGCCGGGCAGCGACGACCTGGCCGCGCTGCGTTACGGCAAGGTGTGCATCCTCGCCGACGCGGACTCCGATGGCCTGCACATCGCCACCCTGCTGTGCGCCCTGTTCCTGCGCCATTTCCCGGCGCTGGTGCGCGAAGGGCATGTGTTCGTGGCGATGCCGCCCCTGTACCGCATCGACGTGGGCAAGGACGTCTACTACGCCCTCGACAAGGAAGAGCGCGCCGGCGTGCTCGACCGGATCAAGGCGGAAAAGAAGCGCGGCAAGGTCAGTGTCACCCGCTTCAAGGGCCTCGGTGAAATGAGTCCGATGCAACTGCGCGAAACCACCATGGCCCGCGATACCCGCCGGCTGGTGCGTCTGAGCGTGACCGGCGGCGACGACACTCACCTGCTGATGGACATGCTGCTCAGCAAGAAGCGCGCCTCCGACCGCAAGATCTGGCTGGAAGAGAAAGGCAACCTGGCCGAGGTTTAACGCTGGACGCCAGACGCTGGACGCCGGACGCTAACCCCAAAAAGCGTCCGGCGTCGAGCGTCCGGCGTCTGGCCAATGAGCGAAGCGAATAATTATGGCAGACGATTTCGAAGACCTGTCCCTCAGGGACTACACCGAAAAAGCGTACCTGGACTATTCCATGTACGTGATCATGGACCGGGCCCTGCCGAAGATCGGCGACGGCCTGAAGCCGGTCCAGCGGCGCATTGTCTACGCGATGAGCGAGCTGGGCCTGAAGAGCACCGCCAAGTATAAAAAGTCCGCCCGTACCGTGGGCGACGTGCTGGGTAAGTTCCACCCCCACGGCGACTCCGCCTGTTACGAGGCCATGGTGCTGATGGCGCAGCCGTTCAGCTACCGTTACCCGCTGGTGGACGGCCAGGGCAACTGGGGCAGCCCGGACGACCCGAAGTCTTTCGCCGCCATGCGCTACACCGAATCCAAGCTGGCGCCCTACGCGGAAGTGCTGCTCGCCGAGCTGGGCCAGGGCACGGTGGAATGGGTGCCCAACTTCGACGGCACCATGGACGAGCCCAAGCTGCTGCCGGCGCGTCTGCCCAATGTGCTGCTTAACGGCACCACCGGTATCGCGGTGGGCATGAGCACCGACATTCCGCCGCACAACCTTCGTGAGGTGGCGCAGGCCTGTATCCACCTGCTTAAGGATCCAGGCGCGTCACTGGATGACCTGCTCGAATACATCAAAGGCCCGGATTTCCCCACCGAGGCGGAAATCATCACGCCGCGCAACGACATCATTCGCATGTACGCGGAAGGCAAGGGCAGCCTCAAGCAGCGCGCCGTCTACGAGCGCGAAGAAAACGACATCGTGGTCACGGCGCTGCCGTATCAGGTGTCCGGCGCCAAGGTGCTGGAGCAGATCGCCGATCAGATGCAGAAGAAAAAGCTGCCCATGGTCAGTGACCTGCGTGACGAATCCGATCATGAAAACCCCACGCGTCTGATCATTACGCCGCGCTCCAACCGCGTCGACATCGTGCAACTGATGGGCCACCTGTTCGCCACCACCGACCTGGAAAAAAACTACCGGGTCAATATGAACATGATCGGCATCGACGAGCGCCCCCAGGTGAAAAGCCTGGACACGATTCTCAACGAGTGGCTGCAGTTCCGCATGGTGACCGTGCGCCGACGGCTGCAGCACCGTCTGGACAAGGTGCTGGACCGCCTGCATCTGCTGGAAGGGTTGCTGATCGCCTATCTGAACCTCGACGAGGTGATCGAGATTATCCGCCGGGAGGACGCGCCCAAGCCGGTGCTGATGGAGCGGTTTGGCCTCAGCGACCGTCAGGCGGAAGCGATCCTGGAATTGAAGCTGCGCCACCTGGCCAAGCTCGAGGAAATGAAGATCAAAGGCGAGCAGGATGAGCTTGCCGAGGAACGGGACAAGCTGGAGGATCTTCTCGGTTCGGCGTCGAAAATGAAGAAGCTGATCGCGAAGGAACTGAAAGAAGACGCCGACAACTTCGGCGACGACCGCCGCTCGCCGCTGGTGGAGCGTGGTGACGCCAAGGCCCTGGACGAAGCCGATCTGGTCGGCGCCGACCCGGTCACCGTGGTGCTCTCGGAAAAAGGCTGGGCGCGCTCCGCCAAAGGGCACGACGTGGATGTCGCCGGCCTCAGCTACAAGGCCGGCGACAAATACCTGGCGTCGGCGCGCGGCAAGTCCAACCAGCCGGTCTGCTTCCTGGACACCACCGGGCGCAGCTACTCGCTGCTGGCGCACACCTTGCCCAGCGCGCGCGGCCAGGGCGAACCGTTGTCTGGCCGGGTCAGCCCGCCTTCCGGGGCCGGGTTCGTGGCCGCCATCATGGGCCAGGAAAAAGACGCCTATCTGATGAGCAGTGACGCCGGCTACGGGTTCGTGGTGCGTTACGCGGACCTGCTGGCCAACAAAAAAGCTGGCAAGAGCGTGCTGAACGTGCCCAAGGGCGCCAGGGTGCAGCCGCCGCGTCCGGTTAATGATCCGCAGGCGGATCTGATCGCGCTGGTCTCCAACGAAGGCCGATTGCTGGTGTTCCCGGTGCGCGACTTGCCGGAAATGTCGCGGGGCAAGGGCAACAAGATGATGGCGATTCCCGGCGGCCGGGTCGCCGAACGGGTCGAGTTCGTGCAGGACGTTCAGGTGCTCGGCCCCGAGGACACGCTGGTGATCTACGCCGGCAAGCGTCACCTCAACCTCAGGGCCTCCGACCTGGAGCATTACTTCGGCGAGCGTGGCCGGCGCGGTGCCAAACTGCCGCGCGGCTTCCAGAACGTGGATGTGATGACGGTGGAAGCGCGCTGACAGGCCCCGCGGGAATTGGCTATGATCCAGATTCGTCTTGGGGATAGGGAGTTCACCTGATGCGGGCCTTGTTGACCGGTGCCACCGCCTTCTTGTTGCTGCTGCTGAACACACTGACGTTGATCGGCCCGATGATGCTGGTCGCACTGTTTAAAGTGGTGCTGCCCGGCAAGCAGGCGAAGGGCGCCTGCTCCCGGGCTGTGATGTGGATCGCGGAGACCTGGGCGGAGATTTGCAAAGCGATCTTCGCGCTGATGACGCCCACCCGTTGGGATATTCGGGGCGACCAGAACCTGCGTAGCGATACCTCCTATCTGGTGGTCTGCAACCACCAGTCCTGGGTGGACATCGCCGCTCTGGTGCAGACCTTCAACCGCAAGACTCCGTACTTTAAATTTTTCCTCAAGAAAGAACTGATCTGGGTACCGTTTCTGGGGCTGGCGTTCTGGGCGTTGGACTACCCCTTTATGAAGCGCTACTCCAAGGCATTGCTGGAAAAACGCCCGGAGCTGAAAGGCAAGGATCTGGAGATCACCAAGGCGGCCTGTGAGAAATTCGCGGATATGCCGGTGACCGTGGTCAATTTCTTGGAGGGCACCCGCTGCACCGCGGAAAAGCAGGCCCGGCAGCAATCCCCCTACAAGCATCTGCTGCGGCCCAAGGCTGGCGGGGTGGCGTTCGTGATGGCGGCGCTGGGCGACGACCTGGACGCGCTGTTGGACGTGACCATCGCCTACCCGGAGGGTAAGCCGCCGGGCTTCTGGGCGCTGCTCAGTGGCCAGTTGGACCGGGTGATCATCGACGTGCGTACGCACAATCTGGATCCGGCCCTGTGGGCCGGGGATTATCAGGAGGATGCGGAATTCCGCGCCAGCGTGCAGCGCTGGGTGAGCGATCTGTGGGACCAGAAAGACGCTCGTATCGAGCGTCTTCAGAAGGAATGGTGACCGCCGGGCGCCGGCCCGGCGGTTCGGCTCAGAAGCGGAACGTGGCCGCCAGGTAGGGGCCGCCGATCTCCAGGTCCGAGTCCAGGCCGCTGACGTCGTCCAACTCCACTTCCAGGCGGGAATAGCCCGCTTTCACGCCGAGCAGGAAGTCCGATTGCCAGCCGATGTGCGCGTCGAAATCACGCATGCCGCTGCCGTCGTATTCGATGGCGTTGATCTCCCCGCCCACGTATACGCCGGTCAGCGGCAGGTTGGCGCGTACCGCGCCATGGGCCAGCGGAAAGGTTTCGCTGGCGCTTTCCGAGGCGCGCTGACCCGCGCCGGTGATGGTGAAATCCGCGTCCATCTGCCGCACGGTCAGACCCACATCCAGCTTGACCACATTATCCAGGGGGCTCCAATAGAAGGTGCCGTCCAGCATCTCCATGTCGTAGTCGGAATTGACGTTGCCGGCGAACGTCTCGCCGTTGAAGGTGATCGGGTCGACCAGGGTGTTGCTGGCGTCGTCGGACAGATCCATATAGCGCAGGCGCACGTTGGGCAGCACCGGCACCGCGTGCTCCAGGCCGACGTAGAGCACGGTCTGGTCGGAATCGTCAAAGCCCAGATCGTCCTCCATGTCGATGTCGTTGCTGCCGGACGCGATGCTGCCGGAGGTGTCCGGACTCCAGGCGTAGCCGCCGGCGTACACGTCGACAAGCGGCGCCGCCTGTGTGAAAGGCGCGGCGGAGAGCGCGGCCAGGCCGGCCATCAGAGTGATTTTTTTCATAGTACGGGGTCCTCTGGTTCTGAAAGAAAAGCATCAAAGCGCACCGCGCCAGTATTGCATCCACCCCACCGCATACCAAGTAGGTTGATTCTGGTAAGCTGCGCCGCTGCCCATGTAGAGCGCCGCGGTTCTGATAACGCGCGGTGGCCCCTATCAAGAGAAAAGCCATGTTTCTCGATGAAATGCCCGAGGGCTTCCGCTACCCGCAGCCGGAAGACGAACAGGACAAGCAATTGCTGGCCCGCATTGAGCGCAAGGGCTGGCATCACCTCAGCGTGGACGGCGCCGCTGGCGAGCCGGGCTACGCCTTCACGTTGGGCCACTTCCTCAAGCGGGACCACCCGGAGCTGATCGTGGTGGGCCTCAAGGACACCCTGGCCAGCCGCCTGCTGGACAGCGCCGCCGTGGGCATCACCGGCCTGGGGCGTCGCCTGCGGCCGTTCCAGGTCTACGGCGACATCGCCGACGGCCTGGAAGTGGTGTTCCTGCCGGTGGCGCTGCCCGCCTATAACGAGTATCTGGGCTACGCCAACTGGTTTTATGCCGACCTGCCGGCGCCTTACCCGGCGCTGCAAATGGTTTGGCCGGACCCGAACGGGGTGTTTCCCTGGCAACCCGGCTATGACGCCCGTTTCCGGCGCGCCCAGCCGCTGCTTGGCGAGGCCCCCGAGGGACCGTCTCTGCAGTAGGGCGGTCGCGGAATAGGCAGGCGGGCCCCGGCTCCGTTATCCTGATACCTGAATTTTCGTTATTGGAACCCCTGTCCATGGCTAATTCGTTGCAGGATCAGCTCCTTAAATCGGGGCTGGCGGACAAAAAGAAGGCGCGCCGCGCCAAGCAGCAGAAAAAGGAAGACGCCAACCGCGCCAAGCGTGGCGAGATTGAGCTGGAGGATCCGGCCGAGCGGGCCCGCCGCCAGCGCGCCGAGCAGGCGGAAAAAGACCGCCAGCTGGAAGCGGAACGCCACCGGCAGCAACGTGAACGGGAAATCGTCGCGCAGATCCGCCAGTTGATCGAGACCCACCGCCTGGACCGCGCCAAGGGCGAGGTGGCCTATCAGTTCGTGCAGGACAAGAAGATCAAGAAGCTGCACGTCACCGAGCCGCAGCGCGACCAGCTGGCGCGCGGCCAGATCGCCATCGTCGCCCTGGGCGAGGGTCACGAGCTGGTGCCCACGACCGTGGCGGAAAAGATTCGCCAGCGTGATGAGTCCGCGGTGGTATTGCTCAACGACCGTAACGCCCAGGACGAAGACGACCCTTACGCGGATTATCCAATCCCCGATGACCTGATGTGGTAATGCGATGACCGCCCCCGGCACGCTCCTCGGTACCCTGTGCACCCTGTCGGTGCTGAAACGCATCCCCGCCGGCCTGCTGCTGGACGGCGGGGATCTTGGCGAAATACTGCTGCCTGCCCGCGAGCTGGCCGACGACGCCGACGATGTGCCGGCGTTGGAAGTATTTCTCTATGAGGACGGCGACGGCCGCCCCCGCGCCACCCTGGGCCGCCCCAAGGCGATGCCCGGCGAAGTGGCGCGCCTGCGCGTGGTGGACACCAGCCGCGTGGGCGCCTTCCTGGACTGGGGCCTGCCCAAGGATTTGCTGCTGCCGTTCGCCGAGCAGGGCAACCGCCCGGAGGTGGGCCGCTGGCAACTGGTCAAGGTGGTGCGCGACCGCGAGGGCCGGCCGTTCGCCAGCGCTCTGCTGGACCGTCACCTGGAGGACACCTGCGACGCCTACCGCCAGGGCGACGCGGTCCCGCTGATGGTGGTGCAAAGCACCGACCTGGGCTACAAGGTGGCGGTGGACAACCGCTACTGGGGCTTGCTGCAGGCGCCCCCTGGCGCCGCCCCGCCGCGCCCGGGCCAGCGCTTTACCGGCTACGTTCAGCGTCTGCGCGCCGACGGCCGTCTCAGCCTGACGCTGGACCCGCCTGGCGCCGCCAAGAGCGACCATCTCGGCGAGCGCATCCTGGCGCGACTGGAGAGCGCTGACGGCTTTCTGCCGTTGGCCGACAAGAGCGCGCCGGACGCCATCCGCGCCGCCTTCGGTTGCAGCAAAAACGCCTTCAAACAGGCGATCGGCAAACTCTACAAAGCCGGCCGCATCGAGATCAGCGACGACGGCATCCGGCTCCGCTAACGCGACCTCGATAACAGCCGCTGTGTCCAATTCTTAACAATCGCCTTGTCTTAGCCTCTCCTGGTTCGGTCCGCTTCGCGGGCCGGCAATAACAATAATCGGGAGACTATAATGAGAGCATTGATCCGACCGTCGGTGTGGGCGCCCTGGTGCCTGCTTGCCGGCAGCCTGGCGTTATCCGCCTGCGGCGGCGACAGCAGTGACCGCGTTGTCGCGGACCCCGGCGCGACCTATCAAGCCGTTATCGAACGGACTACCTACGGCATTCCTCACATCACCGCCAACAGCTACGGCGGTGTCGGCTATGGCCATGGCTACGCCATTGCCGAGGACAATCTTTGCATTCTCGCGGACGCTTACGTGACCTTCCGCGGCGAGCGTTCCGAGTACTTCGGGCCGTCCGATGCGGCGGCCCCCATGGGCACGTTCGGCTCGCCGCCCAATCTCGAAGCGGATTTCTTTTTCCGCTTCGTGGTCGATGACGAGCGCGTCGCTACGTTCCGGGACGCCCAGCCGCCCAATATTCGTCAATTGTCCCAGGGCTTCGCCGCCGGCTTTAGCCGCTATGTGCGTGAAATTCAGTCGGGGGGCCACCCGGCTCGGCACCAGGCCTGCCGTGACGCGGCCTGGTTGTCGACGATTTCCGAGGCGGACGTCTACCGCCGTCTGGTGGCGTTGAACCTGGCCGCCAGCAGCGCCAATCTGCTAGCGGCGATATCGAACGCCAGCCCGCCGGCCGCCGGTAAGACGCTGCAACGCGCGACCTCCTCCGGCATGCCGGATGCGGATCGCTTCAAGGTGGGCCAGGAAGCCGGTATCGGCAGCAATACGCTGGCTTTCGGCGCCGACGCCACCGAATCCGGTGAATCGCTGCTGTTCGCCAATCCGCACTGGTATCAGCTCGGCGTGGATCGCTTCTATCAACTGCAAATGACGATCCCCGGCGAGTTGAATGTATCCGGTGTTTCGATCATGGGCGCGCCCATGGTGCTGATGGGCTTTAACGACAATATCGCCTGGGCACACACCGTCTCCACCGCCAGCCGTTTCACCGTCTATGCCTTGCAGCTGGCCGCCGATGACCCCACCGCCTATGTGAAAGACGGCGAAACCCGGGCGATGACTCCGGTCACCGTGGCGGTGTCCGTCAAACAGCCCGGCGGCGAGCAAGCCACCGTGACGCGGACGCTCTACCGTTCGGAATACGGCCCTATGCTGGACCCGTCAGTGCTCAATCTGCCGGCCACCTGGACGGACAGTCAGGCGTTCACCCTGCGCGACGTCAATCTGGAAAACACCCGCAGCTTTCAGAACTTCTTTGCCTTCGGTCACGCCCAATCACTGGACGGCTTCTACGACGCCATCAATGAGCACGTGGGCATTCCTTGGGTCAATACCACGGCGATCGGTCGCGGCGACGACCGGGCCCTGTATTCCGATATTACCGCCGTGCCCAACGTGCCCGACGCGCTGTTGTCACAGTGTCTGATCCCCGGGCTCGGTGAGCCGGTCCTGCAGCAAAACGGCGTGGCGATTCTTGCCGGCACCACCTCAGCCTGCGACTGGCTTACCGACGCGGATTCACGCCAGCCCGGCGCCTTCGGGCCGAGCAACCTGCCGCACCTGTTCCGCACCGATTACGTCGCCAACATGAACGACAGCTATTGGCTGACCAACGCCGACAACCCGCTCACCGGCTTCGCGCGCCTGATCGGCCAGGAAGACTATGCGCAGAGCCTGCGTTCGCGTCTTGGCCACACCCTGGTGGAAGACCGCCTGAGCGGAACCGATGGTTTGTCCGGCAACAAAGCCAGCAGCGAAAACCTGCGGGACATTGTGCTTAACAGCCGCAACCTGTCCGCCGAGCTGCTCAAGGACGACGTGCTGGCCGCCGTATGTGGCGCACCGGCCGGTGCCGAAGCGCAGGCCTGCCAGGTGCTCTCGAACTGGGACAACCGGGGCAACCTGGGTTCCGTGGGCGCGCATCTGTGGACCGCGCTGTTTGAAGGCAAGCATGAGCAATCAGCCGACGACTACGACGGCCTGAGCGACATCGCCGATCTGTGGGCCGTGCCCTTTGATCCTCTCGATCCGGTGCACACGCCCCGTGGCCTTAACAGCTCGGTGGTGGGGCAGGTGTCCGGCGCGCTCTCCTCCGCCGTCGCCGAGGTGCAGAACAGCGGCGTGGCGCTGGACGCCCCGGTGCGCGATTACCAGAAGTACAATAAGCCGCAAACCGACATCGCGCAGTTCGGTGGGGAAGGCTCCGAGGGTTACTTCACGGTGATTCGCAACACCTACATGCATGTGGTCGATTTCCCCGAGGGGGAGCCGGTCCGTGCCTATACGTTCCTCACCAACGGTGATTCCAGTGACCCGGCCAGCCCCTACTACGGGGATTACACCGAAGCTTACTCGCAGAAGCAGTGGCATCGGGTGCCGTTCACCCGCGAGCAAATCGAAGCCGCGCGGGTTTCAGTAACTGAGATTCGCGAGTAGAACCAGCCGGGGACGGCATTCGCCGTCCCCGTTTCCTGGCCTTACCAGGCGCCGCTAAGTCGCTCCACCGCCCAGACACTGGCCACCGCGATAATCGCGATGGAGCCAATCGGCACGAACCAGCGCCGATAGGCCGCGGTACGGCGGACCAGGAAGGCGATGGGTACGAAGACCAGAACAATCAACGCCTGCCCCGCTTCCACACCCAGGTTAAAGCCCAGCAGGGTGAGCACCAGGCTGCCCCCTTCCAGGCCCAGGTCACTGAGCACGGCGGCGAAACCCAGGCCGTGAATCAGGCCGAACACCAGGGCCATTACCCAGCGGCGCGGGAAATACTGTGGCGCCAGATTACTGGCCGCCCCCAACCCTACGGTGATGGCGATCGCCGATTCCACCAGCCAGGAGGGCAGATTGACCAGCCCCAGGGAGGCCAATGCCAGGGTCAGCGAATGGGTCACGGTAAAGGCGGTGACGATGCCCAGGGTGGTGAACAGGGCTTCGCGCATCGATTCCTTGGGCTGCCAGGCGCCCTGGCGCCAGATCAGTACCGCCGGGAACAGCAGCGTTAGCAGAAACAGGATGTGGTCATAGCCGATCAGAATATGATGCACGCCCTGGCGGAAGAAGGTTGCCAGAGCGGCCAGCCCGCCGCCGCCGTCGCGGTTCAGGGTTTGCTCTCGATGTTGGTTGCTCAGCGCCACGGCCTGGCCGGGTTGATCCTCATAGCGCACCTCCACCAGGCCCTGGTGGCTGGCGTCGCGGTCGAACAGCAGCCGGTAGTTGAGCGTCAGTGACAGTGGCGACAGGCCGCAGTCCCCCTCCAATAGGAAAACCGCGTAGGCGCCATCCACATGGTGATCCACTTTCAAGCCGTTGCTGTCCAGCGTGCACACGCGCTCGCGGTCACCGTCCCGGGCGGTCACCGTCAGGCGGCTGAGTATATGGTCTTCCAGCGCCGCGCGGCGCGCTTTCAGCTCGCCCCAGGTGACCTGGGCGTCACGGTTTTGATCGACGCCCACGGCCCGTTCCAGATCGCGTAGCGCGATATCCCACTGGCCGGACAGGGTGCCCCCTTCCTCCACGTTGACGCTCAGATAGCTGTCACTGGGTTTGTGCCCCAGGGCCAGGGTGGGGAGGATCAGCAGCAGCACGGTAAGCAGTTTGATCATGACCCGGCCTCCGTACCGTGATTCAAGAACGACGCCAGACGGCTGTCCTGCACGCCGTGCTCGGCGATAAAGGCGCGAACCTCATCCGCCGCGCCGGGCTCGCCGGCGGCCCGCGCCGCCGCCAGGTAAATGCGCATGTCGGCGGGTTCTTTTTGGGTGCGCCAGTTTGTCCGCGCCAACGCCAGTGCTTCGGCGGGGTCGTCTTCGACCACCAGGGTGAAGCGCGCCAGCTCGCGCAGATGCGCGTATTCCGCGCTGCGTTGCGCCGCCGCCATCCGGTCGCGGAACTGCTGGGCCCAGCGTTCGGCGCGGCGGTCGTCGGCGGCGATGGCGGCGATCGCCAGGCGCAGCAGCGCGCCATCCTGGTCGACGTACTCTTCAAGCAGATCGATGGCGGCATCGGGGCGCGACTCGGCGAGCAGGAAATCGGCGTAAAGGTGACGCAAGTAGCGATCCTCGCGGTCCAGTTCCCGGCCCTGTTCGATGTGCGTGCGGGCCGCCTCCAGATCGCCTTTTTGCCACGCCATTTCGGCCAGGCGGGTGTGCATCCACACCGCCACGTTATCGGCCACGTTACCGGCGCTGTCCGCGTACCGGCTCAACCGGGTGTAGGCCGGCTCCAGCTCGCCGCTGAGCGCCAGGACACTGGCCTGGCAGGTGAGGGCGGCGGCCGTGGGCACCAGCGTGGCGGCGCGGCGGCAGGCTTGCAGGCTTTCTTCATACTGCCCCTGCACCTGGGTAATCACCGCCAGCGTGAGCCAACCCTGACCAAGGCGCGGGTTTTGCTCCAGGGCCTGACGCAGCAGGTGGTGGGCCTGAGTGAAGCGATGTTCCCCCTGCGCGATGGTGGCGGCCAGTACCAGCACCGAAGGCGGTGCGTCGGACGCTTGCAGCCAGGGTGCCAGGGTGGCGCTGGCGTAGCCCAGGTAGCGAGGGTCGCCCTCGCGCCGGGCCGCCTGGATATACAGGCGTGCCAACTGTTCCGCGCTGTCGCGGTCGCGTGGATCGTCCGCCAGCTTTTCCTGGAGTGCGTCGGCCCCGTCCAGAATGCTGGGGGTCGGCAGGCGTTGGAGAATCTGATCGTCGGACTCAGGGGTGTAGGGCGCCGCCACGGCAGGGTTGCCGAAAGCGCCGCCCACAAAAAGGAACAGCCCCGGCAGCGCGAGCCGCCGGAGCTGTTTCAGGATACCCCGTCCTTTAGTTGTTGCTCGACAGGACGTCGTCATAGGCATCCGGGTTTTCCTGGTTGGTGAAACGGAAGTTTCGATTGTTGATGTTGGCCGGCTCTCCGTTGGGATCGTCGTCCAACAGGTTTTTCACGAACGTCGTGAAGTTGGTGTTGTTGTTCACTACCGGGTCGTTGTCGCTGTCGCCGCCGCAGGCGGCGATACCCACGATTAGACCCGCCAGTAACGCACCGTGTTTGATGAATCGCATCGGATCGCTCCTGTTATCGAGCTTCGTTCGGAGAGCCCGGGATCGGATTCGCCAGATACGGGAACTCGGCCAGATAGGTGTCGTCGTTGTCGATCTCACCACTGATCACCGAGGAAGCCGCGGTGGGCCCGGCGGCGCGTGCGCCGTCTGTGTAGAAGTTATCGCCGTTCTGGGGTGAGGACTGGGTGCCGCAGTTGCCGGCGCCCAACTGGCCGCAGATTTTACCCATTGCCGCGTTCAAGGCGATATCCACCACGTCGTCATAAGGACGGCGACCGTTGGGGAAACCGGCATTGTCACCACCGACGACACCCAGATCGTTTTGCTGTGCCGGGGCGGTGGCTGCGATATCGGTGTTCAGCCGCAGCATTTCACTGGGCGTTACGGTGGGCAACTGGTTCACGTTCGGGAAGCCGGTCAGGAAGGCGGTGACCAGATCGTTACGCGGCGTTTCCGGCGGCACGGCGGCGTCGCCGAACAGAACGTTCAGCAGTACCGGCAGGGTCGGGTTGGTCACGTATTGCGCGAACTGTCCGTCGTCCTTGGGCTCACTGGCGTTGAAGCGGTCTTTGTCCGGCAAGCCGATAACCACTTCGTTCACCAGGGGCGAACCGAGGCGGGAGACCTGGGTGTAAGCACCGCCTTCCACGCTGGCCGGTTTGGCACCGGCGGAACCGGTTACGGCGGAGCCTTGCGGGGCCGGGTTGATGACCCGCGCCTGCGGCACGCTGGCGGTGGTCCAGCCACCGATCACGGCACTCTCACCGGCGGTCAGGCAGCTTTTGGGTACTTCCAGCGCCAGACTGGTGACGTTCTTGTTGCTGACGATGTTGCGTTCGCCGTCACGGGGACCGACCGGGTTGGTGTTCACCAGGTCGAAGATTTCGCCGAGATTGACCACGAAGCCTTCCTTGCGCTGACCGACGAACACTCTGCCGTCGTTATCGCAACCGGGGATCGCGATCGGGTAAATCGCGTCGCTGGCGTAGGCGGGGTAGTCCGGAATTGATTTGTTGCCGATGTTGTCCATCGGCTTCACGAACGTTTCCGAACTGCTGCTCGCATTGGTGATCGCCTGTGACTGGCCGCTACGGCGGTCACCGGTAATCAGTTTTACCGTATAGGTTTGTTCAATGTTGAGTGCAGTGGTGTCGCCCGCGGAGATCGGGCCAATGTTGCTAAGCGGCACCGGAGTGTCGCCCTCCGCTCCGGTGGGAACGGAAAGGTTTTTGTACTCATTATTGAATTGGAACTGGAAAGTGAGGTCTTCGATCGCATCGCCGTCGTTATCGATATGAATTTCGTAAACGGCGTTTTCATCAAGAAGGAAATAGTTGGGGCCGCCGTAAGCGTCTTGCAGCGGTTGGTAGTTGGCGATTAGGGTTACGAAGTCCGAGCGGGTCGGCTCGTAGCTGCGGAACATATAAAAGTCCGTGCCGTCGACCTTCGGACTGCCGGTAATAAACGGAGCTTCACGGTGACTTGACGCCAGCGCCGAGGGCGCTGCAAGTACCAGCGAAGCCACCGCGATGGCGAGCGGTGATTTGGCAAGCATATGTTGCATTTTTATCTCCATTTTCGGTAGCGATCACGTTGTAATACGAATGCTGTGATCGTTTGGATGCACTAAAAAATAATTTTTTTATTGCATCCGTTTTCTGGCAATACGCGTAATAGAGGGAAGCAGTTAACAGGGTAAATTCCACCCTTCTCTGTGAACGCGGCGTGTAGACAAAGGAGCGGAACGCGCCATGAGTGAAAAGTTATCGGATATGGTGCAACTAATGGCGCAAACCTCGAGAGGGGACCTGGACTCGTTCGAAAGGCTGTACAGCGCCACGTCCCCGCGTTTGTACGGTCTTTGCCTGCGGATGCTGGGGAGTCAGCACGAGGCCCAGGACGTGTTACAGGAAATCTACATAAAGGTCTGGCACCACGCCGGCGAATACCATCCCGAGCGTGGTTCGCCGCTGACCTGGATGGTGACCATCGGCCGCTACGCCTGCATGGATGTGCTGCGCCAAAGGCGCGGCCATCAGGATGTGGACGATCTTAAGAACCAACTGCGCAGTGGTGCCATGGAGCCTCAGCAAGCGGCACTGGCGAGCGCCGATCAGAAAATTCTCGATCGCTGCCTTCGCGAGCTCAGCGAGGAGCATCGTGCCAGTATTCAGCTGGCTTACTTTCATGGCCTCACCCACGGGCAGATGGCGCGCACCCTGGGTCGGCCGCTGGGTACGGTGAAAAGCTGGGTCCGCCGCGGTCTGGATTTCATGCGCCGGTGTCTGGAACGATGAAACCGGATCGTTACGAACGCAATCACGCCCTTGCCGCGGAGTACGTGCTTGGCACGCTCACCGGCGCCGCTCGCCGCCGTTTCGAAACCTGGATGCTGGAATCGCCGCGAGTGCGGCGTCAGGTCTGGTACTGGGAACGCCGCTTTCAGGCGCTCAACGGCGCCATTCCTGAGCGTCGGCCGCCGGCTTCCGTGTGGCGCAAGGTGCGCGGTCGTGTTGATCGCCCCGGCGCCGGCGCCGGGGCCTGGTGGTGGCCGGTGGGCGGTCTGCTGGCCGCCTCCCTGGTGATCGCGGCGCTGGTGTTCTGGCCGTCGCCGCCGTCGCCGCAACGGTTCGTGGGCGTGATCCAGAACAGCCAGGCGGAACCCTTGTGGGTCCTGGAGACCCATGCCGAGGATGGGCGGCGCCGCCTTTCCCTGCAGGGGGTGCAGGCCGGCGCCGCCGCCGGGGGGAAGGCGTTTGAGTTGTGGTTGCTGCCCCGTTCCGGGGCCGCCATCTCCCTGGGCCTGCTGCCGACCGCCGGCGAACAGCGCATGGCGGCCCTGACCGACCCGCAGCTGCGGATATTGCGACGTTCGCGCACCTTGGCGGTGAGCCTGGAACCGGCGGGCGGCTCCCCCACCGGCCAGCCCACCGGGCCGGTGTTGTATCAGGTCAGAATGATCACCCTCTAAACGACATCGCCGATCCGGGGCCCGGGTTCGTTCGGGTCAGGGCCGGGGTTCATTATGGTCATTGAGCGCGGCGGCGGGCCGGGCGTAGTCTTGGGGTTCTTTCGATTTCAGGCGAGGAACTCATCGTGACCACGGCATATCTTGTAGAAGCGGTACGCACCGCCGGCGGCCGCCGCAACGGCCGGCTCAGCCGGGTCCACCCGGCGGATCTGGGCGGCAAAGTGATCGACGCGGTACTGGAACGCACCGGCGTGGCGCCGGATCGCGTCGACGACGTGATCTACGGCTGCGTCAGCCAGATCGGCCCGCAGACCTTCAATATCGCGCGCACCTCCGTGCTCAGCTCGCGGCTGCCGGAGTCGGTGCCCGGCGTGTCCATCGATCGCCAGTGCGGCTCCTCCCAGCAGGCGATTCATTTCGCCGCCCAGGCGGTGATGAGCGGCACCCAGGATCTGGTGATCGCCGGTGGCGTGGAATCCATGAGCCAGGTGCCGATCGGCTCGCCGGTGACCGTGGCCAAGGAGCTGGGTAACCCTTTCACTGGCGAGATCAGCCGCCGTTACCCGGGTGAGAATTTCAGCCAGTTCGTGGGCGCCGAGCGCATGGCCAAGAAGTACGGTGTGAGCAAGGACGACCTGGACCAGTTTGCCTATGACTCCCACCGCCGCGCCGCCGCCGCCACCGAGGCGGGCCGCTTCAAGCAGGAAATTCTGCCGGTGAACGTCAATCTCGATGACGGTGGCGAGACGCTTCACGACGTGGACGAAGGTATCCGCTGGGACGCCGATCTGGATTCCATCCGTGGTCTGCAGCCGCTGGCGGAGAACGGCATCATCAGCGCCGCCAACGCCAGTCAGATCACCGACGGCGCCTCGGCGGTGCTGGTGGCCAGCGAACAGGCGGTGAAGGAATTCGGGCTCAAGCCGCTGGCGCGCATTCACGCCATGGCGGTGGTCGGCTCCGATCCCACCATGGTGCTGGAAGGCCCGATCCCCGCTACCGAAAAGGTGCTCAAGCGGGCCGGCATGACCCTGGCGGACATCGACCTGTACGAGGTGAACGAGGCGTTCGGCTCCGTGCCGCTGGCGTGGATGAACGCCCTTGGCGCCGACTACGACAAGCTTAACGTCAACGGCGGCGCCCAGGCGCTGGGCCACCCGCTGGGTGCCACTGGCGCCAAGCTGATGGGCACCCTGGTGTACGAGCTCAAGCGACGCGGTGGCCGCTATGGTCTGCTGGCCATCTGCGAAGGCCTGGGCACCGCCAACGCCACCATTATCGAAGTGCTTTAGAGCGCGCTGTTCAAACGGCCCTTTGCCGGGCCGTGCGGGCCAAAAGAAGCCCGGCGCTTGTGGTTAGCGCCGGGCTTTTCTATGTTGAGCGGATAACCCGCAATTCCCCGATACAGGTGACAGGCATGGCCACAGGCACGGTGCGCAGCAACGGCGTTGATCTTTTCTATGAAACCCGTGGGCCCGAGGACGGCGAACCGCTGGTCTTTATCATGGGGCTTTCCGCGCAACTGGTGTTTTGGCCGGAAGGCCTGCTCGACGCCATGGCCAACCGGGGCTACCGGGTGATTGCCTTTGATAACCGCGACGCCGGCAAATCCACCACCATTCGCGAGCCCTTTAAGTACGGGCCGATGATGGCGATGCTGCGTTATATGGTCGGCCTCAAGGTCCACGCCCCCTACACTCTGGACGACCTGGTCAGTGACACCATGGGGCTGCTGGACGCCCTGGACATCGAGCGCGCCCATTTGGTGGGCGCCTCCATGGGCGGCATGGTCGCTCAGCTCGCCGCCGGTACGTATCCGGAACGGGTGCTCAGCGTCACCTCGATCATGTCCAGCACCAACAGCCCCTTCCTGCCGCCGCCGAAGCCGGCGGCGCTCAAGACCCTGGTGGCGCCGAAGGTGAAGATCGAAACCGTGGAAGACTATGTGGCGTTCGGCCTGGGCATGATGGCCAAGCTGGGCGGTACCCTGGACCAGGGCCGCGAAGAACTCACCGAGATGTTTCAGCGCAGTTGGGAACGGGGCCTGAACCCGCGAGGCATTCGCAACCAGTTCATGGCGATCATGGCCACCGGTAACCTCAGCAAACGCCTGAAAAAGGTGCGTTGTCCCGCCCAGGTGATCCACGGTGGCAGCGACCCGCTGATCCGGCCCGCCGGCGGCCGCGCTTCCGCCCGCGCCATGCCCGGTGCCCGTCTCGCTATCATCGATGGCATGGGCCACGACTTTCCGCCGTCGGTGCAGCCGCGCCTGATCGAACTGGTCGCGCAAAACTGTGCCCGCGCCGGCGGCGCCGCAAAAGCCGCCGCCTAGCCTGGTAGGAGCTTGCCTTGCAAGCGAAAGGCCGGCTTTGCCGGCCGGCAGGATTCCAGCGAGGCCTGAAGGCAGTCCATCAACAAAGTCTCTGGGATCCTGCGGGGCAACCTTTGCCGGCAAGCTGAGCTTGCCTTTCGCGGGCAGGGCCCGCTCCTACAAGCCTGGCTTCCCGGTCAGGCCCGGTCGCCGGGAAAGGTCAGCACATCGCCGATGCGGTTGCTGCTTTGTTGGGCCATCAACAGCCGCTCCACACCCATGGCCACGCCGCTGCAGGCAGGCAAACCATGATGCATGGCGCCGAGGAGGTAAGGGTCGGCGTCCATGGTGTTCAGGCCGTGCGCCCGCCGTAGCCGGTTATCCCGCTCGAAACGCCGCCGCTGCTCTTCCGCGTCGGTCAGTTCCTGATAGCCGTTGGCCAGCTCCAGGGCCCGATAGTAAATCTCGAACCGCAACGCCACTTCGGTGCCGTCGGTGTCCGGACGGGTCTGTGCCAGCGCGGCGGCCCAGCTGGGGAAGTCGGTGACGACTGACAGCTGGTCGGCGGGCAGGGCGGCTTCCACCGTGGTGGCCATCAGGAAATCCACGGCGGCGGTTTTATCCAGGCCTTCGGGAGCGCCGTGTTGTTCGGCGCACTGAATCAGACCGCTGTCCGAAGTGGTCAGCGGGTCCAGCCCGGTCACGTCGGTGAACAGGCCGCGGAACCGGTAAGTCCGTGAGGGCACGCCGGGGAACAATTCGCCGAACAGGGCCAGGCATTCGTCCACCAGATCGTCCAGCCCGAATCCGGGCCGGTACCACTCCAGCATGGTGAACTCGGGGTTATGGCGGCCGCCGGCTTCGCCGTCTCGGTAGGCTTTGCAGATTTGATAGATCGGCCCGCTGCCGGCGGCCAGCAGCCGCTTCATGTGGTATTCCGGCGAGCTCTGCAGATAACCGTAGCCGGGCACCGCAATGCACTGAATGTGCGGATCACTGACGCCATGCCCGGCCAGTTGAGGGGTCTCCACTTCCAGCACACCACGGGCCGCAAAAAAAGCGCGCACCGTGCTCAGCAGCCCGGCGCGCGCTTTGATGGCCTCCAAGGAGGCAGTGGGCCGCCAGTCGCTCATCACTAGGGCCTGCTCACACACTAGTTTTTGATGCGGCCCGCGTACTCGCCGGTGCGGGTGTCCACCTTGGCGATTTCCCCGACCTGCACGAACAGCGGCACGCGAACCACCGCGCCGGTGCTCAGGGTGGCCGGCTTGCCGCCGGTGCCGGCGGTGTCGCCTTTCAGGCCCGGGTCGGTTTCAATGATCTCCAGCTCCACGAAGTTGGGCGGGTTCACGTTGAGAGGCTCACCGTTGTAGAGCGTCACCTCGCACATGTCCTCTTCCTTGAGCCACTGCTTGGCGTCGCCAACGGCGGCTTCGTCCGCCTGCTTCTGGTCAAAGGTCTGGGTGTCCATGAAGTGCCAGAATTCGCCGTCGCTGAAGATGTACTGCATTTGCACATCCAGCACATCGGCGCCTTCCAGGCTGTCGCCGGATTTAAAAGTGCGTTCCCACACCTTGCCGGTCTTCAGGTTGCGCAGCTTCACGCGGCTGAAGGCCTGGCCCTTGCCGGGCTTAACGAACTCGTTCTCGATGATGGCGCACGGGTCGCCGTCGAGCATAACCTTCAAGCCGGACTTGAATTCACTGGTAGAATAGCTGGCCATAGATATCTATCCACTGTGTCGGGGAATTACCGGATGGCATTTAAGAAGCTGGCCATGATAACGCAGGAAGCGGACGGTTGGCAGGTACCCGACTGGCGCCGTCTGCAGGCCGATCTGGTGACCGGGGTGGGGGAACTGTGCGAGCGGCTGTCGCTGCGCCCCGACCAGATCCCCGGCGGCGCCGACGACGACAGCGCCTTCCCGTTGCGAGTGCCGCGCCGCTACCTGGACCTGATTGAGCCGGGCAACCCCGGCGACCCACTGCTGTTGCAGATTCTCGCCACCGGCCGCGAGCGCGAAACGGTGCCGGGTTACCACAGCGACCCGCTGGATGAGTCCCGCCATACGCCGGTGCCGGGGCTGCTGCACAAGTACCATGGACGGGCGCTGCTGGTGGTCACCGGCGCCTGCGCGGTGCATTGCCGGTATTGTTTTCGCCGCCACTTCCCGTACCAGGAACACTTGTCCGGCGGCCGCTGGCAGCAGGCGCTGGACTGGCTGGCGCAGCGCCCGGACATCAACGAGGTGATCCTCAGCGGCGGTGATCCGCTGACCCTCGGCAACCGGCGCCTTGGCGAACTGCTGGAGGCGCTGGCGCGGCTGCCGCATCTGCGTCGGCTGCGTATTCATAGCCGTACCCCGGTGGTGATTCCCGAGCGCCTGGACGAGGAGCTGGCCACCCTGCTGGCGTCGCCACGCTGGCGCGCCACCCTGGTGTTGCACGCCAATCACCCCCGCGAGATCAGCCCGGCGCTGGCCGATCGTTGCCGGGCCCTGGGGCGGGCCGGCGTGACCCTGCTCAACCAATCGGTGCTGCTGGCCGGCGTCAACGATGATGCCGAGGCCCTGGCATCGTTGTCCGACGCTCTGTTCGAGGCCGGCGTGCTGCCGTATTACTTGCATCAACTGGATGCGGTGGCGGGGGCCGCCCATTTCGCGGTGCCGGACGCCCGTGCCCGGGATCTGCACGCCGCCCTGCGCGATCGGCTGCCCGGTTTTCTGGTGCCCAGGTTGGCCCGCGAGGAGCCGGGGGCGGGATCGAAAACGGTATTGGCTGGATAATGTACAATTACCGGGCGTTCAAGTTATATTTGTGATTCCCATCACAACAATAATTTGAATATTGCCTTGCCGCGCGGCGGGGCAGAGCCTGTGAGGAACAAGCCATGGAAGAGGCCCGCCAAAGGGAAGCGGCGTGGGAAGTGCGTCTGGGGGTTCCGGAACCGGATTTGGACAAACTGTCGCTGGGCAATGCCAAGCCACGCCGGTTGCGTGCCTGGCTGGAAGCCCTGCCGATGGGCGAGCCGCACCGCAGTGCGCCGCCGCTACTGACGCTGCTGGAAGAGTTGCCCCGGTTGCGCGTTGATGGCCGCCGCCGGCTGGCCCTGCTCGAAGAGGCCCGCCCCCGCGTCCGGCAATTGGCTTATACCCTGGAAAGCCGCTATCTGAATCTACCGTTGATGCCGCCGGAGCGCGCGTTGCAGGCGGCCGCGTTAACGCACCGGTTGTTCCAGAGTCTGGCGCTGGGCTATCAAAGCGTGGCCGCGCCGCTATTGCGTGGCAAGCTCAAACGCCCCGAGCGCCAGGCCGCCGCCACCGCCCTGCAACGTGCCATGGACGCCCGCGCCCAGGACTTGTTTCTGCATATGCTGCTTTACAAGACGCCGCCGGCGGGCATCTGGCGTACCCTGCACGGCCTCTACGCCGAGGCCGAGCGCCACGCTCTGGAGGCGCTCGCCGTGTCGGACCCGGAATTGCCGGGCCAGGAGGGGGCGGTGTCGATCGCTTACGGTCGCCTTTTGCTCACCGCCAGCGCCCAACCCAATCAGCTTCGTCAGCCGGCGCTGATGGCGCTCTATCGAGCCGCCGCTCAGTGGGCCCGGTGGATGCCGTTATTGGCGGAAGCCGCCGACGCCCCCTTCCATGTGGACCTGCAAGGTGACGCCGGCCCCCAGCCGGTGTCCGTGCCGATGGGCGGCGGCGAGGTGCTGCGCTATTTCGATACCCGGCCACTTGCCGCCGCGCTGGCGGAGGGCGGCCCCTCGCACCGCGGCCGGCCCTTGTCGGACATCCTGTCCCATCATTTGCGTTGGGTCTGGCTGGGCCCGCGTGAGCGTCTTGGGCCACGCCGCCCGTTGGACGGTGAAATGTTGCTCTGCCTGGGGCTGGATGCGGTGCATCGTCGCCTTGATCAGGACGAGGACGATGCGCCTCTGCACCGGGTGCATCGCGTCGATCATAGCGACGGCGGCTATTGCCTGGAATGGCGTGGCGGCACGCCCACCGCCCTGCGCGCCGGGGGGCTGCTGGCCCTCTCCCCGCTGGGCCGGCCGCATTGGCGGGTGGGCGAAATACGCTGGGTGGCCTGGCTTGGCAACTCGGTCCGTCTGGGCGTGGCGTTGTTGCCCGAGACCCTGCGGCCGGTGCGTGTCAGCGCTGGCGGGCCGAATGCCTGGCCGGCGCCGGCGTTGCTGGTGCCGTCCCCGGAAGGCGACGACCCGGAAACTCTGGTGGTGCCCACCACCGGTTACCGCAGCGGCACCCGCTTGACGCTGTGGGACGGCCCGCCCCGGGACACGCGGCTCGGGGTGCGCCTGGCCGGCTCCCCGGATATCGCCCAGTACACGCTGCGCCCAGCGGTCTGAGGGCGGCGCTCCCCAGAGCCAATCCCGTGCGGCGGTAAGGTCTTTGGCGAACGCTGCCCTGTCAGGCACAATAGATGCTCTACGAATAACGGATGAGCACTGGCGCCGATGAATTACGCCCTCGATACCCTCCGCTTGCTGATCGCGCACGATTCCCAGGACGAAGCTGAACAGCTTATGAACACCCTTCGTAACGCCGGCCGCGCCACTCGCGCGCAACTGGCCCTGGGCGAGGACGATCTGGTGAGGGCGCTGAAGGGCGGCGCCTGGGAATTGATGCTGTGCCGGCCCACCTTCGGTGACGGCTCCTTCGAAAGCGCCATGGCGCACCTTAACCGGCTCGGCAAGGCGCTGCCGGTGATCCTGCTCAGCGACGATTACAACGCTGAGATCGTGCGCGACGCCTACAAGGCCGGCGCCCGCGCGGTGGCGCCCAAGGACGACCGTGAGATGTTGATGCAATGCGTCGACCGGCTGATGGAATTCCTGCGCCTGCGCAAGGAGCTGCAGTACTCCGAGATCACCCGCCACGAAGCGGAAAAACGGCTCAGCCTGCTGATGGACCAGAGCCGCGACGCCATCGCCTATGTGCTCGACGGCATGCACATCCACGCCAATGACAACTACGCACGCATGTTCGGTTACGAAAGCGCCGAGGAACTGGCCGGCGTGCCGATCATGGACATGGTCTCCGCCAGCGACCACGACCGCCTGAAGAAGCTGCTGCGCAGCCGCGCCGAGGACGCCAGCCAGACCAACGAGCTGGAATGCCGTGGTGTGCACACCGACGACAGCGAATTCGACGCCACCTTTGTGTTTTCCCCCAGCACCTACGATGGCGAGGACTGCACCCAGATCGTGATTCGCGCCGCCAGTCTGGATGAGAGCGCCTTGCAGGAGCGCTTGCACGAAATCAGCCAGACCGATCAGGTCACCGGGCTCTACAGCCGCACCTGGTTCATGGATCAGCTGGACCAGGCGGTCGCCGACGCGGCCCGCCAGGGGCAGCTGGCGGCGGTGCTTTATCTACGCCTGGACGGCTTTGAGCAGCACCAGTCCAGCCTCGGCATGGAAGGCGCCGACGACGTGCTTCGGGCGGTGGCCAACTGGCTGCGCGAGCATTGCGCCGGTGGCAAGCTGGCGCGAGTGGACGGCGAGGATTTCGCGTTGCTCAAACCAGTCAACGATCTGGACGAAGCAGGGCAATTGGCGGAAGAGTTGCGTGCCGGTATCGAAACCCTGATGCCGGAAGTGGCCAACCGTACCGCCCATGTTACCGCCAGTCTCGGGCTGGCGTTCGCCCGCGAGGACGCGCGCAGCAGCCAGGACATTCTCACCAAAGCGCTCAAGTGCTGTAACCAGGCGCAACGGGAAAACGACGAACAGGGCAACGCGATCAAGATCCACGATCCCATGGACGACGTGGCGGCCGGTTCCTCCGAGGCGATCGCGCTGAGCATCCGTCAGGCGCTGGAGAAGGGCAGCTTCCGCCTCAAATACCAGCCACTGATGAGCCTGGAAGACGAAAACGAGCATGTCTTCGAAGTGTTCGTGCACATGCCGCAAAAGCAGGGCGACGACCTGGCCGCCGCCGACTTCATGCCCACCGCCGCGGAGCAGGGCATGGCCGGCAAGGTCGACCGCTGGGTGGTGCTCAATGCCATGCGCGCGGCGGCCGCGCACGAACAGAAAATCACCTTGCTGGTGAACCTGAGCGGCTATTCCCTGGGCGAGCCGGGCCTGGCGGAGTGGCTCACCAAGGCGATGCGCGCCGCCAAGCTGTCCGGCGAGCAGGTGATTTTCCAGTTCAGCGAAGGCGACGCGGTCAATTACCTCAAGCAGGCGGCGGCGTTCGCTGAAGCGGTGCGCAAACAGGGCTGTGGTCTGTCCATCAGCCGTTTCGGCGGTGGCCTGGACCCGTTCAAACTGTTCGAGCACATTCCCGCCACCATGGTGAAGTTCGAGGGCTCCTTCACCCAGGAACTGAGCAAGGCGGAAAGCCGGGAACGGTTCGCGGAAATCATTCAGCAGGCCCGCGACAGCGGCCGCCGCACCCTGGTCGGCTTCGTCGAATCCGCCGCCCAGATGCAAACCCTGTGGAGCCTCGGCGGCGTCGATTACCTGCAAGGCTATTATTTGCAGGCGCCCATGGACCGCCTCGAAACCGCGGAAACCACGGAAGGATGAATAGGAAATGAATAATTGATAATGGAAAATGGATAATACGGCGCTGCCGCGCCAGCTTTCATTATCCATTAACCATTTTCAATTGCTCATTATTTCAGTAGTTCCTGTTGGTCTTTGTCGCGGACGCCGATCAGATAAAGAATGCCGTCCAGGCCCAGGGTGGAGATCGAGTGGGCGGCGTTCTCCTTCACCAGCGGCTTGGCGCGGAAGGCGATGCCGAGACCGGCGACGCCCAGCATGGGCAGGTCGTTAGCACCGTCGCCCACGGCGATCACCTGTTCCAGGTTGATGCCTTCCCGGGCGGCGATCTCGCGTAACAGCTCCGCCTTGCGCTCGCCGTTGACGATCGGCTCCGCCACCTCGCCGGTGACCTTGCCGTCGACGATCTCCAGGGTGTTGGCGTACACGTAATCAATGCCCAGCAGCTTCTGCAGCCAGTCGCCGAACCAGGTGAAGCCGCCGGACAAAATCGCGGTGCGGTAGCCCAGCGCTTTCAGGGTGGGAATCAACCGGTCCGCACCTTCGGTGAGCTGGATGCGCTCGCGCACCCGTTCCAGGGCGCTTTCGTCCAAACCTTTGAGCAGTGCCACCCGGGCGCGGAAGCTCTCGTTGAAATCCAGTTCGCCGAGCATCGCCCGGTCGGTGATCGCCGCCACCTGCGCGCCGACGCCGGCTTCGGCGGCCAGCTCGTCGATCACCTCCGAGCGGATCAGGGTGGAGTCCATGTCGAACACCACCAGACGGCGGTTGCGCCGGAAGGCGCTGTCGCGCTGGAAGGCGATGTCCAGATTGCGTTCGTTGGCGATCGCCAGAAAGGCGGCGCGCATGGCGCCCGGATCGTGCGGCTCGCCGCGTACCGAGATTTCCACACAGGCGCGGCCATCCGGATCGCTGGCCTCGCCTTCCAGGTGCACCCGGCCGGACAGCCGCGCCATGCTGTCGATGTTCAGGCCGTTGTCAGCCACCACGGTGGTCACGTCACCGAGCTGCTCCGCGGTGATCTTGCGCGCCAACAGGGTAATGATATGGCGGTCCTTGCCCTGGCCCGAGACCCACTCCTCGTAACGGTCCTCGTCGATGGGCCTGAAGCGCACCGAGATGTTGCGTTTGTGCGCTTCGAACAGCAGATCCTTGAGCATCGACGAGGCTTCCGCCGCCGGCGGCACTTCCACCAGGATGCCCAGCGACAAAGTGTCGTGAATCACCGCCTGGCCGATATCCAGAATATTCAGATGGTAGCGGGCCAGAATACGGGTGAACGCCGCGGTGAGGCCGGGCCGGTCGTTGCCGGACACCTGGATGAGAATGATCTCGCGCACGCTGGGGGATTCCTCAGGCTGGTCGGTACGTTGCGGAACAGCCGCTAAGATTACCAGAAAACCGCGCCGGGTTGGCGTGCGTGCGCCAGAGCCAAGCGGACTGCCGCCGCCACGGGTTATACTCCCCGCCGTCGCATTCACAGGCAAGGAAGACACTGCATGTCGGTGTGGGAAAAATGGCGGCCCTGGCTGCAAAGGGAAAAACAACTGCTGCTGGAACTGGCCTTGATGCTGCTGGTGGCCTTGGTGGTCGGGGTTTATTTTCTCGAGCACTTCTCCGCCCGTCTTCAGGCGGAACAACGGGTGCAGCTGAAGGCGCTGGCGCAACAAACCGCGCTACGCTCGGCCGAGTCGTTGGCCGGCGACGACCTGATCGGGCTGAACGTGATCGCCCGCGAGACCCGCGCTCTGGATCCAGTGGGCGGTGTGCAGTTCCTGGATGTGGCCCGTGATCCGGTCACCGGGAAAAGCGACGACAACCTGCCGGTGAAGGTGGAAGTGCCGGTGGCCCTGCCGGACGGCGAGCTGGCCGGCTCCGTGGTGCTGGCCGCCGCCCACGACACCGCGCCGCGCCAGCGGCTGGAAACCGGTTATGTGCTGGTGGTGCTCGGCCTGCTGGCGTTGCGGGCGGCCGCTGAAGTGATCCGCCGGCGGCTCTGGCGGCCCGCGGTGCCGGTGGCACGGACGCCGCCCACAGAGGATGGTGAGGTGCCCGAGGCGCCGCCCGCCGGCCCGGCGGGCGCCGAGGCGCCGGCGCCGGACGGTGTGTCGGTGGAGCTGCGCCTCAGCGTGGTCAACTTTGATCACTTCCAGCAGCGCTATACCCGCTCGGCGCTGGAAGCGCTGCTGGCCGATTACCACCACCTGTTGCGCGAAGTGGTGGCGCTGTACGGCGGCGAGGTGGTTGCGGCCATCGGCGACCGCGCGCGCATTCGTTTCGTCGGTGAGCCTCTCTCGCACACCGCCTTTTCAGCGTTGTGCGCCGGCCTGCTGTTCCTGCGCGTGGCCCGCCTTCAAGCGCCACGGCGTAAAGCCGGCCAGGCGCCGGCGCTGGAGTTCAAAGCCCTGGTCAGCGGCCAGTTCGGCGAGGCCGACAGTTGGGCGCTGTGCCTGGCCGGGGTGCCCGGCCGGCTTAACGTACCCGAGGCGGAACTGACCCGCGCCGAACTGGACGTTAAAGCCCTTTACCAGACCGAGCGGGCGCAACTGGTTCAGGCCGGCGACCGGCAAATCCGGCTGCAGCCGGTGGAGCAGCTCGCGCACCGCTATCAAACCTTGTTGCGCACTCAGGCGGAGAAGGTCATGGGCGGCTCCGGCGTGTCCGGCGAGGCTTCGCCGAGCAAATAGCCGCGCATTGCCGCGCCGATCAATTGCGGCAGTTCGGGCATGCCACGGTTGCCGAACAGGCGGTTGAATTCCAGCACATAGGGGCGTCCGTCCACCCAAGCCACGTCGAAACCGGCGTGGTCGATGCCCAGCGCCCGCGCCAGCCGGGTTACCAGCGCCAGGGCCGGCTCCGGCACCGGTAGATCGGTGCGCACCCGCGCCCCGCGCGCCAGATTGTTGTGGAAGCTGGTGCCCTCGCGCCAGTAGCTGGCGATTACCTCGCGACCCACCACCACCACGCGCAAATCGCGCACGATCGGCAGCAGCTTCTGAATGTACAGCACCTCGCTGTGCGCGGCGTAATCCAGCAACTGTTGGCGGCTTTCGATCAAAAACACGCCGCTGCCCTGGCTGGAGCGGATCTGTTTGGCCACGAACGGGAAGCGCCAGGTGTCCAACACCTGACTGATGCCGTGCGGTCCCGCCGGCAGGATATCGGTCTCGGGCAAATGTTCCGGGCAGGCCAGTTTCAGCGCCCGGGTCATTTCCACCTTGTCGTGGCCCAGGTGGTAACTGGCGAGGCTGGGGAAAATAGGGCGGCCGAGCACATAGTGCAGGCTGTGCAGCTGCCAGTAGGCGGGAAACAGCAACCAGTCCGCGTCAAGCAACCGAGCGCGCTGCTCGTTCATGTGTTCCGGCTTAATGTAGTGCACGCCCGGCAGGCCCAGGGTGCGAAAAGGGTCGAAGGTGATCAGTTTCAAAGGCCGACGGACCTCAGGCTAGAAGCCCGCGCACGGTCGCGCGGGCGAACCGCGAATTTATAGGGCTAAACGAGCCCCCTCGGCAAGCGGATTTGTCATGGTCAGGGCGGGCCGCACCGGCTAGGCTTTGGCGCACAACGACACTCGGGAGACAGCTGTGAATTTACCCCCTTTGCAAAGCGGCGAGGTGCTGGCGGCCGAAGACGGCGCGGTGCTCACCCTGACCCTGAACCGGCCGGACAAACTCAACGCCCTGACCGGCGCCATGTACCGCGACCTGGTCGACTTGCTGGCGTTCGCCGGCGACAGCGATGAAGTGCGCGCGGTGCTGATCCTGGGCGCCGGCAAGTCCTTCAGCGCCGGCAACGACCTGGCCGATTTCCTGGCCGCCGGCGAGGGCACCGAAGGCGGCGCCGCGCCCTTTATCCGCGCCGTGAGCCGCTTCGAAAAGCCGCTCGTGATCGGTGTTCAGGGCCACGCCGTGGGCGTGGGCACCACCATGCTGCTGCACGCCGACCTGGTGGTGGCCGCCGACGACGCCAAGTTCATTACCCCGTTCGTGGACCTGGGCGCGGTGCCGGAGGCGGGCTCCGCCAAGCTGCTGCCGGCCTGGCTGGGCTATCAGCGGGCGGCGCGCATGTTGCTTGCCGGCGAACCGCTGCTGGCCCCGGAAGCGTTGCAGGCCGGGCTGGTCGCCAAGATGGTGAGCCCCGCCGAACTGGTGGCCACCGCCACCGACTACGCCCGCACCCTGGCGGCCAAGCCGCCGCGCGCCATACGCGAAAGCAAGCGCCTGATGCGCCAGGCCGCGCAGATGGACCTCCACGACCTGATCGACCACGACCTGGCGCTGTTCGCCGAACTCTTGCAAGGCGACGAAGCCAAAGCGATCCTCGCCGCCAAGGTCGGCAAAAAATAAATCAGGACGGACACACCCGATCCCGGCGCTCCTTGGAAAATTGAAAGGTCCTGGCGCCTTCTCTGAAAGGGTGGATCTGACCCGTGGCGGTTCCGCTGCCAAGTGAGCGGGGCAATGGTGGTGCCTGGAGGGACCTATTTGGCCAAGGATGGCCAAATGAGAGCGCCCAGGGAAGGCTTGAGCGATCCCGGAAGGCACCACCATTGCACCGCGTCTTGGATACGGAGCAACCACACCTGAAAACCAAGGTCTCTGGCATCCCGCCGGCAAGCTTCGCTTGCCTTTCGCGGGCGGGGCCCGCTCGCACAACTTCGCTCCCTTTCGCGGGCATGGCCCGCTCCCACAAGCCAAGCCCCGGCGAACACGGGGCTTTACTGGCGCACCGACCCGAAGGCTTCGCCCATGCGCACGGTGGCGCCGGCGGTCAGCTCCGAGCCGAATTCGGCGGCGCCCTCCGGGAACAGCACGATCACCGTGGAGCCGAGCAGGAAGCGGCCCAGTTCGTCGCCCTTGCGCAGGGTCACCGGCGCCGGATTGCGGTAGTCGACCCGGGTCACGGAGGTGGACTGCGGCGTCACCTGGCCGGCGAACACGGTCTCGATGCCGGCGACGATCATCGCCCCCACCAGCACCACTGCCATCGGCCCCACCTCGGTATCGAACACGCACACCAGCCGTTCATTGCGCGCGAACAGGCGCGGCACCCGCTCGGTGGTGGTCTGGTTCACCGAGAACAGGCGCCCGGGCACGTAACAGGTTTCGCGCAGGGTGCCGGTGAACGGCATGTGCACGCGGTGGTAATCCTTCGGCGACAAATAGACGGTGGCGAAATGGCCGTTTTTGAACTCCGCCGCCAGCGCGCCGTCACCGCCCAATAATTCGAACGCGGAATAGTGATGGCCTTTGGCCTGGAACAGGTCACCGCCGCGCAACGGACCCAGCTGGCTGACGGTGCCGTCGGCGGGGCAGGCCAGGGTCCGGTCGCCGTCGACGATGGGCCGGGCGTCCGCTTTCAGAGCGCGGGTGAAGAACGCATTGAAGTTCTCGAAGCGGTCCGGGTCTTCAATCAGCGCTTCGCTCAGGTCCACCCCGAAGTGCTTGATGAAACGGTGGATAAAGGGGGTCTTGATCCAGGAAATCTCGCTGCGCGCCACCCAACCCACCAGCCGGGAGAGCAGGTGTTGGGGAACGACGTGCTGAAGCGCGATGAAGAGCTTTTGTTTTAGAGAGTGCACGTTGAGACCTCAAAGGTGATTGGCCGGACGCCGGACGCCGGACGCCGGACGCCGGACGCCGGATGCTAGACGCTTTGTCGGCTTTCGCGTCGCTCAAGCCGACCTACAAGTCAGCCCGTCAGGAAACACACCAATCCGACCCGCATCGGGTTTTAGCGTCCAGCGTCCAGCGTCTGGCGTTAAGCGTCCGACTTTTCCGTCGGGGTATCGGGGTGGTTGCCCCATTCGGCCCAGGAGCCGGGGTAGCCGCTGATGCGCTCGAAACCGAGGATCTTGCCGACCAGCCAGGTGAAACTGGAGCGGTGGTGGGTCTGGCAGTGAGTGATCACTTCCTTATTGCCTTGGATGCCGCGCTCGGCCAGCTCCCGGCGCACTTCTTCCAAGTCGCGCAGGCGCAGGTTGTTGTGCTTGTCCATGGCGTCGGTCCACTCGTAGTGGGTGGCGCCGGGGATGTGGCCGGCTTTCTGCGCGAAGGCGCGCACCCCGGCGAATTCCTCTTCCGAGCGGGCATCCCAGATCACCACGTTCGGGTCGGTGTGGTTCTTGAGCACGTAGTCCAGATCAACGCTGGTGGCCGGGTCGTGCTCGCCGACCTGGTAGTCGCTGGGCTCTGGGCGGGTGCGGTCGCTGCTGGTGCTCAGTTCCGCCGCCAGCCAGCCGTGGATGCCGCCATTGAGGTAGGAATATTTCTTGTGGCCGATCACATCCAGGGTCCACAGCAGGCGCCCCGCCCAGCCGCCGCCTTCATCGTCGTAGGCGACCACCTGGGTGTCGGGGGTCAAGCCCAGCTCGGAGAACAGGGCGGACAGAGCGTCGTCGCTGGGCAGCAAACCGGGCGCCGGCTGCGTGCCGGCGAGCAGGCGCTTGAAGTCCAGGTGTACGGCGCCGGGCACGTGGGCCTGGTCGTAGACCTGATCCTTGCTCAGATCCACGATCAGCAGATTGTCGTCGTCCAAATGGCCCGCCAGGTCGGCGGGTTCCAGCAATAGCGGCAGTTGAGCGGTCATGGCTAATCGTCTTCGCTGCGGAATGGGGTGCGTGAAAACAGACCTGATTGTAATGGAGGGACCCCATGGCTGTCAGATGTGTTCCCCAAAACGTCTATCGGTAGCGCTCGCGGCCTTCTTCATCCAGGGTGTCGGCGATCTGGAAGAAATTGTGCAGCCGTTCCTCGCTCACCTCGCCGCGTTCCGCCGCCTCGTGCAGGGCGCAGCCCGGCTCATGGCGGTGTGTGCAGTTGCGGAAACGGCAATGGCCGGCCCGTTCGGAGAGCTCCCGGTAACCGTGCAGCAGCTCCTCTTCGCTGATGTGCCAAAGGCCGAATTCGCGGATGCCCGGCGAATCAATCAGCCGACCGCCTTCGGGCAGGCGGAACAGGCGCGCGGTGGTGGTGGTGTGCTGGCCCAGGCCGGAGACGCCGGACAGGTCGCCCACCGCCAGCTCGGCGCCGGGCAGCACCGCGTTCACCAGCGACGACTTGCCGACGCCGGATTGCCCCACGAACGCGCAGGTGTGCCCGGTCAGCGCTGTCTTCAGCGCGGCCAGGCCGGCGCCGTCCTCGGCGGACGCTTCGATCACCGGGTAGCCCAGATCGCGGTAAATATCGGTGATGTGGTCCAGGGCGTCGCGGCTCTCCGCGTCGATCAGGTCCGCCTTGTTCAGTACCAGGGTGGCGGGAATTCCGGACAGTTCCGCCGCCACCAGATAGCGGTCGAGCAGGGCGGTGGAGGGCACGGGCATGGGCGCGAACACCACCAACAGGCGGTCCACGTTGGCGGCCACCGGCTTCAGGTTGCCGTAGTTGTCCGGCCGCTTGAGCACGCTCTGGCGGGGCTCGATGGCGGTAACCACGCCGTCGCCGTCGCCTTCCACCCGCGGCGCCTGCCAAATCACCCGGTCGCCCACCACCAGCTGTTCCAGGTTGGCGCGAAAGTGGCAGCGCGCGGGGGCTCCGGCGTCGTCCTCCACCAGCACCTGGCCGCCGAAGTGGGCCACCACCGTGCCCAGTTGCTCGTCGCCCAGGGCGGTGGCCACCGGGTTCTGCTCACTGGCCCGGTGCTGGGCTCGCTGGCGCCGTTCCGCCTGGATTTTTTCGATCCGCCACTTCTGGCGGCGGTTCAGTTTGCGTTTTGCCATAACTCACAGGGCGGCCGCGCCGCCGATACAGGATGCAGGCTGCAGGATACAGGAGCGGGCGCGGATTCGTCCCCGGTTTGATGCCTCCAAGTGCCGGAGGCGTCAGGGCGCGGGCATGAGGGGCGCGGCTGGCGGGCGCTGTCTCGCGCTGTATCCTGTACCCTTCATCCTGTAGCCACGACTGTTCGGAGCCCCATGACGCAATCACGAGACAACCTGATCTGGATCGACCTGGAAATGACCGGGCTGGACCCGGCCAATGACCGCATCATCGAGATCGCCACCATTGTCACCGACGCCCATTTGAACGTCCTCGCGGAGGGGCCCGTGATGGCGGTGCATCAGAGCGACGCGCTGCTTAACGGCATGGACGAATGGAACACCGAGCATCACAACAACTCCGGTCTGGTGGAGCGGGTCCGCAAAAGCGAGCTGGATGATGCCGAGGTGGAGCGCCGCACCCTGGTGTTTCTCGAGCAGTACGTGGAAGCGGGCATGTCGCCGATGTGCGGCAACAGCATCTGCCAGGACCGCCGTTTCCTGGCCAATTACATGCCGCGCCTGGAAGCATTTTTTCACTACCGCAACCTGGATGTGTCCACGCTCAAGGAATTGGCGCGGCGCTGGAAGCCGGACATCCTGGCAGGCTTCAAGAAAGAGAATAAGCACCTGGCCCTGGACGACATCCGCGAGTCGATCGAAGAGCTGGCCTACTACCGCGAGCACCTGATCCGCTTGTAACGCCGGGCTTTCTTGCCTTTCTACGAAGCTCGAATTGTGGGAGCTTGCCTTGCAAGCGAAAGGATGGCTTTAGCCACCCGGCAGGATACCAGAGGCCTATCTAACGACGGCACAAACAACCTCTCTGGAATCCTTCCGGCAAGCTCTGCTTGCCTTTCGCGGGCGGGGCCCGCTCCTACAAGCCCCTTATTTTTCGCGAAGGCGCTGAAGGGCCCAGGTGGCGTGTTCGCGCACCAGCTCGCTGGGGTCGTTGAGCGCGGCTTCCAGGGCCGCCAGCGCCTCCGGCGTCGCCGGCCCGTTGCCCAGGGCCACCGCCAGGTTGCGCCGCCAGCGTTCGAAGCCGGCACGGCGGATCGGTGAGCCCTCGGTGCGCCGCAGGAAGGTTGCCTCGTCCCACTGGAAAAGCGTCACCAGCTCGCTGTCCGCGAGGCCGTGGCGCGGCTGGAAATCGGTTTCCTTGCTGTGCGACGCGAAGCGGTTCCAGGGGCACATCAGCTGGCAGTCGTCGCAGCCGAACACCCGGTTGCCGATGCCGCGACGCAGGTCTTCCGGGATCGAACCGGGATGCTCGATGGTCAGGTAGGAGATGCAGCGTCGGGCGTCCAGCTGGTAGGGCGCGACAATGGCGTCGGTGGGGCACACCGTCATGCAGGCCGAGCACTTGCCGCAGTGGTCCTCGGCGGGCTCGTCCACCGGCAGCGGCAGGTCGGTGTAAATCTCGCCGAGGAAAAACCAACTGCCCGCATGGCGATTGAGAATCAGGGTGTGCTTGCCCTGCCAGCCGAGCCCGGCCTTCTCGGCGAGCGGTTTCTCCATCACCGGCGCGCTGTCCACGAACGCCCGCGCCAGCTGGGTGTCGGCCACTTCCTCGCGAATCAGCGCCGCCAGTTGCGCCAGCCGTTTGCGCACCAGCTTGTGGTAGTCGCGGCCTAGCGCGTAGCGCGACACATAGGCTTTTTCTTTTTGCTGCAGCACTTTCACCGGCTGGGTGTCCGGGGGCAGATAGTCCATCCGTAATGACAGCACCCGCACGGTGTCCGGTTCCAGCTCCGCCGGCCGCGAGCGCTTGTTGCCGTGGGCGGCCATCCAGCCCATCTCGCCGTGACGGCCGGCGGCCAGCCAGTCGTGCAGGCGCTGCTCCGCCTGGCTCAGATCCAGATCGGCGACGCCCATTTGCTGGAAGCCCAGCGCCCGGGCGTGATCGGCAATGCGCTGTTTCAGGTCGATGAAATCCATAGCCTTGGCGATCAGTCGCTGGCGGCTGCCGCCAGGGCGGCGCGCCGTTGCCAGGTGGTCACGTAAAGGGCGGCGCTGACCACCAAGGCGCCGCCGAGAATTGCCAGTGGGCCGGGTATTTCCGACAGCACCAGCGCCGCCAACAAGGTGGCGTAGGGCACTTGCAGGGCGAGCACGAACGACACGCCGGTGGCGCTGACACGGCGCAGCGCGTGGGTGATCAGAGTGTGCGGCACGGCGGTGAAGACGGTGCCCAGTAGCAACAAAAGCCCCCAGGTGCCGGGCGTCAGCTCGCTGGGTGAGGCGGTCAGAAAAGGCGCGAACAAAAGCGCGGTCAGGGTGCCCTGGTAGAGCATCACCTGGGGGCCGGAGACGCCCTGCAGAAACCGTTTCTGCAACAGATTACGCAGCGAATACAGCGTCGCGGAAAACACCCCCACGGACAGCCCCAGCGGCACGTTGCCGCCCAGGCCGCCTTCCAGGCCGATCAGCGTGACGCCGGCCAGCACACCCAGGCCGGCGATCAGTGCGGGCCGGTCCGGTGCGCGCCGCGCCAGCAGGGGTGGTTCGATCATTGCCGTGATCACCGGGAAGGTGAGCAATGCCACCACCCCGACCGCCACCGTGGACACCTGCATGGCGTGGAAATAGGTCATCCAGTGGACGGCGAAGAGCAGGCCGCCGACCAGCATGGCCAGGTAGTGACGCGCCGACGGCAGCCGCAACCGGGCACGCCCCAGCAGCATCACCAGCAACAGGGCAGTGGCGGCGATCGCGCCGCGCAGGGCGGTAATATCGAGCGCGGGCAGTGGCACTAATTTGGCGAACAGGGCGGTGCCCGCCAGCATGAACGCGGCCAGATGGACGCCGTACAGGTCCCATTGGGGTGTGGTGCGATCGGGCATGAACGTCTTATCGCCGGCAGGGGGAGCCTTTGCAAATCGGCCCATCCCTGGAAAATAGGAACAGGTATACTGTCGTCGAATACCGCAGCGAAGCTTCCACGGCGGAGCCCAGGATAGCAGCGAATGCCCGTAAGATCGTTACCCGAGGCGCTGTACAGCGCCGATCAGACCCGTGAACTGGACCGTCTCGCCGGTGAAGCCGGTTTGACGGGCGAAGAATTGATGGAGCGCGCCGGCCGCGCGGCCTTCGAATTATTGCTGTCGCGCTGGCCCGCGACGTCCCGGCCCGCGGTGCTGTGCGGCGGCGGCAATAACGGCGGCGACGGTTATGTGGTGGCCAGGCTGGCTCGTGAAGCCGGCCTGGAACCGGTGATCTACCAGCTGCGCGACCCGGAACGGATGAAGGGCGACGCCCGCACCATGGCCCAGCGCGCCCGTGACGCCGGCGTGCCGATGGAGACCTTGTCACCGGATAATCTGCCGGTCGACGCCCCCTTGCTGGTGGACGGACTGCTTGGCACCGGCATCAGCGGCGCGCTGCGCGAGGACATGCGCGTTTTGATTGAGGCGCTGGACCGTCTCGGCAAACCGGTGCTGGCCCTGGATGTGCCCTCCGGCCTCAATGCCGACACCGGCGCGCCGGCCGGCGCGGTGCTCAGCGCCCACTGCACGATCACCTTTATTGGCGTGAACCGGGGCCTGCTCACCGGCGCCGGGCCGGTGCACAGCGGTGAACTGTTGTTCGACGACCTGGGCGTGGACCGGTCGGTGTACCAGCGGATTGACCGACCGGTATGGCGGCCCACGCCAGCCCACCTGCGGCAATGGCTGCCGCCGCGCCGCCGCGATGCCCACAAGGGCCATTTTGGTCACGTCCTGGTGGTGGGTGGCGACCACGGCTTCGCCGGGGCACCGTTGATGACAGCCCAGGCGGCGGCGCGCTGCGGCGCCGGCCTGGTCAGCCTGGCCACGCGATCCGAGCATGCCCCGGCGGTGCTCGCCCGCCAGCCGGAGATCATGGTGCGCGGCGTGGACGGCGCCGACCAACTGCGCCCGCTGCTGGAAAAAGCCTCCGTGGTGGCGGTGGGCCCGGGGTTGGGGGCCGGCCCCTGGGGTCGGGTGCTGCTGGAACACGTTCTGGAGAGCGGGCTGCCGCTGGTGATCGACGCGGACGGGTTGAACCTGTTGGTCGAGATGGACGTCGACGCCCGTGACAACTGGGTTCTCACGCCCCACCCTGGCGAGGCAGCTCGCCTGCTCGGCAGTGACGGCGCCACCGTCCAGGCGGATCGTTTCGCGGCCCTGGAAAGCCTGACCGCGCGCTACGGCGGCACCGTTCTGCTCAAGGGTCTGGGTACCCTGGTGCGCGGTGATGGCGGCACGGCGCTGATCAGCGACGGTAACCCGGGCATGGCCACCGGTGGCATGGGCGACGTGCTCACCGGCGTGATCGCCGCTCTGCACGCCCAAGGCGCGCCCGGCTATCAAGCGGCGGCGTTGGGCGCCATGGCCCATGCCCGCGCCGCCGACCGGGCGGCCACCGCCGACGGCGAGCGGGGCCTGCTGGCCACCGATCTGCTGGCCGCGCTGCGGCCGGTGCTTAATGGAGACGACGAGCGTTAGATGAACGAACAGCATTTTCTCGCCGATGAGCAGGCCACGCTGGATCTGGGCGCGGCGCTGGCGTCGCGGCTGGGTGCCGGCGATTGCGTTTATCTGCACGGCGACCTGGGCGCCGGCAAGACCACGCTGGTGCGCGGCCTGCTGCGCGCGCTCGGCCACGCCGGTTCGGTGAAGAGCCCCACTTACACGCTGGTGGAACCCTATGACGTGGCCGGCGTCCATATCTATCATTTTGATTTATATCGGCTCGGGGACCCTGAGGAGCTGGAGATGATCGGCATTCGCGACTACTTTGACGGTCATGCACTGTGCGTGCTGGAGTGGCCTGAGCGTGGGAGCGGGGCTATTCCGTCGCCGGACCTCACCGTCACCCTGGCCGTGGAGAAACAGGGACGATATGCGAAGCTGGAATGGGCCCATGGCTGATAACTGTGTCCGTAAAGGGGGGCGCCGCAACGGGCTGCGCAATGGGCTGAAAGTGGCCGTGATGCTGGCCGGGCTATTGGCGATGGTCGGCGCCCGCGCGGCGATCACCGTGGATTCCGTGCGTTTGCACCGGGCTCCGGACCACACCCGCATCGTGTTCGATTTGCCCGAGCCGGTGGAGCACTCCCTGGACAAGCTGGCCAACCCGGACCGGGTGGTGGTGGACCTCATCGACGCGGATCTGGCGTTCGATGTGAGCACCCTGGATTACAAGGACAGCCCGATTGAAAACATCCGCGTCGGCAAGCACGACAATAAAACGCGGGTGGTGTTCGATCTCAGCGCGGCGGTGCGCCCGCGCACCAATCTGCTCAAGCCGGTGGACCCGCACAGCTGGCGTCTGGTGGTGGACCTGTTTGACAGTGATCCCCAGCCGGTAAAAACCATCGAGGAACCCGAGGCGGACAGCGGCGAACCGCGCCAGATGATCGTCGCCATCGATCCCGGGCACGGCGGCGAAGACCCGGGGGCTCTGGGCCCCGGCAATCTGCTGGAAAAAGAGGTGGTCTTGCAGATATCCCGCAAGGTGAAGGCGCGTATCGACCGGGAGCCGGGCATGAAGGCGGTGATGGTCCGCGACGGTGACTACTATGTGCCGCTGGCCGAGCGCCGCCGGGTGGCCCGCCAGGACAACCACGCCGATGTGTTTATTTCCATCCACGCGGATGCCTTCACCGACCCCCGCGCCCACGGCGCCAGCGTGTTCGCCCTCTCCAACCGGGGCGCCACCAGTGCGCGGGCCGCCTATGTGGCCAAGATGGCCAACGAATCGGATAAGGTGGCCGGCGTCTACGAGGAAGAGAAAGACGACTCCAACCTGCTCAACGTGCTGGCGGACATGCGCATGAGCGGCTCCATGGCCCACAGCCTGTACCTGGGCCGCCAGATACTCGAAGAGATGGGGCAGATCACCAAACTGCACGGCGGTCGCAAGACCGTGGAGCAGGCCGCCTTCGTGGTGCTCAAAGAGCCGGAGATGGTCTCGGTGCTGGTAGAAACCGGCTTTATCTCCAACCGGGAAGAGGCGCGCAATCTCAGCTCCAGCGCTCACCAGGAGAAACTGGCGCGCTCCATCGTCAACGGCGTGAAGCAGTATTTTCGCACCCACCCGGCGCCGGGCAGCTGGTTCGCCGCCCAGCGTCGAGAGAACGGTGAGCAGCATCGCATCCAGCCCGGTGATACCCTGTCCGGCATCGCCCGCCAGTACCAGGTCTCGGAGCAGGCCCTGCGCGCCGCCAACGACATCCGCGATGATCGCATCATGGTCGGCCAGACCCTGACCATTCCCCGGTCCTGACGGCACAACCCGGTTTTTTGTAAAGAGAGTTCCCTGTGGCAAAGATTCATCGGCTGGATTCCCGGCTCGCCAACCAGATCGCCGCTGGCGAGGTGGTGGAGCGCCCCGCCTCGGTTCTCAAGGAACTGTTGGAAAACGCGCTCGACGCCGGCGCCCGCCAGGTCAGCGTGGACGTGGAGCAGGGCGGCACCAAGTTGATCCGGGTGCGCGACGACGGCGGTGGCATTGATCAGGACGACCTGCCGCTGGCCATGTCGCGCCACGCCACCAGCAAGATTCGCGGCCTGGAAGACCTGGAGGCAATCGGCACCCTGGGCTTCCGGGGCGAGGCACTGGCGGCGATCAGCTCGGTGTCGCGGCTGAGCCTGGCCAGCAACAGCGGCGACCAGGCGGAAGGCTGGCAGGTCACCGTCGAAGGGCGCGACATGGCGCCGTCCGTGGCGCCCACCGCGCACCCGCGCGGCAGCACCGTGACGATGCGCGACCTGTTCTTCAATACGCCGGCCCGGCGCCGTTTCCTGCGCACCGAAAAGACCGAATTCAACCACCTTGAAGAGGTGTTCCGGCGGGTCGCCCTGAGCGAGTTCCAGACCGGCTTCCGCCTCAGCCACAATCAGAAGGTGATCCATCAGTTGCCGCCGGGAGACGACGAGACCCTACGTGCCGCCCGGGTGGCACGGCTGTGTGGCCGCGCCTTCATGGATCAGGCGCTGACCGTGGACATCGAGCACGCCGGCCTGCGGCTGCACGGCTGGATGGGCCTGCCCACCTTCTCCCGGTCCCAGTCCGATCTTCAGTATTTCTACGTCAACGGCCGGGTGATCCGCGACAAGGTGGTCAGCCACGCGGTGCGCCAGGCCTATGCGGATGTGCTCTACCACGGCCGCCACCCGGCCTATGTGCTGTTCTTCGAGGTGGATCCGGCGCTGGTGGATGTGAACGTGCACCCCACCAAGCACGAGGTGCGTTTCCGCGAACAGCGCATGGTCCACGACTTCCTGTTCCGCAGCCTGCACCGGGCGATCGCCGAGGTGCGCCCCGGCGAGGGCCAGTACAGCGGCGAGGGCCGCCCCGGCGAAGGCGCGCCGGTCGACGAGGGGCTCGCGCCCAGCCAGGGCCATATGGCACTCGGCAACCCGGCCGGCGGCGCCCCCGGCGTCTCCGAGGGCCCGCGCCGGTCCTTTGGCGGCGGGTTCGGCGGCGGCTACAGCGGTGCGTTTAGTGGCGGCTCCATCGCCGACGGCGCCCGCCAGGCCGGCGCCTACGGGCAAATGGTGTCGTCCATTCCGGCGCCGGCCGGCGACCCGGAGGCCGCCCATACCCCGCCACTGGGGTACGCCGTGGCGCAGCTGCACGGCATCTTCATCGTCGCCGAAAACGAACACGGCATGGTGCTGGTGGACATGCACGCGGCCCACGAGCGCATTACTTACGAGCGCCTGAAACGGGACTGGGCCGAGGAGAAAGTGCGCAGCCAGCCGCTGCTGGTGCCGGTGTCCATGGCGGTGTCGTCCCGCGAGGCGGATTTCGCCGAGCAGCAGCCCCAGGTGTTCCAGCGCCTGGGTTTCATGGTCGAGCGCGCCGGGCCGGAAACCCTGGTGGTGCGCGAGGTGCCGGCGCTGCTGCGCAACGCGGACAGCGAGACGCTGGTGCGTGACGTGCTCAGCGACCTGCTCGCCCACGGCAGCAGCGAGCGCATTGAACAGCAGTTGGACGCGTTGCTCTCGTCCATGGCGTGCCACGGTAGCGTGCGCGCCAACCGACGCCTGACGGTGCCGGAGATGAACGCCTTGCTGCGCGACATGGAAGCCACCGAGCGCTCCGGGCAGTGCAATCACGGGCGCCCCACCTGGACCCAGATGAGCGTCAAGGAGCTGGACCGGCTCTTCATGCGGGGGCAATAGGCATGCCCGACCCACGTCCGGCGTCCGACCCGGTGATTCTGTTGATGGGCCCCACCGGGGCCGGCAAAACCGAACTGGCGATCCGGGCCGCCGAAACCCTGCCGGTGTCGTTGATCAACGTGGATTCGGCGCTGGTGTACCAGGGGCTGGATATCGGCGCCGCGCGGCCCTCGGCGGAAGAGCTGGCGCGGGCACCGCACCGGCTGATGGGGTTTCGCGACCCGGCCCGGCCATACTCGGCGGCGGATTTCCGCGCCGACGCCCTGGCGGAAATCGAGGCGATCAGCGCCGACGGCCGCATTCCGCTGCTGGTGGGTGGCACCATGCTTTATTTCAAGGCGCTGGTGGAAGGGCTGGCGCCGTTGCCCGAGGCCGACCCGGTGGTGCGCGCCGAGATCGCCGCTCTGGCGGAGCGGGAAGGCTGGCCGGCGGTGCACCGCGAACTGGCCCGGGTGGACCCGCCCAGCGCGGCCCGACTCAAGCCCACCGATCGCCAGCGGCTGCAGCGCGCGCTGGAGGTGTTTCGGCTCACCGGCCGCCCGCTGAGTGCCTTTCACGGCGAGCACGACACCGCCGCCACGCCCCTGGGGGACGGGTTCTTCCGCTTCCCAGGCCTGGATCGGCCGGTGCTCAGCCTGGCGGTGGTGCCGCCGCGCCCGGTGCTGCACCGGCGCATTGAACAGCGTTTCATGGCCATGCTGGAGGCCGGGCTGGTGGAGGAGGTGGCAGCGTTGCGCCGCCGTGATGACCTGCACGCGGAATTGCCGGCGCTCAAGGCGGTGGGATACCGCCAGGTGTGGCGCTATCTGGAGGGCGATTGGGATTACCCTACCATGGTGGAAAAGGGTATTATTGCCACGCGGCAGTTGGCCAAACGACAGCTCACCTGGCTGCGCAAATGGCCCGGAGTGGAAACCTACGACAACACCCGTGACGGGGGTCGCATCGCCTGTAACGAGCGGCTTGCAGGGGTTTGTAAAACCGTGTTTAGTTGACTCGCGGACTGTTTTTTTAAGGCTTGTTTTATTGGGACCAAGCCCCATAAAAGAACCACGAGTTAACAGGGCTTTCGGATGGTGGGGTCGGAAACTTTTCCTCGGGAAGGCTGCCATAGAAGTCCCATGGCCCCAGGACCGACCGGCATGGATGGCCGGCGGCACGTGGCCCGGACGTTAGCGCTGATAATTGCCCGCATGTTTGGGCACCCACTTTTTATGACTCTTAAGGAGATTTGCCATGTCAAAAGGGCACTCGCTACAAGACCCTTTTCTCAACGCCCTGAGAAAGGAACGCATCCCGGTTTCGATCTTTCTGGTGAACGGCATAAAGCTGCAGGGGCAGATTGAGTCCTTCGACCAGTATGTGGTCCTGTTGAAGAACGCTGTTAGCCAGATGGTCTACAAGCACGCTATTTCCACCGTGGTTCCGGCCCGTAATCCGCGCGCCGCGGGTACCGGTGGCAACCCGGCCATGACCGGCACGGGCGCGGCGGTACCGGAAAACGGCGGCCCCGGCGAAGATTTCGGCAATCAGTAAGCCGATTCCCGTGACCCGCCCCCGTCAAAGCCACGCCATCCGGCGTGGCTTTGTTTTATATTGAGGTCTATGGATCTATTCGATCGTACAGAACAGGTTCGTACCGGCGCCGGTGAAAAGGCGGTGTTGGTGCATATCGAGCTGCCCGACGCTCTGGGTCGCGAGGACCTGGACGAATTCCACCATCTGGTGACGTCCTCCGGCGTGGAGCCGGCGGTGGAATTGCTGGGCAAGCGCGACCGGCCCGACCCGGCGTTGTTTATCGGTTCCGGCAAGGCCGAGGAGCTGGCGGATCTGGTGCGCGAGTACCAGGCGGACGTGGTGCTGTTTAACCACGGCCTGAGCGCCGGTCAGGAGCGTAACCTGGAGCGCGCGGTGAAGTGCCGCGTGCTTGACCGCACCGGGCTGATCCTGGATATCTTCGCCCAGCGGGCGCGTACCCATGAAGGCCGTTTGCAGGTGGAGTTGGCGCAATTGCAGCATCTGTCCACCCGGCTGGTGCGCGGCTGGACCCACTTGGAGCGGCAGAAGGGCGGTATCGGCCTGCGCGGCCCGGGTGAGACCCAGCTGGAAACCGACCGCCGTCTGCTGCGCGAGCGGATCCGATCAATCCAGGCCCGTCTCGACAAGGTGCGCAAGCAGCGCGCCCAGGGGCGGCGCGCCCGGGACCGTTCGGAAACGCCGCTGATTTCCCTGGTCGGCTACACCAACGCCGGCAAGTCGACGCTGTTCAACGCCTTGACCACCGGTGATGTCTATGTGGCGGACAAACTGTTCGCCACCCTGGACCCGACCCTGCGCAAAGTGCGGGTGCCGGGGGTGGGACCGGCGATCCTGGCCGACACCGTGGGCTTTATTCGGCACCTGCCGCACCGGCTGGTGCAGGCGTTCCGCGCCACCCTCGAGGAGACCGTTAACGCGTCCTTGCTGCTGCATGTGACAGACAGTAGTGTCGAGGAGAGCGACGCCAACGTGGCGGCGGTCAACGAAGTCCTCGAAGAAATCGGCGCGGATACCGTGCCTGTGCTGCACGTTTACAATAAGGTGGACGCCCTGGAAGACGCGTCGCCGCACCTGGAGCGCGACGAACAGGGCCTGCCCTGGCGCGTCTGGTTGTCGGCGCGCACCGGCGACGGCTTCGATCTGTTGCATCAGGCGATCGCCGAGCGGCTGGCGGATCACTGGGTGGACCGCTGGCTGCGGTTGCCGCCGGAGGCCGGCCGGCTGCGCTCGCGCCTGCATGAAGCCGGCGAGGTGCGCGAAGAACAAGCCGCCACCGACGGCGGCATGCTGCTGCGGGTACACGTCAACCGGGTGCACTTCGAACGTCTGCTGCGCGAAGCCGGCCTGCGTGAAGAACAGGTCCGTGTTACTGACCCTTCGGTTGCAGAGACGGATACCCCTTCCTACAATCCTGAACGCTCGCACAGAGCGGGATAACGGAGAATTCAATGGCCTGGAATGAACCCGGCGGAAACAAACCCAGGGATCCCTGGGGCGGGGGCGGCGGCGGTGGCGATCAGCGACCGCCCGATCTTGATGAAGCGCTGAAGAACCTTAAGGACCGCATCAACAACCTGTTCGGCGGCAAAGGCGGCGGCGGTGGCGGCGGCAACAAGCCGTCCGGCGGCTTCCCCGGCGGCCTGCTGGCGGTGGCGCTGGTGGTGCTGGTGGTCGGCTATGTGCTGATGGGCTTTTACCTGGTGGACCAGCGTGAGCGCGGCGTGGTGCTGCGGTTCGGTGAGTTCAACCGCATGGTGGACCCGGGCCTGAACTGGCGCGCGCCGATCATCGAACAAAGCATGGAAGTGGATGTGGGCCAGAACCGCAGCTACGAAATCAGCGAGGAAATGCTCACCGAGGACACCAACATTGTCGCGGTGACCCTGGAAGTCCAGTACAAGGTGCTCGACCCCCAGGCGTTCCTGCTGCGCGTCGGCGCCCCGGAAACCATTCTTCAGCACGCCACCAGCTCGGCGCTGCGCCATGTGGTGGGCAGCTCGACCATGGATGACGTGCTGCGCGACCGCCGCGAGGACATCCGTTTGCTGGTGCGCGAGCGGTTGCAGGAGTATCTGGACCGCTACAACACCGGCCTGGTGATCAACCAGGTGGTGCTGGACAAAACCGCCGCGCCGGAAGCGGTGCGTGACGCCTTCGACGACGTGGCCAAGGCCAAGGAAGACGAAGACCGCTTCAAGAAAGAAGCCGAGGCCTACTACAACTCGGTGATTCCCGAAGCCCGCGGCCAGGCCGCGCGCATCACCGAAGAAGCCGAAGCGTACAAGGTCCGCGTGGTGGCCGAAGCCGAGGGTGACGCCGCCCGCTTCACCGACCTGGTAGCGGAATACCGCAAGGCACCGGAAGTGACCCGTCAGCGTCTCTACCTGGACAGCCTCACCGAGGTGTTCAGCAACTCCAGCAAGGTGTTGCTGGACGCGCAGGGCAGTGACAGCCTGATGTATCTGCCTCTGGACCAGATGTTCAAAGGCAAGCAGCCGGTGTCCGGCGACAGCGGCGCTTCCAACCGCGGCAGTGGAACCGGCTCCTCTTCGCCGACCACCTCGAGCGCCGGCGCCGATGACGGCGGCAGTGGCCGCTCCGGCTCGCGCAGTCTGTACCAAAGCAACCGCACGGAGATTCGCTAATGGGCACACGTAGCTGGCTTATGCTGGTGGCATTGGGCGTGCTGTTGCTACTGGCTTTGGACTCGTTTTACATCGTCAACGAAACCGAAAAAGCCGTGCTGAAGCGATTCGCGCGGGTGGAGAAAGCGGACATCGAGCCGGGCATTTACCCGAAGGTACCGCTGATCGACGACGTGGTGCGCGTAGACGGCCGTCTGCTCACCCACGACGTACCCACCCAATCGTTTCTGACCGCGGAAAAGAAACTGCTCAACGTGGACGCCTTCGTGACTTGGCGCATCGCTGACGTGCAGCGCTACATCGTCAGTGTCGGCGCCGGCGTCAACGACGGCCTGGCCATGGAACGCCGTGCCCGGGAGCTGCTCGATCCGCGCGTCAACGAGGCGCTGCGGAACCAGTTCGCCGACCGTACCGTGCAGGAAGTGGTGGCCGGTCGGGGCGGGGCCCTGCCCGACGACGCCCTGGACCCCACTGCGGTGAGCACCGAGGAGTTGCTCAACGGCAGCGACGAAGGCGCACCGAAGACCACCTCCGAGGCGGAGGCTGAAGCCGAGGCCGACGCCGATGCCGAGGCCGCCGACGACGGCGGAGAGCCCACCGACACGGCGGCGTCCTCACTGGGTGACGAGACCGATCAGCGCGAGAAGTTGATGAACTCCGTGGCCCAGGAAGTGAACGCCGCCACCCTGGAGGATCTGGGCATTGAAGTGGTCGACGTGCGCGTCAAGCAGGTGGACTGGCCGGACCAGGTGCGCGGCAGGGTGTTCGATCGGATGCGTGCCGAGCGTGCCCGCGACGCCGCCGAGCACCGGGCCCGGGGCCGCGAGGACGCCGAGCGCATCCGCGCCGCCGCCGACCGTCAGCAGACCCAGACCATCGCCCAGGCCTATGAAGAAGCGCAGCGTCTGCGTGGTGCCGGCGACGCCCGCGCCACCTCGATCTACGCCAATGCTTATGGCAAGGACGAGGAGTTCTTCCGCTTCTACCGCAGCCTGCAGGCGTACCGGGAAAGCTTCGATTCCAAGGAAGACGTGCTGATCCTCTCTCCGGACAGTGAGTTCTTCCAGTATTTGAAGCAGAACCGCGGACGCTGAACACCGGGTGCCCGCCGCCTGGCGGCGGGTATCTGCCCCTCGGGGGACGTGTTAGAATCCGCCAACCGGGTCACGAGGCCCGGTTTTTTTGTGGCCGCCACCTCTGTCGGCCCTCCGTTTGGACCCCTGTGTCGATTGAATACCCTCGGGATCGTGAGATGAATCAGGAAGAACAGTGGTTGTTGCCCGACGGCGTCGAGGAAGTGCTTCCCGAACGCGCCCGGGCCATTGAACAACTGCGCCGCCGGGCTTTGGACCTGTACCAGTCCTGGGGCTACGAGTTGGTGTACCCGCCGCTGATCGAATTCCTCGAATCCCTGCTCAACGGCGCCGGCCGGGATCTGGAGCGGGACACTTTCAAGATCACTGACCAGCTCACCGGGCGTTTGATGGGCGTGCGCGCGGACATGACCCCGCAGGTGGCGCGCATCGACGCTCACAGCCTGCGTCGCAACGCGCCCACCCGTTTGTGTTACTGCTCCACGGCGCTGCGCGCCCGGCCCACCCAGGTGGGCGGCACCCGGCTGCCCTACCAGCTGGGCGTGGAGCTGTTCGGCCACGCCGGCGGCGACAGCGACCTGGAAGTGATCCTGCTGATGGGCGAAACCCTGGCCCTGGCCGGCGCCAACGACAAAGTGGTGCTGGACCTGGGGCACGTGGGGATTTTCCGCGCCCTGGTGGACGCCTGCGATCTGGACGCCGCCGCCCAGGCGACGCTGGAAGACATCTACCTGCGCAAAGCGCGCACTGAACTGAGCCGTTTCCTGGACGGCCAGGCCCTGCCGGACGCCGCCGCGCGGGCGCTGGCGGCCTTGCCGTTTCTGGACGGCGATACCGGCGTGTTCGCCCAGGCCCGTAGCCTGCTGGCGGACTTCCCGGACGCCACCCAAGCGCTCGCCGATCTGGAGCGGCTGGTGTCGGTGCTCGCCGAGCGCGGCCTGGAGGTGCACCTGGATCTGGGTGAACTGCGCGGCTATCACTACCACACCGGCTGTGTGTTTGCCGTCTACCTGCCTGGTGACAGCGAGCCGCTGGCCAAGGGCGGCCGCTACGATCACATCGGTGAAGTGTTCGGCCGGGCGCGCCCGGCCACCGGCTTCAGCGCCGACCTGAAGAAACTCGCTTCGCTGGCGCCGGTGCCGCGCGCCGGTGCGGTGCTCGCCCGCGGTGAGCTGGCGGACGCCGGCTTTGCCGCCCGCGTGGCGGAACTGCGCGCCGAGGGCGAGCGCGTGGTGCTGGCTCTGGCCGGCGCCGATAACGACCCCGCTGAATTGGGGTGCGACCGTGAGCTGGTGTCCGCCGGCGACGGCTGGACCCTGCAATCCATTTCCTCCTGACAGGCCAAAGCGAACAGCCATGGGCAAGAACGTCGTAATTCTCGGTACCCAATGGGGTGATGAAGGCAAGGGCAAGATCGTCGATCTGCTCACCGATCAGGCCGCTTACGTGGCGCGTTTCCAAGGCGGCCATAACGCCGGCCACACGCTGGTGATCGACGGCGAGAAAACCGTCCTCCACCTGATTCCCTCCGGCATCCTGCGGGATAACGTGCAATGCCTGATCGGCAACGGCGTGGTGTTGTCCCTGGAGGCCCTGCTCAAGGAAATCGGTGGGTTGGAAGACAAGGGCGTGCCGGTGCGTGAGCGCCTGCGGCTGTCCTCCGCCTGCCCGCTGATCCTGCCGGTGCACGCGGCGCTGGACCAGGCCCGGGAAGTGGCCCGTGGCGCCCAGAAAATCGGCACCACCGGGCGTGGCATCGGCCCGGCCTACGAAGACAAGGTGGCGCGCCGCGGCGTGCGCCTGGGTGACGTCTTCCACCGTGAGCGCTTTGCCGCCAAGCTGGGTGAAGTGATGGATTACCACAACTTCATCCTGCGCAGCTTCTACAACGCGGAGCCGGTGGATTTCCAGAAAACCCTGGACGACACCCTGGCCCAGGCCGAGAGCATCCGCGCCATGGTGTGTGACGTCACCGCCACCCTGCACGGCGCCCGCGAACGCGATGAGAACATCATGTTCGAAGGCGCCCAAGGCACGCTGCTGGACATCGACCACGGCACCTACCCCTACGTGACCAGCTCCAACACCACCGCCGGCGGCACCGCCACGGGCACCGGTTTCGGGCCGCTCTATCTGGATTACGTGCTGGGCATCACCAAGGCCTACACCACCCGCGTGGGCAGCGGGCCTTTCCCCACCGAGCTGTTCGATGAAACCGGCCGTTACCTGGCGGAGAAAGGCCACGAATTCGGCTCCACCACTGGCCGTGCCCGCCGTTGTGGCTGGTTCGACGCGGTGGCCCTCAAGCGTGCCATCCAGATCAACTCGATCAGCGGGCTGTGCCTGACCAAGCTGGACGTGCTCGATGGCCTCGAGGAAGTGAATATCTGCGTCGGCTACAAGGGCCCGGACGGCAAGGCGCTGGAGTGTGCCTGGGACGCGGACAGCTATTCCGAAGTGACGCCGGTGTACGAGTCGGTGCCCGGCTGGTCCGAGTCCACCATCGGCGTTAAGAAACTCGAGGACCTGCCGGCCAATGCCCGTGCCTACCTCAAGCGCATCGAGGAGGTCACCGGCGCCCCCATCGACATCATCTCCACCGGCCCGGACCGGGCCGAGACCATCGTCCAGCGCCACCCGTTCGGGTAGCGCCGTCACGGCCGGCGCTTACTCCGTGGCGCCGGCCGCCGACCAGTCCAGGCGGATGTCATAGCCGTCGATACGCTTCTCCGGTTTCAGTGGCGTCACTTCGTCCGGGTTGATGTGCCGGTAGACGTTTTCCGCCGGCTTCAGCGTGGCATCGCGGCCGTACAGATAGCTCTGCTCTTTAACGATCAGCTTGTAGGCTTTGTTTAACGCCAGTGCCCGGTCACGGCTGGGCGTGATCAGTTCGTAGACGTCGGCGTTGGCCACTTTGTCCCGCTTCAGGCTGCCGTCGGCGTTGAACCAGCGCGCCTGCATCTCCTCGTTTTCCCGGAACTCATTGCCGCCGCCCACCAGCCGCAGGTACTGGGCTATTTCGCCCTCACCCTGGTTGATCGCGGGTGCATCGGGCATGCCCTTGATATCGATGTAGCCCCAGCCCTCGGCGCCGGTGACCTTGCGGGGAAAGGCGAAAGTCTGGTCGATGGTGGTGCCCACGGTGGTGTGGCAGCCCATGCAGAAGCGCTGCTCCTGATTGCTCTGCGGGCGCAGGCTGCCGTCTGCCTTCTCGATAAAGCCCAGCACCATCCAGCCGAAGCCGTTGTCCATGCCCCGGTCGCCATGGTCGGTGTAGTAGGGCAGATTGCCCTCGGCTTTTTCCTGATGCTCGTTGCCGTACAGGGATTTCAGGTGGGCGCTGTTGTAGAAGCGGATCTTATTCATATAGCGCACTTCCTTCATGCGTGGCGGCAGGCCGATACCGCCGTGGGCATCGACGCCCACATAGCGGACGGTATGTAGGAACTCGATGCCTTCCGGGTAGAGCATATCGGTTACCGGCACATCGCTGGCGTTCCCCAGGTAATGGTCCCGGCGCAGCAGCGTGCGGGCGGTGCCGAGGGTGCCATCACCGTCCAGGTCCGCGCACACTAATGGCTCGTCAATCGGGGGCGTGCTGATGCGGTCCAGCTCTTTGATCGCCATCTCCATCAGTGACAGGTTGGCCAGATAGATGTCGCGGGAAGCTTGCGCGCCGTCGGCGCAGGCGCTGGTGCGGAACGGCTCCGGCAGGCGCACCATGACGTCGTCGGTGCTGCCGTTGGTGGGCCAGAAAGTGCTGGGTAGTGGCTTGTAGTTAAAGGCCACCCAGGCGCTGCCGTCTTTCGCGAAACCCTGTTCGTCGAACGCGGTGGCGCCTTGCGGAAGGCCTTCGATGTAGGGCACCGGGCCCTGCCAGTCGCTGTCCTCGGAAAGGGCGGTCATCGCCGGGGTGTAATTGTCCTGGTTGATGTAATCGATGATCGCCTGATCGGACATCTTCGCCACTTGCTCGCGGCGGTCGACGAACAGGTTGAGCCAGTGGTTGGTTTCCCCCAGCTCGGAGAAGTCGTAGGCGCCCTGCAGGTAGCCGTCCCACATGGTGTTGGGGCGGGCCCGGTCCTGGTAGGTCTGGTGGCAGGTGTAGCAAGGATTGAAGTCGCCCTCGGTGCGGGTGTAGCACTGTGGCGGAATCGGCGCTTCCTGGTTATAGATGGTGCTGAGGTCCGGCGGCAGTTTGCGTTCGAGGACCGTGTTGTCGGCGGAGGCTGTGCCCTCGCCGGTCTCTGTTGGTTTGCTTTCCGCCGAGTCGCAGCCCGCCAGGAGCAAGGCGACGCACAGCGGTGGGATAAGAGATTTCATCAGCGCGAACCCTGAAATAAAAACAGAAAAAGGGGAGGGCGCGGTGCGCTCCTCCCCCGGTCTGGGAAGCCGGTGGATCAGGCTTTCGGGTCCAGCAACCACACCATGTTGTTCTCGTGGTTGCCGGTGTCCTCGCCGATCAGGAGGCGGCCGTCATCCATGACTTCCACGTTGTCCGGGCCGGAAAGGCCGTCCACGCTGCAGGTGTTGGCCGCGTCGCTGGGGTCGTACGGGCCGCCCAGCTCGACCATCTCCAGGCGTGACACGTTGTAGTCCGCTTCCAGGGGCATACGGAAGGCGCCGCCGCAGCGGGCGTCCTGGTTGGTCAGTTGGATCGCACCGTCGCTGTCCAGCATGTTGCCGGCGATGTCGGACATCACCACATACACATGCGCCTGCTCACCGTCGCCTTCGACGCTGGCCTGGGCGCGCTTCTGGTTCACGTTGATGCCTTCCATCTTGTTGAACTCGCCGGTGGCGCCCAGCTTCACCGCCGCCTTGCGCGATTCCAGGAACGCCGGCCGGTCGTCGGCGAACGGGCTGGCGGCCACGCTGCCGCTGTTGTCCAGGTCCTGGTTCAGCTTGGCTTCCGCCCAGTCGTTGATCTGCTGGTCGGAGATATAGCTGTTGGCGCCGTCCACGTAGTCGGCGGTGGTGACGTCGTCGTACTCGTCCACCCAGCTTTCGATGTCCGCGTTGCTGCCGCTGGCCAGTTCCACCCAGCTGAGGTCGAAGCCGGCTTCGGCGGCGTCCATGGGCAGGGTGTCCTGGGTCACCTGGGCCGCGTACAGGGTGCCGCTGCTTAGGTCACCGGCGGTGTCGGCCACGAACTTGAACAGGATCACACCGCCGCCGTCGTCGCTCATGTAGACGGTTTTTTGATCCGGCATAACCACCGCGTTTTCATGGGAGTAACGGCCCAGGGTGAAGTGTTTCACCGGGGTCGGGGTGCCGGTGGGGTCGGTAATCTCGACGATGTAGCCGTAGTCGTAGGGGTTGGGATAAGTCACCGTATAGTCGGTGTTGATCTCGCCGGCCAGATAGTCGGCCAGATCCTGGACTTGGCCCTCGCCGGGTGCGTTCCAGTCGATGGTGTGATCGAAATACAGCTCTTCGGAGGTGAGCGGCGTGTTCCACGGGGACACGGTGCCGAAGCAGTTCACCCAGGTGCCTTTCACGGCGGAGAAATCCACCATGGAGGCGTCGTTGTCCTGCACCACCCAGCGGCCTTCGTCGGTGCGGATCAGGTGCAGGCGGCTCATGCCGCCGGGGCGGTCTTCCCAATTGGTGAACAGGTAGCCTTCGTCGTCGCTGACTTCCACCCAGCCATTGAAGTCGGGGTCGTTGGACACCTTGATCAGCGCGGTACCGTTTTGCACGGCAATGCCGCCGAGACCGGGCTGAGGGGCGCCGGCCCAGGCATCGCCCTGCTGGCCGAGCACGTTATAGCGGCCGGTGGCCACCCGCATGATCTGCTTTTCTTCGTCGGTTTCCGGTACCGAGACGCCCTTGAACGGCTTGTTGATGTCGGTGTTTTCGATCAGGCCCACGGTGGCGTGGCGGTAGACGTTCCCTTCGGCGTCGGGCGTCACGTTGGCGTCGGAGGGATGCTGGATGTTGGTGAACACTTCACCGTCCTGTTTCAGGAACAGGCCGGTGGCTTCCGAGCCCAGAGGCAGGGTGGCGACGCGGGTCAGGCGCTCCATCTGGATGCCGCCGGTGTCACCGCCGCCGTTGTTGCTGTCGCTGTCACCGCCGCAGGCGGCCAGGGCGAGCGAGGTGGCGATGGCCAGCGCGCTCAGTTTAAAACCGGCGTCGTTCCGCAGATGCATGGGATTCTCCGTCTTATTCAGAATGGGATTGGGGAGGTGGCCCATCCTGGCGGAGAAAAATGTCAATTCAGTGTGCGTAAAATGGCGGCTTTATGAAGGTGGGCAAGATTTGTGGGAGCTTGCCTTGCAAGCGAAAGGCCGGCAACGCCGGCCGGCAGGATGCCAGAGAGGTGCTTTGTGCTGCCTTTGGATGGTTCTCTGGGATCCCGCCGGGAGCTTCGCTCCCTTTCGCGGGCGGGGCCCGCTCGCACAATGGGGCTATTTCTTGCGGCGGCGGGTGATTACGATCAGGGCGATGGTGAGGCCCAGGGCGCCGGCCGGGAACAGCATCAGCATGCGTTCCCGGTGCTGGGTTTGCTCGCGCTGGGCGTCGGCTTTCTGGATCTCCGGGTGCACGGCCTGGTCGTCCTGCTCCTGCGCGGCGACCGGAGTGGCCACACTCAAACCCAGAGCCAGAATCAAGGAAGCAAGAAAAAGGCGCATGCTGAAGGAGCCTTTAGAGCGGATACAAAAAGGGCTCCCATGGGGAGCCCTTTTCTGAATTGGTGCCGAGGAGAGGACTTGAACCTCCACGGGGTTGCCCCCACTAGCACCTGAAGCTAGCGTGTCTACCAATTTCACCACCTCGGCTTGTTTCGCTCGACGACCGATTCCGGCCCTTCATCGCGAAAGCGCGTGCATTCTAGTATATGATGCCGGGATGTCAACGGTTAGTTCCGAAAACATTGGGCGTTTCGCCCGTTCGACGCTGCCCGCCCGGCCTTCCGCCGCCGGCTTGATTTCGCCGGCCCCCGTGGTGCGTGAGTCCCATGCTGGGTTAAGGTAGCGCCCGCCGGCGCCATCCGGCGGGGTTTATACACATGTATTTTATTAGAGGTTATTGAATGGCATCCAGGAAACGCTATAAGGATCCCCACGCGGACCGGGAGGCGTCGAAGTACGAGAATCCGGTTCCCAGCCGCGAGCTGATCCTGCAGGTCCTCGACGACCAGGGAAAGCCGCTCGGCAAGCATGACCTGGCCGGGCTCCTGGACGTGGACGAAGACGGCGAGGTGGGCCTGGAGCGCCGCCTCAAGGCGATGCTGCGCGACGGCCAGCTGGTGGAAAACCGCAACGGTAAGGTGGGCATCGCCTCGCGCATGGATCTGATCGCCGGCCGGGTACAGGGCCACCGCGACGGGTTCGGCTTTCTGATCGCCGATGAGCCCGGCCGCAAGGACCTGTTCCTGGCGCCCCGGCAGATGGAAAAAGTGATGGACGGCGACCGGGTGCTGGTGAGCACCGCCGGCGTTAACCGCTTCGGCAAGGAAGAAGCGCGCATCGTGGAGATCACCGAGCGTGCCGTGACTGAAATCGTCGGTCGCTACCACCGCGAAGCCGGAGTCAGCTTCATTGAGCCGGAAAACCGCCGCATCACCAAAGAAGTGCTGGTCGAGGACCTCAATGGCATCAAGCCCGAGCACGGTGACCATGTGCGCGCGGAGATCACCCAGTATCCTTCCCGCGACCAGCACGTGCTGGTGCGTCTGATCGAGATCATCGCCACCCCGGACCAGGCTGGCATGGAAGTGGAAGTGGCCCTGCGCCGCTTCGAGATTCCCCACCAGTGGCCCAAGGGCGTGCCCGAAGAGGCCGAGCGCTACGGCGCCGAGGTGCCGCATCTCGCCAAGGCCCACCGGGTGGATCTGCGCGACCTGCCGCTGGTCACCATCGATGACGAGAGCGCCAAGGATTTCGACGACGCCATCTATGTGGAAAGCCGCCAGCGCGGCGGCTGGCGCCTGATCGTGGCGATCGCCGATGTCAGCCACTATGTGCATCCGGGCACGGCGCTGGACAACGAAGCCCATAAGCGCGGCAATTCCGTGTACTTCCCCAACCGGGTGGTGCCGATGCTGCCCGAGGCGCTGTCCAACGGCCTGTGCTCGCTGAACCCGCACGTGGACCGGCTGTGTCTGTACTGCGACATGCTGGTGTCCGCCAACGGCCGCATTTCCCGCTTCGTGTTCCGCGAAGGCGTGATGCGTTCCCGCCACCGCCTCACCTACAACAAGGTGGGCGCGATCATTGAGGAGCCGGAGTCCGAGCTCGCCACCCAGACCGCGGAAAGCCTGGACGACGAAACCCTGGATTCGGTGTGGTCCTTCCACGAGATGTATCTGGCGCTGCGCCGCCGGCGCGAGCTGCGCGGTGCGATCGATTTTGAGAGCAACGAAAGCCGCATCCTGTTCGATGAGCAGTCCAAGATCCGCGACATCGTGCCGGTGCAGCGCAACGTGGCCCACGTGATGATCGAGGAGGCGATGCTGGCGGCCAACATCTGTGCCGCGCGTTTGCTGGAGAAGGCGGAGCTGCCGGCGCTCTACCGGAATCACGAGCCGCCCAAGGAAGAGCGCCTCACCAACCTGCAGCAGTTCCTGGGCGGGCTGGGCCTGAGCATTCCCTGGTCGGAAGGGGCGATCGGCCCGCAGGTGTTCCAGCAGCTCGGCGAGACCATCGCCGAACGCCCGGACCGCCAGGTGATCCAGACCATGATGCTGCGCACCATGAGTCAGGCCAAATACGAGGCCAACGTGAAGGGGCACTTCGGGCTGGCGTACAACGCCTACACCCACTTCACCTCGCCGATCCGCCGTTACCCGGACCTGCTGGTGCACCGTGCCATCCGCTATTTGATCCGCAGCGGCGCGGACACCCCCCACGCGGACAACCCGGGCGGTCTGCCGGCGATTCAGCGCGATCATATTTTGCCGTTCAGCCTTAACGATATGATCGCCATGGGCGAGCATTGCTCAATGACCGAGCGGCGCGCGGATGACGCCACCCGCGACGTGGAACAGTGGCTCAAGTGCCAGTACATGGAAGACCACCTGGGCGCGGAGTTCGAAGGCGTGGTCAGCGGCGTGGCGGCCTTCGGCCTGTTCGTGCAGATCAACAATTTGCACATCGATGGTCTGGTGCACGTGGCCAACCTGGACAGCGACTACTACCACTTCGACGACGTCAACATGGCCCTGGTCGGGGAATCCTCCGGGCGCCGTTTCAGCCTCGGCGACGCGGTGACCGTGAAAGTGGCCGGTGTGCACACCGACGAACGCAAGATCGATCTGGAGTTGATCAGTTCCACCCCGGCGCCGGGCAAGCGCGGTGGTCCCAAGCCCAAGGCGGCGGCCAAGAAAGGCGCCCGCAAAGGGGCCAAGAAGGGCAGCGGGCGCAAGAAGCCGGCCGCCGCCAAGGGGGGCGACGACGCCGGCGGTGGCTCCGAGCGGGAAAAGATCGCGCGCGGTGACATCCCCGGCGACGCCAAGAGTGGTGACGGGGCGAAGAAGAGCGGCCAGCGTAAGCCGCGCCGCCGCCGATGAACAAACCGCTCATGTATTCCGGCATCCACGCGGTGGAGTCGCTGTTGCGGCACCGCCCGGAAGGGGTGCTGGAATTGTTCGTGCTGGACACCCGCGCCAAGCGCGGCGACGCCCGGCTGGAGACCCTGATTATCGCCGCCCGGGACCAGGGCATTGCGGTGCAGTACAGTCGGCGCGAGTCGCTGGACAAGCTGGCCGGCCCCCAGAACCAGGGCGTGGTGGCCCGCGCCCGGCCGCGTGCCGCCGGCGATGAGCACGCCCTGGCGTCGCATCTGGACGGCCTGGATCATCCGCCGCTGCTGCTGATTCTGGAAGGCGTCACCGACCCGCATAACCTGGGCGCCTGCCTGCGCAGCGCCGACGCCGCCGGCGTCGACGCGGTGGTGGTGCCGCGCCGCCATGCCGCCGGGCTCACACCGGTGGCCTGCCGCAGCGCCGCCGGCGCCGCTGAGGCGTTGGCCTACTTCGAGGTGGGCAACCTGGCGCGGGTGCTGGAGATGCTCAAGGATCGCCGTATCGGGGTGGCCGGCACCGCGCTCCATGAGCGCAGCCAGTCGCTGTTCGACTTCCGTCCGGACGCCGCCCTGGCGGTGGTGATGGGCGCCGAGGGCGAGGGGCTGCGGCGCCTGACCCTGGAGCGTTGCGACGATCTGCTCGCCATTCCGATGGCCGGCGACGTGCAAAGCCTCAACGTCTCCGTGGCGACGGGCGTGGTGCTTTTCCACATTCGTGCCGCTCTCGCGCGCTAGCGGCAAGCGGCCTGGCGGCCGCGAGACAGGATGCAGGATACAGGGGCGAGGTGCTACGGAGTGCCTGGTGGGAGCGGGCCTTGCCCGCGAAAGGCAAGCAACGCTTGGCCGGCAGGATCCCAGAGATATATCTAGCTCTGCCATCAATGACGCCTCTGGTATCCTGCCGGCCGGTTACACCGGCCTTTCGCGGGCGGGGCCCGCTCCCACGCGCCGCCATCACCAGCTTGCAGCATGCAGCCGCTTTGAGCTAGACTCCCCGCCCTTCCGTGCCCTCCGGGGTGCGGACTCCTTGCCTCACCGCAATACTGCGGGAGGCTGCGCAATCCGTAAGGAGCCAACAATGCGTCATTATGAAGTCGTGTTCCTGGTCCACCCGGACCAGAGTGAACAGGTTCCCGCCATGGTCGAGCGCTACAGCGCTATCGTGACCGACGGCAAGGGCACCATCCACCGCCAGGAAGATTGGGGCCGCCGTCAGCTGGCCTACCCGATCAACAAGATTCATAAAGCACACTACGTGCTGATGAATATTGAATGTGACGGCGACACTCTCGAAGAGCTGGAAAACACCTTCCGCTTTAACGATGCCGTTATCCGTCACCTCGTGGTGCGTCGCGAGCGGGCTATCACCGAGCCTTCGCCGCTGTCCAAAGCCAACGAGAAGGAGGAGGCCGCCAGCTGATTCCCGGACACAATCACTGCCAGCTCACCGGCGTCATCGCCAGCCTGGAAAAGGTTGCGGTTACACCGGCCGGCGTCCCCCGCCAGCGTTTCTGGCTGGAGCACCGGTCCCGGCAAGTGGAAGACGGTCACCCCCGTGAAGTTCGAGCCCGCATCGCCATTGTTCTGGTCGGCGGCAACGCCAGGCTGATCCAGGGCCTGCGGGAAGGACAGAGCGTTACGGTAACCGGTTTTCTCTGCCAGGCCGGCTACAAGGGCGAAGCCCGGGACCGTTTGCAGTTGATTGCGGAAACACTGGAGCCCCACTAAGGAATCGAGAGGAGTTTACCCATGGCCCGTTTTTATCGCCGTCGCAAGTTCTGCCGCTTTACCGCGGAAGGTGTCGAGTTCATTGATTTCAAGGATCTGGACACCCTGAAAGCCTACATCACCGAAACCGGCAAGATCGTGCCCAGCCGTATCACCGGCACCAAGGCACGCTATCAGCGTCAGCTGGCCTCCGCTGTCAAGCAGGCCCGTTTCCTGGCGCTGCTGCCGTACGCCGACAGCCACGACAATTAAGCCGAGGGGACCGTCATGCAAGTGATCCTGCTGGAAACCATCAAGAACCTGGGTGACCTGGGCTCCGTGGTGGACGTTCGCCCCGGTTACGGTCGTAACTTCCTGATCCCGCAAGGCAAAGCCCTGCCGGCCACGAAGAACAACCTGGCCGAAGTGGAAGAGCGCCGCGCGGAACTGGAAAAACAGGCTGCCGAACTGCTGAACGCCGCCCAGGCGCGTGCCGAGAAGCTGGCCGAAGCCACCATCACCGTGGGCGCTAAGTCCGGTGACGAAGGCAAGCTGTTCGGCTCCGTTGGCACCAACAACATCGCCGACGCAATCAGCGAGCAGACTGGCGTTGAAGTCGAGAAAGCGGAAGTGAAGCTGCCGCTGGGCGCGATTCGCCAGACCGGCGAGTACGAAATCGACCTGAGCCTGCACGCCGACGTGACCGTGACCATCAAACTGACCGTGGTGCCGCTGACGTAAGTCAGGCCACCGTCAATCGGTTTGCCCCCACGGGGGCACGGTGACAGAATCAGGGCACTGTCCGGCAACGGGCGGTGCCCTTTTCGTTTAACGGACCTGCCATGAACGAACCCCTGAGTCTGGACGATCATCTCCCGGATAACCTGCGTATTCCGCCCCATTCCCAGGAGGCGGAGCAAGCCGTGCTGGGGGGGTTGCTGCTCAACAACGAAGCCTGGGACGAAGTGGCCGAGCGGGTCGGTCCCAAGGATTTCTACCGCAAGGAACACCGCCTGATCTTCCAGGTGGTCGACCAGTTGGTGGAAGAAGAGAAGCCTTGCGACCTGGTGACCGTCTCCCAGGCGCTCACCCACCGTGGCGAGCTGGACGACGTGGGGGGCATGACCTACCTGTCGGATCTCGCCCGCAACACGCCCAGTGCCGCCAACATCAACGCCTACGCGGACATCGTCCGTGAGCGCAGCATTCTGCGTCAGTTGATCCAGGTGTCCCACGGCATCGCCGAGCAGTCCTTCAACCCCAAGGGTACGCCGTCGCTGGAAATCCTCGACGCGGCGGAGTCGGCGATCTTTGAAATCGCCGAACAGCAAAAGAAGGGCAGTGGCCCGCAGGACATCAAGACGGTTCTGAAGAAGGCGGTGGACCGCATTGATGAGCTGTACAAAAACAAGAACTCGCTGACCGGTCTGACCACCGGCTTCGAGGAACTGGACAAGATGACCTCCGGCCTGCAGCCCTCGGACATGGTGGTGGTGGCCGGGCGCCCGTCGATGGGTAAAACCACCTTCGCCATGAATCTGTGCGAAAACGTGGCGCTCAAGTCGCACAAGCCGGTGCTGGTGTTCTCCATGGAGATGCCCGCCGACGCCATCGTCATGCGGATGCTGTCCTCACTGGGGCGCATTAACCAGACCTCGATCCGTTCCGGGCGCCTGGATCAGGATGACTGGCCGCGCATCACCTCGGCCATTCAGATGCTCAGTGAGCAGAAGTTTTTCATCGACGACACCCCGGCCCTGAGTCCTCTTGAACTGCGTACCCGCGCACGAAGAGTGGCGCGCGAATGCGGCGGCCAGCTGGGCATGATCATGATCGATTACCTGCAATTGATGCAGGTGCCCGGCGCCGACAGCCGCGTCAACGAGATCTCGGAAATCTCCCGCTCGTTGAAGGGCCTGGCCAAGGAATTGAACTGCCCGGTGGTGGCGCTCTCGCAGCTCAACCGCTCCCTGGAGCAACGCCCCAACAAGCGCCCGGTGATGTCCGACTTGCGCGAATCCGGGGCCATCGAGCAGGACGCCGACGTGATCATGTTCCTGTATCGGGATGAGGTGTATAACCAGGACACCACCGAAAAAGGCATCGGCGAAGTGATCATCGGCAAGCAGCGAAACGGCCCCATCGGTACCGTGCGCGTGGCGTTCCGGGGCGAGTTTCTGCGCTTCGACGACCTGGCGCCGGAATACTATCAGCAGTACGCCGGCGACGAGTAACTGCGCATGCGCGGTACCCTTCTGGAAATCCGCCCCCGGGCCCTGACCGACAACGCGCGCCGCGCCCGTGCCCTGGCCAACGGGGCGCGGGTGTTCGCCATGGTCAAGGCCAACGGCTACGGCCACGGCCTGGGTCTGGCCGCCCGTGCCTTCGCCAACGCCGTAGACGGTCTGGGCGTGGCGGTAATCGAAGAGGCCCAAGCGCTGCGGCATCTGGGGCTGGCCCACCCGGTGCTGGTGGCGGAAGGCTTTTTTGACGCCGACGAGCTGGCCCTGGCCTCCCGGCTGCACGCGGAAGTGGTGGTGCACTCGCCCTGGCAGGTGGACTTGCTGGCGGCACGGCCGACCCCGCTGGGGGTCTGGCTCAAGGCCAACACCGGCATGAACCGGCTCGGCATGGCGCCGGACCTGGCCCGGGCCCAGGCGGCGCGGCTGCGGGCAATCCCCGGGGTGCGGCTGCTCGGCGTGATGAGCCACTTCGCCTGCGCCGACGTCGAGGACGACGATCTCACCGAGCGGCAGCTGGCGACCGCCGACACTCTGGCCCGGGAGCTGGAAGTGCCGCTCAGCGCCGCCAATTCCGCCGCGTTGATCCGCTACCCCCAGGCTCGCGCGCGGCGCGTGCGACCGGGCATCATGCTGTACGGCTCTTCGCCGTTCGCGTGGCGCAGCGCCGTGGACCTGAAACTGTCGGTGACACAGCGCTTCAGCGCCCGGCTGATCGCCATTAACCCGATTCAGGCCGGCGACACCGTCGGCTACGGCGCCACCTGGCGCGCCGACGCACCGGGCCGCATCGGCGTGGTGGCGGTGGGCTACGGCGACGGCTACCCGCGCCACGCGCCCAGCGGCACGCCGGTGGCAGTGAACGGTCACCGCACCCGGCTGGTGGGGCGCGTTTCCATGGACATGATCACCGTCGACCTCACCGGCCTGGACGCCCAGGTGGGCGACAGCGTCGAGCTGTGGGGCGATACCGTGGCCGTGGACGAAGTGGCCGCCGCCTGCGGTACCATCAGCTACGAGTTGTTCTGTCAGGTGACCGGCAGACCGGTGCGGGTGGTGGTTTGAGGAAAGCCGGACGCTAGACGCCTGACGCTGGACGCTAAACCCGGTGCGGAAACCATTGGTGTGTTTCCTGCCGTCGGATAGAAGGCGCTGGCAGGAAACACGTCACACCAATCCGGTTAAGGGTTGAGCGTCCGGCGTCAGGCGTCCAGCGTCCAGCGCACAACGAGAAAGGAGCATCTGTTTGGCAAAGAAACGAACCGCGTTCGTCTGCAACGAGTGCGGCGCCGATTTCCCCAAATGGCAGGGCCAGTGCCCGGCCTGCGGCGCCTGGAACACCCTGCAAGAATTCGTCGTCGACCCGGCCACGCCCAAGAGCCGCTCTTCGGAACGCAGCGGCTTCAGCGGCCAGCTCTCCGAAGTGCGCCAGTTGAACGAAATCGCCCTGGAAGACAGCCCGCGCATCAGCGCCGGCATGGACGAACTGGACCGGGTGCTGGGCGGCGGCCTGGTGCCCGGCTCGGCGATCCTGCTGGGCGGCCACCCGGGGGCCGGCAAATCCACCCTGCTGCTGCAGGTGCTGTGCCGGCTGGCGGACCGGGAAAAGTGCTTCTATATCACCGGCGAGGAATCTCTGGCCCAGGTGGCGATGCGCGCCGACCGCCTAAAACTGCCCAAGGAAAAACTGCGGCTGGCGGCGGAAACCGACGTCGAGCAGATCCTCGAGCTGGCCCGCAAGGAACAACCGCGCCTGCTGGTGGTGGATTCCATTCAAGTGATGTATCTGGCCGGCCTGCAGTCGGCGCCGGGCAGTGTCGCCCAGGTGCGCGAGGGCGCCGCCGCCCTGACCCGCTTCGCCAAGCAGACCGGTACGGTGCTGCTGCTGGTGGGCCACGTCACCAAGGACGGCACCCTGGCGGGCCCCAAGGTGCTGGAACACATGATCGACTGCTCGCTGATGCTGGAAGGCTCCGCCGACGCCCGCTTCCGCACCCTGCGCGGCCTTAAGAACCGCTTCGGCGCGGTCAACGAACTGGGCGTGTTCGCGATGACCGGCGAGGGCCTGAAAGAGGTCAAGAACCCGTCCGCTATCTTCCTTAACCGCGCCGATGACATCGCGCCGGGCTCGCTGGTGACCGTGGTTTGGGAAGGCACTCGACCGCTTCTGGTGGAACTGCAGGCGCTGGTCGACGCCAGCCACTTCGGCAACCCACGCCGGGTGTGCGTGGGCCTGGAAGCCAACCGGCTGGCCATGCTGCTGGCGGTGTTGCACCGCCACGGCGGCATCCAGGTCGGCGACCAGGACGTGTTCGCCAACGTGGTGGGCGGCGTTAAAGTGGCGGAGACCGCCGCCGATCTGGCGTTGGTGCTGGCGATTGTCTCCAGCTTCCGCGACCGCCCCCTGGGCCGTGATCTGGTGGTGTTCGGCGAGATCGGCCTGTCCGGCGAGATCCGCCCGGTGCCGCAGGGCCAGGAGCGCCTTTACGAGGCGGTCAAGCACGGCTTCAAGCGCGCTATCATTCCCAAGGCCAACACGCCCCGGCAGTTGCCGGACGGCGTCGAGGTGATCGCTGTGAGTACCTTGGCCGAAGCACTGGAGCAATTATGAAAAAACAATTCGCGGTGATGGGGCTGGGCGGCTTCGGGGAATCCGTCGCCCGGGAATTAATGCGCCTCGGTCACGAAGTGCTGGGCGTGGATATTGACGAAAACAAAGCCAACCAACTCGCCGACCATCTCACCCAGACAGTGATCGCCGACGCCACTGACGAATCGGCCCTGAAGGAAATGGACCTGCATCGCTTCGACGCCACCTTGGTGGCGATCGGTGAGAACATCGAAGCCAGCATTCTCTGCACCATGCACTTGAAATCACTGCATGCAAAGGAAGTCTGGGTGAAAGCGATCACGCCCACCCACCATAACATTGCCGAAAAACTGGGCGCGGATCGGATATTTCACCCTGAGTACGAGATGGGGCTGCGAGTGGCGCAGACCATGGCGCACCCCAACATGCTGGACTACATCGCCCTGGGGGATAACTGCTTTGTTATCGAGGTGCGCCCAGGAGAGATATTGGAAGACCGGCCTTTTTCCGACCTGAAAATCGACCCTGAAAAAGTGCGCCTGCTGGCGATAAAACACGGCAATAGCGTGACGTTCCAGCCGACGCCGGATTACCGGCTGCGACGCAACGACCATCTGGTTCTGCTGGGCGAGGAGAAAGCCCTGCGTCACTTTACCGAGACCTTATGAGATCCTGGTTGCCGGGGCTGCGCGGGCGGGTGAACCTGAAAGCGAGGCTGCGTCACACCTGGCGTTACAGCCCGCCGACCATTCTCAGTGGTGGGTTTCTTCTGCTCATCGCCATCGGTACGGCCTTGTTCGCCATGCCCTTCGCCAGCCACCAGGGCATGACCTTTTGGGAAGCGTTATTTACCGCCACCGCGTCAATCACGGTAACCGGTATGTCGCTGGTGGACCCCGCCAGCGACCTGACGCTGTTCGGCCAGTTACTGGTGATGGTGCTGTTCCATCTGGGCGGCCTGGGTTTGATGACGTTCGCGGTGCTGACGGTTATGGCGCTGGGTGGCCGTCTCGGACTGAAAGGCCAGAGAGTGGTCCGAGAAGCGATGGATCAGGCCTCGCCCGGCGACGTGATGCTGTTGGTGCGGCGGGTGGCGCTGCTGGCGCTGTGTCTGGAAGTGAGTGGTGCGGCGGTGCTGGCCACGGTCTGGGTGCCGGCCATGGGCTGGACGGAAGGCCTTTGGATGAGTTTTTTCCACGCCGCCTCGGCTTTCAATAACGCCGGTGTCTCGTTGTTGCCTGACGGGCTCGCGCCCTGGGCCGCGACGCCGGTGATCACGCTGGTGATCACTGGGCTGTTCATTACCGGCGGCCTGGGTTTCACCGTGCTTACCGACCTCTGGCGCCAACGCCGCCTCTCGAAGCTGAGCTTGCACAGCAAGCTGACCCTGTCCGGAACCCTGATTCTCGCGGTTGGCGCTTGGCTGCTGATCATGGCTTTCGAATGGAGCAACGGCACCACCCTGGCGGCGGTGGACAGCGGCTCACGGCCCTGGCTGGCCTGGTTCGTGGCGGTGGTGCCCCGCAGTGCGGGCTTCTCGGTGGTGGATATGAGCAGTCTCTACGCTCCCAGCGTATTGCTGGTGATGTTTTTGATCTTTATCGGTGGTGGCAGTAATTCGACCGCGTCGGGGATCAAGGTGAGTACCTTCATGGTGGTGGTGTTGGCCACACGCGCGTTTCTTACCGGCCGCCGCCGCCCGACCGCGTTTCGTCGCACCGTGTCTCTGGATTCCGTGTTCCGAGCCTATACCGTGGTGGTGCTGAGCATGCTGATGGTGATGCTGGGCTGCTTTCTGCTGGTTATCCTGGAGCCGGAAATGAAGCCCATGGACGTGCTGTTCGAGGGGTTCTCCGCGTTCGGGACCGCCGGTTTGTCGCGGGGTATCACCGAAGACTTATCCAAGCCCAGCCAGGCGGTCCTCATGGTGCTGATGTTCGCCGGGCGGATCGGGCCGCTGGCGCTGGCGTTTTCTTTGGCCCGGCCCCGCGCGGTGAAATTGCGTTACGTGGAAGATCAGGTGCAGATCGGCTGATCCGGGTGGCGCGGCTCAGAGGCCGTCCACCTCCAGATTGAGATGACGGGAACGCCACCAGCGCCAGGAGGCCACCGTATCGAAGAACAGCGCCACCGAGTTGACCATCACCACCAGCACCGCCAGTAGCCATTCGTCCAGATGCATGGCGTCGGCGCCCCAGCCGCCGATCAGGCGGGCCACCAGGGCCACCTGCAGCGGCACCCAGGCGATCAAATGAGGCAGCGCCAGCGCCCGGTTCACGGACGCATAGTGCCAAAGCGTCACGCCGTTAGCCGCCAGCACGAACACGGTGGCCAGCGCCACCAGGCCGCCGCTGGCGGTATGCAGCATGAAAAAACCGGTGGCATTGGCCGGAATCAGGACCAGCAGAATCCAGGCACGCATCCATAGCGGCAGGCGCTGGTAGGAGGCCTGGATGCGATCCAGGCGTTCAAGACGGCTCATGACGCGTCCCTGATAGAGAGTGGGATGAAAGTCCTTTTCTAATGGCCGGCGGTTGCGGCACTGCCGTGACGATAATATGACCGGGTCAGGGTCACAACACCGTGATCAACAGGGACGTCAGAAATCCACACTGTAGCCCAGGGTCACGG
>JBELJS010000031.1:0-49615 GCA_042090255.1 Alcanivorax sp. | reverse complement strand
CGAAAGGCCGGCTTCGCCGGCCGGCAAAGGTTGCCCCGCAGGATTCCAGAGACGCTGTTTGTGCTGCCGTTAGAAGTCTCTCTGGCATCCTGCCGGGAGCTTCGCTTCCTTTCGCGGGCAGGGCCCGCTCCCACAAACCGGCTACGGCGCCACAACAGGGGCTGCCCACCAAAGTGCAATAAACAAAAAAGCCCGGCGCGAAGGCCGGGCTTTTCGGGACTGCAGTTGCCGTCAGGCTTAGCAGCTGTAGTACATGTCGAACTCGACCGGGTGCGGAGTCATGTTCAGACGCTCCACTTCGCCGCGCTTGAGCTCGATGTAGCCTTCCAGCATGTCCTTGGTGAACACGTCACCCTGGGTCAGGAAGTCGTAATCGGCTTCCAGGGCATCCAGCGCCATGGTCAGAGTGTGCGCCACGGTGGGGATGTCCTTGGCTTCTTCCGCCGGCAGATCGTAGAGATCCTTATCCATGGCGTCGCCCGGGTGGATCTTGTTTTTGATGCCGTCCAGGCCGGCCATCATCAGCGCCGCGAAGCACAGGTACGGGTTGGCGGCCGGATCCGGGAAGCGGGTCTCGATACGACGCGCTTTCGGGTTGCTCACCCACGGAATGCGGATGGAAGCGGAACGGTTACGGGCGGAGTAGGCCAGCATTACCGGGGCTTCGAAGCCGGGCACCAAACGCTTGTAGGAGTTGGTGGAACCGTTGGTAAAGGCGTTCAGCGCGCGTGCGTGCTTGATCACGCCACCGATGTAGAACAGCGCCTCTTCGGACAGGCCCGCGTACTCGTCACCGGCGAACAGGTTCTTGCCGTCTTTCGCCAGGGACATGTGCACGTGCATACCGGAACCGTTATCACCGATCAGCGGCTTGGGCATGAAGGTGGCGGTTTTGCCGTAGGCGTGGGCTACGTTGTGCACGCAGTACTTGAGGATCTGCACTTCGTCGGCTTTCTTGGTGAGGGTGTTGGCGCCCACACCGATCTCGCACTGGCCGGCGGTGCCCACTTCGTGGTGATGCACTTCGATTTCCAGGCCCATCTGCTCCATGGCGGAACACATGGCGCCGCGCAGGTCGTGCAGGCTGTCCACCGGGGGCACCGGGAAGTAGCCGCCTTTCACGCCGGGACGGTGACCGATGTTGTTCTTCTCGAACTCATCGGCGGACACCCAGGCCGCTTCTTCGGAGTAGATGTTGTACATGGCGCCGGACATGTCGGACTTCCACTGTACGGAATCAAACACGAAGAATTCCGGCTCCGGACCGAACAGGGCGCTGTCGGCGATACCGGTGGACTTCAGATATTCCTCGGCGCGCAGCGCCACGGAGCGCGGATCACGCTCGTAACCCTGCATGGTGGTCGGCTCAACGATGTTGCAACGCAGGTTCAGCGTCGCCACGTCGGTGAACGGATCGAGAACGGCGGTCTCATCTTCGGGCAGCAGAATCATGTCGGATTCGTTGATGCCTTTCCAACCGGCGATGGAGGAACCATCGAACATCTTGCCGTCCTGGAAGAAGTCGTCGTCGATTTCGCCGACGGGAAGGGTTACGTGCTGCTCTTTACCATGGCTGTCGGTAAAACGCAGATCCACCCACTTCACGTCGTTATCTTTAATCAGTTTCAGCGTCTTTTCAGACATTGTTGAGCGTCCTCCTGGAACGGGTATGTGTCTGGCTACTCGCCTCCGCCGGGGCGGGCACGCGAAGAGCCGTTATTCTTGGGAGCCTCTGCCTGGCGCCTGATTATGGACCAGTCTGTAAGCCTGAGCACGTAAGGCGCCAGGCAGAGGCTCCCAGGGCCACGGGGGCCTGCATGCCAATAGGTCAGCAAATACTGTGCCAGCCCTTTTTTGGCGCAGCCGTCGGTAATAAGCCCGGTCAGCGCGCCGACATGCGGGTAATGCGCACCAAAAAAGTGCCTCTCGTTTATTCATGCACCACTACAGTGCAACGGAAGGTTCGCCCACCCGCAGGGTGATCACCACCTCCAGGTCGCCCTCCTCCGTGGCCAGCACCTCGTGGCCATTGATTCGGCACCAGGCGGGAATGTCGTTCAACGCCCCCGGGTCCGTGCAGGTTACCCTCAGCACCTCCCCCTCCGCCAGTTCGGCGACCTTGTTCTGGGTCTTAATCACTGGAATGGGGCACAACTGACGGCGCACATCCAGCTCGTGAAGGGTTTCGTCGCTCATTAGGTGGCCCATACGGCTAGGCCACCAGCCAGTTTTTGGGAATGTCTTCGGGACGCGCCGGCGCCACGCACACCTCTCGGGCCACGCCGCCGGGGTCTTTGACTTCCACGGTGACGCTTTCATCGCCGCGGCCCTTGGAGTAGCGCGCCACGATGGCGGCGGCCTGCTCCAGCTCCGCTTGCGTCTCGAAGCGCCCGTCCACCAGCGCCAGCGGGCCGGGGCAACTGACCGTGGTGAGGCTGGTGAACTGGTAGCGGTAGCCTTCCAGGAAACGGTTTTCCCCTTCCTCGCGGCTGATGATCAGCTTCAGGTGCGGCTGCGGGCGGATATGACGACCCACTTTCAGCAGCATGATGTCGTCCAGCTCGTAGCGGCGCTCGTTGCGGGCCTGCCACAGGTCGGCGAGCTTGCGGGAATAGGATTCATCGGTCAGGAAGCAGCAGCCGCCGGAGGGCTGAGCGTAGTCCTCCAGGCCGAAGCGCCGGGCCAGCGCGATCTGCGGCTTGCGGTTACGACCGGAGAAATCGTGCAGTTGCGAGCGGTCCACCCAGCCTTCACGCTCGGGCAGGGTTTCGGGCAGGTTGAGCGCGCTGAGCGGGCGCAGTAGACGGTCGTCAGCGCCGGACTCACTGCTGATGATGGGCATGGTTTCCTTGCGCTGGCTCTTGGGCCGCTGGCCCACCACCTCGCCGGTGATGATGAAATCGAAGCCCTTCTCGCCGGCCAGCTCACGGGCCTTGTTCAGCATCAGCGTGGCCTGGTTGACCATGAAGATCTTGCAGTCCAGGCAGGGGTTCAGGTGGGCGCCGTAGCCGTGCTTGGGGTTGAGCACCACATCCTTGTACTCCTCGGAGATATCAATGATGTGCAGCTTGATGCCCAGCTCCTCGGCCACCCAGAGGGCGTTGTTGCGCTTGTTCTTGTCCTTGTCTTTCTTGCGGATCGCGTGGGTGTGGCCCTCCACGCAGAAGCCGGTGAAGAAGTTCACCCCCTCCACGTGGATGCCTTGCTCCTGCATCACTTTGACCGCCAGCATGGAATCCAGACCGCCGGATACCAGCGCGATGGCGCGACGCTGAAGCGGGTCGGCGCTGGGCCGGGTGACGGGTGCGACTGCCTCGGACATAACGATACTCGCCCTGCTTTAAAGGAGATGGTCGGAAACGGGCGACAGAGTATAGCAAACCACGCTTTATTGACGAAGCGCCGAGATCAGGGCGCTTCGGGGGTTTCCGGCAACTGGGCCACGGCGAATTCGCGCTTGGAGAGCATCAGACGGCGGGCCACCGGCTCCAGATTCCAATCCAGGCCGTCCAGATGGTCTTCCACCACACGGCAGCGGCGCAGCAGGCCGTCGTCGTTGGCGATCTGAATATTCAGCCCGGGCCGGGCGTTGAGTTCGAGCATCAAGGGGCCCTTATGCTTGTCCATCACCAGGTCCACGCCCAGGTAGCCCAGGCCGGTGAGTTCATAGCAACGGGCCGCCAGCTCCAGGCAGGCTTCCCAGTCGGGAATCTGCACGCCGGCCACCGGGTGGGCGGTGTCCGGGTGACGGTCGATCTTCAGGTTGTGCCAGGTGCCGCTCAGGGTGACGCCGGTGGCGATGTCCACGCCCACGCCGATGGCGCCCTGGTGCAGGTTGGCCTTGCCGTCGGACTGGCGGGTGGGCAGGCGCAGCATGGCGGCCACCGGGTAGCCCTTGAGCACGATGATGCGCACGTCCGGTACGCCGCCGATGCTGATGCGGTCGAACAGGTCGGTGGAGCGCACCCGGTATTCGATCAGGGCGCGGTCTCGATGACCACCCAGGGAGTAGATGCCGGAAATGATCCCGGAAATATGAAACTCCAGCTCCTCGGGGCTGATCATGCGGCCGGAGGCACCCCGGTAATAGCCCTCGAAACGGTCTGAAATCACCATGATGCCGTCGCCGCCGGCGCCCTGGGCCGGCTTGATCACGAAGTCGCCGTGGGTTTCGACGATGTGCTGCAGCTTGCTGATGCCCTGCTCGGTATCGATGATGCCGTACATATCCGGCACCTGGATGCCGGCGTCGAGGGCCAGCTTCTTGGTGCGGATTTTGTCGTCCACCAGCGGGTACAGCTTCCGGTCGTTATAGGCCAGCACATAGTCGCCGTTGCGCTGGTTGATGCCCATCACCCCGCGACGGCGCAGAGCCCTCCAGGTACGAATCCCGAACATCAGCGATCCCCTTCATCGGCCATCGCCCGGAAGCGCATCAGTTCCGCCACGCGGTAGCCACGGTAGTGGCCCATGATCACCATCACCGCCGCCAGCACCAGCAACACGCCGGGGAAGGTGAACACGAAGTACACCAGCGGCTGCCAGACCATCAACAGATGACACAGCACCGCCGCGATCAAGGTGCCAATCGCCACCTTCAGCGACTGGCCGCCACCCCGTTCCTCCCAAACAATCGAGATGCGCTCGATTACCATGGTCAGAATCACCATCGGGAACAGGGCCACCGACAGGCCGGTGGACAGGCCCAGCTTGTAGCCCACCAGGCTGATCAGCGCCATCAGGATCACCACGAAGGTCAGCACGATCGACAGCCGCGCCAGTAGCTGCAGCTTCAGGTGCTCCAGGTAGCCTCGCACCGACAGGCCGATGGCGGTAATGAAGGTGAACAACAATACGCCCCAGATTACTTCGGTTTCCCGAAACGCCAGCGCGATCAACACCGGTGTAAAGGTGCCCAGGGTCTCCATGCCGACCAGGGAACGGATCAGCAGCACCAGCAGCACGCCCACCGGAATCATCATCAAGATACGGAACAACTGCTGGGACGGTACCGGCAGCTCGTAGAGGGAATAATCGATAAAGCTGCTCTGGTCCTGGAAACGCAGCGACTGGGCCAGCTGCAGCGCGCTCATTTCATTGCGGTGGACGCCGAAATCCACATCCGCGTTGCGGGCGCCCTCCAGCGCCAGCAGCGGTTTGTTGCCGCTCCACCATACCAGGCGGTCCTCGGGCAGCCCCTGACGCCCGTCCAAGGGGTTGAAATACAACCAGTTCTTGCCGTTATAGGTACGCAGCCACAGCTCCGGCTGCTGGTCTCGGCTCTCGTTGAGTTCCAGGGTGTGCACCGGCTCGGCGGGAATGTGCGCCACCGCCAGCAGCAAGTCGACCACCCGGGCGCGGTTCTCCGGGCTGCGGTCGCCGCCGAGCAGCAGGCGCACATTGTCGCTTTCCATGTTGTTGACGCGTTTGATGGTCTCGCTGACGAAGGTCTCCACATCCGCGGAGTGCTGGCGAATGGGCGCCAGCAAGGCGTCGGCGGCCAGCCGTTCGGGGCCCTCCAGCGGCGGCGCGGCGCGGAACTGGGGGCCGTCCTCCGGGGCCGTCGCCGGCTCGGCGAAGCGCGATGTGAGCATCAACCGGTAATACAGGTTCTGTCGCCCCTCGGCACGGCGCGCCGACCAGGTGACCACCCGGTTGCCGTTCTCCCGATTGACGTTGACCCCATAGTTATTGGAGATAAAGCTCTCGTTCAGGGCGGTGAAGCCGCTCTCCAGCGGCGGCACGTACATGCGCGCCTTGATCGGCGTATTGTCTCGCGCCTGGAAGCTGACCTGGGCGTCCACCACCCATACCGGATCGCTCTCACTCTCGGTCAGCGGCACTTTCTGGACCCAGATCTGGTAGGCAATACTGCCCACCCCCAGCAACAACAAAAAAGCGGCCAGCAGCCGGGCGTGCAATTTCACAGAACGCATTTTTCAGCCTTATTCCAATACTTTCGCCACGGGCGATTCGCCATGGGACGGGAGCCAGCCCTGGCCCCGCCAACGGTTTATCGGCCTGAGCGGCCGTTCGGCGCACGCTGCTGAGACCGGCCACCCCGCGTTTGGTTGCGACATTCTAGGGTACTCAGAGGCCAACCGGAGCAACAAAAGTAAAACTTTGCGCCGGGTCACATTATGCCACGAGACACCTTCGTGTGGCTTCGATGGGTACAAGGGCTGTACAATGCGCCGCCTAATCCGCCTCCCACTCCGTTTCACGGGCCCTTCCGGCCGGTCGCGGACGCATTTTCACGCTGGTCCGCCAACGGACGGAGAGCGACTTTTTTCCCTACGGAGCCATTTCTGTGATTGAACGCCTGCGCAATATCGCCATCATCGCCCACGTTGACCACGGCAAGACCACCCTGGTGGACAAGCTGCTGCAACAGTCCGGCACCCTGGGAGATCGCGCCGGCGACGTGGAACGGGTGATGGATTCCAACGACCTGGAGAAGGAACGGGGCATCACCATCCTCTCCAAAAACACCGCCCTCAAATACGGCGACTACCAGATCAACATCGTCGACACCCCTGGCCACGCCGACTTCGGCGGCGAAGTGGAGCGGGTAATGTCCATGGTCGACTCGGTGCTGCTGCTGGTCGACGCGGTGGACGGCCCCATGCCGCAAACCCGCTTCGTAACCCAGAAAGCGTTCGCCGCCGGCCTCAAGCCGATCGTGGTGGTCAACAAGGTGGACCGCCCCGGCGCCCGCCCGGACTGGGTGATCGACCAGGTATTCGACCTGTTCGACAACCTCGGCGCCAGCGACGAGCAACTGGACTTCCCGGTGATCTACGCCTCCGCCCTCAACGGTGTGGCCGGCCCGGAAGCGGACCAGCTCGGCGACGACATGACCTTCCTGTTCGAGACCGTGATCAAATCGGTACCGGCACCGGAAGTGGAGCAGGACGGCCTGTTCCAGATGCAGATTTCCTCCCTGGACTACAACAGCTACCTGGGCGTGATCGGCATCGGCCGCATCAAGCGCGGCAAAGTCAAAGCCAACTCCACGGTCAAGATCATCGACCGGGAAGGCAAAGTGCGCAACGGCCGTATCTTGCAGATCATGGGCTACCACGGCCTGGACCGGGTGGACGTGCCCGAAGCCGGCGCCGGCGACATCGTCTGCGTCACCGGCATGGACCCGTTGGATATCTCCGACACCCTGTGCGACCCCAACAAAGTGGAGGCCCTGCCGCCGCTGACCGTGGACGAGCCCACCGTAAGCATGGTGTTCCACGTCAACACCTCGCCGTTCGCCGGCCAGGACGGCAAATTCGTCACCAGCCGCCAGATCCGCGAGCGCCTGGAAGCGGAGCTCAAGCACAACGTGGCCCTGCGTGTGGAAGAAACCGGCAGCGCCGACCAGTTCCGCGTCTCCGGCCGTGGCGAGCTGCACTTGTCGGTGCTGATCGAGAACATGCGCCGCGAAGGCTTTGAGCTGGCGGTGGGCCGCCCGCAGGTAATTGTCCGCGAGGTCGACGGCAAGAAACAGGAACCCTACGAAAACGTCATGGCCGACGTGGAAGAGCAGCACCAGGGCGCCATCATGGAGCAACTGGGCCTGCGCCGCGGCGAGATGACCAACATGGAGCCGGACGGCAAGGGCCGGGTGCGCCTGACCTTCATCGTGCCCAGCCGCGGCCTGATCGGTTTCCGCAGCCTGTTCCTGACACTCACCTCCGGCACCGGCATCCTCAACAGCACCTTCAGCCACTACGGCGAGTTCAAGGCCGGCGACATGGCCCAGCGCAACAACGGCGTGCTGGTCTCCATGGTGAAGGGCAAGGTGCTGGCGTTCGCCCTGTTCAACCTGCAGGAGCGCGGCCGCATGCTGATCGAGCCCAACGTGGAAGTCTACGAAGGCCAGCTGATCGGCATTCACAGCCGCGGCAACGACCTGGTGGTGAACCCCACCAAAGGCAAGCAGCTCACCAACATGCGCGCCTCCGGCACTGACGAGAACGTGATTCTCACCCCGCCGGTGCGCTTCAGCCTGGAGCAGGCCCTGGACTTCATCGAAGACGATGAGCTGGCGGAAATCACCCCCCACTACATCCGCCTGCGCAAAAAGCTGCTCACCGAAACCGAGCGCAAACGCGCCAGCCGCTGAAGCGGTGGAGCATAAAAAAGGCCCCTTTCGGGGCCTTTTTATTGGACCTTGTAGGAGCGGGCCTTGCCCGCGAAAGGGTGGCGTTTAGCCGCCCGGCAGGATTCCAGAGACGCTTTTTGTGTCGCCGTTAGAAATCTCTCTGGCATCCCGCCGGGAGCATAGCTCCCTTTCGCGGGCTGGGCCCGCTCCCACAAGCAGAGTTCTACAAAAGCCAGGCCATCAAGGCGGCGCCGAGAAACATCCCGATCAACAGCCCTTTGCGGAAGGCGCGGGTGCTGTCCGTCTCGGCGCGACCGGGCTCGCGGATGCGCTCGCGCAGCGTGGGCCCGGACGGCGGCGGCTGGCTCGCCTCGTAGTCGGCGATCACCTCCAGCGAGCGGGCCTCATCGTCCTCGTTCACCCACACGCTGGCCAACCCGGAGGCGGGCAACTCGCCCACCGCGCCCTGCAGCATGTCGCCACGCACCTGAGCAACGATGCCAGACTGCTCCAGCAAACCGGCAAGCATGTGCGCCTCCAGCCCGTCACCGGCTTCATAGACACGCCTCATAGGACGGCTCCGTAATCATCGAGGGGATGGAATACCACGGTGCGGCGCCAACACGCTACCCTTAGCGCCTTAGGCTTATCGGGGATTTCGACTTCTCAGTGTAGCACCGGCGAGTCTCCGCTAGGACGCGACAATCCCAGACCTTCAATCAAGTGGGTTTCAGTAATGCTGAATATTGCTCTGTTCGAGCCGGAAATACCCCCCAACACCGGCAACATCATGCGCCTGGCGGCCAACACCGGCGCCGCGCTGCATTTGATAGAGCCGCTTGGCTTCGAGCTGGATGAGAGGCGCCTGCGTCGCGCCGGGCTGGATTACAGCGAGTACGCCAACGTCACGGTGCACCCGGACTATCAAAGCTTTTGCCGGTACTACCCCAAGGCGCGCCAGTTCGCCCTGACCACCAAAGGCGGCCCGGCGCCAAGCCAGGTACGGTTCCAGGACGGGGATGTGCTGCTGTTCGGGCCGGAAACCCGCGGCCTGCCCGCCGATATTCTGGAAGGGCTGGCGCCGGAGCAGCGGCTGCGGCTGCCGATGGGCGCCAACAGCCGCAGTCTCAACCTCAGCAATGCGGTGGCGATCACGCTGTATGAAGCCTGGCGTCAGCTCGGCTACCCCGGCGCGATCTGAGCGCCGTTGATTACTGGACGGTGGACGGCTCGCCCTCGCCGTTCTGCTGCTTCTCGCGCTGCTGCTGGTAGAGCGCCTCGAAGTTGAGCGGCTGCAGGATCATCTGCGGGAAGGAGCCCTTGGCGACCAGGTCGGACACCACTTCGCGGGCGTAAGGGAACAGCACGTTGGGGCAGTAAGCGCCCAGCAGCTGATCGAGCTCTTCGCCTTCGATGCCGGCCAGGGTGAAGATACCCGCTTGCTTCACCTCGGCGAGATAGAAGGTTTTCTGCTCGTCCTCGGATTTGGCGGTAACGGTGACCGTCACTTCCACTTCGTACTCGGTGCCCTCGCCGATGCGGCGTGCGCCGTTGTTCAGTTGCACGTTCATCTTCGGCTTCCATTCCTGGAGGAAGATGTCCGGCGCCCCCGGGCATTCGAACGAGGCGTCCTTAAGGTAAACGCGCTGCAGCTGGAAGGTTTTTTTCTGTTCGTCGGCCATGATTGTCTCCGTTATTCGGTTCCGTCATTCGGCAAGCAGGTCGTCCAGTTCGCCCGCCCGCTGCAATGCGAAGAGTTCATCGCAACCGCCCACGTGGCGGTCCCCGATCCATATTTGCGGCACCGTGCGGCGACCGCTGCGTGCCATCATCTCGCGGCGCGCTTCAGGCTCCCGGTCCACGTCGATCTCGTGGACCCGGGCGTTCTTGCCCGCCAGCAAACGCTTGGCGCGCACGCAAAACGGGCACCAGCCGGTGCTGTAAAGGGTGACGTCCGCCATCAGCCTTTGGACACCGGCAGGTTATCATTGCGCCAGGCGGTGACGCCGCCCTGAATGCGGTAGAGCTCGGAAAAGCCCTTAGTGCGCAGTTGACGCCCCAGGTGCGCCGCCTGATTGCCCATCTTGCAGGTCAGAATCAGCGGCTTGTCCTTATATTTTTCCAATTCCCCCATCCGGTCCGTGACCTGGCTCTGGGGAATGTTCACACTGCCCGGGATATGCCCCTCGCGGAACTCATCGGCGGCGCGAACGTCCACGATCACCGCGTCCTTCTGATTGACCAGGTTGGTGGCGAATTGCGGCGTGATGGCCTTACCGCCACGGCGGGACTCGATCACGAAAAACGCGCCCCACAGCGCTAAAAAGGCGAACACCAGGATATAGTGGGTGGTGACGAACTCGATGATACGATCCATGACTGCATTCCTGCCGGCGGAAAATCGGCGACAAGTATACACACCAGCGCTCGGTTAAGATAAGGCACCATGACGGAACCCGTGAAACCCTATTCTCGATTAATGACGCTTCTGATCGTGCCGGCGCTGATGCTGGCCAGCGCCGGCGTGTGCGCCGAAGAACCGTCCGAGCAACAACTGGAAGCACTCAAGGAGCGCATCGAAGCACTGTCCGAGGCCCAGCAGAAAGAAACCCGCCAGCGTGACTCGGTGCAAAGCGAGCTGCGCGAGGCGGAAACCCGGGTCGGCGAGCTGACCCGCGACAGGCGCCAACTGGAGCGCGAGGCCCGCCAGGCGGAGAACAGACTGTCCCGTCTGGAGGCCGAGCAGGCGGAACTGGCCGAGGAAAAGAAGGTGCAGCTTCGCTGGCTGGTCAAGACGGTGCGCGCCAGCTACCAGAGCGGCCGCGAAGAACGGCTGAAACTGATGCTCAACCAGCAGGAGCCAGACCAGATCGCGCGCCTGCTGCGTTACCAGGAATACTTCCAGCGGGCGCGCACTGACCGGCTCGCCCACCTGGAAGACGAGCTGGTGGAACTGCGCCAGGTGGCCCGGGAAGTGGCCGACGCCCGCGCCGACCTGCTGGACCGGCGCACCGCGCTGGCGCGCAGCCAGGACCAGCTGGAGCAGGCGGCCCGGGAACGAGAAACCACCCTGGCCAAACTGGAACGCTCCCTGGACCAGCGCGGCGGCGACATCGACCGCCTGCGCGCCGATCAGCAGCGGCTGGAAAAGCTGCTCGCCGAAATGGAGCGCAGCATGCCGGAAATGGCCCCCGCCGACCGCGGCACGCCGTTCGCCAAACTGGCCGGCGAGTTGCCCTGGCCGGTGCCCGGCCAGGTGCTGTCCAGTTTCAATTCCAGCCGCGAAGGCGCGTTGCGCTGGGAAGGGGTGGTGCTGGCCGCCGAGGAAGGCACACCGGTGCGCGCCATCCACCCCGGGCGGGTGGTGTTCGCCGACTGGATGCGCGGCTATGGCCTGCTCACCATCGTCGATCACGGCGGTGGCTACCTGACGCTCTATGGCTACAATCAAAGCCTGCTGCGCGATGTGGGCGAATGGGTCGCGGTGGGCGACACCCTGGCCCTGGCCGGCCAGTCCGGGGGTAACAATCGCAGCGCGCTGTACTTCGAAATCCGTAACCGGGGCAAGGTGGTGAACCCGACACGCTGGTGCGACCGCCGTGTTACACTGCCGCCCATTGCCCGAAACTAGATGGTCTGGGGAATTACATGCTGAAACCGTCTCACCCCTTGCTCCGCCGCACCGCACTGAGCGCCGCCCTGCTACTGACCGTCTCAGTCTCCGCCCCGACCTTCGCCGCCGACCCCGAAGTCGATGAACAAGCCCGCCAGGACGGCGTTCCGGTCACCGAGCTGCGCGCCTTCGCGGAGGTGCTGGAACGGGTGCGTGGCGCCTACGTGCAGGACGTGGACGAGAAGGAACTGATCCAGGCGGCGATCCGCGGCATGCTGATGGAGCTGGACCCGCACTCCTCCTACCTGACCCCGGACCAGTTCGAAGACCTGCAATCCACCACCAGCGGCGAATTCGGCGGCCTGGGCCTGGAAGTGACCATGGAGGACGGCTTCGTCAAGGTGGTTTCGCCGATCGACGATTCCCCGGCCAGCCGCGCCGACATCCAGGCCGGCGACCTGATCCTCAAGATCGACGAGACCTTCGTCAAAGGCCTGAGCCTGGCGGAAGCGGTGGAGTTGATGCGTGGCGAAGCGGGCTCGGAAGTGACCCTCTCGGTGCTCAGTGACGGCGACGAAAAACCGCGCCCGGTGACGCTCAAGCGTGACCGCATCAAAGTGGAAAGCGTGAAGAGCGAAGTGCTTGAGCCCGGCTACGGCTACCTGCGCGTGTCCCAGTTCCAGAACAACACCGGCCACGAAGCCAAGAAAGCCCTGAACCAATTAAAAGCCAAGGGCGAGCTCCGGGGGCTGATCCTCGACCTGCGCAACAACCCGGGCGGCGTACTCGGCGGCGCGGTGGAAATCAGCGACCTGTTTCTCGACGCCGGGCTGATCGTCTATACCCAGGGCCGCGAGAGCGAAAGCCGCAACGACTACAAAGCCAGCCCCGGGGACGAAATCGAAGGCCTGCCTCTGGTGGTGCTGGTCAACGGTGGCTCCGCCTCGGCGTCGGAGATCGTCGCCGGCGCTCTGCAGGACCAGGGACGCGCCGTGGTGGTGGGCAACCGCACCTTCGGCAAGGGCTCGGTGCAGACGGTGCTGCCGATCAGCGGCGACAACGCCCTCAAACTGACCACCGCGCGCTACTACACCCCCGACGGCCGTTCGATTCAGGCGGAAGGTATCCAACCGGACATCCCGATAGAGGTGTCCAGCGTGGAATTGCTTAAGGACCGGCGCCCCCGCGAGGCGGACCTGCCCCATCACCTGCTCAATCAGGCACAAAAAGAAGCCCGGGAGAAAGGTGGGGAGGAGCCCCTGGCCAGCCGTGACTATCCTCTCTCCCAGGCACTCTCGATTCTCAAGGGCATCAATCTGGCGGAACGCCGGCAGTTGGAAAATCGGCCGAGGGAAGGCGTCGAGGACGCAACGTCCTCAACGCCCTGAGAGCGGGCCGGCACTAGCTGGCCGAGCTGGAGCGGCCAATGCCCGTGAGGCGGCTGTAGCCAATCATCAGGAAACCGAACAGGAACATCATCACGCCGTACACCGCCGCCGGCACGGACATGGCGTCTGACTGCAGCAGGGTCAGGGTGACCATCAGCCCCAGGGTGCCGTTCTTGATGCCCAGCTCGATGGCCACCGTGAACGCCTGCGGCCGGCTCAGCCCGATCAGGCGGCCACCGAAAAGACCCAGCCCCAGACCGATCAGGTTAAGCAATATCACCGCCGCGCCGCCCTGGCGCAGCAGCACCAGCGCCTCCGCCCCCAGGTCCACCAGCAGCATCGCGATCACCGCCACCAGCACCAGCAAACCGAATACGCTGACCAGCTTTTCGCCCTTCACCGCCCAGTCCTGGCGGAAATGACGAATGGTCATGCCGATGCCCACCGGCACCAGGATGATCACCACCAGGGTAAGGATGGTGCGCAGCACCGGCAGCTCCAGCACCAGATCGCTGTCACGGAAATGTCCCAGCGCCCAGCTGGTGAACATCGGCAGGGTCACCACCGTGACCAGGCTGGCGGCCACCGTCAGCACAATGGAAAGCGCCACGTCACCGCGGCCGAGAAAAGCGAACAAATTGGAGGTGGTACCGCCGGGGCAGGCGGCGATGATCACCAGCCCCACCGCCAGCGCCGGAGAAAGATCCAGCGCCATGGCCAGCCCCACACCCACCAGTGGCAGCAGAATGATCTGCGCCGCCAGGCCATAGACGGTGGCGCGCGGGGCAATCAATACCTCGCGGAAATCCTTGGGAGTGAGGGTAAGCCCCATGCCCACCATGATGAGAAACAGGGCGGCGGGTAATCCGATTTCAACCAGACTGGCCTGATCCATATTGCGCTCCTTTTTGTTATCCAAAGGAGCTTAGCCTAAGGGGATCGCCACGGCGACTCTTGTACAGAGCGCCTGCCAGTCAGCCGTCGGAGGGCGGCTTGCGCAACGACTTGGTTCGCCCGTGCCGGGTCTTTTTGTCCATGCGCTTATTGCGGGCCGCCTTGGAGGGCTTGGTGGGCTTGCGCTTCTTGCGCTCTACGGTGGCACTTTGGATCAGAACGGCCAGGCGTTTCAGGGCGTCGTCGAGATTCTTCTCCTGGGAGCGGAAGCGTTGCGCTTTGATCACCACCACGCCATCACCGGTGATGCGATGATCGGACAGCGCCAGCAGCCGCTCCTTATAGAAGTCGGGCAGCGACGACGCAGCGATGTCGAAGCGCAGGTGCACGGCGGACGCGACCTTATTGACGTTCTGACCACCGGCGCCCTGAGCGCGGATCGCCTGCCATTCGATCTCGGACTCGGGAATCGTCACATTGTTGGAGATTTTCAGCATGCGTCCTTACTCGTCAGAATCACGTAGGTCGGATTGAGCGCAGCGAAACCCGACATTCGGCCTTGAGCGCCGCATCGACGCGGCTGTCGGGTTTCGCTGCGCTTAACCCGACCTACGAGCCAGAAACCGATCCAGGGCGTTGGCAAAGGTCTGGACGTCGCTTTTGCTCAGCGACGACGGGCCGCCGGTTTGCACGCCGGCGGAGCGCAGCTCCTCCATGAAATCACGGCGGCCCAGGTGCTCGCGGATAGTTTCGGTGTCGTAAAGGGTGCCACGGGGGTTGAGCGCGGTGCCACCGCACTCCACCACGCGGGCGGCCAGCGGAATGTCGCCGGTGATCACCAGATCGCCGGGCGCCACCTGCTCGGCGATGTAATCGTCGGCCCGGTCGAAGCCGGCTTCCACCTGCACCGCGCGAATGTGCGGCGAGCGCGGCTTGGGGATGAAATGATTGGCCACCAGGGTGGTCTCGAGGGCGCGCCGATCAGCGGCACGGAACAGCACCTCGCGAATCACCGCCGGGCAGGCGTCGGCGTCTATCCAGATCCGCACGGTCAGGCTCCCGGCAGTATCACAGGCGCATCTCGACGCCGGCGCGGTGCAGGTACTGCTTGGCCTCGGCAATGCTGTACTCGCCGAAGTGGAAAATCGACGCCGCCAGCACCGCGTCGGCGCCGCCCTGGATCACGCCGTCCACCAGATGCTGCAGGTTGCCGACACCGCCGGAGGCGATCACCGGCACCGGCACCGCGTCGGAAATGGCGCGGGTCAGGGCAATGTCGAAACCGTTCTTGGTGCCGTCCCGATCCATGCTGGTGAGCAGAATCTCGCCGGCGCCATAATCGGTCATCCGGCGCGCCCATTCCACCGCGTCGATGCCGGTGGGGTTGCGCCCGCCGTGGGTGAAAATCTCCCAGCGATTGCCTTCGCTTTCGCCGCTCACCTTCTTGGCGTCGATCGCCACCACGATGCACTGGGAGCCGAAACGTTCGGCGGCTTCACGCACGAACTCCGGGTTTTTCACCGCCGCCGAATTGATGCCCACCTTGTCGGCGCCGGCATTGAGAAGGTTGCGGATATCCTGAATGGTGCGCACACCGCCGCCCACGGTGAGCGGAATAAACACCTGGCTGGCCATGCGCTCGACCATTTCCAGGGTGGTATCACGGCCTTCGTGGCTGGCGGTGATGTCCAGGAAGGTGATCTCGTCGGCGCCGGCCTCGTTATAACGGCGCGCCACCTCCACCGGGTCACCGGCGTCGCGGATATCCACGAACTTGACGCCCTTGACCACCCGGCCGTCGTCCACGTCCAGACACGGGATGATTCGCTTGGCTAGTGTCATGTCACTATCACTTCCGTACGCCGCTGTCGGTGGTGCCGGACATCGCCGGCCCTCTGGATTTCAGCTCGTCGGCCAGGGCCTGGCCCTGGGCGAAATCCAGGGTGCCCTCGTAGATCGCGCGGCCGGTAATGGCGCCGGTGATGCCCACGGTGCGCGCGCCACAAAGCCGGCGCACGTCTTCCATATCGGTGATGCCGCCGGAGGCGATCACCGGAATGCTGATCGCCTCGGCGAGCCGCTCGGTGGCTTCCACGTTAACGCCCTGGAGCATGCCGTCACGGCTGATGTCGGTGTAGACGATGGCCACCACGCCGTCGTGCTCGAACTGGCGCGCCAAATCCACCACGTCGATGTCGGTGACCTGGGCCCAGCCGTCGGTGGCCACCTTACCGTCCTTGGCGTCCAGGCCGACGATCACGTGGCCGGGGAATTGCTTGCACATATCGCGCACGAACTGCGGCTCTTTGACCGCCTTGGTGCCGATGATCACCCACTGAACGCCAGCGTCCAGATAGGCCTGGATGGTCTCGGCGCTGCGAATGCCGCCGCCGATCTGGATCGGCAGGCCCGGGTGGGCGCGGGCGATGGCGTTAACGATCTCGCCGTTCACCGGTTCACCGGCGAAAGCGCCGTTCAGGTCCACCAGGTGCAGGCGCCGCGCGCCCTGCTTCACCCAGTGGTCGGCCACCGCCACCGGGTCCTCGGAAAACACCGTGTCGTCGTCCATGCGGCCCTGCTTGAGGCGCACGCAGTGGCCGTCTTTCAAATCGATGGCGGGAATCAGTTCCATGACGATCTCGCTTGCTTGCAGGCTGAAAAGTGAAAGTAGAAGGAGGCGGCGCTCAGGGCCGCCAGCGCAGAAAGTTTTCCAGCAGCTTGAGGCCGGCGTCGGCGCTTTTTTCCGGGTGGAACTGCACGGCGAACACGTTGCGCTTGGCAACGGCGGCGGCGAACGCCAGGCCGTATTCACAACGGCCGCCCAATTGTTCCTCGGGGACCCCGGTGGCGCAGTAGCTGTGCACAAAGTAGAAACGGCTGTTGTCCTCGATGCCCGCCCAAAGCGGGTGGTCGTTGACCTGCTGCACCTGATTCCAGCCCATGTGCGGCACCTTCAGCGGGCGTCCGGTGTCGCCCATGGGCGCACCGAAAAACTGTACCCGACCGGAGAACACACCCAGGCAATCGATGCCCTCGTTCTCTTCGCTGAAGTCCATCATCGCCTGCATGCCCACGCAGATGCCGAGCACCGGCTTATACGCATCGATGGCGTCCAGAATCGCCCGGTCCAGGCCGGTTTCGGTGATCACCTTGATGCAATCACGGATCGCGCCGACGCCGGGGAACACCACCCGGTCAGCGGCGCGCACTTGCTCCGGATCCCCGGTGATCACGATCCGCTGACCCTCGGCGGCCATCTTTTCCAGCGCTTTGCCGGCGGAATGGAGATTGCCCATGCCGTAGTCGACTACGGCCACGGTATCGCTCATGGGGCGCCTCGAGTTGTTTACGGGTTTTCGGTGAGCGTGCCCTTGGTGCTCGGGGTCACGCCGTCCATGCGCGGATCGGGCTCCACCGCCATGCGCAGGGTGCGCCCGAACGCCTTGAACACCGTCTCCGCCTGGTGGTGGGCGTTTTTGCCGCGCAGGTTATCGATGTGCACGGTGATCATGGCGTGGTTAACCAGACCCTGGAAAAACTCGTAGAACAGGTCCACGTCGAACCCGCCGATCATGCCGCGGGTGAAATCCACGTGCATCTCCAGGCCGGGGCGGCCGGACAGGTCGATCACCACCCGCGACAAAGCTTCGTCCAGGGGCACATAGGCGTGACCATAGCGGCGCACGCCCTTCTTGTCGCCCCAGGCACGGGCCAGGGCCTGGCCCAGGGTGATGCCGATGTCCTCCACCGTGTGGTGGGCATCGATGTGCAAGTCGCCCTTGGCCTCGATGTCCAGGTCGATCAGACCGTGGCGGGCCACCTGGTCGAGCATGTGTTCCAGGAACGGCAGGCCGGTATCCAGCTTGCTCACTCCGGTGCCATCGAGATTCACGCTGACGCGAATCTGGGTCTCCAGGGTGTTTCGCTCCACGGTGGCGCGGCGTTCGCTCATCGGTACCTCCAGAAAACGGAACCCCGTATTATACGGCCCTCGGCGCCCCCTCACCAGCGCGGCGGCCATTTACCGGTTAGCGGAGACACTATGCCGATCAGTCTTGAATTTCATTCCCCCCACGCGGAGCTGGCGCAACGCTTCAGCAAAGTGCTGCGCGACGACCCGGACTACGCCGCCGAACTGGGCCAGGCCCTGGACGCCGGGCGCCCGGTGGCGGCGGCCCATTTCAACGGCGCGCCGGTGGCGGTGGCGCTGCTGAACGGCGACGAACTGGAATGGATGGTGGTCCACCCGGCCACCCGCGGACGCGGCGTGGGCCGGGACTTCCTGCGCTTGCTCGAGAAGCACCACGGCGGCGCACTAACACTGCCGGAGAAATGCCAGCGCTAACTTCCCGGGCCTCTTGGGGACCTCCTGGTGGGAGCGGGCCCCGCCCGCGAAAGGGCGGTGTAACCGCCCGGCAGGATGCCAGAGACAGCTTTGGGTAGCGCAATCCGGGAGGCCTCTGGATTCCTGCCGGCGGCTGGCGCCGCCTTTCGCGGGCGGGGCCCGCTCCCACAAGGCCCGCTCCCACCAGGCCAGCCGGGGTCAGGCGAGCGGCAGCCGGATAATCAGGGTGAAGCCACGCCCGGCGCCGGCGCTCTCCGCCCAGATGCGGCCGCCGGCCTGCTCGATCATCACCCGCGCCATGGCCAGCGACAGCCCGTAGCCCTCCTCGTGGTGGCGCGAGCCCATCACGAAGAACGGTTCGAACAGGCTCTCCAGCTGGTCCGGCCCGGCGCCCCGGCCCCGGTCGCGGATGCGCAGCTCCGCTTCACCCGCCATCACCTCGCTGGTGACGGTGATCTCACCACCCTGAGGGCTGAAGCGGATGGCGTTATCCAGGGCCATCGCCAGCACTTCCTGCAGTTCGGTCTCGTTGGCGCGCACATAGAGATTCGGCGAGATGCGGTTAACCACCTTCAGCGCCATGCTGCCCAGCGCCCGGGCCCGGGTGGCCAGCAACGCGTCCAGCATCCACAGGGGCCGGCAGCGGGCCACCAGCGGCGGTGTGCTGCGGTCGGCCAGGTCGAAATAGCGCAATGAGGTGCTGACCATGCCCATCAGCCGTTGCTGGCCCTTGCGCACCAGCGCCCAGACGTCGCGCTGGTCGGCGCCGGCCTGACCATCGTCCAGGGAATTGGCGGCCCCGATCCAGTTAATCGGCGTGTTCAGCTCGTGGCTGACATACTGCAAAAACGTGGATTTATCGCGGTTCATCTGCTCGATTTCTTCCACGTGACGCTCCAGGTTCTCGCGGGCTTCCAGGAACAGCTGGTTGCGTTCACGCTCTAGGAAACGGATACGGTCGCCTAACGCCAGGGACAGCATCATCACCACCCACAGAGCGCCGAGATGGGGCAACATGCTGATCACCGAGGCGTAAGGCAGCCAGTCAAGATTGCCGAGCGCGAACACCAGAATCAGCACCAGGAACACGCACCAGGCCGCCACATACAGCCGCGCCGCCCGGTAACCGCGCGACCACACCATCCAGCCCAGCCAACTGAACAGCAGCACCGTGATCAACACCAACAGGGTGGACAGGTAGTAAGACCAGGGCGGCACGATCAGCAACTGCACCACCAGCAACACGGCGATACCGGCCAGATAGTGCCTGAGCACCCGGTCATAGCGCGGGAAGCGCTGTTTCAGGCCGAGAAAATGGCGCGAGTACATGGCCAGCGCCGGCGTACAGATATAGATGCCCAACCAATAATACTCATTGAGTTTGGGCACCTCCGGCCATACGAACTGCAGCCCGAAACCGTTGACGTTGAGATTGAACACCGTGATGCCGACCAGGAACAGCACGAAATACAGGTACACCGGCTCTTTGAGGGACAACGCCAGCAGCGCATTGTAGACCACCATGATCAGCAGGCAGCCGTAGAACACCCCGTACAGCAGGATGTCCCGGTAGGTGTATTCCACCAACCCGGCGGCACTGTAGAGCATCGGCGACAAATTGATGGCGCCCTTGCCGCTGACGCGCACATAGTAGGTATTGGCACCGGCAAGCTCCGTGTTCAGCGGGAAGATAAACGCCCGGTGGTCCATCAGGCGCTGATCGAACGGCAGCGTGTCGCCCAGATCCACCCGCCGGTAGCCGCCGTCTTCAGTGGGGGCGAACAGGCTGATATGGTCGAGAATCGGGTAGCGTTCCACCAGATACCAGCTCTGCCCCTGGACGCGGCTGGTGTCCAGGGTAAAGCGCAGCCAGATGGTGCTGCTGGTGAAGCCGAAATTAGGCTCGGTGGCGGTGTTAGGCACGAAGCGACCGGAAAAGCGGTCGCTCACCTGGCTGAAATCCCAATGCCCTTCCGCGTCCACCAGCACTTCCATGGCGCGGGACACGACCACCTGCTCCTGATTCGGCTGGGGCGTCACCACCGGGTGGGCGCCGGCCAACGCGCACCACAGCAACCCCATGCCAACCAGGATATTACGGAACTTTAACAAATCCGGCTCCCCAAAGAGCGATACTTATTATCATGCTTTATGATGTTTCCTAATCGATCCCCGCCACGGTCTTCACGTCCGGTTGGGTACATTCTATTGCTATAATCCCGGCCCCCGGCCCGGGGCGCAAGGAGAGCTGTTCTATGGCACGCGCGATCAAAATTTTTCTTATCGTCATCGCCGCCTTGGCGGTCCTGCTGGCGGCGACCGTTTTCGTGGTCACCCAGGTGATCGATCCTAACGATTTCAAGCCCCAGATTCGTGAACAAGCCATGGCCCAGGCCAACCTCGACCTGGAGATCCCCGGCGACCTTGCCTGGCAGTTCTGGCCGTCGCTGGGCGTCAGCCTGGGCCGCACCGAGGCGCGCATCGCCGGTGAAGAAGAGCTGTTCGCGGGCATCAACAGCGCCAGCGTCGGCGTGGCGGTCTGGCCGCTGCTGTTCGGCCAGGTGGAAATGGACGGCGTCACCCTGGACGGCCTGGAAGTGAATCTGGTGGAAACCGCCGACGGTGGCAACTGGGAGAAAATCGGCCCACAGGACGGCGCCGAAGAAGAACCCGCCCCCGCCGAGGAAGCGCAGAGCGAAGAAAGCGGCGGCATGGACATCCCGCTGACCATCCCCAGCGTCGCCATCACCGACGGCAAGATTCGCTACCGGAACACCACCGACGGCACCGACATTCGCGTCCAGCACTTCAACTTCAGCGCCCAGGACGTGAGCCTGGAAGAGCCGTTCCCGATGCAGATGTCTTTGCGCTACCAGGACCAAAGCGACATGCGCGTGGACCTGAACCTGGACACCACCCTGGCCGCCGACCTGGACAACAACCACTTCGTGCTCGACCCGATGACCCTGGACGCGGACATCGCCGGCATGACCACCAACCCGGTGAGCCTGCACCTTGAACAGAAGCTGGATGTGAACCTGGACGAAGACCGCGCCCAGATCACCGACCTGCTGCTGGAAGCCGCCGGCACCCGCACCACCGGTAACGCCACCGTCACCGGCCTGACCGGCGAAATGAAAGTGGCCGGCCAGATCAATACCGAACCGTTCGACGCCAATAAGGCCCTGGAAACCATCGGCGAGGCCCCCATCGCCACCCGCGACGACAGCGCGCTGAGCAAGGTGGCCCTGAGCGCCACCCTGGACGGCCCGGCCAACAGCGTCATGGCCAACCCGCTCAAAATCACCCTGGACAACAGCACTCTGAGCGGCAAGGCCGGCCTGGAAAATATGGAAACCGGCAAGATCGTGTTCGATCTGAACTTGGATAAGATCACCCTGGACGGCTACCTGCCGCCGCAAAGCGATGAACCGGAAAGCGGTGATCCCAGCGGCGCCGGCGGCGGCACCGGTGGCAAACAGGGCGGCACCACCCAGCTCTCCGAAGCGGAGCTGATTCCGGTGGAAAGCCTGCGCCCGCTGCTGCTCGACGGCAGCCTCAAAATCGGTGAGCTGAACTACGACACTATTAAGGCCAGCAACATTGTCTTCGCCGTCAGTGCCAAGGACGGTGTGTTGCGCCTCACCAAAGCGTCCGGCAACACCCTGCAGGGCGGCTTCAACGCCAGCGGCCGCCTGGACGTTTCCGGCAACACGCCGCGCATCACCTTCAAGCAAAACGTGAGCAGCATGCAGTTGCAGCCGGTGGTCGCCATGGCCCTGGACAAGGACCTGGCCAAGGGTCTGTTCTCCATGGACCTGGACTTCAGCGCCTCCGGCAACAGCGAGAAAGCCCTGGTCAATTCCGCCAAGGGCAACGCCAGCATGAACCTGGCCGACGGCACCGTGCGCGGCCTGAACCTGTACGGCACCCTGGTAGGCGGCGTGAACGACATGCTCGGCCGGTTCCAGGGCCTCAGCGCGCTGATCCCCAACCAGCAATCCGGCAAGCTGCCGGCGGCGCTGTCCGAGGACACCAAGATCATCGATCTAACCACCAAGGCCAGCCTCAACCAGCAGGTCGCCAACCTGGACAGCCTGGAAGCCAAGCTGGAAAAAGGCACGCTCTCCGGCAACGGCTGGATGAACATGCTGACCCAGGAATTCGACCTGAAAATCGGCATGCAATCTCCGGAGCTGGGCGGCAGCAAATACCTGGAAGACGTGACCTGGCCGCTGCGCTGTCAGGGCAGCCTGGCCGGCAGCCCCGCCAAATGGTGCGGCCCGGACAAAGAAGGCTTCGCCAAGATCGCTCAACAGGCGGCCACCAATGCCGCCAAGAGCAAACTCAAGGACCGGCTCGGCATTGACGCGGAGGGTGATACCACCGAAGAGGTGTTGAAAAACGCCGCCAAGCAAAAGGCCGAGGAGAAGATCAAGGAAGAGATGGGCGACAAGCTCAAGGGGTTCTTCAACCGTTGAGCACCCGCCTGGACCGCACCACCTTCAGCGACGCCGTGCTGGCCTGGTACGACCAGCACGGCCGCCAGGACCTGCCCTGGCAGCATCCGCGCACGCCCTACCGCGTATGGGTGTCGGAAATCATGCTGCAGCAAACCCAGGTCAGCACCGTGATCGGCTATTTTCAGCGCTTCATGGACAGCTTCCCCGACGTGCACGCCCTGGCCGCCGCCGACGCCGACCAGGTGCTGCACCTGTGGACCGGCCTGGGCTACTACGCCCGCGCCCGCAACCTGCACAAGGCCGCTCGGCAGCTGGTGGACGAGCACGGCGGCGACTTTCCCGACACCGTGGAAGGCGTGGCCACCCTGCCCGGCATCGGCCGCTCAACCGCCGGCGCCATTCTGGCGCAGAGCCGCGGCGTGCGTGCGCCGATTCTCGACGGCAACGTCAAACGCCTGCTCAGCCGCCTGCACGCCGTGCCCGGCTGGCCCGGTAAGAAACCGGTGGAAAACCGGCTCTGGGAACTGGCCGAGCACTACACACCGGACCAACGGCTGGCGGACTATACCCAGGCGGTGATGGACCTGGGCGCCACCCTGTGCACCCGGCGGCGACCGGACTGCCCACGTTGCCCGGTGTCGGCCTGGTGCCAGGCGCGCGCCGACGGCAACCCGCAGGATTACCCGGGCCGCAAACCGGCCAAGGAAAAGCCGGTGCGCCAGACCCGCATGCTGATCCTGCAGCACCCGGACGGCCGGGTATGGCTGGAACCGCGCCCGCCCAGCGGCATCTGGGGCGGCCTGTGGTGCTTTCCCCAGCTCGAGCCGCAGGACCGGCAACACACGGCCCTCACCGAGCGAGGCCTGGACGCCCGCGATCAGGAAGCGCTGACGCCCTTCCGCCACACCTTCAGCCACTTCCACTTGGATATCGAACCGCTGCTGATCCGGGTGGACACCACCGGCGCCGGTGTGCAGGATGCCGGGGGCCGCTGGATCAGCCCCGCCGACCCCGGCGAGCTGGGTCTGGCGGCACCGGTCAAAAAGCTACTGGAGCAACTGCACGGCCCGCGTCAGGCCGGCCTGCTCTAACCCGCATCGGAGGTGCACCCGCCATGACCCACACCGTCTTCTGCCGCAAGTATCAGCAAGACCTGGAAGGCCTGGAAAAACCGCCCTTCCCCGGCCCCAAAGGCCAGGACATCTACGACAACGTCTCCCGGCAGGCCTGGCAGGAGTGGCTGCAACACCAGACCCTGCTGATCAATGAGAAACACCTGAACGTCATGGACCCCAAGGCCAAAGCCTTTCTGGACGAACAGCGTGATCGCTTTTTGAACAACGAAAGCGTCGAAAAAGCAGAGGGTTACGTCCCGCCCACAAAAGACGCCAACCAATAGCCAAGCGCGCTTGACGGGGCCGGGTCGAGTCGGTTTAATACGCGCCCAACGCCCGGATAGCTCAGTCGGTAGAGCAGGGGATTGAAAATCCCCGTGTCGGCAGTTCGATTCTGTCTCCGGGCACCAGACGCAAAAAAGCCCCGCCAATCGGCGGGGCTTTTTTTGTTCGCCAGCTGTGGGAGCGGGCCCCGCCCGCGACGGGTGCGAAGTTGTGCGAGCGGGCCTCGCCCGCGAAAGGGAGCGAAGCTCCCGGCAAAATTCCAGAGCAATTTCCACCCCTAAAAGGGTCCACCAAATTGCCTTAAAATCCCGCTGTTACCCTCCAAAGAAATCTCCCCATCTCCTGTCAATGACCGTATTAGCACGATTACATTTTGCCTGCTGGTGGGAATGTAAAACTTCGGATAGTCTCAGGGGAATTACACAACAACTTCCAAAAAGAAGAAGCCCCGGGAGAGAGGCACCATGGATATACTCCAGCTGCTGGTCAGCGGGATTGCTAACGGCTGTATCTACGGGCTGTTGGCGCTGGGTTTTGTACTCATCTACAAGGCGTCGGAAGCGGTCAATTTCGCCCAGGGCGATATGATGATGCTGGGGGCCTTTCTCGGCATTACCTTCATCAACGCCAGTTACGCGGATTTACCCTTCTTGATCGGCATTACTCTGGCCGCCCTGATACTGGGGCTGTTCGGTTATCTGCTTGACCGCTTCGTGCTGCGCGCCATTTTCGGCCAGCCGCAGTTCGCCATGGTAATCCTCACCATCGCACTCGGCTTTTTAATGCGCTTTTTCGCCGGCGTGGTCTGGGGGCATGATCCCACCTCTCTGGAAACACCCTTCATCGGCAAGGTGTGGATGCTGGGTGAACTGATGATCCCGGTGGTGGACGCGGTGATCATTCTCACCACCGTGGCCCTGACCAGTATTCTCTACTTCTTCTTTGCCCGCACCCGCCTGGGCGTCGCCATGCAGGCCAGCAGCCAGAACCAGATGGCCGCCTACTACATGGGCATTCCGGTGAAGCGCATCAACGCCATCGTCTGGGCTTTGTCCGGCGTGGTCGCCGCCATCGCCGGGGTGCTGTTCGCTGCCAAAGGCGCGGTGGAACCCTCCGTCGGGCTGCTGTTCGGCATCAAGGCGTTCGCGGCGGCCGTGATCGGCGGGCTGGGCTCGCTGCCCGGCGCGCTGCTGGGCGGTCTGCTGGTGGGCATCGTCGAGCCGTTCGCCGGCCGGTATCTGCCCGAGGTCGGTCAGATCGCCCCCTACCTGCTAATGCTGGTGGTGCTGGTATTGCGCCCCGGCGGCCTGTTCGCCCAGATCAGCCAGAAGAAGGTGTAGGCCCCCATGAGTAACCGATTCAAGAGTCGCTACGACGACGATATCAACCTGTTTGAAGGGCGCTGGCACCTGGCCCAGTACGCTCTGCTAATCGCGCTGCTGCTGGCCGCGCCCTGGCTGCTGGGCGTGTACTACCTGGGCGAGCTGACCGCGGTGCTAATCTGGTCCCTGGCGGGGCTCGGCCTGATGCTGATCAGCGGCCACACCGGGCAGGTCAGCCTCGGGCACGCCGCCTTCATGGCGATCGGCGCCTTTACCAACCTGGCGCTGATGATGCGCGGCTGGCATTTCATTCCAGCCTTGCTGGCCAGCGCCGTTTCCTCCGGGGTGATCGGCGCGATCATCTCCCGGCCGATCCTGCGCATGAGCGGCATTTACCTGGCCATCGCCACGCTGGCACTGAGCATCATTATCGAGGACGTGTCGATCATGGCCGAGTCGATCACCGGCGGCGTGGCCGGCCTGTTCGCGCCGCCGATCGACCTGTTCGGCCTGACCATCGACCGCTACTCCAGCCCCAGGGCGTTCTACTACCTGTGCCTGGCGGTGCTGATGATAGTGACGCTGGGCTACCTGAACCTGCTGCGCAGCGCGTCTGGCCGCTCCTTCCTGGCGGTGCGCGACAGCGAAGTGTCCGCCCGCGCCCTGGGGGTCAACGTGGCCCGCGCCAAGACGCTGTCGTTCGCGCTGTCCTGTGCCATGACCGGCCTGGCCGGGGCGCTCTACGCCCACCTGGCCCAGGCGGTGAACTACGAAAGCTTCCTGGTGCTGATTTCCATCACGCTGTTGCTGCAGGTGGTGATCGGCGGGCTGGGCTCGGTGCACGGCGCCTTCTTCGGCGCCCTCGTGGTGGTGCTGCTGCCGCAGAGCATCGCCATGCTGCGCGACTTCCTCAACAACACCGCCGGCATTTCCATCGCCGCCTACCCGGGCATGGACACCGCCCTGTTCGCGTTGCTGATTCTGCTCATGGTGATCTATGAGCCGCGCGGCCTGTACGGCGTCTGGTTCAAGGTCCGCACCTGGCTGCAGCTGTTCCCGCTGTACCGCAAGGGCATGTTCCGGCGCACCCGCACCTACCTGAAAACGGAGCGCCAACGATGAGTCTGTTACAGGTTAAGGATCTATCCATTTCCTTCGGTGGCGTGAAAGCGGTGGACGGCGTCAGCTTCGATGTCGAGCCCGGCGAAGTGTTCACCCTGGTGGGCCCCAACGGGGCCGGCAAGTCCACCATCTTCAATCTGATCAGCCGGCTGTACGAACCCGGCGCCGGCCGCATCACTTTTGACGGCGAAGACATCACCGGCCGCCCGGCCCACGACGTGGCCGGCCTGGGCATCGCGCGCACCTTCCAGAACATTGAACTGTTCGATCACTCCTCGGTGCTGCAGAACCTGTTGATCGGCCGCCATTGCCGCCGTGATACGCGCTGGTTCGAAGAGCTGTTTTTCCTGCCCAAGGTGCGACGCAGCGAACGCGCGCACCGCCGTCAGGTGGAAGAGGTGATCGACTTTCTCGACCTGGCCGCCTACCGCGACAAGCTGATCGCCGGCCTGCCCTACGGCGTGCGCAAGGTGGTGGAGATCGCCCGCGCCCTGTCCAGCGAGCCCAAGCTGATTCTGCTGGATGAACCGGCCTCCGGCCTGAGCGTGGAAGAAACCCAGAACATGGCCTGGTGGATCGAGGATATGCAGAAAGACCTGGGCCTGACGGTCCTCATGGTGGAGCACGATATGAGCCTGGTGTCCCGCGTCTCCAACCGGGTACTGGCGGTGGCGGAAGGCCGGCCACTGGCCATGGGCACCGCCGCCGAAGTACAGGCGGATCCCAAAGTGATCGAAGCCTATCTGGGCACGGAGGAAACCGCATGAGCGACGCCTCCCCCCTGCTGCAAGTACAAAACCTGGAAGCCTTCTACGGGCCGGTGATGGCCCTGCGGGGCGTGTCCATCGACGTCTTCAAGGGCAAGGTAGTGGCCATTCTCGGCGCCAACGGCGCCGGCAAAACCACCCTGATGAAAACCGTTTCCGGCACTCTGTCGCCGCGCAAAGGCAGCATTTCCCTGGCCGGTGAAATGATACAGGGCAGCGAGCCGGACAAGCTGGTCCGCCAGGGCATCGCGCACGTGCCGGAAGGTCGTGAGGTGTTCCCGTTCCTCAGTGTCGAAGAAAACCTGAGCATGGGCGCCTACACCCGCCGCGACAAAGCCGGAATCCGCCAGGACATGGAAATGGTCTATGACTATTTCCCGATGCTGCTGGAACGGCGCAACCAGCCCGCCGGCACCCTGTCCGGCGGCCAGCAGCAGATGCTCGCCATCGGCCGGGGGCTGATGTCCCGCCCCTCGCTGATGTTGCTGGACGAACCGTCCCTGGGCCTGTCACCGCTGCTGGTGCAGGAAATCTTCGCGATTATCCGCCGGCTCAATAAAGAACAGGGCGTAACCCTGCTGCTGGTGGAACAGAACGCGCGGGTGGCTCTGAACACCGCCGACCACGGCTATGTGCTGGAAACCGGCCGCATCGTCATGGACGGCAGCGCCCAGGACCTGCTCGCCAGCGACGACATTCGCGAATTTTATCTGGGCCAGTCGGCGGGGGATGACCGACCGGAAAAACGCTGGAAACGAAAGAAGACCTGGCGCTGATGATGACTGCAACCGATACCACTCCGACCCTTCTCCACGGTTGTGACACCGTGGTCAAACTCTGGCGCCAGCAATGCCTGGAGCGCGGCGAGCGCATCGCCCACCGCGAAAAAGACCTGGGCATCTGGCAAAGCTACAGCTGGAACGACTATTACCAACACGCCCGCGCCCTCGGCGTGGCGCTCATGTCGCTAGGCCTGGAACGCGGGCAGCCGGTCTCCATCCTTAGCGAGGACAACAAGGAATGGCTCTACTGCGACCTGGGCATCGCCGCCGCCGGCGGCATCAGTAACGGCGTCTACACCACCGACAGCGCCGAGCAGCTTGCCTATCTGGTCAACGACAGCGGCTCCGCTTTCCTGTTCGTGGAAAACGACGAACAACTCGACAAGTATCTGACCGTACGCGATCAGGTACCGACGCTGAAAAAAGTGATCGTCTTCGACCGCAAGGGCCTGCGTGATTTCCAGGACCCCATGGTGATGTTCCTGGACGAACTCTACGAACTGGGCAACGGCATCGCGGACGCGGAACAGCAGTTCAGTGCCAGCATCGAGCAAAGCCGGCCGGACGATATCCGCATGCTGATTTATACCTCCGGCACCACCGGCGCACCCAAAGGCGCGATGATCAGCCACCAGAACGTGCTGTTCCAACTGGCCGCCGGCGAAGCGCTGCTGGAAGCCCGCGAAGAAGACGACCAGCTCTGCTTCCTGCCGCTGTGTCACATCCTCGAGCGCCTGGTGTCGGTGGAAGTGCCGATCTACAAAGGCTGCACCGTCAACTTCGCGGAAAGCCCGGAAACCGTGTTCGAGAACCTGCGCGAAGTGTCGCCCAACACCTTCGCCGCCGTGCCCCGCCTGTGGGAAAAAATCTACAGCTCACTGATGACCCTGCGCGATGAAGCCACCGGCTTCGGGCGCTGGTGCTTCGACCAGGCCCTGGCCGCCGGCGGCGCCTGGCACTGCGACCGCCAGCGCTCGCCGATCCACTGGCTGCGCTATCAATTCTGGAATCTGCTGGTGCTGCGCAATGTGCGCGACCTGATCGGCATGGCAAGGCTGCGCCGGGGCACCACCGGCGCCGCGCCCATTTCACCGGACCAGATCCGCTGGTTCCGCGCCCTGGGCGTGCCGCTCTTTGAAGGCTACGGCATGACCGAAACCACCGGCGTGGTCTCGCTCAACAGCCGCGAGCGCGAACAGGTCGGCAGCGTCGGCGAACCACTGCCCGACACCGAAGTGCGCGTCGCCGACAACGGCGAAGTGCTGGTGCGGGGCGGCCATGTGTTCGCCGGCTACTGGCGCAAGCCGGAGAAAACCGCCGAGGACATCCGCGACGGCTGGCTGCACACCGGCGACGTGGGCCATGTGAAAGACGGCATGCTCACCATCACCGGCCGCCTCAAGGACATCATCATCACCGCCGGCGGCAAAAACATCACCCCGGCGGAAATCGAAAGCCGGATGAAGTTCTCGCCGTACATCTCCGATGCGGTGGTGATTGGCGACAAGCGCAAGTACCTGACCTGCCTGATCATGATCGACCAGGAGAACGTGGAGAAGTACGCGCAGGACCGCCAGGTGCCGTTCTCCAACTTCGCGTCCCTTTGCCGCGCCAAAGAAGTTCTCGATCTGATCGACGGCATCATCAAAGACGTGAATAAACAATTCGCCCAGGTGGAACAGATCAAGTATTTCCGCCTGATCGATGTGCTGCTCACCGCCGAGGATGAGGAGCTGACCGCCACCATGAAGCTGAAACGATCCTTCGTGGAGAAAAAACACAAACACCTGATTGATTCCATGTACTAATTATCCCCGTACGATAGGAGAGTGCATCATGAAGAAGCTCTGTCTGGCTGCCCTGGCTGCTGTAAGCCTGCTGGGTTGCAGTGATACCAAAGAAGAAGAAAAAACCACTGAGAAAGCCGCCGAGCCGGTTCGCGGCGTCACCGACACCGAGATCAAACTGGGCGGCATGCACGATCTGTCCGGGGTGTTCGCGGCATTCTCCTCCCCCGCCGTCCAGGTGGCGAACGACATGTTCGACGAGGTCAACGCGGAAGGCGGCATCCACGGCCGCAAAATTCGTTACATCGTCGAGGACCACGCCTACCAGGTGCCCAAGGCCACCCAGGCGGTCAACAAGCTGGTCACCCGGGATGAAGTGTTCGCCATGCTGATGAGCCTGGGCACGCCCCATAACCTGGCGGCCTTCCCGGTAATGGACAGCAACAACGTGCCCAGCATTCTGCCGCTGGCGCTGTCCCGGCCGATGGAAACCGAAGGGGATTTCTCCCACCGCTTCGTGTTCGGCCCCAGCTACTACGAAGGCGTGCTCAAGGGCGCCAGCTGGATGGCCGAGGAATACGACATCACCAAAGCCTGCGTCATGTACATCCCCTCGGACTTCGGGGAAGAAGTGAACCAGGCCATGAACGACGCGGCCGAAGGCAATGAAGCCGTGACCCTGGTGGAAAGCAGCTCGCACCGTCCGGACGAAAGTGATTTCAGCGGCACCCTGGCGCGCCTGCGTGACGCCGGCTGCGAGCTGGTGGGCGTGGCCCTGCCGGTGCGGCCGATCATCACCGTGGTCGCCACCGCCAAGCAAATGGGCTGGAACGACGTGAAGTTCCTGGTGTCCCAGGCCGGCTTCCACTCCGCCGTGGCCGCCGCGCCCGGTGGCGTCACCGAAGGCCTCTACGGCGTTTCCCCCTGGCAGGACATCGTCAGCCGCATGAAGGACGTGCCGGAAGCTAAAGAGTGGGCCGATCAGTACAAAGAACAGTACGGTTCCGTGCCCAGCGGTGGCGCCGTGCTCGGCCGTGTTGGCGCTGAAGTGACCATCGAAGCGCTGCGCAAGGCCGGCCCGGACCTGACCACCGAATCGTTCCTGGCCGCCATGGAGTCCCTCGACTTCAGCGACCCGGTCACCGGCGTGGACATCAAAATGAGCGCCGACGACCACCGTGCCGGCAACGACATCATCCTTTCCAAAGTCACCGACGGCATCTGGGAGCCCGTCACCACCCTAGAAGACTAAACCCGCGCCGGCGGCGTGCCTGCACGCCGCCGGCCAACCCCCAACTTCCCTTCCACGCAACACCAGCGCCGCCCCTGTCATCGTTCGGTCACGCCTCTTGCCGGCTCCCCACCGACCTGAACCGCCGGAAATCAGAGACTTAGCAAGAACAGCGCGCCACCGCCCCATGCGATTGCCGACTTCGGCAATGCGCTGACAACCCAATGCCGCCAAACCGACCCGCAAATTTATTCGTACTGGAACCAAAGCGAAATGCGCTCTCGATAGCGTGATTAATGCGGCACCCGCCGCGGGGATTAATCACAAACCAAACCCAATATCGAGGGATTGAATCATGAAGACCATCATCAAGAAGGCGGCCCTGGCCGCCGCGATCATCAGCGCACCGCTGGCCGCTTCCGCCACCGACCTGGTCGGCGGCGGCGCCTCTCTGCCGGCCCTGGCTTATGTCGGCGACGATTTCACTACCACCAACCCGCAGTCTCGCCTGTCCACGGACATCAACCTGTTCGCGGGTTTTGACTCCTCTTTTAATCCGTACGAACAAGCGGAGGTCACCGATGCCTCCATCTTCGGCGTTTTTCAGATCGCCAACCCCTCACACTCCGCCTCCTACTGCCAGACCGGCAGCGGCACCGGCAAGCGTGTTCTGGTCGGCTCCAGCTCCCTGAACGCCGACGGCGATTGCCGTGACTACAGTGCCAGCCCGGTGGGCTTCAGCGCCCCGGCCGGCCAGACCGATCCCGACTTCGTGGGCTCCGACGCCCCCCTGACCGCCGACGACGTGACCGACTTCCTGAACGGCCCGCGCGCCAACCGCCAGGATCTGGTGCAGGTGCCGGCTCTCGGCGCCCTGATCGCACTGCCGCTGAATCTGGGTAACGATATCAATGGTGCCCCAATCACCCGCCCCAACCTGAGCACCTCCCAGGTTTGTGACATCTTTAGCGGCACGGCGACCACCTGGGATCAGGTCAACGCCAGCTGGCCCAGCCAACCGATCAACGTGGTCTACCGTTCCGACGACAGCGGAACCGTGTTCGCCTTCACCCAGTATCTGGCCGCCAACTGCAACGGTTCCCAGGTAATCTTCAACACCGATGAGGTCTACCCTGCCGCCGCGCCGATCGGCAACTACGCCGTCGGCACCCCGGCCAGCGGTAACGGTGGCATCATTACCGCCGTTTCCAGCGCCAGCTGGTCCATTGGCTTCGCCAACCTGGCCAACGTCCTGGAAGAGCAAGGTCTGGACTACGCCGATGTGGAAGGTGAAGATCCGGCCCAAACAACGCAGATCCAGTACGACCCCAACGACGCCGAGGATCCCTTTGCTCCTGGCGACCTGTACTACGGCAAGGTACTGGGCAACGTCGACCCGAACACCGGCCTGCCGCAAGTCCAGAACGTATCCGGCATTGACTCCAGCTGCGTGCTGGTGATCGATCCGGCCGCCCAACTCACCGGCGCCTACCCGATCGCCGCCGTTACCAACCTGCTGACCTACACCGACGGCAACAGTGATCCCCAGGCCCTGAAAGACCTGGTGGACACCGTGGTAAACGGCAGCAGCACCCTGCCCACCGGCTTTGCCTACCTGTCCACCGGCGCCACGGCTTCCAGCACCGCCGCTTCCTGCATCAACTGATCGCAAGATCAACGCACGCCAGTGCGGAGGGCGCCCACCCGGCGCCCTTTTTTTGTTGTGTGGAGAAACGTTAAGAAAGCGGGTTCGCTTCGTTACCCGGCGGTAGCGTGTAGGCATAGAGCTGCTGGGAAAGCAGCGCCTTGGTCACCGCGTGCTGGCGGTTCCGGGCGTGCAGTTTTTCGCAGGCGCGATGGATATGGTTAGAGACGGTGCGCTCGCTGATGCCCAGCAGCGCTCCGATCTCGGCGTTGCCTAGCCCCTCGCTGGCACCGCGCAGGCAGGCCCGTTCCCGCTCATCAAGAGGTTCCGCCGAAACGCCATGCTCCGATAGCGGCTTTTTGTTCAGCCTGCGGCTCTGGTCCAGCACCACCCGCCCCAGAAGAATCGCATACGGAAGATACTGACGGATGTGCGCCCAGGCGGATTCGTCATCGCGATCCAGCGCCAGGTCCAGCCAGGCCAGCGCGCCATAGCCTTGCAATAACGGCACGGTACAGCCGCTGCGCATGCCGCGCCGCGCCCGCCGGTTCATCGCTGCCCGGTAGGTACGGCCCTGGTACTCCGGGCGGCTCATTAGCGAACGCCAGTCCACCGGCAGGGTCTCGTTGATCGCGTACTGGGCGAGCGGATCACTGTGCACCGCGTTACCCACGGAGGGCATCGAGGCGTTTTTCCCGGACGGCAGGTTGTGGATTACGGCGGTGTAACAGGCACCGCCGGGCTCCACGGTATGGCAGGTGAACGTATAGTAGCGAAAGCCGTGGGCCTCCAGCAGATAGCTCAGCCCCGCCCGCAGCCGGCCGAGGGTGGTGACCCGCGCCAGGGAGAGAATCTGGTCGGTGGTATCGCGCTCGTAGAACATCCTTGTCGTTCCCTTTTTATTGGCCCGGTTCTTTTAATGAGCGTACCGGTCGCGCGCCTCCGCCGACGGCGCTTGGGCCGTCGGCGGAAAGAACCGGTGTACCGGGCGGATGAATCAAAGCATGCTGCGGCGCTCCGCGTCGGTGAGGGCGGCGCCCTGCTCTTCCGACAGTTCGCCGGCGCCGAGCACCCGCACCACGCCGTCAGGCCGGTAGTCGGGCGCGCCGGCGTTGCGGTCCTGCTCCGGCACCAGCCGCTCCTGACCGTAGCCGAGAATCTCGACGGTGATCACCGAGGGCCGATTGCCCCGGTCGCCGCGGCTCACCTGCTCCGCCGCCTGCACCGCGCTGTTGGCGGCGTTGGTGGCGTTGGTGAGCGCGCCCACGTTGACGCTGGCCACCGCCGGCAGGCCGGTGGATTCCCCCTGCACCTGGATGTTTTCCGCGTTGACCACCTGCAGGGCGGCGATGTTCACATCGCCCGAGACGCGGATACCCGCCTCGCCGGCGTCGATCACGCCCAGCGGCGCGATCAGATCGATATCGCCGGGCGGCACCTCGGGAATCGGCGCCAGGGTGGCGATGCCGGCGCCGGTGGTGGGCGCCACCGGCGACAGGCTGACGTTGCCGATGTCGTCATAGACCCGGCGCGGCGGCGTGTACACCAGCGTGGTCTTGGCGCCGCGACCGGCGTTGATGTCGCCGGCGGCGGACCAGGCGAAGATGTCGCCACCGTAGGTGGTGAAGATGCGCGACAGGCCCAGGGCGATATCGCCCTGGCTGTACAACTGGATATCGCCCCGGCCCTGGGTAAGGATGCCGTTGTCACCGTCCTCCGGGCGTACCCCTTCCACGCCCACGATCAGGTCGCCGCCGGGCACCAGCATCCGGATATCGCCGCCGCCCTCGGTGCGCACCAGACCGGAATATTCACCGGTGGAGAACATGGTGTAGTCGCCGTCGTAGCCGGAGGTGCCCGCCTCGCTGTCCGCCTCGGGCAGGAAGGTGGCGATGACCCGACGGCCGCGCAGGTAGCTGCCGGTACGGTCGCCGTCCGCATCGTTGTACTCCCGGCCGCCAGCGCGCAGTTCCGCGTAGTAGAGTTCGCGCAGGAAGATGCGCTGCTGCTCGGGCGACAGCGCCTCGAAGTACGCCAGGTCGGTGGTGCCTTCCAGCGCGGTTTCACCGTAGCGGCCTTCCAGCCAGGCACGCAATTCCTGATCGTAGACCTTGACCACCTTGTCCGGCTGGTCCGCCAGGGGCCGGCCCGGATCAGCCAGATTGGCCGGGCTCAGGTAGGCGTCGACCAGGGACTGGTAGTCCGGGCCGTCCGCGCCCATACCCACATTGATGGCGATATCGGCGCCGCTGCCGACGTCGTCGGAGAGGCCGGCCATGCTGCGTACCCAGCCCCGGTCCGCCTGGTAAAAGTTGCGACCGGCGGTCACCTCCAGGGTGCCCGGGCCCACGGCCACGGCGTCGATATAGATCAGGTCCCGGCCGGCTTCGATGATCGACACGTCCGTGGCGGCGTTGTGGCCGAAGGCCGAACCTTCCGCATGCTCAGGAGAGGGCCTGTTCGGCGGCTGGCCAAGGGCCACGATATCCCGGCCGGCGCGAATCCAGGCCGGGCGGCCCAGGAAGGAAGGCCCGTCGAAGTTGGAGTCATCGGGGCTGGAAAGGAAGCCGTACATCAGGTTGTAGATGTCTCCCTCCACGGCGTAGAAACGGGCCGGGGCCAGCCCGACCATGCCTTTGGCGTCCGGGTGGGCCTCGATATCCATATCCACGCGGTAGAGGGAATCCGCCGCCAGCAGTTCCACCGCGCCTTCCAGCGAGGCGCGAACCTGGGCGCCACCGTATATGGAGCCTTCGCCGGCCACCAGACTGAGCGAGGACGGGGCTTCACCGCTCAAGAACATATCGCCTCCGGAAACGGCGAGAATGCTTGTGTCATCCTCCCGGATGTCGACACCCATTATCGCTTCCACGGGGTTAAGAGCGCCCAAACCTAGATCGCTAACGCTCAGAAGGCGTGCCTGGGCATCGCCGACGGCGATCGTCATCCCGCCGTCAAGGATATCCATCGCCCGGGCTCTGAGTGCCTCCGGTCGGGGATCAATACTCCACTGCGACCCGAAAGCGTAGACCTTCTCACCGATGGACCCGGCCCGGGCCCGGGCCTCCCCGCGCAGATTGACCGCGCGAACCTGTGAAGAGCCCGCATTGCCGCCGGCATCGATGCGCAGATCGCCCCCACCGACCTGGCTGGTGCCGCCGTCCGCTCCCCGCCAGCCGCTGGCGCCCACCGCCACATTCAAGGCGCCCAGGTCACGCCCCGCGGAGAGGGTCACATTCCCACCGCCCAGGGCGCCCACGCCCTGGAATGCCGCCTGCACCGGTTTGGACAAACGAAGGCTGGAGAGATCAGCAGGCATATAAGTCCCGGAGTGAATCCACCAGGCGGCCTGTTCTCCGGAGGCGGGGGCGTCGTCCGCCCACAGCCAGCGGGATGTGGGCAGGTCACCGCTGCTGTGCCCGATCAGGTCCCGACCGGCGCTGATCAAAACATCACCGCCGCCGGTGAGGAAGCCCGCCTGCACGTCGGTAACCGCCGCCGAGGTCTCGTAAGTTGCGTATTCATCCCGCAATTCACCGCCATCCGGCCGACCGACCCGGGGCACCTGATCGACGGGCAGAGCACCTCCAGCGGTGTAAACAGCGAAGGGAGAATCCTGGCGATAATCCCGGGCGGCGAGCAGTTCCAAGTCTCCGGAGCCGGTGCGGATCACACTGACCGCGCTAGCCGCTTGGTCAGTCTCTCGCAGCACTTCCGGCGGGGCTGTGTTATTCAGTATCAGATCCCCGGCCACGGCACCTGCCCGCACCGCCCTGCGGCTGGCGGAGGCCAGGTTGGCGCCGCCCACCAGGCGGATGTCCCAGGATTCACGGCCCCGCTCCAGTACCGGGGCCAGCACCGGCAGGTTCTCCGTCACCTGCGTGGCGGATTCCAGCCCGTTTATAAGGAACCCCTCGGGCAAGACCGTCCCCGCGGCCAGTTCCATTCGTTCACGGTCGGCCACCTCCAAGCTAATCGAGTAAGGCGTTAAATCGGTACCCGCCGGCAACACTCTTGGCTCAATATTGACACGTCGCTGGAACACGAACCCGGCGCTGAACTGAGTACCCGCCGGTGCGAAAAGGGTCACGTTCGTGCCTGCCGGCACCACCTCTCCGGCGCTATAGCTCTGTCCCGTCTGCAGGTCGCTTACCGACGTCGGAAAGACTACGTCCGCGCTCAGGACACCGAAAAGCAGAACTTGCGCCGTATTTACGACGATTTGATCAACGGAATTCCCTGCTTCGATGCCCAGGGAACCCGGCCTGATGTCAAAGGGCAACGCTTCCGCATCGCCAATCAGCCAACCTTCCTTGAGAACAAGGGTTTCCGGTAGTGTGAAATCACGGTTCAGTGAGTCCAGGCCGAAATTTCCAGGCGAAGTCAATCCCGGATCGAGCTCGTAGTCGAGGTAATAGGCCGTGTCCGGGCTGCTCAACGGCACGCCGAAGCCGTCGCTGATCGTGCCGTTCACTGTGAGGTCGCCACCGGCCCGCAGAGTGAACACACCGGCGGTGCCGGAACCTCTTACATTCGGGTCCACATCCAGCCCGTAACGGTAGTTCGCCAGGTCCAGGTCGCCGTCCAGGCGCAGGTTGCCGCCCTCCGTGGCGGAGACGATCTCCACGCCGGGCCGCAACTGGAAGGCATCGGTGGCGTCGCGCAGGCCGGCCAGCCGTTCCAGCAGTTGGGCATTGGCGAGCGCGCCGTTGACGAAGGCTTCGCTATCCCCGTGAATGCCGTCCATATAGGCTTCGTCGACCACCTGGGTGGTGTCGTCCTCAGCATCCAGCGGCGCGTCGTCGTAGGTCCAGAAGCCGTTCACCGACAGACGTTTGGCGCCGCGTACGGTGAGTGGGCCGCCGGCGTCCACCGCTACATCGTCGCCCTGTTTCCCGCCCAGGCGGGGGGCGTTGAGGTTGATCACGCCGCGGTCTTCGCCGCCGGCGCTCACATCCAAAGTGGCGCCGTCCGCCAGCACCAGGCGGCCATCCCGGGTGGTGAGATCCAGGGTGGCCCGGTTGCTGCCCTCGATGGCGCCGCCGTGGCTGTCGCGTTTGAGCGTGTCGCCGCTGGCGTCGAGCACCGCGTCGCTCTCGATGGTGAGGTCGTCGCGGGCGGCCAGCCGCAGGCTGCCGGCGTATTCACCGCCGGCGCGGACCGTGCCGGCCACGGTGAGGCTGCCGCCATCAGCGGTGACCGACAGGTGGCGCGCCCGCAGCTCGTCACCGATGACCAGATCGCCGCTGCCCAGGGTAAAGTCCCGGCGATAATCGAAGCCGCCGTCGCCGAGCCGCTGGTTCAGGCCGACGAAGTCGAGGATGGTCAGGCCCTCCACCTGAATCGAGCCGCCCTCGAAGCCGTTGTCCGGCTGATCCCCGGCGCGGGCGATCAGGTCACCTTCGAGCGCCACCTGGCCGTTGGCGGCGGTGGCCTTGACGGTGCCGGCGTCACTGCCCCGGGCGGATACGTCCAGGGTGGCGCCGGCGGCCTGGCGCACATCGCCCTGGCGGCTTTCCAGCACGACATCACCGCCGAAGCTGTGGCGGGTGACGTCGAAGAAGGTCACTTCCCGGCCGGCCACGTCCAGCAGGCTGCCTTCGGTGAGTTCCACGTCTTCGTCGGCGTGTATTTCGATGCGGCCGCTGGGCGCGGCCACGGTGCCGTCGATGCGTACCCGGTTGCCGTCCAGGGTCAGGCGGCCGCCCAGATCCAGGCTGCTCCGGTCCACCGGTTCGGCGCCCTCCGGCCGTGCCACCGTCAAATCACCGCCGCTGCGGAAGGTCATGTCGGAACGGGCCTGGCCGGTGAGCACCGGCGCGTTCAGGGTCAGGTTGCCGCCCTGGTACTGGCCGTCCCCCAGGTCGCGCTGATACACGGAGACCGCGCCTTCCCGTTCGCTCGTGATTCGTTGGGTCGCGTTGAACTCGACGTCCTGGAAACCGAGCATCAGCCGGTCCAGGCTCAGGTTGGCGGTCTCGTCGACCACCGGGCCGTTGAAGCCGAACACCACTTCGTTGGCGTCCACCCGGAAGCCGCCGGTGCCGGTGCCGGCGCCGCCTTCAATCACCGGGCCCGGCTCCGCCGCCACCGGTTCCGGGTTCCCCCGTTGACCTTCCATGAAACCCAAGCCACTCCAGGTGAACCGATCGGTGCGGAGGGTGGCGGTATCGCCCTCGCCGCCCAGGCCATAGATCGCCGGGGTAATAAAGCGCAGATCGGCGCTGGATTCGCCGGTGGCGGGATCGAAGGTATCCAGGCTCACCGGGCCGAAGAAATTAATGGAATTGGAAGCCTGGAAGCTCAGGCTCTCGATGCCGGGGCCCTCGGCGGGGCGCAGCAGGCCGTCCAGAATCGCCTGGGTCAGGCGCCAGCCACTGGACAGCACGCCGTCGGCGGCAGCCTGATCCAAGGCGCCATCCGTACCCACGTTGGCGTCCTCCACGCCCAGCAGCAGGTCCCCAGCGCCCACGGCGATCTCGCCGATTTCGGCGCCGCCGGGGGCCAGCAGCGCCACCGAGCCCTCGCCGAACAGGCCGGCGCCGTCCTCCACGCGCAGGCCGCCCTCGCCCTGGACGCCGCTGAACGTCATCAGGTCGTTGCCCACCGCCAGCAGGGACTGGTCCTCGTTGGGGCTCAGAACCATGCCGTTATCGGCGGTCCATCCCGCCGAGCCGCGCCCCCGGGTATCAATGGTGGCGCCGGATTCGACCACCACCGAAGTCTCTTCACCGTTGCCGGCCAGCAGCACCGCCGCCGCGTTCAGTGACGAGCCGGAACGAACGATCACTGAGTTGCCCGGCTCCGTATAACCATCGGTTTTGTCGGTACCCAGGCCCAGCACCGTGGCGCCCAGGCCGTTGAGGTCGTCGTCAATCAGGCTGATACGGCTGGCATCGGCCTGACCGGGGTCGTTGATCACCTCAAGCGCCCCGCCATGGAACCCCACCAGGCCGCCGGTGCCGCCTTCGGCACGCTCGTTGCGCAACTCACCATTGAAGCGGAAAGCCTCTGGATTGGCCGGGTCCACGTAGCCGAAGTCGAACAATAGCGGCCGCATGTCCTCGGGAATCAGGTTACTAAGCCGGGCGACTCCGAATTCCGCTGATTGCTCCGCCACCCACCGGGTCAGGGAGGTTTCGTTGTACTCCCCGTAACGGCGCACCTCGGTGCCGGCCATGATGGTGGCCCGGCGCGGCTGTCGGGCGAGCACGCCGGTATTGGCCAGGCCGGTGTAAACGTCCGCGTTGTACAGACCCGGGGCGGCACCGGCGGTAACGCCGAGCCGCTGTGTCGCCGCCCCGCCCAGCTCCACCCGGTAGCCGCCGGGCATCATGGCGTACTCGGCGGGCAGCAGGGTGTAGGTGCCCGCCGGCAACCCGGGGACGCCGGCGTCAATGGTGATCTGTCGGCCCACCTGGCCGGTGGCGGGCAGCCCCGGGTCCAGCGGTGCCGCCGCTCCGTTCATCGAGGGCAGGATGGCATAGACTTCCCGGTCCGGGCTGCCACCGTGCCAGGGGGCGGCGTTGGCCAGGGCCGTGTCGAGGATGTCCACGGAGCCGCTGGCCCCGTCGCTGAATCCCAGCCGCCACAGAGTGCCGCCGGCGGAGGTGTCGACCACGGCGCCGTCCTCGGCCAGGAAGGTGGCGGTGCCGAAACGGATACCGCCGCCGGCGCGTTGCGCCTGTTCACTGCCGGTGGACCCGGGCACATCGAAATCGATTTCCTCGCCATTATATAAATAGTTAATGCCGTTTGTGGTGTAGCCGTACGGGAGGGTCAGGCCCACGGCGCTGATCGACGTCACGCTGCCTTCTTGCAACACGGCGTCCACCGCCACATTGGTCACGGAGGGCGGTAGTAACCCGGCCAACGATGTTCCTTGCAACGGTGGACGCCCCCCATCTATCTCAATGCTCCCCAGCGGCGCGAGGAGGGCGCCCCCTTGTTCGATCCGGGGGGCACGCAAGAACACGCTTCCAAATACTGACGGTGGCAACTTCACCGCGCCGCTTCCCCGCCGCTCGATGCGCAGGACCGCGTCCAGCACCGGGTCTCCGTTGGGCGACCCGGCCGGTGCCACACCCACCTGGATAACGTTGTTACTGTGCGTTGTGGGATAGAGCCGTTCCGCGACCAGGGTCAGTTCCCGGTCGGTGCCGAGAATCACGTCGTGCAAACGCAGATCGCCCCGGCTGTCCAGCCGCACACTGCCAAAGCCGGGTAGGTCCACCTGTTCCTGGCCGTTGAGCAGATCACGGCTGCCACGGCCACCGAAGGTGAGCGATCCCCGCCCAAGGTCGATCAAATCAGCCCGCACCGAAAAGCGACTCCCCGGGTCGGTAAGTTCGGACCGGGCATGAAAGCCATCGTAATTGAAGAAGACAGCCGGGCCGTTATCATCGCCACCATTCCCGGGCAGCGTGGGCAGAGCGGTACGCCCGGACAGATTGACGTAGGGCGCCGCCAGTTCGACCTGGATATCCGGCGTTTCCGGCGCGGCGCCGATGACGGTGGCGCCCAGGGCGATCTTCCGGTCCAGCGAGAGACTGGTGTCGCCTTCGAACAGGATGGCATCGCGGGCCCACACGGAAAGGCCGTCCACGCCCCAGCCCGCCAGATCGTCGGTGGCCAGCCGGGCTTCGCCGTAGCGCAGGCCCGGGTTGCCGGCGCCGGGCTTGATGTCCTCCGGCATGCCGGAGCTCAGTTGCTCACCCAGAACGATGTTGCGCAGTTCGGCCTGGCGCTCGCTGCCTCGGTTCGGCGGTAAAAGCACCGTTTCCAGCATCAACTCGAGGTCGCCCCCGGCGGCGCCTTCGCCGCCGGCCCGGGCGCGCAACTCGCCGTCGAAATAGATACCGGCGTTGGAGCGCATGGCCAGCCCGCCGGCGTTGCTCGCCACCGTGCTGGGTCGGTCGCCACCCAGGTTCAGATCGGCCCGGGTGCCGGACACATCGATCACGGCGCCGTCGCGGACAACAATGAAACGGTTGTTGATCTCGTAGATGCCGTTATCGTTGAGCTCGTCCGGCGCCAGGCTGCCCAGGGTGACCTGCCCGCCATCCAGCACCTCGCCGTAGCGGCGACCGCGGGCGTCGGTGGCCGTGTAGGCGAAGCCGGAGGCATCCAGCAAAGCCTGTTCGCCGATCCAGATGGATTCCCCCAGGGATTGGCTTTGCGTGACGCCATCAGTCTCCAGGTTAAGGATATTGATGCGGCCACCCTGTGCCCGCAGAGTTCCCTCCACCTTGGTTTGACCGCCGCTGAGCTGGATGGACTGACCCGGGTCAACCTGAACCGTTGCCCCTTCGCTGATGGTTATGGAGCCCGGCCTCCCCTGGCTCTCTGATCGCAACGTCAGGCCGGCACCGGCGCGTCGAACGGCGCCATTGGGTCCTGCTTGCGGTTGATACAGGGGCGGTGTCCAAAGCGCCAGCGCTTGTTCCGCCGTGGTGGCGGCGACGCTACCCGGTTGGAAACGGTACACCGGCATGGCAACGTCGATCTTGGCGCCTTCGGTTACCAGGACGCCGCTGTGCCCGTTGATGTCGTACTGAGAGAACCCTTTGCGGAATTGCTCCGGACCCAACTGCAGAACGGGGGCCACTCGCACGTCATGACTCAGTACGCTGCCGGCGGCGAGCGTCGCGCCCGCCGAGAACACCACGTCGTCGGGCAGCGGCGTGCCGGCGGCCAGCACCGCCTGGCTGGCCTGCACCGGAATGCCGTTGGGGAAGGCGTCCGCCGGCACGACGTAATCCGCCGGCAGGGTGCCGACGGAAGGCCCGACCACGGCGGTGATCACCGAGCCCGCTGGCACGGTACTTCCGGAACCAAAAACGTTCCGGCCACCCACGATGATTCTGAACATGCCCGTGGCGGACTCGGGGATGGTCCAGTCCGCCGCCAGGGTCAAAGGCGTTGCGGGCGTAACCGTGATCGGGCTCTCGCCCAAGGGCTGTCCGGGAGCCGCCGAGGTGCGCGTGTATTCATAATCGAACGGCAGCGTCTCGCCGGCGGCGATCACCACTTCTTCCAACAGCGTCAGGTCCACCGGGGCTTCATCGCCCGCCGCAAGCAGACCTTCGGTCTCGAACACCCGGTCGCCGACCACCACGGATTCACCGGTCTGCAAGGTCAGGGTGCCACCACCATCGACGCCATAGCCGCGCAGATCGCCGTTCAGGGTGAGAACGCCGTTCTGCGAGGTGCCGCTGTTTTCCCGCACGGTGGTCGCGGCGCTCAGCGTGATGTCGCCGCCGCGTCCACCGAGCAGCCGGCCGTCGGCGGTGACCGCGCCGCCGGAGGACACGTCGATCAGGCTGCCCGCTTCCAGGGTGACGTCGCGGCTGGATGCCAGCGTCACGCTGCCGCCGTCTCGGTGCGCCAACGCGGCGGTGTCCGGTGCTTGTAGCTGGTTGCTCCAAAGACCACGGGCGTCCAATACCCCCTCGGCGCCGAGCCGCAGGTGGGTCTCACCATCGGCGCCGGTCAGTTCAGTCCGTGCCGCGCCGCCATTGCTGTTTACCACGTCGATGATATTGGTCAGGGTGATATCACCGCTGCGCGCGGTGATGGTGGCGTCCACGTCGACCTGGCCGGAGGCCAGACGCACGTAGCCACCGGGGGTGACATCCAGGTCCTGCTCCACGGCGATGCCGCCGGCGCTGACCAGATCGAGACCGCCGAGGCCTTGTTCGTTGAGGCGGGCGGCGTCCAGCCAGACGGTGCCGAGCCGCTCGCCGAGTTCCGCGCCCCGTTCCAGTTCGCCGGCGACATCCTCGATGTCACCGACGCGCACGTCGCTGTTAAAGCCGCCGCTCAGGCCGAGCAGGCCGTACTTGCCGAGCAGCAGTTGGCCGGCGCGGGCGACGCTGTTCTGCGCCTGGTTGTAGCCGTCCAGGCCCTGAGCGCGGGCGCGGTTCTGACGTTCGCCATTGTAGACCTCGGCGACGATGTCGCCCTCCAGGATGGCGGTGGGGGCGCTGACGATCAGCCGCCCGGCGTCACGGCCGGTGACGTAGCCGTTTTCCAGGCGCTTCTCGGGGTTGATCAGCGGGTTGCGCCAGGCGTCGGTCTGGCCCCAGCGTTCGCTGGTTCGTTCGTAGCCCCGATAAAGCCCGGTATAGCGCAGGTAGCCCGGCGCGGTAGCGGCGTCGTAGAGGTTGCCGTCGGCGCCTTTCAGCCAGGTCTGGCGGATGTAGCCGGTCTGCACGTTAAGGGTGCCGCCGGACAGGTTGACGGCGGAGCCGCCCTGGGCAATCACCGCGTCGCCGTGCAGCCGCACGGTGCCACCGGCGGCGGCCCACTCGCCGGCGGAGTGCGGAATGGTGTCGAGATAGCCGCCCACTTCCAGCAGGCCGCCTGCGGTGTACCAGCGGTCCGCATCATGGCCGCCGGTGCCGGCGGGCACGTGGATCAGTTCACGGCGGTCGATCCAGACGTCGCCGTTGCGCAGCGCGCCGCTGTCGCGGTTGACCGGGGAATCGCGCTGTTCGTTGCTTTGCACGTTGATCAGGACGTTGTTGGATTCCATCGCCACGCGCACGCCGACGGCGCCGGACACATCCAGCTCGGCGCCGGTTTCCACGCGCACGCGGTCGTTGGCGGCAACGGCGATCTGGCCGCCGGTGGCCTGGGTGAGCGAGTCGTCCTCGAAGATCACGTCACCGCCGGAGACGATCTCCACGCGGGACTGGTCGCGGCGGTCGGGCTGCTCGGCTAGGTTGTCGAAGACGCCGTCGTTGAGACCCTCGCGCTCAAGGTCGTACTCCGCCGATTGGTTAATCAAAGTCTGGCGACGGGTATCCAGCGCGGTGCCGCCGTCCTCGTCGATCACCACCGCGGTGACGCTGCCCTCGCCCAGGGTCACCTGGCCGGACGCGTCGCTGGCGGAATTCAGCAAGTGGACGGTGCCGCGCTTATCGACAGTGGTGGTGGCCACGGCCACGCCCTGCTGGCGTACGTCGTGCCCGGTCAGGGTAATGTCGCCTTCGGACGAGAGAATCAGACCGCTGTTGGTCACCGTGCCGGCGCTGCCGTCGAGCGCGCTGGCGGCGGACTGACGGCTCGCCACTTCGTTGCCGTCAGTGGTGGAGGCCAGGTTCTCTTCGGTGCCCCGGCCTTTACGGATATAAAAATCCTCACCGGCGGCCAGCGTGGTCTGGCCTTGCTCGGTCACGATCTCGCCCTGGTTATGCACGTTCCGGCCGGCGAGCAGCATATAGCCGCCGCTCTGAGTGGCGGACCCCGGCGCCGCGGTGGTCAGCCGCGCGCCGGCCTGCACCTCGATGTCGCCCTGGGCATTGGTGAACACCGCCTGGCTGCCTTCGTTGTCACCGTACAAGCCGCGCTCGCGAAACTGTTCATCGCTGATGTCCGCCGCCGCCGCCACCAGATTGCGCACGTTGACCTGGCTGGAGCCGCTGAACACCACCCCGTTGCGGTTCACCAGCATTACCGTACCGTCGCCTTTGATCTGGCCTTGGATCTGGCTGGGCCGGGCGTTGGGGTCGTTGACCCGGTTCAGCACCGCCCAGTTGGCCTGCTGGTCGAAGTCCACGGTGGTGTCACGGCTAACGTTGAAAGTCTCCCAGTTGAGGATCGCTTTGTTGCCGGTCTGCTTGATGTTGACCGTAGTGTGGCCGTCGCGGACTGACTGGGTCGGGTCTTCGGCATTGAACCAGCCGGCGGTGTCCGGGTTCGCGTCTACCTTGAGGCCGCCTTCCGCGAGACCGTCGGGAATGTTCGACGCCGCCTGCCGGGCCGCCTGACGGGCGGCTTCCTGGGCTGCCCGCTGGGCGGCGATGGCACCGGCGGTACGGGTGAGATTATCGATCGAGCGCCGCAGCTTCTGGTTGGCTTGTCGCTGCGCCTGCATCCGGGCGTCGGCGGAAGCACCCGGACGGGGCGCCGGGGCGCTGGCGCGAGCCGCCGCCTTGGCGGCCAGCCACTCCGAACTGAGCGGCCGGGGCGCGGCCTCGGCGAGCCCGGTCGTGCCCACCGCCAGGACTAACGCCACGGCCCGCGCCAGCGGCTTTACCGCGAACGGCTTCTCCACGGCGGCACGATTCATTGGCGCATTGGACGGTACGGCTTTTTTCATTTTCATCGGGAACTCTCTCAAGGCGTACACGGGTGCGGCCCGGTGTACCGCGAACAATGGTGTCTGGACTCCTTGAACTAGATGGTTAATACGCCGCCCGACCGCAGTTATTTCATGGAAAATTCATATAACTCGCTAAAAGAAACCCTGTGACATCTTTCCGACATAAAGCGGCGGTACGGTGGCAACTTGCGCATTCGTTTCAGCCGTGCCTCCCGTCCTATGACTATTTCACGCTGTCTGGTGACCGCCCGTCGCTTGCTGAGCGTGGCCGCTTTGGGGGCTTTGCTGACGTGGCCGTCGGTGGGCCGGGCGGCCACCACGGCGATGTTCGATATGCCCGCGCAGCCGCTGTCTCAGGCGCTCGCGGCGTTCAGCGAACAAACGGGGATCTCAATTTTGGTGACCAGCGACCTGATCAATAATAAAACCGCCGCGCCGGTGCACGGCCGGCTAACGCCATCAGCGGCGCTACGGGAGTTGCTTGAACCCACCGACCTGACAGTGCGCCGTGTCGACGAATCGGCGTGGACGCTGCTGCCACGCGCGGCGCGACACACCGCCACGCCACCGGCCGACGCCACCGCGAGCCGCGCCTATGCGGGGGCGGTGCAGCATGATCTTGCCCGGCTGCTGTGTCGCGAACACGCCGATCAACTCGGCCAGGCCCGCGTTGCCTTACAACTGTGGATCGGCGGCGACGGTCGTATCCAGCGGGTTCACGTGCTGGACTCGGAGCATGCCCCGCGCTGGGGCGCCGCCGTTCGCGAAGCGCTCCAAGGCAGCCGAATGGCCGCCCCACCCGCGGGCCAGCCCGCGCCGTTGACGGTGCTGCTGCTGGCCCGCGACGGCGCGTCGCCTTGCGACGAAAACAAGGAACGCTAACGATGCCGGATACGCTGCATCAGCCGTTGCGGGATCTACTGGTGCTCCGCTACGACGAGTTTCGCCAACATCTACGCAGCCGGCTTGGTTCCCGGCAACTGGCGGAGGACGCCCTGCAGGAGACCTGGCTGCGCATCGACGCGATGCGCGACAGCACCAGTGTGCGTCACCCGGCGGCTTACTTGTTTCGCATCGCGCTCAATGTGGCCGAAGAGCAGCGCCGCAAACACGCTCGGGTGATGACGCTGGATGAGGTGGAAGATCTCTATTTAATGGCGGATGAGCGCGCCGACCCGGCCCGGGAGGCGCTCGGCGAGCAGGAGATCGCGATGCTCCGCCAAGCGCTGTCGGAGTTGCCGCGACGGCGCCGCGCCATCGTCACCGCCGCGCGGCTGAACGACGTCCCGCATAAAGAGATCGCCGCGCGTCACGGTGTCTCGCTGCGCACCGTCGAAAAGGAACTGAAAGCCGGTCTTGAGCACTGTTGCGAGCGCCTGGACCGGGAGTACATTCAACGCTTCGGGCCGAAAACCAAAAGGCCGTCGTCATGAACAACCAACACGCCTTTCGCGACCCGGACACTGAACGGATCAGGCGGGAAGCCCGGGAGTGGGTTGTCCGCCTCGCCTCGGGCCAGGCGACATCCGCCGACGGCGACGCCTTTCGGCGGTGGTGCGCGCGCAGCCCGGCGCATGCGGAAGCCTTCGCGGAGTGCCGCCAGGTGTGGCGGGGCATGCAGCAGGCCGCGGAACCGGCGGCGTCACCGGTAGCGTCCCTGGACGTCGCCCGGGAGCGGCGCTTCAGCCGGCGCGCCCTGCTCGGCGGCGCCGTGGCCGCTTCCGTGGGCTGGGTGGCGCTGCGCTCACCGCTGGATCTCTGGCCCGACGCCAGCGCGCTCTCTTCGGACCTGTGGACCGCCACCGGCGAACAGCGTGAAGTGGTTCTGCCACAGGCCGCCACGGTCCGCTTGAACACCCAGACCCGTGTCGACCTGCAACGTCGGAACGACACCGTTACCGGCCTGGTGCTGCGCTCCGGGGAGACCGAAATCACCACCGTCGCCAGTACCCGGCCCTTCACGGTAAGCGCCGGCCAGGGCCGGATCGCGGCGGGGCGCGCGCGGTTCAATGTGCGCTACACCGACGACCGGGTACGCGTGACCTGCCTGGAAGGCGAGGTCGATGTCGCCCACGGTGGCCATCGCTCACGGCTGGGGCCGGCGCAGCAGGTGGTGTATAACGACATCCGGCTGACCGACGTGCGCGATGTTGATCCGCGGCGGGTCAGCGCCTGGCGGCAGCGGGTGCTGGTGTTCGACGGCATGCCGCTGAACCAGGTGGTCGACGAGGTGAACCGGTATCGGCCGGGCCGGATCGTGCTGCTCGACGAAGGTCTGGGACGCACGCCGGTGCAGGCGTATCTGTCGCTGGACCGGCTGGATGATTTCGCCACGCTGGTGCGTGAAGTACACGGCGCCAACGTGCGCTCGCTACCCGGTGGCGTGTTGATCATCAGCTGAACCGACCGCGCCGTTGGCGGGCGGCCGGCGACGTCGGTCAGTTCTGGGCGACGCTATCCCGCGCCTGGGCGTCGGCACTTTGGTAATTACGTAGATAGAGCAGGAATTCCCGCATCAACCGGTCCCACAGCTCCACCTGAGCGCGAAGATGCGCGGCGCGGACGCCGCCCGCCACGACCACGTCCATTTCCAACACCAGAAAGTCACCCTGGTGAGTGAGCCGGCTGAACCGCTTATCGCGGTTCCAATCGGGCACCATGCTTTCGGGTAACGCCCCCTGGATACGCAGGGCACAACTCAGCGTGAAATCGAGCATCTCCGGGCCGTCGCCAACCGGGTTACCCGGTCTGACCGCGAAGCCGATGCCCTGGCTGGCGCTAAGCAGTTGTTTGATGCCGCTCTGCTCGCTTTCGTTGCTGCGATAACCGGCGCCTTGTAATACCTCCGCGAGATATTGCAGGCTCACCGCCTCGATCATCTCACTCTGGTCACTCATTGTTCCGCGCCTCCTCGGATTGATCCGTCTGCTCGCCGTCGTCGGACGGCGGCTCTGTCACTTGCACCTGATTGTTATAAAGGCGATCACCGAACGCCTGGGCCCGGTTTTCGAACGCCACCCGCGCTGAAGCCGCCAGCGGCTGGCGCATACGGAACAGGCTTCCCGAGCCCAGATCCTGATAGGCATCGAGAATTTCCCGGCCGGCCGAGAACATCGCTTCGTTGCGCTCCACGCAGGTCCGCAATGCCGCGGCCCGTTCACGCGCCTGCTTCTCCCAGGTCATTCGTTGCGCCTCCTTCTCTCTCGCCAATGCCAGCAGTTCGTCATAGGCGCCGCGCACTTGTTGGGTGCGCTCCTGACTGGCGGCGATTCGTGACCGGCTTGCCCGGCGTTCGGCAGTGAGCTTGCCTTCGCGGTCATCAAGACGCGCCTGGAGCGCCTCCACTTGCGCCAGGGCGTCATCCCGCTGCGACTCGGCCTTGACGCGCGCCGCCTCCAGGCGGGCCTGCCTGGACTGAAGATCACGCAGCTGCTGGGTGGTATTGCGCAGTTCAGCACGCAGCCTCTGCTCAAGGCTTTCCGGGGCCTGCGCCCAGGCCGTCGGAGTGGATGCCAGGCTGAACATCAACGTCAGCGCCAGTAACCCGCGGGCCACCGCTCTATCCTTGTCACTCCGATGCACGACCTGCCTGGTTAGCGTTATTCGCATGTTCCTTCTCCTTGGGCGTCAGAAGCGCGCATTCAGTTCGA
>JBELJS010000030.1:0-51728 GCA_042090255.1 Alcanivorax sp. | reverse complement strand
TGTCGAACGTCCTGTTCTCCAGGGTCCCGGAAGGGCAGAACACAGACCCGCTCCGCAGCTAGTGTCACCGCCATGGGTTATAGCTGGTGCCAAACCTTTCTACGAAGCTTGTTTTGTGGGAGCTTGCCTGCAAGCGAAAGGCCGGCTTTGCCGGCCGGCAGGATGAGTGGCCTCTGAAGCCCCCAAGGAGTGCCGGGATCGGGTGGGCCCGTCCAGGACCGTATTTGGCCAGGGATGGCCAAATCCGAGCTTACATGGATGTACTTGCAGCGTGTCCTGGACGGGCCCACCCGATCCCGGCGCGGGCTTTCTGGAGAGAGGCCTCTGGGATCCTGCCGGCCGACAAGTCGGCCTTTCGCTTGCAGGCAAGCTCCCACAGCCCGCTCCCACAAGGGCCGGCCCCACAAACCTGGCTACGGAGTGCTTGAGTCGACCGGCGTGAACGTCACCAGGTGGTCCATTTCCAGCTCGATACCGATGCGCCCCCCGACCGGGTGGGCGTGGTGGCTGGGTGCCATGCACGGCACCCGCACGCCGCCGTCCAGCTCCAGCGTATAAAGCATGTGGGCGCCGCGAAAGGCGCGGTCCACCACCTTCGCGGTGCGTGGGCTGTCGTCGTTGTGCAGGATGTCGTCCGGGCGGATCATCACGTCCACTCGGTCGCCGGGGGCGGCGCCGTCCGGCAGGGCGCCGGCGAATACGCCCAGGCAGGTGTCCACTTGGCCTTCGGCGGTCACTGTGCCGGGAATGAAGCTGCTGCGGCCGATAAAGTCGGCGACGAAGCGGGTGCGTGGGCGGTGGTAGATGCGGTAGGGCGTGTCCCACTGCGCCAGGCGTCCGGCGTGCATCACGCCGACCCGGTCGGCTATGGCGAAGGCTTCGTTCTGGTCGTGGGTGACAAACAGGGCGGTGATGCCTTCTTCCAGCAGGATGGCGCGCACATCGCGGCTGATCTGTTCGCGCAGTTCCGCGTCCAACGCCGAGAAGGGTTCGTCCAGCAGCAGCAGGCGCGGCTTGGGCGCCAGCGCCCGGGCCAGCGCCACGCGTTGCTGCTGGCCGCCGGAAAGCTGGTGGGGGTAGCGGCCGCCCATGCCGGGCAGGCCCACCAGCCTGAGCAGGTCCTCGATCCGCGACTGACGCTGGTGCGCGGCCCAGCGGTCCAGCCCGAAGCCGATGTTGGCGGCCACGTCCAGATGCGGGAACAGGGCGATATCCTGGAACACCATGCCCACCCGGCGTTGCTCGGCGGGCACCAGCAGCCGGTCGCCGGTGACGGCGTCGCCGTGCAGGGCGATGCGCCCGCGGTCCGGCGCCAGGAAGCCGGCCACCAAGCGCAGCAGGGTGGTCTTGCCGCAGCCGGAGGGGCCGATCAGGCAGCCGATCAGGCCCTCGTCCAGGGTCAGTGAGACGTCTTCCAGCACCGGCTGGCCGTCGAACCGTACGTTCAGGTCGTCAAGGGTCAGCATGGGGGCTCTCTTGATCGGGGCTCCGTATTGAGCGGGTCAGCAGTATCACCGGGGCCACGCCGGCGAGCAAAATGGTCAGCGCCGGCAGCGCCGCGTCCGCCAGCCGCTCGTCGGAGGCCAGTTCGAAGGCGCGCACCGCCAGGGTGTTGGTATTGAAAGGCCGTAACACCAGCGCGGCGGGCAATTCCTTGAGGGTGTCCACGAACACCAGCAGCGCGCTGGTGGCCAGCGGCACCCGCAACAGGGGTAGATGCACCCGCCGCAGCATCGGCAGCGGCGCCGTGCCCAACGAGCGGGCGGCGTTGTCCAGATTGGGGGACAGGTTCTGCAGGCCGGCGTCCAGGCCCTGAATGGGAATGGTGAGAAAGCGCACCGTGCAGGCGAACACCACCGCGAACAGGGTGCCGGAAAACAGCAGCCCGGGCTGCGGCAGGCCCACGGACGCCAGCAGATCGTTGAGGCCGCGGTCCAGGCTGGCGAGCACCAGCACCACGCCCACCGCCAGGACGGTGCCTGGCACCGCATAACCGAAACCGGCGAGCCCGGCGGCCAGGCGGCGGGGCCGGTCGCCGCGCAGCCGCCGCGCCCAGACCAACAGCAGCCCCAGGCCGGTGGCCGCCAATGCGGTGCACAGGGCGATCAGCAGGCTGGTGCCGAGCAGGCCGAGGAAGCCGGGTTCCGCCAGGTCGCGCCAGCGCGGCAGGCTCCACACCAGCAATTGCAGGGCCGGCAGGATGAACCCCAGCAGCACCGGCAGCCACAGCACCGCCGCCAGCAGCAGGCCTGGCCCCCGGCCCAGCGGCAGCGGCGCCGCTGCCCGCGCCGAGGCGACGCTGATGCGCCGTTCCTTGCGGGCGCGCCGCTCCAGGGTGAGCAGCACCACCATGGCGAGCAGCAATACCCCGGCCAGTTGCGCCGCCGCCATGGCGTCGCCCAGCCCGAACCAGGTGCGGTAGATGCCGGTGCTCAGGGTGGGCACGCCGAAGTAGGCCACGGTGCCGTAGTCCGCCAGGGTTTCCATCAGCACCAGCGCCAGCCCGGCGATGATCGCCGGACGCGCTAGCGGCAGGGCGACCCGGAAGAACCGCCGCCAGGGCCCGGCGCCCAGGGTGCGGGCCACTTCCAGCGCCACCGCGGATTGGCTGACGAAGGCGGCGCGGGTCATCAGGTAGACATAAGGATAGAGCACCAGCGTCAGCATCAGGCCGGCGCCGGCCGGGCTGCGAATATCGGGAAGCGGCAGCGGCAGCGCCTGCTGCAAAGCGCCTTCGCTGGCCAGCATGCCGGTCCAGGTATAGGCGATCAGATAGGCCGGGCAGGCCAGCGGCAGCAGCAGGGCCCATTCCAGCACCCGGCGTCCGGGGAAGCGGAAGCGGGCCACCGCCCAGGCGGCGGCGACGCCGATCAGCAGTGTGCCGGTGCCGGTGAACAGGGCCAGGAACAAGGAATGGCGCAGGTACGAGGGCAGTACCGTGCTGCTCAGGTGGCCCCAATTCGGTGAGGCGCCGGCCAGCCAGCTGCCGGCCACCACCAGTACCGGTGTGGCCAGCGCCAGGGCCAGCAGCAACAGACACAGGGAGCGCAAGGCGGGTGACGAAAACATGGCGGGATTATACCGATCCGCCGCCGCCTTGCCTGTCTCGATCGGTTATTTCCAGCCGGCGCGGTCCATCAGTTTGACCGCGTCGGCGTTCAGCTCGCCCAGCTTGATCAGTGGCAGGCCATCCTGTTTGAACTCGCCCCATTCTTGCAGCAGGTCGCTGACCGGCACATCGGCGCGCACCGGGTACTCGTAGTTAGTCTCCGCGTACCACTGCTGGGACTCGTCGTTGACCAGGAACTCGATCAGACGCACGGCGTTGTCCGGGTTGGGGGCGTTGGCGGCCACGCCGGCGCCGGAAATGTTGATGTGGGCGCCGCGGCCGTCCTGGTTGGGCCAGAACACCGCCACCTGGTTGGCGATCTCGCGGCTGTCGGCGTCGTCGCCGCCTTGCATCATGCCCAGGTAGTAGGTGTTGACCACCGCCAGGTCGCACTCGCCGGCGGCCAGCGCCTTAATCTGGTCACGGTCACCGCCCACCGGATCGCGGGCCATGTTGGCCACCAGGCCTTCGGCCCATTGCTCGGTGTCCGCTTCGCCGTTGTGCGCGATCAGGCTGGCGGTGAGGGACTGGTTATAGATGTTGTCCGAGGAGCGGATGCAGATGCGGCCGTCCCACTGCTCGTCGGCCAGGGCTTCGTAGGTGGACAGTTCGGACGGGTCCACCCGGTCCGGGGCGTAGACCACCACCCGGGCGCGCACGGACAGGCCGTACCAGTGCCCCGCGGGGTCGCGCAGGGCCGCCGGCACCTGCTTGGTGAGGGTGTCGCTGTCCGTCGTGGCCAGCTGGTTTTCTTGCTGCGCGCGGTACAGACGGCCGGCGTCGGTGGTGATCAGCACGTCGGCGGGGCTGTGTTCGCCTTCCGCCTTCATGCGTTCCACCAGGGCGTCGGCGCTGCCGGTGATCAGGTTCACGGTGATCCCGGTTTCCGAGGTGAAACGGTCCAGCAAGGGCTTAATCAGTGCTTCCTTGCGGGCGGAGTAGACGTTCACTTCTTCGCTTTGCGAGCTGCATCCGGTCACCACCAGGGCGGCCATTAACGAGAAGAGGACACTGAGTCGACGCATGAAGGAATTCTCCGGCGAATGAACGAATAAGGTTGCGCCGGATATAAACATTAATGAGAACGTTTATCAATCAAGCCTGTGTGAAGGGATCGACAGGCGCTCCACCACGCTGCCGTTGTCCACGCTCTCCAGGTGCACGTCGAACCCCCACAGACGGTGCAGGTGGCGCAGCACTTCCTGGGCGGTGTCCGCTTCCAGGGGGCGGTGGTGCTGGCGCAGGTGCTGCAGGGTCAGGGAGCGGTCGCCGCGCACGTCCGCGCAGTACACCTGAATGTTGGGCTCCTGGATGCTCAGGTTGTACTGCTCGGAAAGCCGGTTGCGAATCGCCTGGTAACCGGGCTCGTTGTGGATGGCGTTGATTTCGATGTAGTCGCGCTCGGAATCGTCCATCAGGCTGAACAGTTTGAATTCACGGATCAGCCGCGGCGACAGGAACTGCTGGATAAAGCTTTCGTCCTTGAAGCTTTCCATGGCGAACTTGAGCGTCGCCAGCCAGTCGCTGCCGGCGATGTCCGGGAACCACTGGCGGTCCTCGTCGCTGGGCGCTTCGCAGATGCGGCGGATGTCCTGAAACATGGCGAAGCCGAGAGCGTAGGGGTTGATGCCTGAATAATAGGGCGAATCGAACGGCGGCTGGTAAATCACCTGGCTGTGGTTCTGCAGGAACTCCAGCATAAAGCCGTCGTCCACACGCCCTTGGTCGTACAGCTCGTTGAGCAGCGTGTAGTGCCAGAAGGTGGCCCAACCCTCGTTCATCACCTGAGTCTGGCGTTGGGGGTAAAAGTACTGTGCCATCTTGCGCACGATGCGGATCACTTCCCGTTGCCACGGCTCCAGCAACGGGGCGTTCTTTTCCAGGAAGTAGAGCAGGTTTTCCTGGGGTTCGGAGGGGAAGCGCCGGCTGGGTTCGCGGCGCTGCACCATCGGCTGCATATCGGGAAAGGTCTTCCACAATTCCGAGACCTGCCGTTGCAGGGCCTCTTCCCGGTCGCGCTGGCGACGCTTTTCTTCGTGGGCGGAAATCGGCGTCGGCCGTTTGTAGCGGTCGACGCCGTAATTCATCAGCGCGTGACAGGAATCCAGGGTTTCTTCCACCGCGGTAACACCGTGGCGTTGTTCGCATTCGGCCAGGTAGTGGCGCGCGAACACCAGGTAATCGATGATCGCCGAGGCGTCGGTCCAGGTTTTGAACAGATAGTTGCCCTTGAAGAAGGAGTTGTGGCCGTAACCGGCGTGGGCGATCACCAGCGCCTGCATGGTGATGGTGTTCTCTTCCATCAGGTAGGCGATACAGGGGTTGGAGTTGATCACGATTTCGTAGGCGAGGCCCATCTGGCCGCGCCGGTAACGGCTTTCCACCTCGACAAACTGTTTGCCGAACGACCAGTGGTTGTAGCCCACCGGCATGCCCACCGAGGAATAGGCGTCCATCATCTGTTCCGAGGAGATCACCTCAATCTGGTTGGGGTAGGTATCGAGCCCGAACTTGCCGTGGGCCAGCTCGGCGATGGCGCGGTCGTATTCCGCCAGGGTGTCGAAGTCCCAATCGGAACCGCGGGAGATCAATGTGCTGTCGGCCACGGTCATGCCACCTCCATGCGCTTTTTGAACAGGCGCCGGAACACCGGGTAGATGTCGCCCGGATCGTCGATCTGAGCCATGGAGAACACCTCGCCGCAGCGCTCCTGAACGCTCTGGTAATGCTCCCACAGCGCCTGGTGGCTGCGCGGCATCACCTCCACGTAGGAGAAGTGCTGCATGCGTGGCAGCAGCTCTTTTTCGAGCAGGGCGGCGCAGCCCGGTGAATCGTCGTTCCAGTTGTCGCCGTCCGAGGCCTGGGCGCCGTACAGGTTCCACTCTTCCACCGGGTAGCGTGCTTTGATGGTCTCCAGCGTCAGTTTCAGCGCGCTCGACACGATGGTGCCGCCGGTCTCCCGGGAGTAGAAAAATTCCTCCTCGCTGACTGCCTTGGCACTGGTGTGGTGGCGAATAAAGACCACCTCGGTGTGTTCATAGTTGCGCTGCAGAAACAGATAGAGCAACAGGAAGAAGCGCTTGGCCAGATCCTTCATGTCCTGGTTCATGGAGCCGGACACATCCATGATGCAGAACATTACCGCGCGGCTCACGGGCACCGGGACTTTGACATGGTGGTTGAAGCGCAGGTCCACTTCATCGAGAAACGGAATGCGTTCGATGCGCCGGCGCACCCGGTCGATCTGTGTGTCCAGTTCATTGAGGCGCTCGTTGCGCTCCGGCGACTGGTCCTGGTTCAGCAGCGCGTCACGCTCTTCCTCAAGCAGGCGCAGCCGCCGGCGGCTGGCCGCCGTGAGCGCGCGCCGGCGCATCGACGCCTGGCGCATGGAGCGCACGATGTTGATCTTCGCCGGCAAGCCGTGGCTGACGATGCCGCCATGGCGGCGGTGAAAGGAGCGACTGCCTTCCAGGTGTCGCTTGATCAGGTTGGGCAGCTCCAGATCCTCGAACAGAAAGTTGAGGAACTCCCGCTGATCGATTTCGAACGCGAACTCGTCGGCGCCATCGCCGGAATCGCTGGCGTCCCGGCCACCAGCGCCGCCTTCGCCGCCGGAAGGCTTCTTGACCCGGTCGCCGGCCTGAAACTCCCGGTTGCCCGGATGAACGACATTGCGGCGCCCGCCGGAGCCATGATGAAAGCGCGGCTCGGAGAGATCCTTCTCGGGAATGCTGATGCGCTCCCCTTGCTCCATGTCGGTAATCGAGCGCCGCCCCACCGCCTCGTTCACCGCTTCACGAATATGGCGCCGATAACGCTCCAGAAAACGCTGCCGGTTCACCGTACTCTTATTCTTCCCGTTGAGACGCCGGTCAATGATATAACTCATGGCTTCCTCCGGAAGCAGTTGCAGGTTGAAAGTTTCAAGTTGAAAAGGCGACTCCGACTTGGTCGCGGAGAGTGTATTTGCCGGCGGCACCTGCCCAACCTGCGATTCAACTTGCAACTTGTAACTTTCGGCTGCTTTTATTGCGCCTTGCGAACACGCAGGTACCATTCGGACAACAAGCGCACCTGCTTCTCCGTATACCCCCGATCCATCATCCGCTTGACGAAGTTGTCGTGCTTGCGGCGGTCGTCCTCGCTGCCCTTGGGGTTGAAGGAGATCACCGGCAACAGCTCCTCGGTGTTGGAGAACATCTTCTTCTCGATCACGTCGCGCAGCTTCTGGTAGCTCATCCAGCTGGGGTTGCGGCCACTGTTGTTGGCGCGGGCGCGCAGCACGAAATTGACCACTTCGTTGCGGAAATCCTTGGGGTTGGAAATGCCGGCGGGCTTCTCGATCTTTTCCAACTCTTCGTTGAGGGACTGACGGTCGAAAATCTCGCCGGTGTCCGGGTCTCGGAATTCCTGATCCTGAATCCAGAAATCCGCGTACATCACATACCGATCGAAAATGTTCTGGCCGTACTTGGAGTAGGATTCCAGGTAGGCGGTCTGGATTTCCTTGCCGATAAATTCCACGTAGTGCGGCACCAGGTATTCCTTGATGAAGCGGCGGTATTGTTCCTGAAACTCCTGGGGAAACTGCTCTTGCTCGATGCGCTGTTCCAGTACATGCATCAGATGCACCGGGTTGGCCGCCACTTCGGAGTGATCGAAGTTGAACACCTTGGAAAGAATCTTGAAGGCGAAACGAGTAGAAAGCCCGTCCATGCCTTCGTCCACGCCGGCCATGTCACGGTATTCCTGCATCGACTTGGCGCGCGGATCCACGTCCTTGAGATTTTCACCGTCGTAGACCCGCATCTTGGAGTAGATGCTGGAATTCTCTGGTTCCTTGAGGCGCGTGAGCACCGAGAACTGGGCCAGCATGCGCAGGGTGTCCGGCGCGCAGTGTGCCTCGCGCAGGCTGGAGTTGCGCAGCAGCTTGTCGTAGATCTGCTGCTCCTCGGTGACTCTCAGGCAGTAGGGCACCTTGACGATGAACACGCGGTCGATAAAGGCTTCGTTGTTCTTGTTATGGCGGAACGTCTGCCACTCCGCTTCGTTGGAGTGCGCCAGCACGATGCCGTCGAACGGAATCGCGCCCATGTGCTCGGTGCCGTTGTAGTTGCCCTCCTGGGTGGCGGTGAGCAGCGGGTGCAGCACTTTGATCGGCGCTTTGAACATTTCCACGAATTCGAGCAGGCCCTGGTTGGCCCGGCACAGGCCGCCGGAAAAGCTGTAGGCGTCCGGGTCTTCCTGGGCGAATTCCTCCAGCTTGCGGATGTCCACCTTGCCCACCAGGGACGAGATGTCCTGATTGTTTTCGTCGCCGGGCTCGGTCTTGGCCACCGCCACCTGGTCGAGAATCGACGGGTAGCGCCGGACCACGCGGAACTGGCTCAGGTCGCCGCCGTAGTCTTTCAGGCGTTTCACCGCCCAGGGCGACATGATGGTGCGCACATAACGGCGCGGGATGCCGTACTCCTCTTCCAGAATCGGGCCGTCTTCTTCCGCGTCGAACAGGCACAGCGGTGACTCGTTCACCGGCGAATCCTTGATCGCGTAGAACGGCACCTTCTGCATCAGCGCTTTCAGTTTTTCCGCCAGCGACGATTTGCCGCCACCCACCGGCCCCAGCAGGTAAAGAATTTGTTTCTTCTCTTCCAGGCCCTGGGCCGCGTGGCGGAAGTAACTGACGATGTTTTCGATCACGTCTTCCAGACCGTAGAACTCGTCAAAGGCCGGGTAGCGGCGGATCATTTTGTTGGAAAAAATCCGCGACAGGCGAGGGTCCTTGGAGGTGTCCACCAGCTCCGGCTCGCCGATGGCCATCAGCATGCGCTCGGGGGCCGACGCGTACACCCCGGGGTCGCTTTTACACAGGGTGAGATATTCCTCCAGGGACATCTCGTCTTCCTGTCCTGCTTCGAACCGGGCCTGATAGTGACGGAGAATACTCATGCTTCACTCCCTCCTGACGGCGCGCCGCGCCTGCGGTGCCGCGAGACAACTACGGATGCGAACGGGGTTGGGGAAAAACCATGCGAGTTTCGTTCCAACCGGATGGGGAACGAACGGGAAAAAGGTAAAAGCGGGCCAAGGTGCCGATCAGCGGCACGAAAAAAGGGACTAAGGGTCCACACCTGGCACATTCGGAAGCTCCTGGCCGGCGGGCTGGGCGCCGGCGGCTTAAACGAGCGGAGTCGAATCACTTCGGTTCTAGCATGGCGCTAAAACGAAAGCCAAGTCAAAAGCAAAAAATGTTTCGGGCGGGAACTTTTTTTATAAATAAACGAATGGTGGCGGGTGCGTTAATAACGCGCGAAGGCGGCGCCGCCGGGCGGGATCAGTGACAAGCGCACTGAACGCGGCGGCCGTCTTCCAGGCGCAGGGCGGTCAGGCAGCCGCCCCAGACGCAGCCGGTATCCAGGGCTTCCACCCCGGCGGTGCCGGTGCGGCCCTCCAGGGCGGCCCAATGCCCGAACAGCACGCGGACATCGCGTTCACGCCGCTGTGGGTGTTCAAACCAGGGCATGAAGCCCGCCGGCGGCCGATCCGGCTCGCCCTTGCTGCCCAGGTCCAGCTCGCCGGCGTCGTTGACGAAGCGCATGCGGGTGAAATAGTTGGTGATCACCCGCCAGCGGTCGGTGCCTTCCAGGCCGTCGTGCCAGCCGGCCGGGGTATTGCCGTACATGTTGGCGAAAAACGCCTCGGCCTTGTCCGGCGACGCCAGCACGGTTTCCACTTCCAGGGCGCGGGCGCGGGCCTCATCCAGCCGCCACAGCGGCGGTAGCCCGGCGTGGGTCATCACCGTCTGGAACTCGGGCACGTCCACGAGCAGCGGCTGGCTTTGCAGCCAGCCGAGCAGTTGGTCCCGATCCGGGGCGTCCAGGATCGGCTGCAGGGTATCCTTGCGTTTCAGGCCCGCGTGACCGTGCGCCACCGCCAGCAGATGCAGATCGTGGTTGCCCAGCACCACGCGGGCGTTGTCCCGCAGCTGATACACCCGGCGCAGGGCGCCCAGGGAATCCGGGCCGCGGTTGACCAGGTCGCCGGCCAGCAGCAGCCGGTCCTGGTCCGGGTTGAAACGGATGTCATCAAGAAGGGCGTCAAAAGAGGCCAGGCAGCCTTGCAGGTCGCCGATCGCGTAGGTACTCATGGCCGGCCCCTCAATGCAGTGCGCGTGGCACGGCAAGGGTGAAGGCGGGCACTTCCGCGTCGAAGCAGGTGCCATCTTCAGCGATCATCTGATAACTGCCCTCCATGGTGCCGACTTCGGTCTCAAGGATGGCGCCGCTGGAATAATGGAATTCCTCGCCCGGCGCGATGCTGGGCTGTTCGCCCACCACGCCTTCGCCGTGCACTTCGCGGGAGCGCTCCTCGCCGTCGGTGATCACCCAATGGCGCGTCAGCAGGCGCGCGGTCACCGCGCCCCGGTTGAAGATGCGGATGTGGTAGGCGAACACCCAGCGCTGGCCGTCTTCGTCGCTCTGGTCGGGCAGATACTCGGCCTCCACGGTGACTTGCATGCGGTAGCGTTGGGTATCGATGGCGGTGTCGTCCAGGGCGGTCATGGCGTCGGCTCCTTGGTTGTTCCCGGTCCGGGTCCCGGTCCCGGTCCCGGCGTGGTGGCGTTGGCCAGGGTCACGTAGTCCGCCACGGACAGATGATCCGGGCGCAGGCCGGGGTCGATGCCGGTGGTGTCGAACACCTCCGGGGCGATCAGTGTTTTCAGGCTGTTGCGGATCGCCTTGCGGCGCTGGCTGAACGCCTGCGCCACCAGCCGGCTCAGCCAGGCCGGATCAATCGCCGGCCACGGCGGGCGGGCGTAGGGCATCAGCCGCACCACGGCGGAATCCACCTTGGGGGGCGGCTGAAACGCCCCCGGCGGCACCGGAAACAGGTAATCCGCCTGGCAATGATACTGCACCATCACCGATAGGCGCCCGTAATCCTTGCCGCCGGGGGCGGCGGTAAGCCGCTCCACCACCTCTTTCTGCAGCATAAAGGTCATGTCGGCGATGGCGCCGGTCTGCGCCAGCAGGTGGAAAATCAGCGGCGTGGAGATGTTGTAGGGCAGGTTGCCGACCACCCGCAGCGGCCCCTGTTCGGCGAGCGCGGTGAAGTCGAAGCGCAGGGCGTCGCTCTGATGGATGGTCAGCCGGTCTTCCGGCACCTGGTCGCGCAGCCGGCCGATCAGGTCGCGGTCCAGCTCCACCACCGTCAGGTGTGCCACCTGCTCCAGCAGCGGGAACGTCAGGGCGCCCTGGCCGGGGCCGATTTCCACTACCGTTTCGCCGTCGCGGGGCGCCACCGAGCGTACCAGCCGGTCGATGATTTCGGCGTCGTGCAGGAAGTGCTGGCCAAAGCGTTTGCGGGCGCGATGTTCGCTCATGGTGTCTCCTGGCCTTCGGCCCGGGCGGCCAGGTCCGCCGCCAGGCGCGTGGCGGCCAACAGGCTGCCGGCACGGGCCCGGCCGGTGCCGGCCAGATCGAAGGCGGTGCCGTGGTCCACCGAGGTGCGGATGAACGGTAGACCCAGGGTCAGGTTCACCGCCTCGCCGAAACCGGCGTATTTCAGTACCGGCAGGCCCTGGTCGTGGTACATGGCCAGCACCGCGTCGTGCTGCGTCAGCAGCTCCGGTTGAAAGGCGGTGTCCGCCGGCACCGGGCCGGTCAGCTGCAGGCCCTGTTCACGCAGGCGTGCCAGGGTGGGGATGATCACATCCAGTTCCTCGCGGCCGAGATGGCCGCCTTCGCCGGCGTGGGGGTTGAGCCCCAGCACCAGAATTCGGGGGCGCGGCAAGGCGAACTTGCGGCGCAGGTCGTCGTGCAGAATCGTCAGGGTGCGCGTCAGGGCGGCGTCCGTGATCGCCGCCGGGACCCGCGCCAGGGGCAGGTGGGTGGTGGCCAGGGCCACCCGCAGGTCGCCGGCGGCGAGCATCATCACCACTTGGTCGACGCCGGCCCGTTCGGCGAGAAATTCGGTGTGTCCGGTAAAAGCGGGATCGGCGCCTTCACAGATGATGTTCTTGGCCACCGGCGCGGTGACCATGGCGGCGAAGGTGCCGTCCAGGCAGCCGTCGGCGGCCCGTTCCAGCATCGCCAGGGTGCCGGCGCCGGTGGCCGGGTCCGGCTGTCCGGCGGTCACGGTGGCGCCGGCCGGACAGTGCCACAGGGCGGCGCCGTGCTCCGGCGCGGGCCGGCCCGGTGCCCACTCGGGCAGCGCCGGGTTCACGCCGAGGCTGGCGGCCCGTGCCGCCAGCACGTCACGGTCGGCGAGCAGTACCAGGGGCAGGTCCGGCAGGGCCGCCGGCAAGGCGGCCAGCAGGTCCGGGCCGATGCCGGCCGGATCGCCGGCGGTGATGGCGATCGGGCGCCGCTTCATGATGGCAGGCGGATGTCCACGTAGGCTTCCGCGCGCTGCTCCTGCAGCCAGGTTTGCAGCTCTTCGTCGAAGCGGCGTTTTTGCAGCGCCTGGCGGGCCTGCAGCTCGCGGAACTGGTCGCTCATGTCCGCTTCCCGGGTTTCCTCAACGCGCAGGAAGTGCCAGCCGAACTGGCTTTGGAACACCGGAGACAGCTGCCCGGGCGGGGTTTCCACCATCATTTGCTCGAATTCGGGCACCATTTCGCCCGGGGTCACCCAGCCCAGCTCGCCGCCCTGGCGGCCGCTGCCCGGGTCGTCGGAGTGTTCCGCCGCCGCTTCCGCGAAGCTCAGTTCACCGTTGTCGACCTGGCCGTGGGCCCGGTTGATCTCGGCGCGGGCCTGCTCTTCGCTGGTGAGGGTGTCGGCGCGTACCAGAACGTGGCGCACCCGGTACTGGGTGACCACCTTTTCGGCGCCGCCGCCACGGCGGTCGATCATCTTGAGAACGTGGAAGCCGGCGCCGGAGCGCAGCGGCTCGCTGATCTCGCCTTGGCTCATATTGATCGCCGCGTCGGAGAACAGGCTTGGCCACTGGGCCGCTTCCCGCCAGCCCAGGTCGCCGCCTTCCAGCGCCTGCGGGCCGTCCGATTCGGACACCGCGGTTTCGGCGAAGTCGGCACCGCCGCGCAGGCGCTGCACCAGGGCCTCGGCCTCGGCCTGCGCCGTGCTGACCTGCTCCGGGCTGGCGTTGCCGGGCACCTTGACCAGGATATGGCCGAGGTGGAAATCCGCCTGGAACATCTGGCGGCCGCTTTCCGACTCCAGGAACCGTTGTACTTCGCGGTCGGTGACCCGTACCCGGGACGCCACGCTGCGCTGCTGCAGCCGCGACACCACCATTTCGTTGCGCACCTGCTCGCGGAAGCGGGACCAGTCGTAGCCGTCGCCGCGCAGCGCGTCGGCGAACTGCTGCAGGGTCATATTGTTCTGCCGGGCGATGCCGGACAGCGCCTGATTGAGGGCACCGTCGTCGACGCGGATGCCGGCCCGTTCCGCCATCTGCAGTTGCAGACGCTCCAGGATCACCCGGTCGAGGACCTGTTCGCGCAGCACCTCGCGGGACGGCAGCGGGCGGTTGTCGCCGCGGAACTGGGCGGCGATTTCGTCGACCCGTTCCTGCAGCTCGCTTTCCATGATCACGCCGTCGTTGACCACCGCCACGATGCGGTCGAGCATTTGCACCTGGGCATGGGCGCCCAGGGGCAGCAACAAGGTCGTGCTTAAGAATGTCGCGCTCAGCAACCAGGTTGCCAGAGACCTAATCATATTCACTCCTGTATCCGGGAATGCTGCGTTCCAGCAGGGAATCCACCCGGCCGCCGAAGCCGCCCAGCCCGGTCATTTGAATCTGTAGTAGCACGGTGGTGTCCGCTTCCAGCGTGGTGTCACCGTCTTCGTCGGTGAGTTCCCGCTGGCTCAGCAAACGGATTTTCCAACAGCAGTTGCGCCATTCCGCGCCTGCCAGTGTTTCCAAGGTGCGCTGGTTCTCATAGTCGTAGAGCCAGCGGCCCACCAGCCGCCAGTTGTTGTGGATCGGCAGGATGGTGGCGATCTCTGACTGGCGAATGTCGTCCGCGGGGCGATCGTGGAAGGCCAGATTGAACACCCGCCGTTCCCGGTCCGTGTAACCCAGGCGCACCGAGGAGCGCTGCCGCTCATTGGCGTGTGTGTCCCATTGCCCCTCCGTGTAGAGGTACCAATCGTGCCCAAAGTTCCAGCGCATGTCGGCGACCATCGGGGTCTGGTCGGCGTCGTCCGGCGGTTCGCCGTCCAGCTGCACCTTGCGCTCGCCCCGGTAGAAGCCCTGGCCGAGGCGCAATCGTAACTGTTCGCGGCCATCGGCGTTACGCAGAAAGCGGCTGGTCAGGCCCAGCGACGCTTTTTCTTCGTCGCCGAAGCGGTCGTAACCGATAAACCGGTTCTGGCGGAACAGCGTATTGTACGAGAAGGTCAGCTCGCCGCTGTCGAAATTGGGCAACTGGTCCTGCTGTTCGTAGGCCAGTTTGTTGATGAACAGCCGCGGTTCCAGGGTTTGCGTGTAGCCGCGCCCGAACAAACCGGTCTCGCGCTCCAGGAACAACCCGGAATCCAGGCTCGCCCCCCAGGTGCTCAGGGTCGCGTCGCTGGCGGAGGTTTCCGCGCCGTCCAACTGGTAGCGGTTATGGTAAAGCCGCGCCTGGGGTTCCACATAGCCCCAGCTTTCTTCCATGCGCACCGCCAGGCCCGGGGCCAGGTGTACGCGGGCGCCGGTGGGGTTGTTGCTGGTGTCTTTGTCGGAGCGGTCGAAGGCGGTTACGTCGCTGAGCCACAGACCGCGCACCGGGCCCAGCAGCTCCGGGTCGCCGGAAAGCTGCAACTGCGGCAGGCGGCGGTAGGGCAGCTGGTCGTCCGGCAGCGTCGGGTCGATGGTCTGCCAGGATTGCAGACGCGCCAGCGCCCGCCAGTCGCGGCCAAAGTAGCGCGCCTGGCCCAACCGGGGCAGGTGGGTGCGGGAGCTGACCTCCAGGCCGGTGTCCAGGTCCTTGAAATAGAAGTCGTCAGACACGTAGTTCACATCGGAGGTGAGCGCCCAGCGCCCCACCGAGCCGTCGTGCTGCCAGGCGGCCAGTTCCCGGTTCTCACCGTCGAATTCGCGGTCATTGAACAGTACGCCGTAGCTGATGCGGCCTTGCCCCAGATCGGACAGATAGCGGAATTCGCTTTCCACGCCGCTGCCCCGACCGTCGATATAGCGCGGCGCGATGGTGGCGTCCATCTGCGGATGGATGTTGATGTAGATCGGCTGGGTGATGTCCACACCGCCGCTGTCGCTGGTGGTGATGGTGGGGAACAGCAGGCCGGTTTTGCGACGCTCATCAATCGGAAAGGTGATCCAGGGCAGCCACAGCAGCGGCATGCCCTTGACGCGCAGGGTCACGTCGCGGGCCTCGCCCCAGCCCTTATCCCGGTTCAGCCGGATTTGCCGGCCGCTCAGCTGCCAGCCGTTGGAGCCGGGGGCGCACGTGGTGTAGGTGCCCTGCTCGATGGTGGTGAAGTTCTCCACCAGATCAATGTGCTCCGCGGTGCCCCGGGCGCCGGGGCCGAACAGCGCGTAGCGGACCCGGTTGAGGCTGGCCTCACGGCGCTGGGTCTGGCCGCTCATGCCGTCGGCGATAAAGGTGAACTGGTCGGTTTCCAGGCGCAGGCTGTTGGCCGCCTCGAATTTGCCGCTGGACTGGTCGAGTAGGGCGGACTGGGTGGTCAGACGCCGCCCCGGGCGCTCGATCAGCACCTCGCCGTCCATACTGATCAGCCCGTCCTCGGTGAGGCTGGTGCTGTCGGCGGTGATGATGATATCGCTTTGATCCGCCGGCACACCCACTGACGGGTTGTAATAGATGCCGCTGCACCAGACCGGAATCGGCCGCTGCTGGACCGGCGGCAGTGTCGTCATGGTGTCGCGGTCGACCCAATTGAGGTCGTCGTCGGCTCCGGCGACGCCGGCCAGGAAAAGGGCAAGGCCGGGTAAAAACAATCGTGAGGGCAGTGGCATCGGCTGCTCGGAACAGGTAAAAAGGGCCGTTTCGCAATCGCGGCAGTGTAATGGATTGATGGTGGCAATGCAGCCAGAGAAGGGTAACTCCGATATTCGCCGCCGGGCACTGGACCAATGGGTCAGTGACTGGCTGGGCGCGCCGGTCAGTGGCGAGGTGGCGTCCGCCGACGCCAGTTTCCGGCGTTACTTCCGCTACCGGCACGGTGGCCGCACGCTGGTGGCGATGGACGCGCCGCCGGAGCAGGAGGATTGCCGGCCCTTCGTGGACGTGGCCGGCCGCCTGGCCCATGCCGGCGTGGCGGTGCCGGAGATCCTGCATCAGGACCTGGCGCAGGGCTTCTTGCTGCTCACCGACATGGGGCGCGAAACCTGGCTCACCGCCCTGGACGAGGGCAACGCGGACGCCTGGTTCGGCGACGCCCTGGACACGCTGATCACTCAGCAGCGTTTCGCGGATAGCGAGGGGCTGCCCGGTTACGACCGGGCCTTGCTGCGGCGCGAGCTGGATCTGTTTTCGCACTGGTATCTGGGCGAGCACCGGGGCCTGCGTCTGGACGGCGACGCCGCCCGCCGCCTGGAGGCGGTGTTCGATACGCTGATCGAATCCGCCCTGGCCCAGCCCCGGGTCTTCGTGCACCGCGACTTCATGCCGCGCAATCTGATGGTCAGCGACCCCAACCCCGGGGTGATCGATTTCCAGGACGCGGTCCGCGGGCCGCTCAGTTATGACCTGATCAGCCTGTTCAAGGATGCGTTTCTGAGTTGGCCGGAAGCGCGGGTGCTGGACTGGCTGCGTGACTATCACCGTCGTGCCGCTGCGGCCGGCCTGCCGGTGCCGGAGAATTTCGATGACCTGCTGCGCTGGTGCGATCTGATGGGCGCCCAGCGTCACCTCAAGGTGATCGGTATTTTTGCCCGCATCCGCCACCGCGACGGCAAGCCCAAATACTTGGAGGACGCACCGCGTTTCTTCGCCTACCTGCGCACCGTGATCGGCCGTCGCCCCGACGAGCTGGGCGACCTGGGCCAGCTGTTGGACCTCTGGGAGTGCCCCTGATGCGTGCCATGATCCTGGCCGCCGGCTATGGAAAACGGATGCGACCGCTCACCGACCACACCCCCAAGCCGCTGCTGCTGGCGGGCGGCAAGCCGCTGATCGAGCATCATATCAACGCGCTGCGCGGTGCCGGTGTCGAAGAGCTGGTGATCAACACCGGCTGGCTGGGTGAGCAGCTGGAGGCGCATCTGGGGGACGGCGGGCGCCTGGGCGTGGCCATCCAGTGGTCCCGGGAAGGCACGCCCCTGGAAACCGCCGGCGGCATTCGCCGGGCCCTGCCGTTACTGGGGGCGGCCCCTTTTCTGCTGGTTAACGGCGACATCTGGACCGACTACGATTTCAGTGCCCTGATAGACGCGCCCGTGGGCGACGACCTGGCCCGGCTGGTGCTGGTGGATAACCCGGCCCACCACGACACCGGCGATTTTCATTTAACAGCCGACGGCCGGGTAAGCGATAATAGCGAGCCCCGGCTCACCTACGCCGGTATCGCCCGGCTCGCCCCGGCCCTGTTCGCCGCGCTCGACGACGGTGAGCGCCGGCTGGCGCCGGTGCTGCGCGCCGCCATGGCGCAAGGGCGGGTCAGTGGTGAGCACCACCACGGCCACTGGTGGGACATCGGCACCCCGGAACGGCTGGCCGAGCTCAACCGCTTTCTGCCCGCCCCGGACACTGACTAAGGACATCGCATGGCCAAGCAAACCAACTTCATCGCCCCCTCCATTCTCGCCGCCGACTTCGCGCGCCTGGGCGAGGAGTGCGACGCAGTGCTTGCCGCCGGCGCCGATATGATCCACTTCGACGTCATGGACAACCACTATGTGCCCAACCTGACCATCGGGCCGATGGTGTGCAAGGCGCTGCGCAAGCATGGCATCAGCGCGCCCATCGACGTGCACCTGATGGTCAGCCCGGTGGACGACCTGATCCGTATGTTCGCCGACGCCGGCGCGTCCATGATCACCTTCCACCCGGAAGCCTCCGCTCACGTGGACCGCTCCCTGCAGCTGATTCACGATGCCGGCTGCCAGGCCGGGCTGGTGCTCAACCCGGCGACCAGCCCGGCGTGTCTGGAATACGTGATGGATAAGCTGGACATGGTGCTGTTGATGAGCGTCAACCCTGGCTTCGGCGGCCAGTCGTTCATCCCCGGCACTCTGGGCAAGATCGAGCAGGTGCGTGCCCTGATCGACGCCAGCGGCCGGGACATTCGCCTGGAAGTGGACGGTGGCGTTTCGGAAACGAACATCCGCCAGGTGGCCGCCGCCGGCGCGGATACCTTCGTGGCCGGCTCCGCGATTTTCGGCAAGGACGACTACCCGGCGGTGATCGGCGAGCTGCGCCAGGAGCTGGCCGGCGCCTGACGCCGTTGTGAAATTTCGTAATGATCCCGGGGCCGCGCTTGTCGGCCCGACCTTCCTCCATCGAAGCTGAGCCTTTCTTTCTCCGTGTGACGACTGCGAGAACGCAAGGAGGCGATATGCTCTCTCAATGGCTGACCTGGCCGGTGCTGGCGGTCTGGGCGCTGGTCTCTCTGGCGTGCGCCGCCTGGGTAATCCGCGATCTGCGCCGGCACAACGCCTTTCTGGGCGGCATGATGAAGGTGGCCTGGGTGCTGACGGTGCTTTATTCCGGGCCCCGGGGCCTGGCGGTGTACTGGTACACCGGGCGTGGCCAGATCCGTCATGACTCGCTATGGCGCAAGAGCTTCCGCTCCGTGGCGCACTGCTATTCCGGCTGCGGTCTGGGCGAAATCATCGGGGTGCTGACGCTGGCGGGGCTGCTCGCCATCAGCGGCTGGCCGGTGAACCTGGTGTCCTTCGCGCTCGCTTATATCATCGGCTTCGCCTTCACGCTGGGGCCGCTGATGCAGGCCGGCGAGGCGTTCCGGGTGGCGCTGAAGGATTCGGTGGTGGCGGAGTCGCTCAGTATCACCGCCATGGAAGTGTCGGCCCTGTCGGTGAACGCGGGGCTGGCCGGCGACGCCCGGATCGGCGATCCGGTGTTCTGGGGGGCGCTGATTATCTCCCTGTCGGTGGGGCTGCTGGTGGCTTACCCCGTCAATGTGCTGCTGATCCGTTTTGGTGTGAAAGAGGGCATGCACAATCCCAAGCACATGATGGAACACCAGGGGCATCACTGAAGGCCGTGTTGGCCGGCGCCGCCGGCCAACGGTATAGTCCGCAAAACGCTATTCCAAAAACGCCAGGGAGAAGCCGTTTCCGTGCGCCCCGTTCTCCAACGTTCATCCCTGCTGGCATCGCTGATGCTGGCGGCTTTGCTTGTCGGCTGTGCCAGCCGTCCGGCGCCCCATGTGGAAGAGCGCGCCGCCGGTGGCGAGCCGCCGCCGTTGCTGCGCGACGATGTGCCGGCTCCGGCGGCCGAGGGCGACGCGTCACCGGTGCTGCCCTTGCTGCGGGCACAGGCGGATCGCTGGCGCGGCGTGCCTTACCGTCTCGGCGGCAGCAGCGAGGCCGGGGTGGACTGTTCCGCGTTCGTGCAGATCACCTTCCGATCAAAGCTCGGCGTGGACCTGCCGCGCACCACCGAGGAGCTGGCCCGGGAAGGGGAGCGCGTGGACCGTTCCGAGCTTCAGGCCGGCGATCTGGTGTTCTTCAAGACCGGGTTTCGCCAGCGCCACGTGGGCATCTACATGGGCGGGAAACGCTTTCTGCACGCCTCCACCAGCCGGGGCGTGATGACGTCGTCGCTGAACAACGTGTATTGGAAAGAGCGTTACTGGAAGGCCCGCCGCATCGAGCTGGAAAATCAGCCCGCGGCGCTGTCGGTGTCCGACGAACCCCGGTAGACCACCGCGCGCACGTCCAGCGAGCGGCCATCGCTGCTCTGCACCGCCACGGTTCGCACCGGATTCCCGTTGGCCCGGTCGACCAGCTCCGGGCCGTCGCTTTCGCCGTTCCAGCGGTCGCTCCACTGACGCAGCGCGGTGACCACCGTGAACAGATCCCGGCCCTTATCGGTAAGCCGGTACTCGTAGCGGGTGCCGTGCTCGCCCACGTCCTGCTTGACCAGCACGCCGTTCTCCAGCAGCCGCGCCAGCCGGTCGCAGAGAATATTGCGGGCAATGCCCAGGTTCTGCTGAAAGTCCACGAACCGGCGGGTGCCGAGCATGGCTTCTTTCACCACCAGAAGAGACCACCAGTCGCCCACGTCATTGAGCGCGCGGGCCACCGAGCAGTGGGTGTCGGGAAAACGTTTACGGACCATGGGGGCAGTGTGCCAAATACGGTTGCAAGAAGAAACCGTTATGGGTACGGTTTCGAAACGCAACCGAATTGCACCGTCTCGAACCTATCTGGAGTGCCCCAATGAGCGCTGATCTGGCCCCCTTGTTCCGTCCTTTTGAATGCAAATCCCTGAAGCTGCGTAACCGGGTGGCGATGGCGCCGATGACCCGCAATTTCTCGCCGGGCCAAGTGCCCACCGATGAAGTGGCCCGCTATTACCGGCGCCGCGCCGAGGGCGAAGTGGGGCTGTTGATCACCGAAGGCACCACCGTGGGCCACCCCGGCGCGCCGGGCCACGACAGCGTGCCGGCGTTCCACGGCGACGCCGCGCTCAACGGCTGGAAGGAAGTGGTGCGCCAGGTGCACGCCGCCAATGGCGCCATCATCCCCCAGCTCTGGCACGTGGGCGGCACCCGTCGGCCCGGTGTGGGCCCGGACAAGGACGCCCCGGGCTACTCCCCGTCCGGGTTGTTCAAGCCCGGCAAACCCAACGGCGAAGCCATGACCCTGAAGGATATTCAGGACGTGATCCAGGCGTTCGCGGATTCCGCCCGCGCCGCCAAGGAGATCGGCTTCGACGGCGTGGAAATCCACGGCGCCCACGGCTACCTGCTGGACCAGTTTTTCTGGGAAGGCACCAACCAGCGTGACGACCAGTACGGCGGCTCGCTGGAAAACCGGGCCCGCTTCGGCGTCGAAATCGTTGAGGCGGTGCGCGCGGCGGTGGGCGAGGACTTCGCCATCGTGCTGCGCTTCTCGCAGTGGAAGCAGCAGGATTACGAAGCGCGTCTGGCGGAAACCCCGGAAGAGCTGGCGCGCTTTTTGAAGCTGTTCACCGACGCCGGCGTGGATGTGTTCCACGCCTCCACGCGCCGTTTCTGGACCCCGGAATTCGAAGGCTCCGACCTGAATCTGGCCGGCTGGACCCGCAAACTCACCGGCAAACCGGTGATCTCGGTGGGCAGCGTGGGGCTGGACGATGACTTTATCGGTTCCAACAATCAGGGCATCGGCGGCGACGCCAACCCCAAAGGCATCGAAGATCTGGCCAAGCGCATGGTGGCGGACGAGTTCGACCTGATCGCGGTGGGCCGAGCCCTGCTGCAGGACCCCAACTGGCTGGTCAAAATGCGCGACGGCCAGCATGATGAGATCGAGCCGTTCACCAAGGCGGCGCTGGGCTCCCTGAGCTAGTAGGTCGGGTTGAGCCCAAGGCGAAACCCGACAGCCGGCGGCTTGCGGATCGTCGCACGTTTTTTGTCGGCTTTCGCTTCGCGCAAGCCGACCTACGGTCCTTGCGGAGCCGCCGCGCGATAAAGGAGCACGCCGATGCCCTCTGAGCAATCTCACAACGCCGCTCAGGCGATCGAAACCTGGCGGGCCGGAGGGCGCTTTTTCGACTGGCGCGGCCATGATATCCATTACCGGGACCAGGGCGGCGCCGACCGCCCGGCGCTGGTGATGATCCACGGCTTCCCCACCGCCAGCTGGGACTGGCGGCACATCCTGCCGGCGTTTCAGGACAGCCATCGCGTGATCATGATGGACCTGATCGGTTTCGGCCTGAGCGCCAAACCGCGCCGTTTCCTCTACAGCATCCACGCCCAGGCGGACATGGTGGACGCGTTGCTCGCCGACCTGGGCGTGACCCGCTGCCGGATACTGGCCCACGATTACGGCGACACCGTCACCCAGGAGCTGCTGGCCCGCCAGGGGGAACGGCAGGACCGAGGGGCGCAGGGCCTCACCGTGGAGCGGGCGGTGCTGCTCAACGGCGGCCTGTTCCCGGAAACCCATCTTCCGGTGCGTATGCAGAAGCTGCTGATCAGCCCGCTCGGCCCTCTGGTGGTGAAGTTCTTCACCTTCGAGAAGATGGAAGCCGCCTTCCGCCACATCTGCGCCCGGCCCCTGCCGGATGGCGAGGTGGCGGGCTATTGGGCCTTGCTGCAGCACAACAACGGCCGCGCGGTAATGCCTCTTCTGATCCGCTACATGGAAGAGCGGCGCCGCCACCGTGAGCGCTGGGTGGGGGCACTTCAGCAGGCCGCCGGGCGCGGCGTGCCGTTACGGTTGATTGATGGCACCGAAGACCCGATCTCCGGCGGCCACATGGTGGCGCGCTACCGGGAGCTGATTCCCGACCCGGACGTGGTGGAACTGGCCGGCGTCGGCCATTACCCGCAGACCGAGGCGCCGGACGCCGTCATCGACGCCGCCCGGCCCTTCTTCGCCGAACCTTGAACGGCTGCTCTCCAGCAGGGGGCGAGGTGCCGGGCAGGGCTGCCCAGGACACGCCACGAGTACGTCCCTGTAGGCTCGAATTTGGCCGTCCCTGGCCAAATACGGTCCTGGGCAGCCCTGCCCGGCACCTCGCTGAGGAAAGCGTCACCGCCACGGGTCATCGTTACCGCCGGACCTTTCTACGAAGTGCGATTTGTAGGAGCGGGCCTTGCCCGCGAAAGGGAGCGAAGCTCCCGGCAGGATGCCAGAAGCCTTTCTAACGGTGCCCGAACAACCTCTCTGGAATCCTGCCGGCCGGCAAAGCCTGCCTTTCGCTTGCAGGGCAAGCTCCCACAAACACCACCTTCGTAGATAGGTTCGGCGGCACAGCCGCTCGCCCCGGCTGGAGAGATAACCTGGTGGATCTATTGGCCTAGTCGCTGGCTTCTAGCGACTTGTTGATGCGCAGCGCCAGCAGCGTGCAGAGCACCCCGGAAAGCAGATACACACTGACGTAGGCGAGGCCGAAGTTGGCCGACAGACCGAGCGCCACCAGCGGCGCGAAGGCGGCGCCGAACAACCAGGCGAAGTCGGACGTGAGCGCCGCGCCGGTGTAGCGGAAGCGGCGCTCGAAGTTGGTGGTCACGGTGCCGGCGGCCTGGCCGTAGGACACGCCCAGCAGCGCGAAGCCGATCAGGATAAAGGCGTCCTGCTGGATCGCGGAGCCGTCCAGCAACATCGGCGTGAACAGCGCGAATACGCCGATCAGGCAGGCCAGCAGGGCCACGGTGGTACGCTTACCGATGCGATCGGCGATCCAGCCGGAGACGATGGTGCCGAACACGGCGAGCACGGCGCCGGCGAGTTGGACGCCGAGCACGTCGCGGATCGACTGGCTTTCGTTAAAGCTGATCCAGGACAACGGAAAAATGGTCACCATGTGGAACAGGGCGTAGCTGGCGAGCGCCGCGAACGAGCCGATAAAGATGTTGTAACCCTGCCGGCGCAGCATCTCGCGGGTGCCGATGGGCTCCAGTTCCCCTTCTTCCAGGGCCTGGGTGTACTCATCGGTGACCACCAGGCGCAGGCGCGCGAAGAGCGCCACCACATTGATCGCGAAGGCGACGAAGAACGGATAGCGCCAGCCCCAGGCCAGGAAATCTTCACTGGAGAGGCTCACCACCAGGTACAGGAACAGGGCCGCGGCCACCAGGAAGCCGATCGGTGCGCCGAGCTGGCCGAGCATGGCGTACCAACTGCGCCGATGGCGCGGCGCGTTCAGCGCCAGCAGAGAGGGCAGGCCGTCCCAGGAACCGCCCAGCGCAAAGCCCTGGAGAATACGGAACAGCGCCAGCAGCATGATGGTCCAGACACCTAATGTTTCGTAGGTGGGCAGCAACGCCATGCCGACGGTGGCGGTGCCCAGCATGAACAGTGCCACGGTGAGTTTCACGCCACGGCCCCAATGCCGCTGGATGGTCATGAACAGGGCGGTACCGAAGGGCCGGGCCAGGAACGCGAAGGAAAAAATAATAAACGCTGCCAGCATGCCTTCCAGTCGCCCCAGGAACGGAAAGAACACGTAGGGGAACACCAGCACCGAGGCGATGCCGAACACGAAGAAATCGAAGTACTCCGAGGCGCGGCCGATCACCACGCCCACGGCGATCTCCCCGGGCGCCACCTTGGAGCGGTCGGCGGTGGTATTACGCAGATCCTGTTCCATGGTGGTGACGGGCGTGGTTTGATTTTGGCTGCTGGACATGATGCTGGCTCTTTATGCAAACAAAGGGTTAAGCACGTCAACGGACGACCAGGGCATAGCATCGCCTGAACCCGGGTGCCGCCGCCATAGGACAAAATGTCCAATTCCCGGGGCGCCCTCCAACGAGTAGAGTCGTTCGTATCGTGGGCCACAAATCCTGATCCGGCAATGGCATTTCCCAAGCTGCTTTCATTTTCCAGGCCGCTTCAAGGCGCCCTTCTATCCGTCTCCCTGGCCTTGCTGGCGGGCTGTGACATGGTGGTAATGTCACCCTCCGGGGACGTCGCCATGCAACAGCGTGACCTGATTCTCTGGGCCACCGGTCTGATGCTGATCGTGATCGTGCCGGTGATCATCATGACGCTGATGTTCGCCTGGCGGTATCGCGCTTCCAACCGGGACGCGGAATATTCGCCGGACTGGGATCACTCCACCATGCTTGAGCTGGTGATCTGGGCGGTGCCGCTGTTGATCATCATCGCTCTGGGCGCGATTACCTGGGTGAGCACCCATAAACTGGACCCGTATCGGCCGCTGGACCGCATTGACGCCAGCCGGCCGGTGCCCGAGGGCACCGAGCCGCTGGTGGTGCAGGTGGTGTCGCTGGAATGGAAATGGCTGTTCTTCTACCCGGAGCAGGGCATCGCCACGGTCAACGAACTGGCAGCGCCGGTGGATCGGCCGATCCGCTTCGAGATCACCTCGCACTCGATCATGAACTCCTTCTACATCCCCGCGCTGGCCGGCCAGATCTATGCCATGGCCGGCATGGAGACCAAGTTGCACGGCGTGATCAACGAGCCCGGCGTGTACGACGGTTTCTCCGCCAACTACAGCGGTGCCGGCTTCTCACACATGCGCTTCCATTTTCACGGGCTGGAAACGGAGGCGGACTTTGAAGGCTGGGTGGGCAAAGTGCGTGACGACGGCGGCGAACTGGACCGGGCCGCCTACAAGCAGCTCGCCGAGCCCAGCCAGAAGGAACCGGTGCGCTATTACGCCGATGTCGATCCCGGGCTGTACGACGCCATTCTGAACCGTTGCATCGACCCGGGCACGGTGTGCATGAAGGATATGATGGGCCACCACGGACCGGATCATGACCACGGATCTCATGGGAATTGAACATGTTTGAGCAACTCGATCTCACCCAGTTGATTTTCGGGCGCCTCTCCTGGGACGCCATTCCGCTTCATGATCCGGTGATCGTGGCGACGTTCGTGGTCGTGGCGCTGGGCGGCGCCGCCGTCTTGGCAGCGATGACCTATTACCGCGTCTGGGGCTATTTGTGGAAGGAATGGTTTACCAGCATCGACCACAAAAAGATCGGCATCATGTACATGGTGCTGGGCCTGGTGATGCTGCTGCGCGGCTTCGCCGACGCCATCATGATGCGCATCCAGCAGGCCTGGGCGTTTGGCGACGCCACCGGTTACCTGCCGCCGGATCATTACGATCAGATTTTTACCGCCCATGGCGTGATCATGATTTTCTTCGTCGCCATGCCGTTGATCACCGGCATCATGAATTACATCATCCCGTTGCAGATCGGCGCCCGGGACGTGGCCTTTCCGTTTTTGAATAACTTCAGCTTCTGGATGACCGCCAGTGGTGCTGTGCTGGTGATGGCGTCCCTGTTCATCGGCGAATTCGCCAAGACCGGCTGGCTGGCCTACCCACCTCTCTCGGGGATCATGGAAAGCCCCGGGGTAGGGGTGGATTATTATCTATGGGCGTTGCAGATCGCCGGGGTGGGGACGTTGCTATCGGGCATCAACCTGTTGGTGACGATCGTCAAAATGCGTGCCCCCGGCATGAATCTGATGAAAATGCCGGTGTTCACCTGGACCTCCCTGTGCACCAACGTGCTGATCGTCGCGGCTTTCCCGGTACTCACCGCGGTGCTGGGCATGCTGTTGCTGGACCGTTATCTCGGCACCGCCTTCTTCACCAATGATCTGGGCGGCAACGTGATGATGTACATCAACCTGATCTGGATCTGGGGCCACCCGGAGGTGTACATCCTGATTTTGCCGGCCTTTGGTATTTTCTCCGAAGTGGTGTCCACCTACAGCGGCAAGCGCCTGTTCGGCTATGCCTCCATGGTCTACGCCACGGTGGTGATCACGGTGCTTTCCTACATGGTCTGGTTGCACCACTTTTTCACCATGGGGTCCGGGGCCAGCGTTAATTCGTTCTTCGGCATCACCACCATGATCATTTCGATCCCCACCGGGGCGAAGATTTTCAACTGGCTGTTCACCATGTATCGAGGCCGCATCCGCTTCGAGGTGCCGATGCTGTGGACCCTCGGTTTCATCATCACGTTCGTGATCGGTGGCATGACCGGCGTGTTGCTGGCGGTGCCGCCGGCGGACTTCGTGCTGCACAACAGCCTGTTCCTGGTGGCGCATTTCCATAACGTGATTATCGGCGGTGTTTTGTTCGGTCTGTTCGCGGGCATCACTTACTGGTATCCCAAGGCGTTCGGTTACAAGCTGGATCCGTTCTGGGGCAAGATGTCGTTCTGGTTCTGGACCATCGGTTTCTATTTCGCCTTCATGCCGCTTTACGTGCTCGGTCTGATGGGCGTGACCCGTCGCATGAGCCAGTTCGAGGCGGATGCCGCCATGCAGTTCTGGTTCCAGGTGGCCGCCTTCGGTGCCTTCCTGATTGCCCTGGGTATTTTGTTCTTCATCGTGCAATTGGTGGTGAGCCACCGCCGCCGGGATCAGCTGCGCGACACCACCGGCGACCCTTGGGACGGCCGCACCCTGGAGTGGGCCACCTCGTCGCCGCCGCCGCAGTACAATTTCGCCTTCACGCCCCGGGTGCATGACCTGGATGCCTGGTGGCAGATGAAGCAGCACAAGTATCGCCGGGCCGAGCAGGGCTTCAAGGCCATCCATATGCCGAAGAATACCGCCGCGGGCATCATTCTCGCCGGCATCAGCACGGTGCTGGGCTTCGCCCTGGTTTGGCACATGTGGTTGCTGGCGGGGGTAAGCTTTACAGCGCTGCTGGCCGTCGCCATCGGCCATACCTTTAATTATGACCGTGACTACCACATTCCCGCCGAAGAAGTGGAGCGGGTGGAAGCGGAACGTACGCGGATGTTAGCCAGCCATGTCTGAGACCACCTACACCCCGCAAAACGGTGATATGGACGCCCTGGAGTTTCATGTCACCGACGAACACCACCCGGAAACCGGCACGCTGCTGGGGTTCTGGCTCTACCTGATGAGCGACTGCCTGATCTTCGCGTGCCTGTTCGCCACCTATGGCGTGCTGGGGCGCAGCTATGCGGGTGGGCCCACCGGTGCCGAGCTGTTCGATCTGCCGCTGGTGGCGATCAACACCTCGTTCCTGCTGCTGTCGTCGATCACCTATGGCTTCGCCATGCTGGAGACGCAGCGCAAGCGGGTCGGTGCCACCATCGGCTGGCTGGCGGTGACCGGGCTGTTGGGCGTCGCCTTCCTGGGCCTGGAGCTGTATGAATTCGCGCATCTGTTGAATGAAGGCGCGGGCCCGCAGCGCAGCGCCTTTTTGACCTCGTTTTTTGCCCTGGTGGGCACGCACGGCCTGCACGTTCTGTTTGGTATCATCTGGCTGGTGGTGCTGGTCGTGCAACTGCGTAAGCACGGGCTGATCGTCGAGAACCAGCGCCGCCTGTTCTGTTTGTCCATGTTCTGGCATTTCCTGGATGTGGTCTGGATCGGCGTTTTCACCTTTGTTTATCTGATGGGAGTCCTGCCATGAGCGATCATCACGACGCGGCTCACGACGATGTCCTCCCCGATGCGCCGCACAGCACTTTCAAGGGGTACATGACCGGCTTCGTGCTCGCCGTGGTGCTCACTGTGATTCCGTTCTGGGTGGTGATGGCCGACGTGCTCGAGAGCACAGGCGTTACGGCCCTGGTGATTTTGAGCCTGGCGGCGGTGCAAATCGTGGTGCACATGATCTATTTCCTGCACATGAACTTCCGCTCCCAAGGCGGCTGGAACATGCTGGCGCTGATTTTCACGGCGGTGATCGTGTTCATTACCCTGGCCGGCTCGCTGTGGGTGATGTACCACCTGAACGTGAACATGATGCCGGGCATGATGCAGGATCCCTGGGCCTGAGATGGCCCCGCGGATCGCCCGTCGCTGGCTGGGGCGGCTGCTGTGGGGCGCGCTGGCGCTGCTGGCGTTCATCGGCTTCCTGGCGCTCGGCCAGTGGCAGTTGGAACGGCGGACCTGGAAGCTGGACCTGATTGAGCGGGTTGAGCAGCGCGTGGACGCGCCGCCGGTGGCCGCCCCGGCGGGTGCCGACATCGACCCGCAAGAGTACGAATACCTGCGGGTGCGCTTGCACGGCGAGTTCCTGCACCAGCGGGAGACGCTGGTGCAGGCCAGCACCCGTCTGGGCAGTGGTTACTGGGTATTGACCCCGCTGCACCGCCAGGACGGCTCCACGGTGCTGGTGAACCGGGGGTTCGTGGCACCGGAAAACCGGCATCGGGCGCAGCGCCGGCAGGGCGAGCCGCGCGGGCCGGTCACGGTGACCGGCTTGCTGCGTCCCAGTGAACCGGGCGGCGCCTTTCTGCGCGACAACGTCCCGTCTGAAAACCGCTGGTATTCCCGCGACGTGGCCGCCATCGCCGAGGCCCGTGGCCTGAGCGGCGTGGCGCCGTACTTCGTCGACGCCGACGCGCCGCCGCTGGCCGCCGGCAGCGGCGCCTCTCAGCCGGTGGCCGGCCTCACCGTGATCCACTTCCGCAACAATCATCTGGTCTATGCGCTCACCTGGTTTATGCTCGCGCTGATGGTGGCCGGCGGTGCCGGCTACGTGGCCCGGGAAGAATTCCGGCCGCGCCGATCAGGAGACCCGCGATGATTCCGCCCAGCGCGCCAACGCCGGTGGACGACGACGCCACCGGGCGCAAGAACATGCAGCAGCTGATCCAGCTTCGCTGGATCGCCGTGCTTGGCCAGGTGGGCACCATCCTGGTGGTCTACTTCGTGTTCAAGATCGAGCTGCCACTGCTGTCCATGTTCGCGGTGCTGGCCGGGCTGGTGGCGTTCAACGGCGCCAGCCTGTTGCGCCTGCGGCTGCGGCGGCCAGTCAGTAACGGCGAGCTGTTCGTCGCCCTGCTGGTGGACGTGGTCACCCTCACCATGCAGCTCTATCTCAGCGGCGGCGCCACCAACCCCTTTATTTTTCTTTATTTGCTGCAGGTGGTGCTGGCGGCGGTGCTGCTGGAGGCCTGGTCCACCTGGATCATTCTGCTGGTTACCGCCGCCTGTTTCGTCGCCCTGGAATTCGCCGGGCGGCCGCTGCCGTTGCCGCTCGACTATGAACTCGGACCTCTGAGCCTTTATATCCAGGGCATGCTGCTGTGCTTCGTGCTCAACGCGGTGCTGCTGGTGATCTTTATCAACCGCATTACCCGCAACCGGCGTGACCGGGACGCCCGTCTGGCGGCCCTGCGCCAGCGCGCCGCCGAGGAAGAGCACATTGTGCGCATGGGCCTGCTGGCCTCCGGCGCCGCCCATGAGCTGGGCACGCCGCTGGCCACCCTGGCGGTGATTCTCGGCGACTGGCGGCGCATGCCGGTGTTTCGCTCCGACCCGGATCTGGCCCAGGAGATCGGCGAGATGCAGACCCAGGTGCTGCGCTGCAAATCCATCGTCAGCGGTATTTTGCTGTCCGCCGGCGAGGCCCGCGGCGAAGCCTCGGAAGAGACCACCGTGCACGCCTTCGTCGACGAGCTGGTGGCGGAGTGGCGCAGCACCCGCCCGGTGAACGACTTCGAATACCGCAACCTGTTCGGTGAGGACCGCGCGATCATCTCCGATTCCGCGCTTAAGCAGACCGTACACAACGTGCTCGACAACGCCCTGGAAGCGTCGCCGCACTGGGTGGGGCTGGAAGTCAGCCGCCGCGACGATACGCTGATCGTCTCGGTGACGGACCAAGGCGCGGGCTTTTCCGAGGCCATGCTCAACCATCTGGGCCGCCCCTACCAGTCCACCAAGGGCCGCCCCGGCGGCGGCCTGGGCCTGTTCCTGGTGTTCAATGTGGTGCGCACCCTGGGCGGTAACATTAGCGCCGGCAACCGCCCCCAGGGTGGCGCGGTGGTGACGCTGACGCTGCCGCTGTCGGCGCTTACCATTGATGAGCAGGGGATGGATGAACCGGACCAGAAGGAGGGCGGTTATGACCACTGAGCAGCCGGTACCACAGCGGACGTTGCTGATTGTCGAGGACGACGCCGCGTTCGCCCGCACCCTGGGCCGTTCGTTCGAACGGCGCGGCTACCAGGTCCGCAACGCGGACAGCCTGGAAGCGGTGCGCGAAGCGCTGAGCGAACAGATCCCCGACTACGCAGTGGTGGATCTCAAGCTGAAAGGCGGTGCCTCCGGCCTGGCGTGCGTGCAGGCCCTGCACGAACACACCCCGGAAACCCTGATCGTGGTGCTCACCGGTTACGCCAGCATCGCCACCGCGGTGGAAGCGATCAAGCTGGGCGCCTGCCACTATTTGGCCAAACCCTCCAATACCGACGACATCGAAGCCGCCTTCGAACGCGCCGAAGGCAATGTGGAAGTCGAAGTGACCGGCCGCCCCACCTCGATCAAAACCCTGGAATGGGAACGCATCCACCAAACCCTGGCGGAGACCGACTTCAACATCTCCGAAACCGCCCGCCGCCTCGGCATGCACCGCCGCACCCTCGCCCGCAAACTCGGCAAACGACAAGTAAAATAGAGAGCAATTGAGAATGGAGAATGCGCGGATCAGGCTTCCGCTTCTCAAAGGCAAAGAGGCCGCGGTCCCGGTTGGACGCGGCCTCTTTGCGTTCAGCACACCACCGGGCTCGGCCCGCGCAATTTTCCATTTTCCATTTTCAATTATCCATTGATTCTCAAGGTACTAGCCGCGTCGGCGGCGCCTTGCCTTCGCCATGGTATTGCCAGTGGCGGTGGGGGGATTCGGCGAGTTCGAGGACGTCGACGTGATCGGCGGTGAGGACCAGGACGGAGAAGTCTTCCGCCGGGTGGTCTTCCGGGCAGGCGCGCGGGTAGCGGTAGTGGTCGGACTTCGGTGGGCGCCAGAGGCTGCCGGGGGGCGGCCCGCAGAAACGCGACCGTGCTTCGCGGTCGAGCAGGCGCCACAGCCGCAGGGTGTCCTCGGGGTGCTGCTCCGGGGTGAGGAAGTGCACGTGGCCGCGGAAGCGCCATTGGGTGCGGCTGGTGAGGTCGTACCAGCAGGCTTCGGCGCCGGGCTGACGCTCCAGATGCAGGGCTTTGTCGCTGCGTTGGTCGGTGGTGAACCACAGGGCCCGGCCGTGGCGCTCACGCAGGCTCAGGGTGCGACAGCGGGCACCGCCGTCGTCGCCCACGGTGGCGAGCTGCATAAAGCAGTGGGGGGCGGCCTTGCGGGTGGCCTCGAACCAGTCTGTCCATCGCTGGGGTAAGCTCATGGGCACGCAGTATGGCGCCTTGATTCGCCGTTGGCCATTCCCGATAGGGGTGTTGGCATCGGCCCCGAAGCGGCGCTAGAATCCGCCCATGGACTGTTCAAACCCGCTCAATCCGTTCCTGCCTTTCTCCCCCGCCGGCTGGCGATGGTGACGCTCGCCCTTGGGAGCCTCCCGGCATCGCTCGTTGCCTGAGAGTCTCCGCTGTTTTTCCGCTACAATTTACGGCTTGCGATTGCCGCACCTGAACAAAGACCGGGGACCACCATGTCACCACGCAATCTGGACGATTACGCCCGCCAGGGTTATAGCCGCGTACCCATCGTGCGCGAAGTGCTGGCGGATCTGGACACGCCGCTGTCCGCCTACCGCAAGCTGGCCGCCGGGCCCTACAGCTACCTGTTTGAATCGGTGCAGGGCGGCGAGCGCTGGGGCCGTTATTCGATCATCGGCCTGCCGGCCCGCGAGGTGGTGCGCATCACCGGCCCGCGCATCACCGTGAGCGATGCCGACGGCGCCGTCGTTGAGGAGATCGAAAGCGACGACCCGATCGCCTGGATCGAGGACTATCGCCTTCAGTATCGCGCCCCGGACGTGCCCGGGCTGCCCCGTTTCAACGGCGGCCTGGTGGGCTACTTCGGCTACGACAGCGTGCGCTATTTCGAACCTCGCCTGGGCCCGGCGCGCGGCGAGGACGTGCTGCAGGTGCCGGACATCCTGTTGATGCGTTCCGAGGAAGTGGTGGTGTTCGATAACCTGCGCGGCAGCCTGTTCCTGATCGTGCATGTGAGCCCCGAGGATCCGCATGCGGCGGCCAGCGCCGAGACCCGTCTGGACGAGTTGCAGCGCCGCCTGCGCGCGCCGTTGCCGGAACCGGAGGACCAGGTGTACGGCGAACCGGTGGACGAAAACGATTTCGTCTCCGAGTTTCCCCGTGAGCAGCACGCCGCCGCCGTGGAGAAAATCCGCGAGTACATTCTCGCCGGCGACGTCATGCAGGTGGTGCCGGCCCAGCGTATGAGCTGCGATTTCCCCGCCCCGGCCATCGACCTGTACCGGGCGCTGCGCTACCTGAACCCGTCCCCTTATATGTTCTATCTCGACCTGGAGGATTTTCACATCGCCGGCTCCTCGCCGGAGATTCTCACCCGGGTGGAGGACGATCAGGTCACGGTGCGGCCCATCGCCGGCACCCGCAAACGCGGCGCCACGCCGCAACGCGACAAGGAACTGGAAGAAGAGCTGCTCGCCGACCCCAAGGAGATCGCTGAGCACCTGATGCTGATCGACCTGGGCCGCAACGACGTGGGCCGGGTGGCGGAGCCCGGCCAGGTGCGCGTCACCGGCAATATGGAGATCGAGCGCTACTCCCACGTGATGCACATCGTGTCCAATGTGGAAGGCACCCTGCGCCAGGGGCTGGGGCCGCTGGAAGTGCTGGCGGCCACCTTCCCGGCGGGCACCCTGAGCGGCGCGCCCAAGATCCGCGCCATGGAAATCATCGACGAGGTGGAGCCCACCAAGCGCGGTGTCTACGGCGGCGCGGTGGGCTATATCGGCTTCAACGATGATATGGACATGGCCATCGCCATCCGCACCGCCGTGGTCAAGGACGGCCGTCTGTACGTGCAGGCGGGCGGCGGCATCGTCGCCGACTCGGTGCCCGAGCTGGAATGGAAGGAAACCATGAACAAAGCGCGCGCCGTGTTCCGCGCCGTGAATATGGCGCTGGGCGGCCTTGATCTGGGTGGCGCCAACGGGGACGGGGGAACCAAGTAATGCGCGTGCTGATGATCGACAACTACGACAGCTTTACCTACAACCTGGTGCAGTACCTGCAGGAGCTGGGCGCCGAGGTGCTGGTGCACCGCAACGACAAGATCGACCTGGCCGGCATGGAAGCGCTCAACGCCGACCGGCTGATGATCTCACCGGGGCCCTGCACCCCCAACGAGGCGGGCATCTCGGTGGGGGCGATCCGCCATTTCGCCGGCAAGCTGCCGATTCTCGGCGTGTGTCTGGGTCACCAGGCGCTGGGCCAGGCGTTCGGCGGCCAAGTGGTGCGCGCGCGCACGGTAATGCATGGCAAGACCTCGCCGGTGCATCATACCGGCAAGGGTGTGTTCCGCGGCCTGCCCAGCCCCTACACGGCCACCCGCTACCATTCGCTGGTGGTGGACAAGGCCAGCCTGCCGGACTGCTTCGAGGTGACCGCCTGGACCCTGGACGACAACGGCGACATGGACGAGATCATGGGCATGCGCCACCGGGAGCTGCCGCTGGAAGGCGTGCAGTATCACCCGGAGTCGATTCTTACCGAGCACGGCCATGATCTGCTCAACAACTTTCTGAAGGGGGAAAGCGCATGAACATCCAGGAGGCCCTGGCCACGGTGGTCGAGCATATCGATCTTTCCACCGAGCAAATGAACGACGTGATGCGCCAGATCATGACCGGCGGCGCCACCGACGCGCAGATCGGCGCCTTTCTGGTGGCGCTGCGCATGAAAAGCGAATCCCTGGACGAGATCACCGGCGCCGCCATGGTGATGCGCGAGCTGGTGACCCCGGTGGTGATCGACAACCGCCGTCACCTGGTGGACATCGTTGGCACCGGCGGCGACGGCGCCAACCTGTTCAACGTGTCCACCGCCAGCGCTTTCGTGGCGGCGGCGGCGGGCTGCCGGGTGGCGAAGCACGGTAATCGCTCGGTGAGTTCCAAAAGCGGCTCCTCGGATCTTCTGGAAGAAGCCGGCATCCGCCTGGATCTGAGCCCCAACGAGGTGGCCCAATGCGTGGACGCAGTGGGCGTCGGCTTTATGTTCGCGCCGTCCCATCACAGCGCCATGAAATACGCCATCGGGCCGCGTAAGGAACTGGGTATGCGCACCTTGTTCAATATTCTCGGCCCGATGACCAACCCCGCCGGCGTACAACGGCTGGTGGTGGGCGTGTTCTCCGACAAACTCTGCAAACCCATGGCGGAAGTGATGGGGCGCCTGGGCGCCGAGCACGTGATGGTGGTGCACGGACTCGACGGCCTGGACGAAATCAGCCTGGCCGGGCGCACCCATGTGGCGGAATTCAAGAATGGTGAGGTGCGCGAATACAGCCTTACCCCGGAAGACGTGGGCATCGATTCCGACTCCCTGGTGGGGCTGGACGTGACCGACCCGACAGCCTCCTTGGCGCTGATCCGCGAGGCGTTCAGCAAGCGTAAAGAAGGCAACGCCGCCAAGGCCGCTGACATGATCACCCTCAACGCCGGCGCCGCCATCTACGTGTCCGGCGTTACCCGCACCCTGGAAGAGGGGGTTCGGATGGCCGAGGATCTGGTCCACAATGGGGAAGCCGCCGAGCGGATGCGCGAACTGGCGCAGTTCACTTTCGCATTGAAGGAAGAGGTATGAGCGACGCAGCGATCAGCGGAACCATCCTGGAACGCATCATCGAACGCAAACGCGAAGAGATCCAGGCCGGCCAGCAGCGCTACAGCGTGGGCGAACTGGAAGCCATGGCCGACAACCAGGGCAAGGCCCGGGGCTTCGCCAAATCCCTGTACGCTAGCGTGGCCGCCGGCCGGCCGGCGGTGATCGCCGAGGTGAAGAAGGCCTCCCCCAGCAAGGGGCTGATCCGCGAGGACTTCGACCCGGTGGACATCGCCCGCCGTTACGAAGGCGCCGGCGCCAGCGCCCTGTCGGTGCTCACCGACCAGGACTTCTTCCAGGGCCACGAGGACTATCTGCGCGCCGCCCGCAACGCGGTGTCCGTGCCGGTGCTGCGCAAGGACTTCATCATCGACCCCTGGCAGGTGTTCGAAACCCGCGCCATGGGCGCCGACGCGGTGTTGCTGATCGTGGCGGCGCTGTCCGACGCCCAGCTCGACCAGCTCTACCACGCCGCCCAGCGGGCCGGCTGCGACGTGCTGGTGGAAGTGCACACCGCCGACGAGCTGGCCCGGGCGCTGAAGCTCAACATCGAGCTGATCGGCATCAACAACCGCGACCTGCACACCTTCGACACCCGGTTGGACACCACCCTGGAGCTCGCCGAGCAGGTGCCCGGCGACCACCTGGTGATCACCGAAAGCGGCATCCACACCCGCGACGACGTCCGCCTGATGCGCAAAAACGGCATCAACGGCTTCCTCGTTGGCGAAGCTTTTATGCGCGCTGAGGACCCGGGCGCCGCCCTCAAAGCACTGTTCTTCTAATGGATAATTGAAAATGGAGAATGGATAATTACGCGGGCCGGGTAGCGGTGTGCTGAACGCAAAGAGGCCGCGCCCACCCGGGGTCGCGGCCTCTTTGCGTTTTGAGAGGCGGAACTCTTTATCCGCGCATTCTCAATTCTCCATTATCCATTCTCAATTGCTTCTGTCAGCGGGTGCCGTAGACCACCATAGTCTTGCCCTTCACGGACACCAGACCTTGCTCCTCCAGGTTCTTAAGCACCCGGCCGACCATTTCGCGGGAGCAGCCGACGATGCGGCCGATTTCCTGGCGGGTGACCTTGATTTGCATGCCGTCCGGGTGGGTCATGGCATCGGGCTGTTTGCACAGGTCCAGCAGGGTGCCGGCGACGCGGCCGGTGACATCCAGGAACGCCAGGTCACCCACTTTGCGGGTGGTGGCGCGCAGACGTCCGGCGATCTGCGCGGACACCGCGAACAGAATCTCGGCGTCCTCGCGGGCCAGTTGGCGGAATTTGGGGTAGCTGACTTCCGCCACCTCGCACTCGGTTTTCGCTTTCACCCAGGCGGAACGGGACGGATCGGCCTCGAACAGGCCCATCTCACCGAAGAAGTCGCCTTCATTGAGGTAGGCCATGATCATCTCACGGCCATCGTCGTCCTCGATCATCACCGTCACGGAGCCCTTGAGAATGTAGTACAGGGCGTCCGACTCGTCACCGGCGTAAATAATGGTGCTTTTGGCCGGATACTTTCGGCGATGACAGTTGGCGAGAAATTGGTCCAGATTTGGAATTATCTTGTTACCGTCGCTCATGGGCTCTCTGCTTCTGGGCACGCTGCTTAAAAGCCGGAAAAAAGTCTTAGCTATTTAAGCTTATGGAGTTTGCCTGTTTTTCACGTGACTGCCAAGGGAACCGGTCCACAGTCTGCCGCTTCCCGGGGTCGGCCGCCAGCCCCGCGGGGTTCTACGTTCGCCGGGGTATGGCGCGGGGGAGCTCTGTGGTAGTCTTCGCGGCCATTCCGCGAGGGCGTGAGCAGGAGACTCGAATGAAAGCGGTGGTTGATTGGCAGGGCGATGTCTGTTTCCAGGCCGAGTCTGAAACCGGCCATACTCTGGTGATGGACGGGCCGCCGGATCACGGCGGTAAAAACCGTGGCGCGCGGCCCATGGAAACCGTATTGATGGGTGTCGGCGGCTGTTCCAGCTTCGATGTGGTGCATATCCTGCGCAAAGCCCGCCAGGACGTCACCGGCTGTCGCTGCGAGATGGAAGCCGAACGGGCCGAGGACGAGATTCCGTCGGTTTTTACCAAAATTCACCTGCATTTCCGGGTCAGTGGCAATAACCTCAAGGAAAATCAGGTCAAGCGGGCCGTGGAACTGTCCGCGGAGAAGTATTGCTCCGCCGCCATTATGCTGACGCGTGGTGGCGTGGAAGTGACGCACAGCTACAGCATCGAATCCTGATAACGGCCAGCGGGGAAATAACGCCGTGGTGAAAGATCCCAATCCGAAAATTTCGGTTCATGGTTTTAACAACCTGACCAAATCCCTCAGCTTTAATATCTTCGATATCGCTTACGCGAAAACCGAGCAGCATCGCAAGGAATACATCGAATATATCGACGAGCTGTACAACGCCGAGCGTCTTACCGAAATCCTCACCAACGTGACCCGGATTATCGGCGCCAACATCCTGAATATTGCCCGCCAGGATTATGACCCCCAGGGCGCCAGCGTGACCATGCTGATCGCCGAGCACGAATCCCCGCCCACCGACGGAGACTGGGACGAGGAAGCCCCGGGGCCGTTGCCGGATTCGGTGGTCGCCCACCTGAACAAGAGCCACGTGACGGTGCACACCTATCCGGAGTCGCACCCGGACAACGGTATTTCCACCTTCCGGGTGGATGTGGACGTCTCCACCTGCGGCGTGATCTCACCGCTGCGGGCGTTGAACTACCTGATCCACAGCTTTGATTCCGACATCGTCACCATCGATTACCGGGTGCGCGGCATGACCCGCGACGTGGACGGCACCAAGCACTACATCGACCACGACATTAACTCGATTCAGAACTTCCTCACCGAGGACACCCAGAACGGGTACCAGATGATCGATGTGAACGTGTACCAGGAGAACATCTTCCACACCAAGATGCTGCTCAAGGAATTCGACATCAACAACTACCTGTTCGGTGCCGGCAGTGATGAGTTCGACGACAAGGAACTGGCCAACATCCGCGAACGCCTGCAGACCGAAATGCTCGAGATCTTCTACAGCAGAAACATGTAACTCCCGAATCACTACGAAGCCAGGTTTGTAGGAGCGGGCCTCGCCCGCGAAAGGGAGCGAAGCTCCCGGCAAAGGTTGCCCCGCAGGATCCCAGAGCCCTCTCTAACGGCAGCACAATTGGCGTCTCTGGTATCCCGCCGGCCGGCTTTGCCGGCCTTTCGCTTGCAGGCAAGCTCCCACAAAGAGGCCGCGTCCTAAACCAGGGGCGCGGCCTCTTTCGTTTCAGGTTGGTAGAGGTTTCGCCCGCGAGCTGTCAAATGTCCACTATCAACTGTCAACTAGATCCGGTAGGTGGTGAACGTCATGACTTTGCTCATCAGCGCCATGGCGCCTTTGATGGGCGGCGGCAGGGGCGCGCCGCCGGCACCTTCGGCGGTGACCGCGTGGCGCAGCTCGTCCTCGCGCATTTGTTCGAGGATGGCGCGGCTGCGACGGTCGCCGTCCGGCAGCCGGGTGAGGTGATTTTCCAGGTGGCGCACCACCTGGTGCTCGGTTTCCGATACGAACCCCAGGCTCCAGCGGTCGCCGGCCAGGCCGGCGCCAGCGCCGAGCGCGTAGCTGACGGCGTAGAACAGCGGGTTCAGCCGGCTGGGCACGCCGCCCAGTTCACGGATGCGGTCGTCGCACCAGGACAGGTGGTCTTCTTCTTCGCGGGCCGCCTCTTCCATGGCATGGCGCACGTGGGGCAGGGTGGCGGTGCTGGCCTGGCCCTGGTAGAGCGCCTGGGCGCACACTTCACCGGTATGGTTGATGCGCATCAGGCCGGTGACGTGGCGGCGCTCCTGGGGGCTCAATGGCGCCTCGGGCCGCGGCTCCGCGTTCGGCGGCTGACGCTCGGCGCGGGCGGAGCCCGGCGACAAGGTGCGCAGTGCGCTGTCTACTCGGCTGAGCAGGCGGTCCATGGGGCTGAAGTGTCGTTCGGTCATCGTTCCGGTCTCCGGGCGCCAGTCGCGGGCATGCTAGCATAACCGCTTCATTAAACAGTGAACCAGGGGGGCAGGGGCTTATGCACATCAGTCCCGCGGTGGCCGGCACCGACCGCAGCGTGTCCGCCGCCTTTGTCGACTCGGTGCTGCCGGATCTGCTGGCGCACTATCGTTTGCAACGGGCCACGGTGCTGGAACAGGCGGGCATCGACGGCACCGTGTTCAGCGATCCGGGGCGGCTGTTGCCGTTGCTCGACGTAATGCGGCTGTTTCTGGTGATTCTGGAAGCCTGCGGCGACCCCGGTCTGGGTTTTGAAACCGGGCGCCGGGTGCGGCCCCGCTCCTATCAGGTGCTGGGCTATGTGATTCTGGCCAGCCGGGATCTGGACGAAGCCATCGAGAGGCTGATGCGCTTTGAGAAGCTGTCCGGCAATCTCGGTCGCACCGAACGCCACGACGAGGGCGATCAGGTGCGCTTGTCCTGGCAGTGCCCGGTGGTGGGTGAGCCGGGGCGCATGCTCACCGAGGCGGCGATCACCGGTTGGGTGACCTTCATGCGGCCGCTGATGCCGCCCGGTGCGGCGCCGGTGGAGGTGTGTTTTCGCCATCCACCGCCGGCGGACGCGGCCCGTTACCGGGACTGGTTTCAGGCGCCGGTGCGCTTTGACGCGGCGTTCGATGGCGTGCGCTTGCCGACGGCGTTATTGCGCCATTCCCTGGAAAGCGCTGACCCCGGGCTGGGGCGGATGATGGAGAAAGAAGCCGGGGCCTTGCTGGCGGATTTCGACGCCCACGGCAATCTGCTCAGCCGGGTGCGCGCGGCGATCTACCGTCGTCTGGGCAGCGGCGACCCCACCGTGGAAGCGGTGGCCGGCGAGCTAGGTGTCACCGTGCGTACCCTGCAGAGCCGGCTGCAGCGCCAGGGCTTGGCGTATCAGGAAGTGCTGGATGGCCTGCGCCGCAGCCTGGCCGAGCTCTACCTGCGCGACCCGGCGCTCAACCTCACGGAAATCGCGTTGTTGCTGGGGTTCGCCGAGTCCAGCTCGTTCAGCCGCGCGTTCCGCCGCTGGCGCGGTGAGTCACCGGTCAGTTGGCGTCGTCGTCTATTGGCCGCGGCGCCTTCCGGGTAAAGCGCACCAGCGCCTCGCGCAGTACGCTCATCTCCACCGGTTTGGGGATGTGCGCGTTCATCCCCGAGGCCAGGCTGCGCTCGCGGTGTTCGCGCAAAATGTGGGCGGTGAGGGCGACGATCGGCACCGCCACCAGACCCTGGTCGCGCTCGAACTCGCGGATCCGCTGGGTGGCTTCGAAGCCGTCCATCTCGGGCATTTCACAATCCATCAGGATCAGGTCGTAGCGGTTTTCCATGGCCATCGCCAGCGCTTCCTTGCCGTTGGCGGCCAGTTCGGCGCTCAGCCCCAGCTTGCTGAGCATGCCGCGAATCACTTTCTGGCTGAGCTTGTGGTCCTCCACCACCAGCAGTTTCAGGCCCGGGTCCGGGGTGGCGGGCTGGCCGTGCTCGCGCACCGGCCGGCGCAGCCCCATCTCTTCCGCCAGCGCCTGCTTCAGGCGCGGCGCCGACACCGGCTTGGTGAGCACCCGGTGGATGCTCACGTTGCGGGCTTCGGTGGCGGTGGGCGCGTTATTCACCCCGGTGAGCATGATTAACGTGGTGGGATGGGTGATCACCGGGTCCTCGTGGATGCGTGCCGCCAGCTGCAGGCCGTTCATGCCCGGCATGTGGTGATCGAGCAGGACAATGTCGTAGGGCTCGTTAATGTTGGCCTGGGTGCGCAGGGACGCCAGCGCCTCGCGCGGGTCGTGGCAGGCGGTGACGCGCATACCCCAGCCCAGGGCCAGATGGCGGATCACCCGGGTGACGGTGCTGGAGTCGTCCACCACCAGCATGCTGCGGCCCTGCAACGCGCTGATGTCGGTATCCGGCCCGCTCGGTGGCGCGTCCATGGCCGGCAACGGCAGCACGAACCAGTAGGCCACGTCGCCGCCGTGTTCGTCGCGTTCCCCGGCGCGGCCCTGCATGGCGTCCACCAGCTGCTCGGCGATCGACAGGTTGAGGTTGCTGCTGTCCTGGCGGGCGGCGGGGTCGCGCAGGGCGCGGAAGGTGCCGGAGCGCAGGGCGCTGCCGCTGAATTCAAAACGCACCTGGCCAGCCCGGCCGGTGGGCTCCAGGGAAATGTCGATGATCAGTTCGCCGGGCTGCGCATGGCGTATGAAGGCGCCCATCAGGTTGGTCAGCACCTGGCGCAGCCGGCCGGGGTCGCCTTCCATGCGGGCCGGCAGGTTGGTGTGCACGTGGGTGATCAGCTCCACCTGTTTCTCTTCGGCCCGTTCGCGGAACAGATCCACCGCGCCCATCAGCAGTTCGTTGGCGTCCAGGGCCTCGCGATTAATGTCCGCGCCCTGATCGGATAACTGGGAGTATTCCAGTACGTCGTTGATGATCTTGAGCAGGCTCTCTCCAGCATTGCGGATGCCACCCACGCAGTCTTTCTGGTTGGGCGTCAGCGGGGTGTCCTCGAGAATCTCCGCCATGCCAAGAATGCCGCTCAACGGTGTGCGTACGTCATGGCCCATGCGCGCCAGGGTCTCGCGGCGGGTGGTGTCGACGGTCTCCGCCACGCTCTGGCTGCGCCGGCGCTCCATCTTCATATGCAGGTGCTGGTGATGCTGGATGCGCAGCCCGGCGGCCTGGATGAAGCCGGCCAGGTTGACGGTAATCATCACGCACAGGCCCAGGTCCACATTGCTTTGTATCAGGCCGAGCATGGTCAGGCAGGCCAGCACTACCGGGCTGCCCACCAGCAGGCTGGTGAAGAAATACAGAGCGCCGAGCGGCACTTCCCGGTGCCAGGCCTGGTAGCCCAGAGCCACCAGTAAGGCCGCGGCGGCGAGGCCCAGCCCGAAGGCGGCGGCCAGGGCGCCGGCGATCGGCAGCCAGGGCACCGCTAGCAGGGACAGCAGGGCCAGTAGCGCCAGACCGCGCAGCAGGCGGTCCAGCAGCGGCGCGTTGTGGCGGCTGTCCACGAAGGTGCGACCTACGCCACAGGCGCACAGGATAGCCAGCATCAGGCTGCCCATTTTGAGTTGCGGCAGCCCGGCGCCGATCAATGAATGGCCGGCAAGGATGCCGGAAGAAAACAGAACCAGGCCGGCCAAGGCGAGCAGGAAGCCGGCGTGGTAGCCGTGGCTGAGGCCGCCGCGCATTAACGCCACCAGGCCGTTGTAGGCCGCCAGGGCCAACATCACGCCGAACAGCAGCCAATACAACGCGAACAGAGGGTCGTTGCCGAGGGCGGCGGGCAGCGTGCTCAGTTTGATGGAATAAACCAGACTGCCGCGCGGATTGACCCGCCAGTAGAACACCCGCGGCTCGCCGGGCGGCAGGTCGACCAGATAGACCGGCGTGCGGTGGACGAAACGCTCACCGGGCCCGGCCGCGCGGTAGCCGCCGTCGCCGGGCAGGAAGAACGCGCTGTCGAAATAGTGGCGGGGCCCCTGCATTAGGGCAAAGCGGCGCTGATGGCCCAGTTCGTTCTGCACCGCGATGCGCACCCACCAGGCGTGATCGCTCAGGCCCAGCCGTTCCACGAAGCGGGAGGCGGGCTTGAAGCGGCCATCGTAATCGCCGGCGGTGACCGCTTCCAGGCTCAACGTACCGTCCGGGTCGGGCAGGTATTCCGAGTAAATGGTGAGGCGCGCGTTGTCGGGCAGGCTGCTGACCACATAGGGTGGCGGCGGTGCCCCCTGGGCAGCGGTCGCCAACAGCATCAGCAGGCCGGTGAGCCAGCGCGCCCAAGCCCGAGATGCCCGGGCGTACTCAGCCCTCGGCGTGGGCCGTGACGACGTCCCGTTCGTTGTGTTCTTCTTCCCTATTGTCATCATGCCCCCGATCCAGCACATAGGCGTCCAAGCCCGCCTCGGAGAGGATATAGGCTCCCAGTTCACTGCGTCGACCTTCGGCGCAGAGGATATAGGTGAATTCTTTCTCCAGCTTCGGGGCCTGCTCGCGCAATTGGTTGAGCGGCAGGTTGCGGGCACCGGGAATCAGATCATGGCGCGCTTCCATGGGCAGGCGCACGTCGATCAACACATGGGCCCGCTCGCCTTCCAGCACTCGGTCCTCCAACTGATCCTCGCTGAGGCGGCGGATCACCGTGGCCTGAAGAATGGCCTGGAAGTCGGCTTTGTCCAGGCACATCAGCTCGCCATCGCTGGTCATGGTCACGGTGGCGTTGCGCGGCTGGTCGCTGATCAGCGCGTCCTCGCCGAAGAAGCGGCCGGCGGTCAGGCCCGCCACCGGCTGATCGCCGCCGGCGCCGGCCCGGCTGACCATGGCCTTGCCGCGCTTGATCACGTAAAACGTCTCGCCGCTTTCGCCTTCGCGGACCACGGTCTCGCCCAGTTCCACCTCGCGGGGTTGGAACTTCACGAACAGGGAGTGCAGCTTGGCCGGCGGCATCTGCGCGAACAGCCCCGAGGCGAGCAGCGCGTCCATCCAATTATGGTCTTCGCCGTTGCTGTCCTGCTCCCCGGGAACCAGCTCGGTGGCCTGGGTCCAGGCCATCAGCAGGTCCAGCTTGTCCCGGTCGATGCTGTAGAGCGTGGCGCTGTCGCGGGTGATGGCGTTGACGGTATGGCGGGGGTAGTTATCCACGGCCAGGTAGTTCTCATCGTCGTCGGCGGCGAACGGGCGCACCGTGAAGCCGGCGTCGATCAGGTCCAGCTCACCGTCGATCAGGAAGTAGGCCCGGTCGCCGGCCTGGCCCCGCTTGAACAGCAACCGTCCGGCGGGGAGCCGGTGCACGGTGATCTGCTGTTCGATTTCGCGCAGGTGCGACAGGCTCAGGCCGTCGAAGGGAATAAAGGCGTTCAGACGGGACACGTCGGGCGCGCCGGTGGTGCCCACCGGTGTGGATGCGGTCATGACTCCCCCATTGGCGCCCCGGCGTCGTCCCCGCCGGGGCTTTCTCATTCGTTATTCTGAGGGGGTATGCTAAGCCTTTTCCCGTGCTACTGCACGGTAGCCGATGTCGCTTCTGTGATAGGCGTCGTCCCAGCCGATACCCTGTACCGCCTGGTAGGCGCGCTGCTGGGCCTGGGCCACGGTGTCGCCCAGGGCGGTGACGCACAGCACGCGGCCGCCGCTGGTCACCACCTGGCCGTCGTCCTCGCGGGTGCCGGCGTGGAACACTTTGACGGTGTCCGAATCGGCGCCGTCCAGGCCGTGGATCGCATCACCCTTGCGGTAGGCGTCCGGGTAGCCGCCGGCGGCGAGCACTACGCCCAGGGCGGGGCGCGGGTCCCAGTCCGCCGTGGCGGTGTCCAGGGCGCCGTCCAGCGCCGCCAGGCAGAGGTCGGCCAGGCTGCTGTTCAGACGCATCATGATCGGCTGGGTTTCCGGGTCGCCGAAGCGGCAGTTGTACTCGATCACCTTGGGGTGGCCGTCCGGGCTGATCATCAGGCCGGCGTACAGGAAGCCGGTGTAGGGCATGCCTTCGGCGGCCATGCCGGCGACGGTGGGGCGGATCACCTGTTCCATGATGCGCTGGTGAACCTGGTCGGTGACTACCGGCGCCGGGGAGTAGGCGCCCATGCCGCCGGTGTTGGGGCCGGTGTCGCCGTCGCCGACGCGCTTGTGGTCCTGGCTGGTGGCCATCGGCAGGATGTGCTCGCCGTCCACCATGACGATGAAGCTGGCTTCCTCGCCGTCGAGGAATTCCTCCACCACCACCCGGTGGCCGGCGTCGCCGAATTTGTTGCCGTCGAGCATGTCGCGCACGGCGGCTTCCGCCTCGTCCAGGGTCATCGCCACGATCACGCCCTTGCCGGCGGCCAGGCCGTCGGCCTTGATCACGATCGGCGCGCCCTGTTCGCGCACATAGGCGAGCGCGTCGTTAACGTCGGTGAAGTTGCCGTAGGCGGCGGTGGGAATGTTCTGGCGGGCGAGAAAGTCCTTGGTGAAGGCCTTGGAGCCTTCCAGCTGGGCGGCGGCCTTGCCGGGGCCGAAGCATTTCAGGCCGCGGCTCTGGAAGTAGTCCACCAGGCCGTCCACCAGCGGCGCCTCGGGGCCAACGATGGTGAGCGCTACGCCTTCCCGCTCGGCCAGGTCGGCGAGGCCGGTCTGATCGTTGACGTCCAGCGCCACGTTTTCCAGCTTGGCATCGCGGGCGGTGCCGGCGTTGCCCGGCGCCACCAGCACTTTCTCCACCTGTTCCGCTTGCGCGACTTTCCAGGCCAGGGCGTGCTCGCGGCCACCGCCGCCGATGATCAGGACCTTCATGGTGTGTTCCATTGGCTGTGGATGGATTTGTTGTTGGGCGCCGGGCGCCGGGCGCTGGACGCCTGACGCCTGACGCCGGACGCTAAAACCCCGGCGGAAAGGCCGGGTGCGTTTACTGCAAAGCCCGTGAAGTAAACAATCCGATCATTGCCGCTCCGGGTTGAGCGTCAGGCGTCAGGCGTCTGGCGTCCAGCGTCCAGCGTCCAGCGTTAGTGCCGGAAATGACGCATGCCGGTGAACACCATGGCGATGTCCGCCTCGTCGGCGGCGGCGATCACTTCTTCGTCGCGGATCGAGCCGCCCGGCTGGATCACGCAGCGGATGCCCGCCTGGCCGGCGTTGTCCAGGCCGTCGCGGAACGGGAAGAAGGCGTCGGAGGCCATCACCGAACCGGCCACTTCCAGGCCCGCGTGCTCGGCCTTGATGGCGGCGATGCGCGCGGAATTAACGCGGCTCATCTGGCCGGCGCCGACGCCCACGGTCTGCCGGTTCTTGGCGTAGACAATGGCGTTGGACTTGACGAACTTGGCCACCTTCCAGGCGAAGATCGCGTCGTGCAGTTCCGCTTCGGTGGGGGCGCGCTTGGTTACCACCTTGAGGTCTTTCTCGGTGATCATGCCCACGTCCCGGTCCTGCACCAGCAGCCCACCGTTGACGCGCTTGTAGTCCAGGCGGGCGGTAGCGCCGGCGGCGGGGCTATCGAGCGCCGCCGCGGAATCATCGAGAGCGCCGTCCCATTCGCCGCACACCAGCACGCGCACGTTCTTCTTGGCGGCGGTGATGGCGAGGGCCTCTTCGGACACCTTGGGCGCGATGATTACTTCCACGAACTGACGATCGACAATCGCCTTGGCGGTGGCCGCGTCCAGTTCCCGGTTAAAGGCGATGATGCCGCCGAAGGCACTTTCCGGATCGGTGGCGAAGGCCAGCTCGTAAGCCTGGTCAATGCCTTCCAGGCTCACCGCCACGCCGCACGGATTAGCGTGCTTGACGATCACACAGGCCGGTTTGCTGAAGGACTTCACGCACTCCAGGGCGGCGTCGGTGTCGGCGATGTTGTTGTAGCTGAGGGCTTTGCCCTGGAGCTGGCGCGCGGTGGCCACGGAGGCCTGGCCCGGCTGACGCTCGACATAGAACGCCGCCTTCTGGTGGGGGTTCTCGCCATAGCGCATACCCTGAGCTTTCTTGAAGTTCAGATTGATGGTGCGCGGGAAATCCTGATTGCTCTCGCCGTCCTTGCCGCCCACCAGCTTGCCGAAGTGGTTGGCGATGGCGCTGTCGTAGGCGGCGGTGTGCTCGAACGCCTTGATCGCCAGGTCGAAACGCAGGCCGTCGGACAGCGCGCCGCCGTTGCCGTTCAGGTCGTCGAGCACGCGGGCGTAGTCGCCGGCGTCGGTGACGATGCCGACATGGGCGTGGTTCTTGGCCGCCGAGCGCACCATGGTGGGGCCGCCGATATCGATGTTCTCGATGGCGTCCTCGAGGCTGCAGTCGGGCCGGGCCACGGTCTGTTCGAACGGGTAGAGGTTGACCACCACCAGATCGATGGGGCGAATGTCGTTATCCGCCATCACCGCATCGTCCTGGCCGCGCCGGCCGAGGATGCCGCCATGCACCTTGGGGTGCAGGGTTTTCACCCGGCCGTCCATCATTTCCGGGAAGCCGGTGTAGTCGGACACTTCGCGCACCGCGATGCCTGCTTCCTGGATGGCGCGGAAAGTGCCGCCGGTGGACAACAGCTCCACCCCCCGGTCGGCGAGGGCGCGGGCGAAATCGACGATGCCGGTTTTATCGGAGACGCTGATCAGCGCGCGTTCAACGGCCTTGCTCATGGTTGTCACCTTAAAAATAAGAAAGGGGCAGTCGAAAACTGCCCCTGTCGTCACGGGTTGCGTTCAGAGCAAGCCGTATTGCTTGAGTTTCTTGCGCAGCGTGCCGCGGTTCAGGCCCAGCAGCTCGGCGGCCTTGGTCTGGTTGCCGCGGGTGTACTCGAGCACTTTCTCAAGCAGAGGAATTTCCATTTCCGCCAGCACCATCTGATACAGCTCGCTGACCGGCTCGCCTTCCAGCTGGTTGAAATAATCGGCGAGCGACCGTCGCACGCAGTTGCGCAGGGTGTCGTGGGTTTCGCTGCGGGCCAGCGTGAGATGGGGTTTGCGCGATTCAGCGGTATTCATTTCTGTCAGTGTCCGTGCAGCAGCGGTCTTCATTGAAGAAAGGGTCATGCGGCCAATGCTCCGTCTTTTTTCCGGGCTAATGAGTTCCGGGCAGACACCTCGCCGTAGCCACCAATTCGAATCCGGTCGCCGAGGGCGCTGATCTGTTGGAAAAACTGCTCAACGGCCTGCCGTTGTTGGCCGGCCTTTTCCAGTTTGTTGAACCCGCGCCGAAAATCCTCCCCGCCGGGCAGGTGTTGCGTATACCAGCCCAGATGCTTGCGGGCGATGCGCACGCCGGAGTAGTCCCCGTAAAAGCGATGCAGGTCGATCAGATGCGCGAGGACGCGCTCAGCCACGTCTTCGACCTTCGGCGCCGGGGGCAGCCGACCGTGATCCAGGTAATGCACGGTGTCCTGGAAGATCCAGGGATTACCCTGGGCAGCGCGGCCGATCATGATACCACTGGCACCCGTGGTTTCCAGTATCCGTTGGGCTTTTTGTGGCGAGTTGATATCACCGTTGGCGATAACGGGGATGCCTACCGCGGCGACAACATCGCGGACGGTGCGGAACTCCGCCTCGCCGTTGAACTTGTCGGCACGGGTGCGTCCGTGGATCGCCAGCGCCTGGATACCGGCCTGCTCGGCGATGCGGGCGATAGCCACGGCATTGCGTTCGTCGCGGGTCGGACCGGTGCGGATTTTCAAGGTCACCGGCACGTCCACCGCCGCCACCACCGCGTCCAGAATCCGGGCCACCAGGCCCGGGTCGGAAAGCAGTGCGGAGCCGGCGGCGCGCTTGCACACCTTTTTCGCCGGGCAGCCCATGTTGATATCGATGATCTGCGCGCCCCGGTCCACATTGGCCCGGGCCGCGTGCGCCAGCATGTCGGGCTCGCCGCCGGCGATTTGCACCGACACCGGCCCCGGCTCGCCGCTATGGTCAAGCCGGTGGGCGGACTTGCGGGTGTCCCACAAGCGGGTGTCGGAAGTCACCATTTCGGACACTACCAGCCCGGCGCCCAGCTCCCGGCACAAACGCCGGAAAGGACGATCCGTCACGCCGGCCATGGGCGCGAGAATCAAGGGGTTAGGAAGCAGGTAGGAGCCGATTTGCATGCTGGATTCGGGTTCGGTTGGCAGTCAGGTGTCGCCTGGAACACTATTCAAAGTGCCCCGCGCGGGCCGCGCGGGGCGACAATGATAGTGACCCGGAGCGCCGGGGGAAAGGCCCGTGATCAATCAGGGTCGTTGCGACACCCGGGACGACGGCGGCGCGGGGGCGCGCAGACGCAGGTTGTAGTTCACCGCCTGCTCGCCGGGGTCGACGATTTCCAGGGCGATGTGCACCGGCGTATCCACCGGCATGGCGTCCAGTCCCGCCAGTTCGCCGCGCAGATATTCCGACGGCGCAAAGCGGCGCATGGCCACGGTGTCGCCGCGCAGATCCTTGAAGGTCAGCTCCAGTGCCGGGAACGGCTGTGGCCATTCGCCTTCATTGAACAGCAGGGCGTCCACCATCAAGGCGTTCTGGTAATGCGGGTGGCTGCGCACCACCAGGTTGGCGCCGCGCAGACGGCTCAGGTCGGTCTGCAGCGGCAGCTGGCAACCCACTAGCTGGCAGGCCTCGGCGTACAGCGGCCGCCACTGGGGCGAGCGCGCCAGGGTGTCGAAATGGAAGAAGGCGTACTGGCCGGCCAGCACCACCAGCGCGAGCACCGACAGCAGCGCCCATTTGGCCACCACCGCCGGCCCGGAGGGCGGCGGTGCCAGGTAGTCCAGGCGCTCATTGGCCACTTTGTGGCGCCGCGCCGGGGTGCTGTTTAGAAACTCGAACTGGTCGTCGTCTTCGCTGATTGGGTCCGGTCGCGGGGGTGTCGCAGGGCGAGGCTGCGGTGGCGGTGTGGTCGCCGGGGCCGCTTCGTCCTCGTCGTCGAGGTCTTCCAGCAGCGCTTCCGCCCAGGCTTCGTCGGCGTCGTCACTGCCGCCGGCCCGGTTGGCGCCCTCCATGTCGGAGAAGTCCTCGCCCAGGCCGACGTCGTCGTCGCGGTCCAGGGAGAGGAAGGAATCGCTCAGCTCGCTGTCACCGAAACTCCCGCCGCTGCCGGTTTTCGTGCCGCCGTCCTGGGGGTCGGTTTCGTCGTCGAGTGCGTATTGCCATTGACCGGCGTGATCGTCGGTCGGCGCCGTGTCGCCGGCGGCGGGCGGCTGGGCCGGCGTGTCTCCGACGAAATGATCGGTGGCCTGGAATATCTGCAAACAGGAACCACAGCGCACCGCGCCCCGGGCCTGCCCCAGGTGCTCGTCGCTGATCTTGAATTGGGCACCGCAATGCGGGCAGCGGGTTTTGTACTGGCCGGCCATGTTTTTTATGTTTTGAGGGATAGAAAGTTTGTTGTACAGAAAAACAGGGGGTGGCGGCAAGCGCCGCGACCGCTTATCTGTCCGCCTTGCGAACCCCGTCCACTCGCACCCAGTCGCCGCGCTGCCGGGTGGGGCTCAGATCGAACCAGGGCGCGTAGGCGTCGCGGACACTTTGCGCCTGGTCGGCGAGAATGCCGGACAGCGCCATCGGCGCGCCCGGGCGGCAGCGGCCGGCCAGCACCGGCGCCAGCTCGATCAGCGGCGCGGCGAGAATATTGGCCACCAGCAGGTCGCAGCGATAGTCCGTCGCCAGGGCTTCCGGCAGGCACAGATCCAGCCGCTCGCCGACGCCATTGGCGGCGGCGTTGTCGGCGCTGGCGGTGAGCGCCTGATGGTCGATGTCGGTGCCCAGGGCCCGTGCCGCGCCCAGTAGCAGCGCGGCGATGGCCAGCACCCCGGAGCCGCAACCGAAGTCGAGAATCTGTTTGCCGTCCAGATCGGTCTGTTCCAGCCACTCCAGGCACAGGGCGGTGGTGTCGTGGGTGCCGGTGCCGAACGCCAGCCCCGGGTCGAGTTTCAGGTTGACCGCGTCCGGCTCCGGGGCGTCGCTCCAGCTGGGCACGATCCACAGCCGCTCGCCGAAGCGCATGGGCTGGAAGTCGGCCATCCAGGCCCGCTCCCAGACCTGGTCGGCCAGTGCCTCGACACGATGATCAGCGAACACCAGGCCCTGGTCGCCGAGGCGGGCCAGGATGGCGTCGGTATCGGTGTCGTCGCTGAACAGGGCGGTGACCACGGTGGTGCGCCACAGGGGGCGCGCCCCCGGGGGCGGCTCGAAGACCGGCTGGTCGGCGCCGTCGGTGAGCGTCACCGCGCCGGCGCCGAGCGCTTCCAGGGCATCCTGGAAGGCGTCGGCGTGGTCCGGGTCGGTGGCGATATGGAGCTGAAGCCAGCTCATGAGCCGAGCTTCTTCTCCAGGTGGTGAATGTCCACGCCGCCTTCCTGGAAGGCGGGATCGCGGAAAATCTTGTCCCGGTGCAGGGCGATGTTGGTTTTGATGCCTTCCACGACGATTTCATCCAGGGCGTTGCGCATACGCGCGAAGGCCACGTCGCGGTTCTCGCCCCAGGTGATCAGTTTGCCGATCAGGGAGTCGTAGTAGGGCGGCACGGTGTAGCCGCCGTAGACGTGGGAATCCACCCGCACGCCGTTGCCGCCCGGGGCGTGGAAATAGCTGATGCGGCCGGGGCTGGGCACGAAGCTGACCGGGTCCTCGGCGTTGATGCGCACCTCGATGGCATGGCCCAGGAAGGTGACGTCTTCCTGCTTCAGTCCCAGGGCGTTGTCGCCGGCGATGCGCAGCTGTTCCTTGACGATATCCACGCCGGTGATCATTTCGCTGACCGGGTGTTCCACCTGCACGCGGGTGTTCATTTCAATGAAGTAAAAGCGCTCGTCTTCATAAAGGAACTCAAAGGTGCCCGCGCCGCGGTAGTTGATCTCTTTGCAGGCGTCCACGCAGCGCTTCGCCACTTCATTTTTCAGATGCAGTGGAATATTCGGTGCCGGCGCTTCCTCCACCACTTTTTGGTGGCGGCGCTGCAGGGAGCAGTCGCGGTCGCCGAGATGGATGGCGTGGCCGGCGCCGTCGGACAGCACCTGAATCTCCAC
>JBELJS010000029.1:0-51885 GCA_042090255.1 Alcanivorax sp. | reverse complement strand
GTGGGAGCGGGCCCCGCCCGCGAAAGGGAGCGAAGCTCCCGGCAGGATCCCAGAGCCCTCTCTAACGGCAGCAAAATCGGCCTCTCTGGAATCCCGCCGGCCGGCTTTGCCGGCCTTTCGCTTGCAAGCAAGCTCCCACAAGTCGCCTAGTGCTGGCCGCTGGGGCGTGAGCGGCGCAGCGCGGCCGCCTGCCGGCGCTCGGCGCGCTGGCGCCACCACTTGTGGACCCTGCGCTCAAAGGCGTTGATCAGCCCCAGCGGCGGCATCGCCGGCATGTACAGGTCAGGATCCGGGTAGCCGCGCTCGACACGTTGCTTCTGTTTCATGGCTCTCTCCTTCATAACGCTCTCCTTGATCGGTCGCCGACCGGGCACCGTCCCGGCCTATGGAAGACAGCATGCTAGTCTCACATTGTTAACGCCAACGAAAAGAACTACATTGTGCCTTCAGAAATATTGAACGATCGGAGAGCCCGCCATGACTGTCACCAAGGCCCGGCCGGAGAATGCGTCGCTGCCCCTTCTGGACACGGACACACTGCGCACCTTCGTGGCGATTGCCGAGAACGGCAGCTTTACCCGCGCCGCCCATCAGGTGTTCCGCACTCCGTCCGCGCTGAGCATGCAGATAAAACGCCTGGAGGAAACCCTGGGCCAGAGCCTGTTCGTACGTGAGGCGCGCCGGGTATCCCTGACGCCGGAGGGAGAGGTGCTGCTCGGTTACGGGCGGCGGTTGCTGAAGCTCAACGAAGAGGCGGTGGGCCGGTTTCTGGCGCCGTCCCTGGAAGGCAGCGTGCGCCTGGGCACACCGGACGACGTCGGCACCCGGGTGCTGCCCCAGGTGCTCACCCGCTTTGCCCGCTCGCACCCGGCGGTGCAGGTGAACGTGAATGCCGGGCGCAGCATCGACCTGCTGAAACGGCTCGACAACGGCGAACTGGACCTGGCGCTGGTGACGCTGGGGTACAGTGATTTGAGCGCCAAGCGCGGCGAGGTGGTGCACACCGAGCCGCTGGTCTGGGCGGGTCGTGACGGCGGCGTGGCGGTGCAGCGTTCGCCGCTGCCGCTGTCACTGGCCAACCACGGCTGCGCTTGGCGGGAAATGGCCCTGGGGGCACTGGATAAGGCGGAAATCAGCTACCGCGTGGCCTACAACAGCGAGCACTGCGCCGGCCAGGAAGCGGCCATGCTCGCCGACCTGGCGGTGGCGCCCTTCCCCGCCAGCCTGGTGCAGCCGCCGTTGCGCGTGCTCGGCCCGGAAAGCGGCCTGCCCGCCCTGGGCGATTACCAGATCGCGCTGGTGCGCCGCGACGGCTCCGGCCCCGCCGCCGAAGCTCTGGCGGAACAGGTGGTGCAGACCTTCCGCGAGCGGCGCTGAAGCGCGCCGCCCTGCGCCTCACGGGTCGAGCTCTTCCTTGCCCTTCCACACCAGGCTGTACAGATCCTTGCGGCGGTCGCGGATATTGGTGACCGAGCCCTCGCTGTGCAGCAGCTTGAGTTTTTCCAGATCGATGTCGGCGAACAGCAGCATCTCGGTGTTGGGTACCGACTCGCTGATGGTGCCGTCGTGGGGGAAGTAGAAATCACTGGGTGAGAACACCGCCGACTGGGCGTACTGAATGTCCACGTTGTCGACCCGCGGCAGGTTGCCAACGCTGCCGGAAATCGCCACGTAGCATTCGTTCTCGATCGCCCGTGCCTGGGCGCAATGACGCACCCGCAGGTAGCCGTTCTTGGTGTCAGTCCAGAACGGCACGAACAGAATTTCCATGCCCTGCTCGGCCAGCAGCCGGCCCAGTTCCGGAAACTCCACGTCGTAGCAGATCAGAATACCGATGCGGCCCGCGTCGGTATCGAAAATACGCAGGCCGTCACCGCCCTGGATGGCCCAGTCCTTGCGCTCGTGGGGGGTGATGTGGATTTTCTTCTGCTGCTCCACCGAGCCGTCGCGGCGCATCAGGTAGGCGACGTTGTAAATGCGCCCGTCCTCTTCCAGCGGCATGGAGCCGCCGATGATGTTGATGTTGTAGCTCACCGCCATGTCCGCCATGGCGTCGCGGATTTCCTCGGTGAAGCTGGCCAGGTAGCGCACCGCTTCCACGGAGTTCAGGTCGGTTTTGAGCCCCATCAGCGGCGCGCTGAAAAACTCCGGCAAAACGGCGAAATCCGCGCGGTAATCGGACAGCGAATCAATAAAGAACTCCACCTGGCTGAGCAGGTCTTCCACCGAACGTGCGCTGCGCATGCGCCGTTGCACCACGCCCAGACGCACCACCGAGCGACGCGGCCAGTCGCCGTCGTCTTCCGGCTGGTAGAGGATGTTGTCCCATTCCAGCAGGGTGGCGTAGCCCCGCGAGCTTTCGTCCTCTGGCAGGTACTTGACCAGCAGACGTTTAACGTCGAAGCCGTTGGAAAGCTGGAACGTGAGAATCGGGTCGTAAATGGTGCGGGCTTCCACTTCGGCGATGTACTGGGTCACCGTCATTGTGTCCGCGTAGTTGGTGTACCCGGGCAAGCGCCCACCGGCCAGAATCGCGCGCAGGTTCTCGTCCCGGCACAGGTCCTTGCGCGCCTCGTAGAGCCGACGGCCCAGGCGGTAGCCCCGGTACTCGGGATCAACGAACACATCCAGACCGTACAGCGCATCGCCCTTGCGGCTGTGCGAGCGCACCTTGTCGTCGGTAATCAAATCCTCATAGCGGTGCGGATTGGAAAACCGGTCGTAGCTCACTTTTACCGTCAATGCCGTGGCGATAAGCGTGCCGTTGTCCTCGATCACCAACTGCCCTTCCGGGAACAATCGGATCAGGGTAGCGATGGTTTCCTCGGGCCAGGCACCGCCGATGTCGTGGTACACCTGATCCATCAACCGGGCCAGCGCCGGGTAGTCTTCCAGGGTCAGTTGCCGCAGACGAAGGCGAGTGCTTTCTTCAGCCATGGATCTCTCCAGTCAAGGAACCGGCGGTTCCTAGGAATTAAGGGGTGGAAACGGGATTACCCAGTGGCAATCACGGTTATGCAGCGCATCCAGGCTGCTAGCGTACAGCGCCACGCCATCGGGGCGTATGAACATGGCGGCACCGGAACGCAGGCCGATAAAGCCGGACATTTGCTCGACCACATAGCCGTCCGGCTCTTCGAAGTCGCAGCGCAGCCCCTCGGGAATCGGCTCGTAGCCGACCAGGCCGTTGGCGAGCGGGTCTTCCACGGCGCGCCGGTCACGGTACAGCCCCACCGCGTCGGCGCCGATCAGCAGCACCATACCCTGGTGAAAGTGCAGTAAATTGACAGGTCCCCGGGCCGGTAACGACAGTGTTTCCTGTCTTGAGATGATGGTATCCATAACACTCCACGGTAACGAAGAAGACAGGCGGAGGCAGCAGCCATGCAGGAAAGGATTGTAATACTTACCGGCGCTGGAATCTCGGCGGAATCCGGTATCAACACGTTTCGCGATGCCGGCGGCCTGTGGGAAAACCACCGCCTCGAAGATGTCGCCACCCCGGAAGCCTTCCAGCGCGACCCGCATGGCGTGCAAGGCTTCTACAACCGGCGCCGTGAACAATTGCGTGACCCGGCGATCCAGCCCAATGCCGCCCACCGGGCGCTGGCCGAGCTGGAGCAGGCGCTGCCCGGCCAGGTCCTGGTGGTCACCCAGAACGTGGACGACCTGCACGAGCGGGCCGGCAGCCAAAACATCATCCATATGCACGGCGAACTGCTCAAGGCGCGATGCCAGAGCACCGATACCCTGGTCTCCGCCGATCGCGATCTGGACCCAACGCTGACCTGCACCGTGTGCGGCGCCGCCGGCTGCCTGCGCCCCCACGTGGTGTGGTTCGGTGAAATGCCCCTGGGGATGGAACGCATCTACACCACCCTGGCCGGCTGCGAGCGCTTTATCAGCATCGGCACCAGCGGCAACGTCTACCCCGCCGCCGGCTTCGTCGCGGAAGCCCGGGCCAGCGGCGCGCACACCACCGAGCTCAATCTGGAGCCCTCCGAACAGCTCACCGCCTTCGACGAGCACCGGCACGGGCCGGCGACGAAACTGGTGCCGGAGTACGTTGCGGGGTTGGTTGGAGAGTACGCCTGACGCTGGACGCCGGACGCTTGACGCTTTGTCGGCTTTCGCTTCGCTCAAGCCGACCTACACGGTGAGACCCGTCAGGAAACACCCCTAGCCTATCCGCGCCGGGTTTAGCGTCCGGCGTCCAGCGTCAGGCGTTTCTTCACCGAGGCGATTCCGCTAGACTGCCAAAATCCGTCGACACCGAAATAACAGGCATATCCAGACTCATGAGCCAGAAACAGCTAGACGATCTCAACATCGAATCCCAAGAGGTGCTGATCACCCCCCGGGCCCTGAAGGAAAAGCTGCCGCTCAGCGAAACGGCCGCGGAAACCGTATTCCAGGGTCGCCAGCAGATCCGCGACATCCTCGACCGCAAGGATCCGCGCCTGTTCGTGGTGATCGGCCCCTGCTCCATCCATGATCCGAAAGCGGCCATGGAATACGCCGAGCGGCTCAAGACGCTGGCCGCCGAGGTCGACGACGCCCTGTTTCTGGTGCTGCGCGTGTACTTCGAAAAGCCGCGTACTACGGTGGGCTGGAAGGGTCTGATCAACGACCCCTACATGAACGACTCCTTCAAGGTGCAGGATGGCCTGCACATTGGCCGCAAGTTGCTGCTCGACGTGGCGGAACTGGGTCTGCCCGCCGCCACCGAGGCGCTCGACCCGACCACCCCGCAGTACATGCAGGACCTGATCTCCTGGTCGGCGATCGGCGCGCGCACCACCGAGTCCCAGACCCACCGCGAAATGTCCTCCGGCCTGTCCGGTCCGGTGGGCTTCAAGAACGGTACCGACGGCAGCCTGGACGTGGCGGTCAACGCCATGCTCAGCGTCAAGCACCCCCACCGTTTCCTGGGCATTGACCCGGACGGCCGGGTGGCGCTCACCACCACCAGGGGCAACCCCTATGCCCATGTGGTGCTGCGCGGTGGCGGCGGCAAACCCAATTACGATTCGGTGTCGGTGGCGCTGGCGGAAAGCGCCCTGGAGAAAGCCGGTGTGTCCACCAACATCATGGTGGATTGCTCTCACGCCAACTCCAACAAGGACCCGAACCTGCAGCCGCTGGTGATGGAAAACATCGGCAACCAGATTCTGGAGGGCAACACTTCCATCGTCGGTCTGATGGTGGAATCCCACCTCAAGGGCGGTAGCCAGAAGCTGCCGGCGAATCTGGACGATCTGGAATACGGCGTATCGGTGACCGACGGCTGCATCGCCTGGGACACCACCGAGCAAAGCATCCGGGACCTGGCCGACAAGGTGCGCGACACCCTCCCCCGTCGTAACCCGTAACCCCGGCCCGCACCGGGTTCTACGAAGCCCGGTTTGTAGGAGCGGGCCTGGCCCGCGAAAGGGTGGCTTTTAGCCACCCGGCAGGATCCCAGAAACTTGTCCAACGGCAGCACCGACAGTCTCTCTGGAATCCCGCCGGCCGGCTAAAGCCGGCCTTTCGCTTGCAAGGCAAACTCCCACAAACCAAAAAAAAACCCCGACCATTGAATTGGTCGGGGTTTTTTCGTTTTCGGTGACCGGCCCCCGCTGCGGACAGCGGGGCACCGATCAAACCGTTAGCGTCACTGTTACGGAGCGAGGTCGCCGAAGCCACCCAGCAAACCGGTGAGCAGGTCGGGCAGGTTCTGCCCCGCTTCCAGCAGACACTCGAAGGGCAGCGTCGGACTCAGGCCGCCAGCACCGGCTTCCGGGCACAGCTGGCCGGTAATCGGGTCGGCGCTGCCTTCACCGCCTTCGCCGCCGCCCAGGCCGCCACCGAAGCCGCCGAGCAGGTCCTGCAGCTGGCTCAGGCTGCCGCCGGCTTCCATCAGGCAATCCAGCGGCGTGGTGGGGCCTACTTCGCCTTCCAGCGCCAGCGGGCAGATTTGTGCCAGACCGTCGCTCAGACCCGGGATTTCGGGAACGCCACCGGTACCGCCGTCGCCACCGGGCGCGCCGGGCAGGTTGCCCAGCGCTTCGGTGAAGCAGGCGGCCGGATCAAGCTGCTCGGCGGTGGAAGCCGCCGGGCACAGCGCGTCGGTGAGCGGGTTGCTGCCGCCCAGGCCGCCCAGCAGGTCGGTCAGACCGCCCAGGTTCTGGCCGGCCTCGGTGAGGCACTCAAGCGGCGTGGTCGGGCCGAGTTCGCCGGCACCGGCGGCCGGGCACAGCTGCGCCAGGCCGTCGCTGACGCCGGGAATTTCCGGCACACCGCCGCCGTCGCCGCCATCACCACCACCGGGCAGGCCAGGCAGACCGCCACCCAGCGCTTCGCTCAGGCAGGCCGCCGGGTCGAGCTGCTCGGCCGCCGAGGCGGTCGGGCATACGGCTTCGGTGAGCGGGTTGCTGCCGCCCAAACCGCCGAGCATGTCCTGGATGTTGCCCAGGTTCTGGCCGGCTTCGGTGAGACAGTCGATCGGCGTGGTCGGGCCGATTTCACCGGCACCGGCTTCCGGGCACAGCTGGCCCAGCAGTTGCTCGCCACCGGGCAGTTCCGGGGTGCCGCCGTCGCCACCGGGCAGCGGCAGACCACCAGGCAGACCCTCCAGGGCTTCCATAAAGCAGGCCGCCGGGTCCAGACCTTCCTCGGAAGTGACCGGGCACAAGGCATCGGTCAGCGGGTTGCCACCTTCGAGACCACCGTCGGCGAGCCCGCCGAGCAGGCCTTCCAGGTCGCCGAAGCCGCCGCCCAGTTCCAGCAGGCAGTCGAACGGCGTGGTGGGGCCGATTTCCTCACCCGCGGCCACCGGACAGATTTGTTCCAGAGCCATGCCGGCGCCCGGAATCTGCGGGGTACCGCCACCGGGCGCGGAAGGCAGCTGGCCGGCCGCTTCGGTAAAGCAAGCTGCCGGGTCGAAGCTTTCCGCCATCGCGGCGGTGGGGCACAGGGCTTCGGTGAGCGGGTTGCTGCCGCCCAGGCCGCCGATCAGGTCTTCGAAACCACCGAAGCTGCCGCCGGCTTCCGCCAGACAGTCAATCGGGGTGGTCGGGCCGACTTCGGCTTCCAGGGTGTCCGGGCAGATGCCGGACAGAGCGTCGGTCAACTGGTCCAGACCGGGAACGTCCGGCGTGCCGCCGTCGCCGCCATCACCGCCGCCGGGCAAGCCAGGCAAACCGGGCAGATCACCCAGGCCAGGCAGGCCGGGCATGCCACCACCGCTGACGGCTTCCTCGAAACACACCACCGGGTCGACGCGGCCGGTCATCGCTTCCACCGGACAAACGGCTTCGGTCAGCGGGTTCGGGTTGGTAATCATATCGACAATGGTGATGTAGACCCGGCTGGCTTCGTTGAGACAGTTCAGCGGGGTCTCGGGGCCGACGCCGGCACCCGCGCTTTCCGGACAAAACTGGTTCAGGAACTGGTCGGCACCAGGAACACTGCCGCCACCGCCTTCACCGCCGCCGGGCAGACCGGGCAGGCCGCCGTTGGCGCCGCCGGTCACTTCCGCGAAACAGGTGGCCGGATCAAAGGACGGCTCGGCCGCCGCTACCGGACAGAGTTGGTCGGTGATTGGGTTGCTGCCACCGATCAGGTCCTGCAGGCCATCCAGATTGGTGGCGGATTCCTGCAGACAGGCGATCGGGAACGACAACGGACCGTCGGTCAGGAAACCGGCCGGATCATCGAAGCCTTCCGTGAACGCCGCCGGGTCGAACGCCCCTTCCAGATCGAACGAGGACGCCGCGGTGGGACAGAACTGAGCGACCACGTCGGTGGGATCCGGCGCGCCGCCTTCGGATTCTTCGCTTTCCTCGACGCAAAGAACCGGATCAAGCGGCGTGCCGGCGGCCCCTTCCGAGGTCTCCGGGCAGAATTCTTCGGTGAACGCGTTGGACTCGTCCACGACCGCCGCCATTTCTTCCGGCAGGTCGCGGGTTGAGGGCGTCGGCGAATTGCCGGAGACGTCACCGCCCCCGCCGCTTCCGCCGCCGCAGGCGGTCAGCAGCAGCGCTAATACGCCACCACCGATGAGATGTTTGATGTTGGTATCCAAGGTTTACCCCTCCCTTTGTACTTCTTAGTCGCTAGGCCCCCGAAATGGAGGCTGACTTTGCGACTATGGAAGGGGTGTGCAAAGCGATGTAGATGCACGCCGTTGCGGGTATGTAATAAAGCGTAGCGGTGGTAATCGAACGGTTATCCGGCGCGATTCCCGGAAACCTTTGTTTACCGGAGAGGCGCCCCGGGGTACGGCCGTGCCAGCACCGCGGCTAGCGCGGCGCCGGCACCATGGTGTCCAGCACGCGAAGGAAGGTGGCGGGCTCCGGGCGCACCCGGTAATTGTCGGCCAGGTCCACGTAGCAGATCTCGCCACGGGCGTCGGTGATCAACACCGTGGGCAGCACCGTGTCCGAGGGGTAGCCGAACAGCTCCAGACCCAGGGGCGTGCCACCCGGGTCGAGGATCCGCAGTTGCCGGGCGGCGTCCAGTTGCGGGTCCACCCACCACTCCATCGGCACGCCCAGGCGGGCGGCAAGCCGCCCGGTCCGGGCGCCGGGCTGAGCGCTGACCAGGATAATGCGGGCACCGCGTCGTTCCAGTTGCGGGCGACGCCGGGCCAGCTCGCGCACCTGGGCCATGCACACCGGGCACCAGTTGCCACGGAAAAACAGCATCACCGCCGGCGCCCCGTGCAGCGAGGTGGTGGACACCGGCCGCCCCTCCAGATCCCGGAACGCCAGCGGCGGCAGCAACTGGCCGGGCCGGGGGCCGTCCGCGGCGTCGCGCTGCAGGGGGCTGTACCAGAACAGGTAGGCGCAAAGACCGAGCAAGCCCAGGCCGGTGTACGACCAGGCCAGCCAGCGGGGATCACCGAGCGATAAGGTACCCACCAGGGTCACCGCCGCGCCCAGCCAGGCGCACAGGGTGGCCAGCGGCAAGTGCGGGCTGGTGCGCGCCGGCCCCAGGCTGACCAGCCAGCCCAGCAACACCAGAATCGGTACGTTGACCAGCAGCGGGCCGGCCCACAGCCAATGCCGGTCCTGCCAGCCCAGCCACAGGGCATGGGCACAGATAAACAACGAGGCAAATGGGTACAACGAAATGAACAACGCTTTGACGCGCGCCATGATCCCCCCTCAAGCGGTGCGGTACAGCAGACGGCTTTTTATTCGTATATAAACCAGAGACTAAGTGGTCAACGGACGATGGACAAGACAGAATAGCCTTCTTGTAATGTCCCGGCCCGAGGTTCCATGAGTTCGGATTCCGTTTCCCTGCGCGATCGCTGGCGCCACATCATTTTCGGCACCGATACGCCGGCAGGGCAATATTTTGATCAGCTGCTGATCGTCGCCATTCTCGCCAGCGTCGCGGCGGTGATGCTGGACAGCGTGCAGTCCATCCATCAGCAATACGGCACCTGGCTGTACGGCGCGGAATGGTTTTTTACGCTGCTGTTCACCTTTGAGTACATGATCCGCCTGTGGGTGAGCGACCGGCCGCTGCGTTACGCGCGCAGCTTTTTCGGGGTGGTGGACCTGCTGTCGATCATTCCCACCTACCTGAGCCTGTTTCTCCCGGGTGCCAACTACCTGCTCACCATCCGCGCCCTGCGCGTATTGCGGGTGTTCCGGGTGCTCAAGCTGGCCCACCTGATGACCGAGGCCAACGAGCTCGGCGCCACCCTGGTGCGCACCCGCCGCAAGATCGGCATCTTCATGTTTTCGGTGGTGATCGTGATCATCATCTTCGGCAGTCTGATGTACCTGGTGGAGGGCCCGGCCAACGGTTTCACCAGCATTCCACGCAGCATCTACTGGGCCATCGTCACCATCACCACGGTCGGCTACGGCGACATTTCGCCGCAAACCTCGCTGGGCCAGGCGGTGGCGTCCATGGCGATGATCACCGGCTACGCCATCATCGCCGTGCCCACCGGCATCGTCACCGCGGAAATGTCCAAGGCGAGCATGGCCCGGCGGTACGAGCGCGAGTGCCCCAACTGCCACCGCCATGACCATGATCCGGATGCCCGCTTCTGCAAGCAGTGCGGCACCGGCCTGCCCAGGCCCGGGCAGGAAGACGCCAGCTAGAGCGCGCCGAGCTCGAAGGTTTCGCCGTCGGAATCCACTACCAGACGGGCGCCGCCGCCCTGCTCTTCGCGGCGCGCCCAGTCCACCAGCTGATAGAAAATATTGCGCGAGACCAGCGCTTCCAGGTTGTCACGCACATGCACGTAGGGCGCCGGCTCGCCGCTGTCGGCGTCGGTCTCCACCCGTAACGGATGGCGCGCGCCCGCCACCACATGGGTCCCCACATTGGTGGTGAACACCAGCTTCTCCCGGTCGCCGTCGGTGACGCGCTCCACGTCGGTGGCGACGAAGGGGGCGTCATCCACCTTGATGCGCAGCTTTTCCACCGGCGTGACCAGAAAATAATCGTCGCCTTCGCGCAACAGAATGGTGGAGAACAGCTTGACCATGCGCTCGCGCTGAATCGGCGATTCCTGGTAATACCAGGTGCCGTCGCGGGCGATGCGCATATCGATATCGTCCTGGCGCTCCGGCTGCCATTTGTGCACCGGGGGCAGCCCCTGTTCGTCCTGGTCGGCTTTTTCCAACAGCGCCAGTAATTCCTCGGCTTTGCTCATCGAAGTTCCTTATTTGCCGCGCTGGCCCTTGTTGCCCATGCGGATGCCGATCTCGATCAGGAAATCGAGAAAGTCGTCCTTGTCCTCGATCAGGCGCTGATAGAACGGCGACTGCATCAACGCAACGGCGCCGTGCGCCAGAGCCCAGGCGGAGCAGATATGGTAGATGGCGGGCACCGGCTCCAGGGAACCTTCCTGGATGCGGGCCTCGACGATGTGGTTGAGCTTCTCGAAATTGGCTTCGCGGATGCGGTGCAGTTTGTCCACCAGCTCCGGCACCGCGTGATCCTTGATCACTTTGTTTTCCAGCCGGTCGAACAACTGGTAGCGGGCCGGATCGCTGATCCGGAAACGGAAGTATTCGCGCGCCAGGGTTTCCTTGTCGTCGGATTCGGAAATGTCCTGGAACAGCGATGCCAGATCTTCCTCGTACCGCAGCATCAGCAGCAGATAGATCTGGTTCTTGGTCTCGAAATGCTTATAGATGGTGCCCTTGCCAATGCCCACCCGGTCGGCGATGTTCTCCACCGTGACGCGGTCTTCGCCCTGCTCCAGAAATAGAATCAGTGCGGCGTCCAGAATTTCCTGCTCGCGCTGCCGGAATTCCTGCGCCTTGCGCGTGGCTTTTTCCAAGTCACCCATCTATACCTCCTCGTCTGCGGGGTAGATTAACATAACCACGCCCCCTGCACGTTACCTCCAGGGCGGTTACAATCCGTTGAGAATCATGGAGGAGCGCTGGCAATGGCAGATCTGAAAGCGGAATTTCCGTTGCATGACGACGTGCTGTATCTCAACCACGCCGCCGTGGCCCCCTGGCCCCGTCGTACCCGCGATGCGGTGGCGGGCTTCGCCGACCAGAATATCCATCTGGGCGCGCGGGACTATCCCGAATGGGCTCGCGTGGAGCAGCGTCTGCGCGAGCGCCTGGGCTGGCTGATCAATGCCGAGCCGGCGGACGTGGCGCTGCTCAAGAACACCTCTGAAGGTCTGTCGGTGATCGCCCAAGGGCTGGACTGGCGAGCCGGCGACCAGGTGGTGATCAGCAATCAAGAGTTCCCTTCCAATCGGATCCCCTGGCAGGCCCTGGCCGACCAGGGAGTGGAAGTGGTGGAAGTGAATGTGAGTGGCCCGGACGCAGAGCAGCGGGTGATCGACGCGATCGGCGAACGCACCCGGCTGGTGTCGTTGTCTTCGGTGCAATACGGCAGCGGCATTCGCCTGAATCTGGCTCCGATCGGCCGGGCCTGCCGGGACAGCGGCGTGCTGTTTTGCGTGGACGCGATCCAGAGCCTGGGCGCGGTGCGCTTCGACAGCGCGGCCGTGTACGCGGACTTCGTGGTCGCCGACGGCCATAAATGGATGCTCGGCCCCGAGGGCCTGGCGCTGTTCTACTGCCGGGCGCCGGTCCGCGAGCGCCTGCGGCTGCGCCAGTTCGGCTGGCACATGATCGCCAACGCCGGCGACTACAGCCAGACCGGCTGGCGGGTGGCCGAAGATGCCCGCCGCTTCGAATGCGGCAGTCCGAATATGCTCGGCGCGCATGCGCTGGACGCGTCCCTCTCCCTGTTTCAGGAGCTGGGCATGACCGCCGTGGAGCAGGCCCTGGCGGAGCGAATCGGCTATCTGGACAGCGCCCTGCGCCAGCGCGGTGCCGAGGTGCTCAGCCCGGCGCAGCCGGAGCGGCGCGCCGGCATCGTCACTTTCCGGCTGGCGGACGAAGCACCGTCAGACACCCGGGCCCGGCTGCAGGCCGGCGGCGTGGTGTGCGCGGAACGGGGCGGTGGCGTGCGTTTCTCGCCACACTTCTATACTGACTATTCGGTCATGGATCAGGCGCTGGCGCTACTGTAGGATCACGCCATGAATTCCCAGCGACTCTACCAATGGCTCTGTGAACGTCTTCAGCGCCAGCCGGACCATTCCGACTGGCCGCTTGGCGACCTGGAAAGCCAGCGCGCCCAACTGCGCCCCTGCGATGTGCTCCTGGTGGACGGCGACAGCCCCCTGGACCGCCGCCTGAAAGTGCTCACCGGCAGCCGCTTTTCCCGCGTGCTGTTGTACATCGGTCGCCCCCACGAAGTGGCGGACCCGGCCTTGCGCTCGCTATTGGCGGACTATCTGCCCTGCCGGCCAGACACCCAGCTGGTGCTGGACGCCAGCCTGGAGCGCGGCCTCTGTATTCGCGACCTGAGCAATCTTCACGATCTGCACCTGCGGGTGTGTCGGGCGCAGAACCTGTCCGAGGCCGAATGCCAGGATGCATTGCGCTTCGCCATCAGCCGGGTGGGCACCGGCACCCAGCACACCTGGAGCACGCTGGCGCTGCTGTGGTTATTGCCCTGGCGCACGCTGGCGCGCCACGCCCGCCGGCGGCTGCTCAACCGCTGGGCCAACGACCTGTTGCGGGCGATCACCGGCACCGCCGTGGGCGAGGCCTTCGCGTTTATCCAGTTTCCGGTGCACCCGCTGGTCAAGGAGCCCGGCGACCCGGGCACCCGGCTGCTGCGCTTGCAGCCCCGGGTATTCCACGCCGCCGACTTCGACCACTCCCCCTATTTCGATGTGATCAAGGCGCCCTACCTGCTCGACAAGGTGCCCTCCGGTTTCGGCGCCCTGCCCTGGAAAGGCAACGCCGGCGCCTTGGCGCCGGAGCAGCGTAAACGTCACTTATCCGTGGTGGACGGCTAGGCAGCAGCCCGCCGACCACCGCGTGCCAGAAGCACCAGCAGACTCAACCAGCCCCAGCCACCGGCGCCGCCACCACCACCGCCACCGGACCCGCCGGTGTCGCTGCCACGGCTGCTTTCCTGGCCCGCCGCCGCCGGGGTCACGAAGGAGCGGGTATCACCGGCCGGAAAATCACCATTGGCGGCGCCTGCGTCCAGGAACACCCGGCCGCTGCCCTCGCCGGTCAGCGCCAGGCTCAGAGTGCGGGTTTCGCCGCGCGCCAGATCGCCCAGATCGCACCGCACCGGCTGAGTGTCGGTGCAGCCCGCCGGCAGGCTGTCGTAATCCCAGCCGGCGGGCACCTGGAAGCTCGCCCAGGCGTTATAGGCGTCGCGATGCTGCGCCTGGTTGGTGATCTCCGCGCGAACCGAGACGGTGCCGCCGCTGCGGGTGGCGGTGGCTTCCAGTTTCATGTCCGGCACGTCGCTGAACACCGGCGAGAACTGCTCGGTATCCGCGCTGTAATAGTCATGGCTGTCACTGACCGGGGTCACGGTGACGCGGTCAGTAAAGGTGCCCCCGTGGGTGGGGATCAGCCACAGACGGTGGCTGTTGCTGACCGCGCCGGTGGTCAGCTCGGCCGCGCCCAGGCAATCGGTATAGCCGCTGCGGGAAGTGCACTGCAGGTCATCGGCGCTGACCCGCAGGCCGGTTTTATGGTGAATCCGGATGCCCACCTGGCGGGCGTCATTGACCTGGCTCAGGTTGCTGACACGGGTGTCCATGGACAGCGCCCGCCCCGGGCCGGTGTAGAGGGTTTCACCTTCGGATTCGCTGAACAGGTCCACCATGGCGCCGGCTGAAGTGCTCTCGATCCAGCCCAGATAGGCGCTTACCCGCGTATAGACCGCCGGCACGCCGGACGCGCAACGCTCGGTGCCGTAGCTGGTGACGCCCACCAGCCAGGTGCGCCCGTCCTGCTGGAAGATCAACGGGCCGCCGCTATCGCCCCGGCAGGTGTCCTGATTGGTGCCGTTAACCGGGTTTCGTTCCGCGGCACAGATCTGTCCATTGGTGAGACTGTTCCAGTAAGCGCTGCACTGTTGCGGCGACACATAATCAAGACCCGCCTGCTGCAGCGTATCGGACATGCTGCTGGTTTCGGTTTGTCCCCAGCCCAGCGCGACCAGCGCCTCGTCCGAGGCGCCGGCGCGCAGCGCCTGCATCTCGTCCGCCTTGGCCAGGTCCAGAGGCGCCAGCCGGGAGGCCGAAGACAGCTCCAGCAGGGCCAGGTCATTGTGGTAAACGCCGGTGCGGTAGCGCTCGTGGACCCGCACCGCACGCACCGCCAGCCGCTCCGGAGCCTGTTGGTGGCGGTTCAGGTGCCCCAGGGACACGTACAGGTCCCGAGCGGCGTAATCATCCACGCAGTGGGCCGCGGTAAGCACCCAGCGCGGCGCCACCAGGGCGCCGCCGCAGCGGGTGTACCCGTAACTGGCGCCGCCGATCTCGATTTCCGCCATCCAGCTGCGCGCCGTGGGGACCGGGTCCCCACCGATGATACGCGGCGTCATGGTGTCGTCCGCGCCGAACGCCACGCCGGAGAGAAGCCCTGAAGCCACAATGAATGAGATTATAAGATTACGCATAGCCCGACCCGCCTAGTGTTAAGTTCGTACTCGGCGGATACTAGGTCACGCTTAGTGGCTATTACTAGAGTAGTCGGATGATATCAGTACGACATCATTCTTATTTGTGACTCAACGCATAGGTAATTCGTGCCCTAACGCACAAAAAAACACCGGGCTGAGCCCGGTGTTTTCGGTTCTGGTAGGAAAAAAGGGTGAAAAGCGTACTAGTCGGCGACCACGCCGCAGGCCATACGCGGTCCGCCGCCGCCCAGAGGTTTGGGCTGATCGCTGTAGTTGTCGCCGCCGGCGTGCACCATCACCGCGCGGCCTTTCAGGTCGTCCATCTCCAGCCGGGGTGCGAGAACCGGCAGGGTGGCGCGGCCCTCATCGTCCACGTACAGCGCCGGCAAGTCGCCCAGGTGGCCGTCGCCCCAGGGGGTGCCGTGGCGGCCGCTGTTGTCCGGGTCGAAATGGCCGCCGGCGGCCAGGGCCGGCACCGTGTCGCCGTCCTTCTCGCCGGGCTGGCAGGTGGGGTTCTGATGAACGTGGAACCCATGGATGCCCTCGTCCAGATCCTTCAGATCCGGCGTGAACACCAGGCCGTATTCGCTCTCGGTGACGGTGACCGTGCCGACACTGTCACCGGGGCCTTCGTCGGTGGCTTCGTGCAGGGTGATGGTGGTGGCCGCCTGAGTGGTGCCGGCAACGGCGCCGGCGAACAGAGCGAGTAACAGGTGTCGATTGCGCATAGTCATGCCTTCCTTGTGTCGTCGATGGTTGATCACACTGTCACATCCTAGTCATCCGTGGGCCTGGAAGACGACAGGTTTTACGGTTTTTCTATGTTTTTACGTTCCTGGTCCGGGTCATCTTTAAGTGCCAGGCCCAAGACCTCCATAGCGCCACGAACTTCTTAGTTATTCCCCCATAAGCGCCTTTCTTATTTCATAAAAGTATCGAACCTTCGCTTTGACAATCTTCCTGGAATGAACAGACCGGCGAGCGCGGCTGTTTTACCGCGCCCGGCCGCCGTGAGCGTCTTGTGAAAATTTCACTCCCGGGCCTAGGCTTGAAACGAACAAAGGGATTGCACACCACCCCAGGAGGCAACATGGCCAAGAAGGCAGCCAAGAGCGACCGGAAAACCGTTAAAGGCAATGGCGGAGAAACCCACCAGACCGCCGGGGGCGAAGTGCCCACCCTGACCACCAAGCAGGGCGTACCGGTGGCCGACGATCAGAACACCCTCACCGTCGGCGAGCGCGGCCCCGCCGCCATGGAAGACTTCCACTTTCGCGAGAAACTGTTCCACTTCGATCACGAGCGTATTCCCGAGCGGGTCGTGCATGCGCGTGGGTTTGCGGCGCACGGGTACTTCGAGAACTACGCACCGCTGGACAAACTGACCCGCGCCGGGTTGTTCCAGAAAAAAGGCCAGCGCACGCCGGCGTTCGTGCGCTTTTCCACGGTGGCCGGCAACAAGGGTTCCGGGGATCTGGCGCGCGACGTGCGTGGCTTTGCCGTGAAGCTGTACACCGAGGAAGGCAACTGGGACATCGTTGGCAATAATATTCCGGTGTTCTTTATCCAGGACGCGATCAAATTCCCGGATCTGATCCATGCCGCCAAGCCCGAGCCGGACCGGGGCTTTCCCCAGGCGCAGACCGCCCACGACAATTTCTGGGACTTCATCTCGCTGACCCCGGAAAGCATGCACATGGTCATGTGGATCATGTCCGACCGGACCATCCCGCGTTCGCTGCGTTTCATGGAAGGCTTCGGCGTGCACAGCTTCCGCATGGTCAACGCCAAGGGTAAGTCCACCTTCGTGAAGTTTCACTGGAAGCCCAAGCAGGGCATGCAGTCGGTGGTCTGGAACGAGGCGCTGAAAATCAACGGCGCGGACCCGGATTTTCATCGCCGGGATATGTGGGGCGCGATCGAATCCGGCGACTACCCGGAATGGGAACTGGGCCTGCAGATTTTCGACGAAAAGTTCGCCGAAAAATTTGATTTCGATGTGCTTGATCCCACCAAGATCATTCCCGAGGAGGAAGTGCCGGTGACCCCGGTGGGCCGTTTGGTACTGAACCGTAACGTGGACAATTTCTTCGCCGAAACCGAGCAGGTGGCGTTCTGCACGCAGAACATCGTGCCCGGCATTGATTTCACCAATGATCCGCTGCTGCAAGGCCGTAACTTTTCCTACCTGGATACCCAGCTCAAGCGTCTCGGCGGCCCCAACTTCACTCATATTCCGATCAACGCCCCCAAGTGCCCCTATCACACCCTGCAACAGGACGGGCACATGGCGATGGAAAACCCCAAAGGCCGGGCCAACTACGAACCCAATTCCTGGGGCGGTACCGAAGGCGGCCCCCGAGAAAATCCGCAGCGGGGTTTCCAGAGCTACCCGGCCGAGGAAGCCGGCACCAAGCAGCGCCTGCGTCCGGAAAGTTTTTCCGATCACTACAGCCAGGCCCGTCAGTTCTTTATCAGCCAGACCGAGGTGGAGCAGGACCACATCACCGACGCCCTGGTGTTCGAGCTGAGCAAGGTGGACACCGTGGCGATTCGCGCGCGCATGGTGTCGCACCTGCGCAACATCGACGAAGACCTGGCCAAAGGCGTGGCCAAGGGCCTGCGGCTGAGCCCGCTGCCGCGCGCCGCCGACGCCGCACGGCCCACCCGCCAGGACCTGAAGGCGTCTCCGGCCCTGAGTATTCTGCTCAACCAGCCGGAAACCTTCTCCGGCCGCAAGCTGGGCGTGCTGGTCAGCGACGGCGCCGACGCCGCCCTGCTCACCGCGCTGGAGAAAGCGGCCAAGAAAGAAGGCGCCAAACTGGCCTATGTGGCGGCCTCCGTGGGCGGCGTGAAACTCAGCGACGGCAGCTGGCTGGAAGCCGATGAAAAAATCGACGGCGGCCCCTCCGTGGTGTTCGACGCGGTGGCGCTGGTGCTCTCGGAAAAGGGCGCCCGCGAACTGGCGGCGATGCCCCCGGCCCGCGACTTCGTCAGCGACGCGCTGGCGCACAAGAAGTTCATCGGCTTCACCGAGGAAGCGGTGGCACTGCTCGGCCTGTCCGGCCCGGACGGTGCCGGCGCGGAAGGGCTGGTGCCACTGGACAAGGCCACCGACGCCGCCCGCTTCCTGACACTGTGCCGGAACCTGCGTTGCTGGACCCGGGCCTGACCCGTGCCGCGTATCTTCAGGCCCAGGGCCAATGCCCTGGCCTGGATGGCGCTGATTCTGGCGTTCGGGCTGGTGGTGGTCATGGTGGCGCTGGGCGCCTATTACTTCCAGTCGCCCTACTACAGCGGCGTTGACCGAACGCCGGCTCAGCCGGTGCCGTTCAGCCACAAGCATCATGTCGGCGAGCTGGGTCTGGATTGCCGTTACTGCCATACCTCCGTGGAGCAGTCCCCGTTCGCGGGGGTACCGGAGAGCGAAATCTGCATGACCTGTCATTCGCAGCTCTGGACCAACGCCGACATGCTCGCGCCGGTTCGCGACAGCCTGCGTGACGGCACGCCTCTGCGCTGGCAGCGGGTCCACGACCTGCCCGATTACGTGCGTTTCGACCACAGTGCCCACGTCAATCACGGCGTGCCCTGCGAAGCCTGCCATGGCCGCGTCGATAAAATGCCGCTGACCACCCAGAAGAAAAGTCTGTTCATGCAGTTCTGCCTCGACTGCCATCGCAACCCGGCGCCCCATCTCCGTCCGCCCGAGGCGGTGTTTGAGATGGGCTGGCGCGCCCGGGACGGCGTCGACCGCCAGCAACTGGGTGAGCGTCTGATGGCGCGCTACCACACGCCCTCCACCGAGCGACTGACGGACTGCAGTCTATGTCATCAATAATCGCACGCGAACACGGCACCGACATGGCCGGCCTGCGCCGTAAACTGGCCGGCCGCTCCGGCCGCCATTACTGGCGCAGCCTCGAAGAGCTGGCCGACAGCGATGACTTCCAGCGGCTGCTGGAGGAGGAATTCCCAAGACTGGCACCGCTCTGGGAAGGCCGGGTGTCACGGCGCGGGATGCTGGGCCTGATGGCCGCGTCCCTGGCCCTGGGCGGCCTGACCGGCTGCAAACCCCAGCCTGAGGAACAGATCGCGCCCTACACGCGGCGCCCGGAGGACCTGCTGCCCGGGCGTGCCCGCTGGTACGCCTCCACGCTGCCCCTGGACGGCTATGCCCGGGGCGTGCTGGTGAAGACGTTCCAGGGGCGGCCGGTGAAGGTGGAAGGCAACCCGGAGCACCCCGCCAGCCTGGGCGCCACCGACAGTATCGCGCAGGCGGAAATTCTCGGCCTCTACGACCCGGACCGCTCGCAGACGATACGCTACCGGGGCACCGCCAGCAGCGACGCCGCCTTCCTCGAGCAGTTGCAGGCGCAACGCCGCCACTGGGCCGCCGGCGAGCGCCGGTTGTGCCTGCTTACCGGTCCGCTCACTTCACCCAGCCAACACGCGCTGATAGAACAGCTGAAACGCCACTATCCGTCCACGCGCTGGTACCGCCATGAGCCGCTCGCCAACGGCGCGGCCCACCAGGGCACCGGGCAGCTGTTCGGCGAGCCCCGGGAGGCCCGCTACCGGCTTGACCGGGCCCGGGTAATCCTGGACCTGGACGCGGACATCCTCGGCAGCGGCCCCGCCAAGCTGGTGCACGCACGCCACGCCATGGGCCGGCGCCGGCCGGACCGCGAAGACGCGGTGCTGAACCGTCTCTACACTGTGGAAAGCACGCCCTCGATCACCGGCGCCAGCAGCGACCATCGGCTGCCGCTGGCCGCCGCCGAAGTGCCCGCGCTGGCCGCCGCCCTGGCGGCGCGCCTGGGTGTGCCCGGCGTGGCGGACCGGGCCGGAAACAGCCAGGTCGACCCGGCCTGGCTGGACGCTCTGGCCGAGGACCTGCGCCGTGCCGGCGCGGAAGCGGTGGTGATCCCCGGCGACACCCAGCCGGCGGCGTTGCACGCGCTGGCGCACGCCATCAACCACCATCTCGGCGCGGCCGGCACCAGCGTGGAATACAGCGCCCCGGTGGCGCCCACCGCCGACGGCGATCTGGCCGACCTGACCCGGGCCATGGACGAGGGCCGGGTCGACGCGCTGCTGATGCTGAACGTCAATCCGGTCTACAACGCCCCCGCCGGGCTGGCGTTCGAGGAGCGTCTGGCGCGGGTGCCGTTCAGCGTCCACTGCGGCCAGTACCGCGACGAAACCGGGCGCGCCGCGCTCTGGCACCTGCCGGCCGCCCATCCGCTGGAAAGCTGGGACGACGCGCGCGCCTTCGACGGCACCGTCAGCCTGATGCAGCCCACCATCGTGCCGCTGTTCGGCGGCTACACCGCCCAGCAAGTGCTGGCCGCCTTCGCCGGCCGCTACCGCGCCGACCCGCGCGAACTGGTGCGTGAGCACTGGCGACAGGCGCTGCCGGGGGCGGACTTCGAACGCCACTGGCACAGCGCCCTGCAGCAGGGCTGGATCGACGGCACCGCCCTGCCGACCGCGACACCGAGGGTACGCAGCGCGCCGCCGCGCCCTTCCGTCACCGAACCGGACGGCCTGCTGCTGCAGTGGCGCGCCGACCCGGCGCTGCACGACGGGCACTACGCCAACAACGGCTGGCTGCAGGAGTTGCCGCGCCCGCTGACCCAGCTCACCTGGGACGGCGCCGCGCTGATCTCGCCGGCGCTGGCCGAGCGCGAAGGCCTGCGCGAGGGCCAGCGTGTCCGGCTGACCCGGGCCGGTCGCAGCCTGGACACGCCGGTGTGGATCCAGCCCGGCCAGCCGGCCCGGGCGATCACCCTGTTCGTCGGCCAGGGCCGCCGCGACGCCGGCCGCGTCGGCAACGGCGTGGGGGTCAACACCTACCGGTTGATGCCCGACGACGGCGCCTTTTCCGCCGCCGGTGTGACTCTGGAGGTACTCGACGATAGCGCCGCCCTGGCCAGCACCCAGCAACACCACAACATGGCCGGCCGCGACCTGTTCCGGGAAACCGACCTGGCCGCGTTCCAGGAAGACCCGCACTTCGCCCGACCGGAACCGGTGGAAGAGCCGATCTCGCTGTACCCGGAGTGGGACTATCCGGACCACGCCTGGGGCATGAGCATCGACCTGAACAGCTGCATCGGCTGCAACGCCTGCATCACCGCCTGCCAGGCGGAGAACAACATTCCCATTGTCGGGCCGGAAGAGGTGCGGCGCGGCCATGAGATGCACTGGATCCGCGTGGACCGCTATTACGCCGGGCCGCTGGACGATCCGAGCATGCACTTCCAGCCGGTGCCCTGCATGCACTGTGAAAAAGCCCCCTGCGAATACGTCTGCCCGGTGGAGGCCACCCAGCACAGCAGCGAGGGCCTCAACGAGATGATCTACAACCGCTGCGTGGGCACCCGCTATTGTTCGCAGAACTGCCCGTACAAGGTGCGCCGCTTCAACTGGTACCACTACACCGAAACCACCGCCGAGCTGGCCACGCCGGCCGCCGCCCACAACCCGGATGTCACCGTGCGCAGCCGCGGCGTGATGGAAAAATGCACCTACTGCGTGCAGCGCATCAATCAGGCCGAGACCGACGCCCGCAACGAAGACCGCCCCCTGGAGGACGGCGAGTTGCGCACCGCCTGTCAGCAGGTGTGTCCGTCCGAGGCGATTGAATTCGGCGATATCAACGACCGCCACAGCGCCGTCAGCCGGGCCAAGGCAAGCCCGCTCAACTACGCCATGCTGGAAGAGCTGAACACCCGGCCGCGCACCACCTATCTGGCCGGCGTGCGCAACCCAAATCCGGCGATCCAGGCGCTCGAGGCGCGGGAGGCGCCGGCATGAACCGGCGCCGCGACCCGCTGGTCCCGCCCGGCCTCAGCGCCGGCGCGCTCACCGACCGGGTGAGCGCCACGGTGCTTGGCACCCGGCCGCCCAGGGCCTGGTGGCTGGCGCTGGGTCTGGCGACGCTGTTGTCCCTGCTGTTCCTGATCGGCGTGGTCTACGTGCTCAGCGTGGGGGTCGGCGCCTTCGGCCTGAACATTCCGGTGGCCTGGGGTTTTCCGATCATCAACACCATCTGGTGGATCGGCATCGCCCACGCCGGCACGCTGATCTCGGCGGTGCTGTGGCTGACCCGCCAGGACTGGCGCGCCTCCATCAGCCGCTCGGCGGAGGCCATGGCGATGTTCGCCATCGTGCTGGCCGGCAGCTACCCGCTGCTGCACCTGGGGCGGCCCGAGTTCGCCTATTTTCTGTTGCCCTACCCCAACCTTATGGATCTCTGGCCCCAGTGGCGCAGCCCGCTGGTGTGGGATTTCTTCGCCATCGCCAGCTATCTGCTGTTCACCGCCAGCTTCCTGTTCCTGAGCCTGCTGCCGGATCTCGCCAGCCTGCGCGACCGCGCCCGCCACCGCGCCGTACAGCTTTTTTACGGCGTGCTGGCACTGGGCTGGCGCAACTCGGCGCGACACTGGCACCGCTACCAGCAGGCCCACCGGGTATTGGCGGTGATCGCGGTGCCGATCGTGGTGTCGGTCACCGGCACCATTTCACTGGACCTGGCGGTGAGCATCGTGCCCGGGTTTCATTTCACCATTTTCCCGCCCTACTTCGTGGCCGGCGCGCTCTACTCCGGCTTCGCCACGGTAGCGATCATCGCCATCGTCCTGCGCGCCCTGTTCGGCTTCCGCGACCTCATCACCAAGGCACACCTCAACCGCATCGGCATCATGATGCTGTGTTTCGTGCTGGTGGTGGACTACGCCTACCTGCAGGAAATCTTCACCGCCTTTTATACCGGTGAGGACTTTTATCGAAGCGTCTATTACGACCGCTGGACCGGGCCCTACGCGCCCTACTACTGGGGCATGATCCTGTGCAACGTGGTGCTCGCCCAGGGCCTGTGGTTCCGGCGCCTGCGCGAAAGCGTGCCGGGGCTGCTGGGCCTGGCCGTGATCGCCGACATCGGCATGTGGCTGGAGCGCTTTCAGATCGTCATCACCAGCACCCACAAGGACTACATGCCGAGCGCCTGGGATACGGTCGAGCCCACCGCCTGGGACTGGCTCACCTACGCCGGCTCAATCGGGGTCTTCGTGGTGCTGCTGTTGCTGTTCATGAAGTTGATGCCGGCGATTTCCATGCACGACATGCGGGAAATGCTGCACCGCCGCGAACAACGGGAGGCCGATCATGGATGAGCGCCTGCACGGGCTGCTGGCCCGCTTCCCGGACGCCCACAGCCTGCTGGCCGCGAGCCGCGATTTTCGTCGTCGCGGGCTGACCCGGCTGGACGCCTACAGCCCGCACCCGGTGGACGGGCTCAATGAGGCGCTGGACCTGCAAGATCGGCGGGTGCCCGTGACCGCCCTGGTATGCGCGGTGATCGCCGGCGCCGGTGCCCTGGCGCTACAGGTTTACGCCTCCCTGGATTATCCATTCAACGTGGGCGGCCGGCCGGTGCTCAGCTGGCCCGCGTATACCATCGTCACCTTCGCCATGACCATGGTCGGCGCCACCCTGGGCGCCATGTTGTCGATGCTGTGGCTGAACGGCTTTCCCCGCCCCTACCACCCGCTCTTCAACCTGGCGGAGTTCGACGCGGCATCACGGGATGGCTACTTTTTGTGCCTGGAAGCGGATGACCCGCTGTTCGACGCGGAGCGCCTGCGCGAGCACCTTCATCAAAACGGCGCCGTGTCGATTCAGGAGGTGCCGGCATGAAGCACCTGACGTGGTGGCTGCTGGTACCGATGCTGCTGAGCGGCTGCGAGCAACCCGATATGGCCGACCAGCCGCGCCTGGAGACCTATGAAACCGGGGCCGCCTTCGACGACGGCCTGGCCGCGCGGCCGGTGCCCGGCGGCACGGTGGCGCGGGATCAGCGGCCCCCGGCCAGCGAAAACCCCTTGCCGATCAACCCGGAAACGCTGGCCCACGGACGGCAACAGTTCGAGGTGTTCTGCGCGCCCTGCCACGGCCGCAACGGGCGCGGCCAAGGGGTGATCGTGCAGCGCGGCTTTCCGGCGCCGCCCAGCCTTCATCTGCCGCGCCTGCGCCAGGCCGAGGACCAGCACTTCTACCAGGTGATCAGTGACGGCTACGGGGCCATGTACGCCTACGCCAGCCGCGTCCCCGAGAATGACCGCTGGGCGATCATCGCCTACGTTCGCAGCCTGCAACTGAGCCGCAACGCACGCCTGGACGATGTGCCGCAAGCGCACCGACCGCTTCCGGACGCCGGGGAGGCCGCACCATGAGCAGCCCCCTGCTGGTAGTGGCTGTCGCCGGCTTGTTGCTCACCGGCCTTGGCGCCTTGCTGGACACCGCCGCCTTCCTGCGTGCCTGGCTGGCGGCCGCCCTTACCGGCATCGCGTTGCCGCTGGGCGCCATGGCGGTACTGATGACGCACAACCTGACCGGCGGCCAATGGGGCGAGCCGGTGCGCCGGCCGCTCAAGGCGGTGGCGGGCACCTTGCCGCTGATGCTGATGCTGTTTCTGCCGCTGCTGTTCGGCGTGCGGGTGTTGTTCCCCTGGACCGGCGACCTGAGTGGCTTGCCCGAGGTGGTGCGGCACAAAACGTTCTATCTGAATCTGCCGTTCTTGTTCGCTCGCTTCGCGCTGTACGCGCTGATCTGGCTGGCCCTGGCCGCCCGCCTTTCAGTGTGGCGCGGCGACCGCCGCTCCACCCCGGCCAGCGCCGGCGGGCTGGTGCTGTGGGCGCTGACCACCACGTTTTTCGCGTTCGACTGGATCATGAGCCTGGAGCCGGCCTGGTACTCGGACATCCTCGGGCTGATCTTTATGGGCTCGGCGCTTTCCATGGCGCTGGCACTGCCCTTCCTATTACCCGACGTCTACCCGGACGCCGACCAGCGTCCGGCTTTGGAAGGCGCCCGTCGGGATCTGGCGCACCTGTGGTTGGCAACAATCCTGTTCTGGGCGTTCGTCGCCTTCAGCCAGTATTTGATTATCTGGAGCGCCGATCTGCCCCATGAGATTCGCTGGTACGCGCACCGTGGCCAGGGCGGCTGGCAATGGCTGGCACTGGCGATGATGACGCTGTGCGGGGCGCTGCCGTTCGTGGCCATGCTGCCCGCCAGGTGGAAGCGGCGCGCCCGACCGCTGGCGGTCCTGGCGGCGCTGGTGCTGCTCGGGCACGCCCTCGAGTTCGCCTGGCTGGTGCTGCCCGCGTACTACCCGCACCACTGGCCGCTAGGCTGGCGCTCACCGGTGGCGCTGCTGACCGTGGCCGCCCTGGGCCTGCTGCTGGTCCAGCAGCACCGTCTAAGACGCCCGGAGGAGAGCCCATGACCGCACCGCGACGCGACCCCGGTTACGAACAACGCGACGTCTCCCCGCGTCTGCCGCTGGGCGCGGCGGTTGTGGTGCTGTGCCTGCTGGCGCTGGTGCTGGGATTGGTCGCCGGGGCCTTCGCGCTGCGCGGCGATGGCGGCCCGCGCGCCACCGGCTTCTTTGAACTGTCTCTGGGCGAACCGGGCACCCCGCACCTGCAAGCGGAGCCCGGTGCCGACTTGCAGCGCCTGCGGGAAATCAGCGCCCAGGGGCTGCATCGCTACGGCTGGGTGGACCAGGACGCCGGGGTGGTGCACATCCCGATTGAACGGGCCATGGAAATTTACGCGCGACGCTACGGCAACGGGGAGGCGCGCCCATGACCCGCCGCATCCTGGCCGCCGGTATGCTGAGCCTGCCGCTGCTCGCCGCCGCCCAGCCGCCGACGCCGTCGCAAACCCTCGACCGGGTCGGTGTCGAACAGCGCATTGGCGAGCGGGTGCCCATGGACCTGCGCTTCGAGAATCGCCACGGCGACCCGGTCGCCCTGGGCGAGCTGATCGGCGGCAAACCCGTTCTTCTGGAGCTGGCCTGGTACGACTGCCCCAATCTCTGCGATCTGTCGCTGCGGCGTCTGGGCAGCCGACTCTCGGAGGTGAAGTTTCGGCCCGGCGAGGATTTCCAGGTGATCACCGTCAGCATCGACCCACGGGAAGGCCGGGAGGCCGCCGACCAGGCGCTGGCCACCCTGCGCGACAGCTATCAGCTCGACAGCGACGCCGGCGACTGGCGGATCCTGACCGGCGACGCCGGGGCCATCGACACGCTGGCACAGCGCATCGGCTACCGTTACCAATACGATGCGGAGAGTGGACAGTTCGCCCACCCGGCCGCACTGGTGGTGCTCGACGGCGACGGGCGGATCTCTTCGTATTTGCTGGGGCTGACGTTCTCGGGGCGGGACCTGGAGCTGGCTCTGACCCGGGCCAGCGAGGGCCGGCTGGGGTCGATCACCGATCAGATCGCGCTGCGCTGCTTCCACTTCGACCCGGAGAAAGGCACCTACACTCTGGACATCCTGCGGCTGCTGAATCTGGCCTGCCTGATCACCGCCCTGGTCCTGGCGCTGGTGGTGGGCCGGTTGCTCTGGCGCCGCCGCGGGAACGATCGGCAAGGGAGGCGCTGATCCATGGCCCAAGCCGACGATAGATGGCAATTGCTGCTGTTCCCGGAATCCGCTTCCAGCGTGTCCGGCCAGGTCGATGCCCTTTTCTGGGCCATGGTGGTGGCCTGCGGGCTGGTGGTGGCACTGGTGTTTTTGTTGCTTCTGGTGTTCGGCATTCGTTATCGCCGGGGCTCGCCGGCCAGCCGCCGTTCCTCGCCGCTGCTGTACCACAACCGCTGGCTGGAAATCGGCTGGACGATTCCGGTGCTGGCTGTCTTTCTGTTTTTCTTCGCCTGGGGGGCGGTGCTCTATGTGGAGATTCTCGACCCGCCGATGCCGGAAGACGGCGAGGTGCGACGGGTCAATGTGATCGGCAAGCAGTGGATGTGGAAGTTCCAGCATCCGGAGGGTATCCGCGAGATCAACAACTTGCATGTGGCCCTGGGCCAGACCGTGCGGCTGCGCATGACCTCCCAGGATGTGATTCACAGTTTTTTCGTGCCAGCGTTTCGTATCAAACAGGATGTGCTGCCGCAAACCTATACGCGCTTGCAGTTTACCCCCACCAAGGTTGGCCGCTTCGACCTGTACTGCGCGGAATACTGCGGCCTGTCGCATTCGGGCATGGTCGGTGAAGTGGTGGTGATGCCGCCAGCGCAATTCCAGGACTGGCTGGAGCGACGCGACCGCCCGGGAACGCCGGAGCAGGACGGCGAGCGGCTGTTCCGTCAATACGGCTGCAGCGGCTGCCACGGCGACTCGTCTTCGGTACGCGCGCCGGATCTGGCCGGTCTGTACGGCAAACCAGTGCCGCTGCAACGCGGCGGTACGGTGACCGCCGACGCTCAGTACCTGCGTGATTCGATCATCTTTCCAAGCAAGCACGTGGCCGCCGGCTACGCGCCAATCATGCCGTCCTTCAAAGATCAGATCAGCGAGGAGGACCTGCTCAAACTGACCGCTTATATTCAATCCCTGACGCCCGAGGAGACCGACGCGCCATGAACTATCTGAACGCCGGTTACGGCCTGAAAAGCTGGCTGCTGACGCTCGATCACAAGCGTGTCGCCTGGCTCTATTTCATCAGCATTACCGGGTTTTTCTTCCTCGGCGGGGCGGCCGCCACCCTGGTGCGTCTGGAGCTGATCACCCCGGCCGGCGACCTGCTCTCCAGCGACGCCTACAACCAGATGTTTTCCCTGCACGGCATCGTCATGGTGTGGTTCTTCCTGATTCCATCAATCCCCGCCACCATGGGCAACTTCCTGCTGCCGTTGATGCTGGGCGCCCGCGACATGGCGTTTCCCCGTCTCAACCTGATGAGCTGGTACGTGTTCATTCTCGGCGGCCTGTTCACGCTCACCGCGGTGATGGCCGGCGGTATCGACACCGGCTGGACCTTCTACACGCCGTACAGCACCATGTTTTCCAACGGCGCGGTGCTGGCGGCCGCCACTGGCGTCTTCATTGTCGGCTTCTCCTCGATTCTCACCGGCATCAACTTTATCGTCACCACCCACAAGATGCGCGCGCCGGGGCTCACCTGGTTCCGCCTGCCGCTGTTCGTCTGGGCACAGTACGCCACCAGCCTGGTCATGGTGCTCGCCACGCCGGTGCTGTCGATCACTCTGGTATTGCTGGGCGTGGAACGGGCCTTCGGGATCGGCATTTTTGATCCCGCGCTGGGGGGTGACCCGATACTGTTCGAGCATTTATTCTGGTTCTACTCCCACCCGGCGGTCTACATCATGCTGCTACCGGCCATGGGCGTGGTCAGCGAGGTCATCGCTTGCTTCGCCCATAAACGGATTTTCGGTTACAAGGTGATGGCGTTTTCCATCCTTGCCATCGCCTTGTTCGGCTTTCTGGTCTGGGGGCACCATATGTTCGTGTCCGGCCAATCCATCTACGCCGGAGTGGCGTTCTCCCTGCTCAGCTTCCTGGTGTCGGTGCCCTCGGCGCTGAAGATCTTCAATTGGCTCGCCACCCTCTATAAAAGCCACATCCGCTTCGACGCACCGATGCTGTTCGCACTCAGCTTCATCGGCCTGTTTTTGATCGGGGGGCTCACCGGCGTGTTCGTGGCCACCCTCGCGTTGGACATCCAGATGCACGACACCTACTTCGTGGTGGCGCATTTCCACTACATCATGGTCGGCGGCATGGTCTCCGCCTACATGGCCGGGCTGCATTTCTGGTGGCCCAAGATTACCGGGCGGCGGTATCCGGAAATGTGGGCAAGGGTGTCGGCGATCATCGTGTTCGCCGGGTTTAATCTGACCTTTTTCCCGCAATTCATCCTCGGCTGGGCCGGTATGCCCCGTCGCTACCACGCTTACGCCGAGGAGTTTCAGTTACTGAACGTGTTCTCCTCCGCCGGCGCCGGCATGCTGGCGGTGGGTTATCTGTTGCCGCTGCTGTACCTGATCTGGTCGTTGCGCTACGGCGCCCGCGCCAGCGGCAATCCCTGGGACGCCCGGGGTCTGGAATGGTCGGTGGCATCGCCACCGCCGGAGGAGAACTTCGCCACCGTTCCCCGGGTCGACAGTGAGGCGTACGCCTATGACACGCCCCGATAACGAAACCACGGTGATCGTCGCCCACCAGTTCGAAACGCTGGAACAGCAGTTCGACGCCGATCTGCTGGGCATGTGGCTGTTCCTGGTCACCGAAGCCTTGCTGTTCTCCGGTGCGTTCCTGGCCCTGGCGGTCTACTACCACCAGTATTACGACACCTTTTCAGCGGCGGCCCGGGAACTGCATTGGCTACTGGCCGGCTTCAACAGCGTGATCCTGCTAACCAGTGGCCTGGCCGTGGCGCTCGCCGAGCAGGCGGCGGAAGAGCACCGGCGGCGGCTCACCCTGTGGTGGCTGAGCGCCACCATCGTCCTGGGCCTCGCCTTCCTGGGCCTGAAGGGCTATGAATATTATATGGAATACCGCGCCGGCCTGATGCCGTTCCTGGATCTGCCGTTCGCGTTCTCCGGCCCCGACCCGCACAACGCCATGTTGTTCTATAACTTTTATTTTGCGCTCACCGGCCTGCACGCGCTGCACATGGTCATCGGGCTGGGGGCTCTGCTGGTGATGCTGGTGCTGACGTATCGCTGGCGCGAAAGCGCGCGGGTAGCCCGCCAGGTGCGCATCGCCGGCCTTTACTGGGCATTCGTTGATATCGTCTGGGTGCTGATGTACTGCAGCCTTTATTTGCTGGGCCGTTAGGAGGCGCAATGAATCACGACAAGGCAACCCGGGTTCGCCATCGCTTTGTGGGGCTTTATTGTCTGTTGCTCGGTTTACTGGGCGCGAATATGGTCGGCACGTTGATCGACGCCGGCGCGCTGGCCATTCCGATACGGCTTTCGGTGGCCGGCGTGATGGTGGTGGTGATCGCCACCACCTTCATGCGGCTCAGACAAAGCAGCCCGCTGGTGCAGGTGGTGGCGGTGATGAGCCTGCTCTGGATTATGTTCTTGTTCGTGCTCACCTTCGCCGACTTTCTCACCCGCTAGCGCGGCCCGGGCGGATCAGCCGGGCGTGACCTGAGCGTTGCGATGATGCCCCGGCCCGACCAGATTGCGTGGCTTGAAGCTGTCCGGGTCAGCGGCCTCCCACCATTCCCGGTAAGGCGTGGCGGTCGGGTCCTCAAGCAATTCGCCGGAACGCAAGAAAGGGTACATTTTATCCAGGCCGATCAGTTCGGTGGCACTGCGCCGGTGGAGCAGATGGTGCGGCAACAGCTCACCGGGATGATCCAGGCCGGCCGCGGCCACCAGGTCCGCCAGGTGGTCCAGAGTGTGGCGCTGAAAATTGGTCACCCGGGGCGCTTTATCGGCGATCACCAGACCGCGCTGGCGGTTGGGGTTCTGCGTCGCCACGCCAGTGGGGCACAGATCGTTATGGCAGCTTTTGGTCTGCACGCAGCCCAACGACAACATGAATGCCCGGGCCGCGTTGCACCAGTCAGCGCCCAGCGCCAGGTTGGCGGCCATGGTGTAGGCGCTGTACACCTTGCCGCTGGCCGCCAGCCGGATGTCCGGGCGCAGGCCGGTGCCCACCAGCGCGTTGCGCACTAACAACAGGCCTTCACGCAGCGGCATACCGACATGATCGGAGAATTCCTCCGGCGCCGCGCCCGTACCGCCTTCGGCGCCGTCCACCACGATGAAATCGAGACGCAGGCCGGTATCCAACATCGCCTTGCACAGCGCGAACACCTCCCAGGGATGGCCCACGCATAATTTAATGCCGACCGGCTTGCCGCCGGCGTCCTCACGCAGGGAAGCGGCGAATTCGAGCAGCTCCCGGGGCGTCGAAAACGCGGTGTGATAAGCCGGCGACAGGCAGTCCTGCGCCACCGGAATCTTACGGGTGCGGGCGATTTCCTCGGTGATCTTGGCCGCCGGCAGCAACCCCCCGTGGCCCGGTTTGGCGCCCTGGCTGAGTTTGATTTCAACCATGCGCACCGAATCCCGCTTGGCCTGCTCGCGGAACAGCCCGCGATCGAAATAGCCGTCTTGGTCCCGGCAGCCGAAATAGCCACTGCCGATCTCCCAGACCAGATCGCCGCCATGACGCACATGGTAAGGGCTGATGCCGCCCTCGCCGGTGTCCTGGTAAAAGCCGCCACGCCGGGCACCCAGATTAAGCGCTTCCACCGCCGGCCCGCTCAGCGAGCCAAAACTCATCGCGGAAACATTCAACAGGGACACATCGAACGGCTGCGCACAGGTGTCGGCGCCCACCCGCACCCGAAACTCGGTGTCCGGCTTGGGACGTGGCGCCATGGAATGGGTCACGACCTGAAATTCGTTGTCGTAGGCGTCCAGGTCGCTGCCGAACGGTTTGGCGTCCACCTGATCTTTGGCGCGCTCATAAATCAGCGAGCGCATGTCCCGGTTATAGGGGCGGCCTTCACGGTCATTCTCGACGATGTACTGCCGTAGAAACGGTCGCAGAAATTCAAAGAACCAGCGGAAATGGGCAAGCAGCGGATAATTGCGCAGTAGAGTGTGGCGGTGCTGCAGCAGATCGCGCAGCCCCTGCGCCAGCAATGCCAGAGCCACCAGGGTGAATAACCACAGCCAGAGCGAAGCGGGATCAAAAAACAACGCGACACCGCCGCCAAGGACCATAAGAACGGCGATCGCGGGACCAATGAACCGGCCCGGTCCGGTGGTGCTGTCGGCCATCGCACTCTCCTTTTGACGACGAATCTCAACGCTACCTGATGTGGGCACGACGACACCGCGTAAAAACGTAAAAGCATGACAAATTTCGCCGCCCGCCCCTGTTTCCAGGCACCGAAAGTCGCAGGATAAATCCAAGCCATTAAGGACGATTCAAACCGAAAGGAGGCACATCATGGCAACGCAGAAGCAAATTCAAGCGGCACGGGAGAACATCAAGAAAGCGCAAAAGACCTGGCGCAACATGAGCCAATCCGAGCGCGCGCGCTCTCAACCGGAAGGCTCACAGCGCAAAGCGCCCGGCCATGGCAGTGGCGGCGACTACTACCATGTGGCGGTGCGTAAAAAATCCCAGTTCAAGACGTTCCGTACCCACGATGTGGGTGACCCGGGCGGCGTCCAGCGGGTGGCCGGGCAACGCAAAAGCGGCACCTGGGGCACGGTGAAGTGGCTGATTCCCAAGGAATGGGCACACATGAAAGGCGGCAAGTTAATCGCCGACAACGACGACGCCCGCCAGGTGCTTGAGCAACTGGGCAGCGCGCCGGTGCACAGCCGCGCCGATATGTTCGAGGCCAAACCGCGCCCCAACGTGCCGGAAAAGGACAAACCCACCAAGGCGCAGCAGCAGGCGCGCCAGGAAAATATCAAGAAGGCACAGCGGGCCGCGCACCAGCGCGGCCACTGACACCGCTCAAGGCGTATCGTCGCTTTCCGGCGTGCCGCTCTCGTCTGCCCCACCATCGGCGCCGTCGTCCGCATCGTCGTCGGAGGCGGCGGGCAGAGCGCGGCGCGCCTTGGCGCCCAGGTCGCGCAGCTTGTGGGCCTGGCCGAGCAGGTTGCCACGGCCCTCGGTGAGCCGTTTGTAGGAGGTCTCCCAGGACTGCTGCGCCTTGTCGATCTTGTCGCCCACATCGGACAAGGATTCCGCCACCAGGGATACCTGGTCACAGATGCGGCCGGCACGGCTGGCGATGTCCAGCGCGTTGCGGTTCTGATACTCGTAGCGCCAGATGTTCTGAATGGTGCGCAAGGTGACCAGCAGCGTGGTCGGGCTGACCAGCACGATATTGCGTTCGTAGGCCTCGGTATAGAGCCCCGGATCCGATTCCATGGCGGTCATGAAGGCCCCTTCCACGGGGATGAACAGCAGCACAAAGTCGAGACTGCGCACCCCTTCCAAGCCACTGTAATTCTTGGCGTCGAGACCTTTGATATGGGCGCGCAGGGAACTGAGATGCTGCTCGCGGGCGAGGCCCCGCTGTTCGTCGTCCTCGGCGGACACATAGCGTTCGTAGGCCACCAGTGACACCTTGGCGTCGATCACTACGTCCTTGCCTTCCGGCAAATGCACGATGGCGTCCGGCAGGCGCCGCTCGCCGCTCTCCCCTTTCAGGGCCACCTGGGTGTCGTACTCGCGGCCCTTGGTGAGGCCGGAGCTTTCCAGCACCCGCTCCAGAATCATCTCACCCCAGTTACCCTGGGTTTTCACCTGACCCTTGAGCGCCTCGGTGAGGTTGCGCGCGTCCTGGTGCATCTGCTGGTTGAGGCTCTTCAAATGCTGCAGTTGTTCGGTGAGCGCCGCCTGGGCGCGGGCATCGTCGCCGTGGATCTGATCCACCCGGCGGCGGAACTCCGAGAGTTGCTCGCGAAACGGCCGCAACAGCCCGTCCATCCCCTCGCGGTTCTTTTCCTCGAACTGCTTGCTGCGCTGTTCGAATATTTTCGCCGACAAATTTTCGAATTCCTGACGCAACTGTTCGCGGCTGTTTTCCAGGAACGTCAGCTTGTCCTGCTGCCCCGCTAACCGCTCATCCAAACGGGCTTTATCGGCGCGCGCCTGGGCCAGGCTCTGCTCGCTCTCCTGCAGCCGTTGTTCGAGGCGCCGCTGGCGTTCGTCCTGATGTTGTTGCTGACGGTCGCGCTCCTCCGCCAGGGTAGCGAGACGATGCTGGGCCTGATCCCGTTCGGCGCGCAGGCTGTTGAGCGCGCCCCGGGTGATCAGCAACGCGATCAGCGCGGTCACCGTCGCCGACAGGGCACCGGTGAGAATCCATACGGTCAGGTCGTTCATCGCACCGCCTTGTTGAACAGGGTGTAGAAATTATCCCGGGTCCGGGCCGCCAATTCCGCCACAGGAAGCCCTTTCAAGCCCGCCACGCACTCAGCCACCTGCGCCACGTAGCGAGGTTCGTTGGGTTTACCGCGATACGGCACCGGTGCCAGCCAGGGGGAATCGGTTTCGATCAACAGGCGCTCCAGTGGCAGCCGGCCCACGGTGTCACGCAGCGCTTCTGCGTTGCGGAAGGTGACAATGCCTGAAATAGAAATATAAAAGCCCAACGCGATGGCCTGCTCGGCCATATCCAGGTCTTCGGTAAAGCAGTGCAGCACCCCGCGCACCTCGCCGTCGCCATGCTCACGCAATAGCGCCAGGGTGTCTTCCTTGGCGCCGCGGGTGTGGATGATCAACGGCAGGCCGGTACGACGGGCGGCGCGGATGTGTTCGATAAAGCGGTCACGCTGCCAGTCCCGCTGTTCCTTGGCGTAGAAATAATCCAGACCGGTTTCACCGATCGCCACCACGCGGGGGTGGTCGGCCAGGCGCACCAGCTCATCGGCGTCCGGCTCGCGGGAATCCTTGTAGAGGGGGTGCACGCCCACGGTGGCGTGCACGTCGGCGTAGCGCTCGGCCAGCTCGCGGACACGGGGGAAGGTTTCCAGATCGACGCCGATGCACAGCATATGGCTGATGCCATCGGCGCGGGTGGCGGCCATCATGGCGTCGAAATCACCGTCGTAGGCATCCAGATTAAGACGGTCCAGGTGGCAGTGGGAATCCACCAGATCGGGACGATCAACAGCGGCGTCGGACATCAACGGGTCGGCTCCTATCGCTGACAGCGGGAAAACCGCAAGGGTAGCGGGGAGCGACGGCAAACGCTACATAGTGTGGGTGGGGCGATCCGATTGCAGGGACCCGGCCAGATGGTTCTCGATGGTACGCCGCGCGGTGTCGTCCTGGTCGGAAAACTGCACGCCGATACCGGCGCTGCGGTTGCCCTGGGCGCCCTGGGGCGTGATCCACACCACTTTGCCGGCCACCGGAATTTTCTCCGGCTCGTCCATGATGTTAAGCAGCAGAAAAATTTCCTCGCCCAGCTTGTAGTTCTTGTCGGTGGCGACGAACAAACCGCCGTTGCTGACGAACGGCATGTAAGCCGAATACAGGGCCGCCTTGTCCTTGATACTCAATGACAGAATGCCGCTGCGGCCTCCAGGCATTTTCATTCGATCGCTCCCCCTGACAAACCTTTTAGAATTGTGATTTCAGCAGATTAGAAGCCGCCGGCGGCAGCGTCAACGCCCACCAGAACCAACAACCATTGTTCCATCAGCAGCTCTTTGTTCGGGTTGGCGCCGCCCATCAGTTGCCGGCGCCCTTCCATGACCCGCTGGGCGGCGCGCAACAGACGCGCTGGCGGCAGCTGCGCTGCCAGTTGTCTGAGTATCGGCTCCACCTTGGGGTCCTGAACCCCGGCCGGGTCGGCCTGCTCCGCTTTATCGCCAAGGGCGGCCAACACCGAGGCCCGGGCCAGCCAGCCGTATAACACGCCCGCCATCACGCGCGGATCGTGGGCGGACAGCGCTTGACCGCCCTGGGCCGGCGACAAGCGCCCCTGGGCCACCGAAAGCAACTGGCCGGCGAGCTGCTCACGGGCCGCGAACCAATCCGCCTGCTGCAGTTCCAGAGCCCGCAACGGCGCGCCCTGGGCCGCGGCCAGCAAGGCCGGCGCTTCTTTTTCACCGGCCTGGGGGACCAGCCATTCCAGCGCGACCGCCGGCTCCGGCAACGGCAAATGCCGCTGCTGGCAGCGGCTGCGCAGCGTCGGCAACAGCAGGCTGGGCTGGTGACTGACCAGGATCAGCACCAGACCGCGTCCGGGCTCTTCCAGGGTTTTAAGCAGGGCGTTCTGGGCGCTCCGGTTGAGCGCTTCGGCGGGGGCGATCAACGCCACCCGGGCGCCGTTGTACTGGGCGGTGCGGGTGCCGAACTCCACCAGACGGCGCACCTGATCGATCTTGATACCCTGGCTGGTGCCTTCCGGCACCAGGGTGTGCGCGTCCGGGTGGGTGCCGGCGGCGCTCAGATGGCAGCCGTGGCACTGCCCGCAGGCCAGGCCGGCGCTGGGGTTGTCGCACAGCAGCGCCTGGGCCAGGGATTGGGCAAGACGAAACTTGCCGCTGCCGGCGGCGCCGGCGAGCAGCAACGCATGGGGCAGACGCCCCTGGGCGTGTTGCTCCAGCAACCGCTGCATTTCTTCCCGGTGCCAGGGACAGGGCACCTGAATGGGGGCGTTCAGCGCCACTGCAGCATCTCCTGAAAGTGGTTCTCGAGTTGCGCGCGCACCTGGTCGAGGCCGACGCCGGCGTCCACCACCCGGAACCGCTCCGGCTCGCCGGCGGCGCGCTCAAGATAGCACTGGCGCACCCGTTCAAAAAAGGCCACCTGCTCGCGTTCTATGCGGTCCGGGCGCGAGCGCTTGCCGGCCCGCGCCAGGCCTTCCGCCACCGGCACGTCGAACAGCAAGGTGCGATCCGGGGACAGGCCCCGCAGCACCAGGGTCTCCAGCGCCGCAATACGTTCGCGGTCGAGCCCCCGACCGGCGCCCTGGTAGGCCCAGGTGGCGTCCATGAAGCGGTCACAGAGCACCCATTCGCCGCGCGCCAGGGCCGGCCGGATCAGCGCTGCCAGATGCTGCGCGCGGGCGGCGAACACCAGCAACAGCTCGGTGGTGTCGTCCATCGCCTCCGGGCCCGGATCCAGCAGTACCTGGCGGATGCGCTCGGCCAGATCGGTGCCGCCGGGTTCGCGGGTCACGGTCACTGGGACGCCCGCTTCACGCAGGCGCTCGGCGAGCCACGCCAGGTTGGAACTTTTGCCGGCGCCCTCGCCGCCTTCCAGGGTAATGAAACGTCCGCTCACGGCTGCGGCTCCGGGCTGGAGCGGTAATTCTCACGGCGTTTGAGCTGATACTCGCGCACCGCGCGCTGATGTTCCGCCAGGGTGCGGGAAAAATGATGGCTGCCGTCGCCGCGGGCGACGAAGAAAATGTCCTCGGTGGCTTCCGGGCTGACCGCCGCGACAATCGACTCGCGGCTGGGCATGGCGATCGGCGTGGGCGGCAGACCGCTGATCGCATAGGTGTTGTAGGGGGTTTCCCGGCGCAAGTCGGAACGGCGGATGTTGCCGTCGTAGTCGGTGCCCATGCCGTAGATCACGGTGGGGTCGGTCTGCAGGCGCATGCCTTTGCGCAGGCGATTGATGAACACGCCGGCGATGCGGCCGCGCTCCGCCGGCACGGCGGTCTCCTTTTCCACGATCGACGCCATGATCAGCGCCTCGTAGGGGGTGTCATAGGGCAAATCCTGGTCCCGCGCCGCCCAGGCGTCGTCAAGGATTCGCTGCTGGCGTTCCATCGCCCGGCGCAGCAGATCCACGTCGCTGGTGCCGCGGGTATAAAAATAGGTTTCCGGCGCGAACCAGCCTTCCGGATGGTCACCGGGCCGGCCCAGGCGGGCCATCACCGCGTCGCCGTCCAGGTCCACCAGGGTATGTTCAATGCCTTCCAGGCTGGCCAGGCGGGCGCGCCATTCACGAAAATTCCAGCCTTCCACCAGGGTCACACTGCGCTGTAGCACGTCACCCCGGTCGATTTTGTCCAGCAGCGTGAGCAAGGAGTCACCGGGGCTGAGCGAGTATTCGCCCACATGCAGGCGAGCATCGATGCCGGTGAAGGCGCTGTATAGCCGCGCCGACCAGCGCCGCAGACGCGCTTCCGACGGGTCACCGAGCAGACCGTCAGCACGCATTTCCGACAGCAGACGGCTGAAGGACGAGCCCGGCGCCACTTCCACCAGCACCGGCTCCTCCAGGGGCAACGGCCGGTGCAGATAACCGCTCACCCAGAAACCGGCCAGGGGGATACCGACTAGGAGCAGCAACAGCAGCAACCCGAACATTCGTATTTTTCGGCGCATTTATGAAAAGAGAACCTCGAAGTCTTCTTGGAATTGTCGCACCGGCTCGGTGACCGGCCAGACCCATTGCGCCAGTTTACGCACCGGCAGCACCCCGACAACACTGTTGATCAGAAAAACGCTGTCGGCGGTGCGCAGATGTGACAGCGGACGCAGCCGCACCTGCACCGGACGGCCCTGCTCCCGGGCCCGCGCCAGCAACCAGTCGCGGCCGACGCCGGCCACCCCGGCGGTGTCCAGGGCGGACGTCCACAGGGTGTCGCCGAACAGCGCGAACAGATTCATGGCGGTGGCTTCCAGCGGACAGCCACGCCGGTCCAGCAGCAGGCCCTCGTGCCAGCCCCGGCGAGCCACTTCCATACGGGCCAGCACCTGGGGCAAACGGTTCAGGTGCTTAAGGCCTGCCAGCGGGTCGCGCTCCAGGGGCTCGCTGCACAGCCCGGTTTCAATACCCTCGCGGCGCAATAATGGCGACCATTCCGGCACATTGCCGTGCTGAGCGAACAAGGAAGGCGTCGGGCGCGAGGGCGGCAGGTAGCCGCGACCGCCCGGCCCCCGGGTGACAATCAGCTTGATCAGCCCGGTGCCGGCCGGCGCGGCGGTCAGGGTATCGGTGAGACAACGCTCAAGAGCGTTCGGCGCCACCGGGATGCGCAAACGGGCGGCGCCGTCGAGCAACCGCGCCCGGTGGCGCGGCCACAAAGGCGCCCGGCCGTCCGCCGTGACCCGCACGGTCTCGAACAGGCCGTCGCCATAGGCGAGGCCCCGATCGTTGACGGCGGGTCCGCCGCTCACACCTTGCGGAACAGCAGCGACCCGTTGGTGCCACCGAACCCGAACGAATTGGACAACGCCACGTCAATGGTGCGCTGCTGGGCCTGGTTGGCCACCAGGTCCAGATCACAGCCCTCGTCCGGGTTGTCCAGGTTGATGGTGGGCGGCGCCACCGAATCGCGCATGGCGAGCAGCGTGAAGATCGCCTCCACCGCGCCGGCGGCGCCCAGCAAGTGGCCAATCATCGACTTGGTGGAGCTCATCGCCAACTTCGGGGCGTGGTCGCCGAACACCTTCTTGACCGCGTGGATCTCGATCAGGTCGCCGACCTTGGTGGAGGTGGCGTGGGCGTTCACGTAGCCCACTTCCGCCGGGTCTATGCCGGCGTCGCGGATGGCGTTGCCCATGGCCAGGGCGGCTCCGGCCCCGTCCTCGGATGGCGCGGTCATGTGGTAGGCGTCGTCGCTCATGCCGTAGCCAACCAGCTCGCCGTAGATGGTGGCGCCGCGAGCCTTGGCGCGCTCGTATTCCTCGAGCACCACGGCGCCGGCGCCATCGGCCAGCACGAAGCCGTCGCGGTCGCGGTCCCAGGGCCGACTGGCGGCCGTCGGGTCGTCGTTGCGGGTGGACAGCGCGCGGGCGGCGGCGAAACCGCCCATGCCCAGCGGCGTAGAGCCCTTCTCGGCGCCACCTGCGATCATCACATCGGCGGTGCCCAGCTGAATCTGCTGGGCCGCGAAACCAATGTTATGGGTACCGGTGGTGCAGGCCGTCACGGTGGCGAAGTTGGGGCCCTTGAAGCCATACATAATGGCCAAATTACCGGCGATCATGTTGATAATGGTACTGGGCACGAAGAACGGCGACAGCTTGCGCGGGCCGGATTCGGTCAGCTTGCGGTGGTTTTCCTCGATGTTGGTCAACCCACCGATGCCGGAACCGATGGCAACACCGACCCGTTCGCCGTTTTCCTTGTCCATGTCCAGGCCGGCGTCACGCAGGGCCTGAATCGCCGCCACCATGCCGTACTGCACGAAGATATCCATCTTGCGCGCTTCCTTGCCGGACAGGTAATCGTCCATGGCAAAGTCCGGCACCAGTCCGGCGAACTTGGTGGAGAAGTTCTCCGTGTCGAAATGGTCGATCCGGCGAATGCCGCTGCGACCGGCCAGAATGCCTTCCCAGGTACTGGCCACGTCGGCGCCCAGAGGGCTCAACATTCCCAGACCGGTTATCACTACTCGACGTCGTGTCACCCGTTCTCCTCCCAAAAAAAACCGCAAGCCCGGAGAGCCTGCGGTTTTTTTACTGACGTTTCGTTGGCTGTGACCGAATCAGCTGTGCGACTTGATGTAATCCACGGCAGCTTGAACGGTGCTGATCTTCTCAGCCTCTTCGTCCGGAATTTCGGTCTCGAACTCTTCCTCGAGGGCCATTACCAACTCAACGGTGTCCAGTGAATCGGCACCCAGGTCTTCGACGAAGTTGGCGGCGGGCTTAACGTCTTCCGGTTTAACGCCCAGTTGCTCAACGATGATCTTCTGGACCCGTTCTTCGATGCTGCTCATGATGTTATTACTCTCCTGTTGATGGTGTGCAAGCACCTATAAGCGGCTATTCTAGGTGAACGCTGTTCGCGCATGCAAGCCGCTCTCGGTACCGGTTTTCGCGGATTCGTTTCCAAATGTTTGGGCGCCTCTGAAAAGCGCCCCTACGCCGTGGCTAAGCGCAGCTTAGCGGTTTTCCGCGGCGATGTCTCAACCCGTGAACATCCCGCCGTTCACATGCACCGTGGTGCCGGTCACATAACCGCCGCCATCGCTGGCCAGCCAGCCCACGGCACTGGCCACTTCGGCCGGCGCTCCCAGGCGCCCCAGCGGGATTTCGGCGAGCAGCGCGTCGCGCTGCGCCTCGGGCAGGCCGCCGGTCATATCGGTCTGGATGAAGCCCGGGGCCACCGAATTCACGGTGATATTGCGCGACCCCAGCTCCCGCGCCAGCGCCCGCGTGAAGCCTTCCACGCCGCCTTTAGCGGCGGCGTAATTGGCCTGGCCGGCGTTGCCCATGGTGCCGACCACGGAGCTGATGTTGATCACCCGACCCCAACGGGCCTTGGTCATGCCCTTCAGGCACGCCTTGGTGACCCGGTACAGCGAATTCAGGTTGGTGTTGATCACGTCCTGCCACTCATCCGCTTTCATGCGCAGCATCAGATTGTCGCGGGTGATACCCGCGTTGTTGACCAACACCAGCGGCGCACCGTATTCCGCGCTCAGCGCTTTAAGGCCCTCGGCCACCGACTCGTCGTCGGCGACGTTGAGCACCACACCGGCGCCCTGCTCGCCGAGCGACTCACTGATGGCGGCGGCGCCCTTATCGCTGGTGGCGGTGCCGACCACGAACCAGCCGGCGGCGGCCAGCTCGGCGGCGATCGCCTGGCCGATACCGCGCGTGGCGCCGGTGACCAGCGCTACTTTTCTGTGCTCGCTCATAACGTTCTCCTCAGGCGCCGGTGAGCGCGTTCTGAAAGGCGGCATCGTTTTCCAGGGGTTTGGCGTCCACGCCCCGGTCAATGCGTTTGGTCAGGCCGCACAGCACTTTGCCGGGCCCGCACTCGTAGAGCGTGGATACGCCGTCGGCGGCCAGCGCGCGTACCGTTTCCGACCAGCGCACCGGCGAATGCAACTGGCGCACCAGCGCACCACGAATACGATCCGGGTCGGATTCCGCACTGACGTCCACGTTGTTGATCACCGGCAGCTCCGGCGCGAAGAATTTGGTGTTTTGCAGTTGCTCGGCCAGCTTGTCCGCCGCCGGACGCATCAGCGCGCAGTGGGACGGCACGCTCACCGGTAGCGCCATGGCGCGTTTGGCGCCGGCGGCCTTGCAGGCCTCGATGGCGCGCTCCACGGCGCTCACCTGGCCGGCGATCACCACCTGCCCCGGGGCATTGAAGTTGACGGCTTCCACCACCTCGCCCTGGGCGGCGTCGGCGCAGGCCTGGCGGACCTGGTCGTCGTCCAGGCCCAGAATCGCGGCCATGCGGCCTTCGCCGTCGGCCACGGCGGCCTGCATCAGCTCGCCACGCCGGCGCACCAGCCGCACCGCGTCGCCCAGGGTGATCACACCGGCGCAGGTGAGCGCGGTGTATTCGCCCAGGCTGTGCCCGGCGAGCCGATCCGGGCGGGCGCCGCCGGCCTGCTCCCAGAGCTTCCAAAGCGCCACGCCGGCGGTGAGCAGCAAAGGCTGGGTGTTTTCGGTGCTGTTGAGGGCCTCTTCCGGGCCTTCCTGAGCCAGTTGCCAAAGATCCAGATCCAGGGCGCCGGAGGCCTCCTGGAACGCCTGGCGCACCGGAACGCGCTCGGCGAAATCGGCCAGCATACCCAGGCTCTGGGAGCCCTGGCCGGGAAAGACGAAAGCGGTTTTCGACATGCGTTTGCCTCTTTGGTATCGCTCGAGCCGGGAGTATGCCGCCTGCGGGCGCGGCTGTCCGCCCGACCCTGAAACAAATTGTGAATGCCCGGACAGGCGCCCGGCAGAGCCTAGGACGCCTCGGCCGGCGCCAGGGCGTCGCGGATCAGTGCCGGTACATTGCGCTCGGCCTCCAGAACCGCCACTTCCAAGGCACTGACAAAGCCTTCCACGCCAGTGCCACCGTGGCTTTTCACCACGATGCCGTTCAGCCCCACCAGGCTGGCGCCGTTGTAGCGCTCCGGGTCCAGACGGTGCTTGAGGCCGCGCAGCAACGGCAGCGCGAACAGGCCACTGAGCTTGCGCAGCAGGGAGCGGCCCGCCTCTTCGCGGATCATGCCACCGATCATTGAGGCGGCGCCTTCCATGGTCTTCAGCGACACATTGCCGACGAAGCCGTCGCAGACCACCACGTCCACGTCGCCCAGGAAGATACCGTTGCCCTCGACGAAACCGGCGTAGTTCAGGTTCTCGGCCTGTTGCATCAACACCGAGGCTTCCTTGATCTGCTCATTACCCTTGATGTCTTCCTCGCCAATATTCAGCAGCGCCACCCGGGGGGCGCCCAAACCGTCGACGGCGCGCACCACGGCCTGCCCCATCAGGGCAAACTGCAGCAGATGCTTGGGCTCGGAATCCACGTTGGCGCCCAGGTCGAGCATATGGCAATGCCCTTTGGCGGTGGGAATGGCGGTACAGATGGCGGGGCGGTCCACACCCGGCAGGGTTTTCAGAACGAAGCGGCTGACCGCCATCAGGGCCCCGGTATTGCCGGCGCTGACGGCCGCCAGGGCGCGGCCTTCTTTAACCTGATTGATGGCCACCCGCATGGAGGAGTCTTTTTTCTGGCGCAGTGCCACGGCGACCGGGTCGTCCATGGCCACCACTTCCGACGCCGGGGCGACGGTAACACGCGGATGATGGTCGAGTTTTTCTTTCTTCAGGGCCGTGGCGAGAGCGGACGGCTCACCCACCATGATCACACGCAGATCAGGGTGGCGCGCCAAAATCCGGGCCACGGCGGGCACGGTCACGGGCAGGCCGTGATCGCCGCCCATGGCGTCCACGGCCAGGGTCACAACCGCTGACATGGCAAGGGCCTGTTCATAGCAAGTTTGGCGGCCATGATACGAATTCGCTCCGGCCGTGGATAGAGAAACGGGAGCCCCGAAGGCTCCCGTTACACAGTCGTCCTGTTGTCATCGACGGGCGGCAAACTGCCCGAGCGCGACGGGACTTACTCTTCTTCGTCGTCCAGTTCCGCGGTGCGCAGCACCTGGCGGCCACGGTACATGCCGTCTGGAGAGATATGATGACGGCGGTGCACTTCACCGGTGCTCGCGTCTTCAGTGATAGCGGGCGCGGTCAGCGCATCGTGGGAACGACGCATGCCACGCTTGGAACGGGTTTTGCGACTCTTCTGAACAGCCATTTGTTGCTCCTCGGCGTATTACTTGCGGCGGCCCTTCAGACGGGCCAGCACGGCAAACGGATTATCCGGATCGGACTGATTGTCATCCTGGTCGCCCGGATCCCCAGCGCTCTGGGGCGGCGGATCGGGGCACTGATCGTGAAGCGCCACCAGCGGCATCGCCAGCAGCAGCTCTTCTTCCACCAGTTCCGCCAGCGTCATGCGCTCTTCGGTAACCAGCAATGGATCCAGGTCGGCGGGCAATGCCTTGGCCTGCTCTTCGGTCCACACCAACATCAGATCGACGTCGGTGGCGACTTCCTGTTGCACCGGCTCCAGACAACGCTGGCACACCAGAACCAGAGACGTCTCCACCCGGCCCTGAACGCGCCGGCGGCCGTCTTCGTCCCGGCCAAAGGCCAGGCGCACCCGAACCGGCTGGTCCAGACTCTCGCGATATTCCCGCAGTCTGGGGAGGTCCCCGACCCGGGCTTCGCCTTCGACGACGCGTTCCTGGTCCGCGAACTTCCTCGGTTCCAGATACGGTGGCAGTTGCCCTGAAAACATAAGCGCGCAATTCTAGGCGCGGGCCCGCGTCCTGTCAAAGCGAAAATGCGGTCGCGGGGCCCGGGTTAACTGTCTGAGAACGCTGGTTTTTCGTGCACCCGATCGGGGCCGTGGGTACACTTTCTCCCCGCACCGACCACCCGCCGACCAGGAGACCGCCATGACCGACCAGCCACAGCCGTTGATTCTGGCCTCGTCATCGCCGTTCCGCCGCGAGCTGCTGGCCAAGCTGCGCCTGTCCTTCCAGCACCACAGCCCGGACATCGACGAGAGCGCCCGGCCCGGCGAGACGCCCACGGAGCTGGTGCTGCGCCTGGCGCGCGGCAAGGCCGCCGCCCTCGCCGAGACGCACCCGGACGCACTGATCATCGGCTCCGACCAAGTGGCGGTGATCGACGGTGAAGTGCTCGGCAAGCCCGGCGATCACGATACCGCCGTGGCCCAGCTGCGCCGCGCCAGCGGCCGCACGGTGGAATTTCTCACCGGGTTGTGCCTGCTGAATACCGCCACCGGCCGTCACCAGAGCGGTTGCGAGCGCTTCACGGTGCACTTCCGCCGGCTGCGCGACCCGCAGATTGAGCGTTACATCGAGGTCGAACAACCCCTCAACTGCGCCGGCAGCTTTAAGTCCGAAGGCCTGGGCATCGTGCTGTTCAAGGCGCTCGAAGGCCGCGACCCCAATGCCCTCGTCGGCCTGCCGCTGATCATGCTAACCGACTTCCTGAACGCCGAGGGCATCGCCCTACCCGGCTAGAACCGCAAGCCATCAATGGTGGCAACTTGTGGGAGCGGGCCCCGTCCGCGAAAGGCAAGCGCAGCTTGCCGGCATAGCCGGCCTTTCGCGGGCTGGGCCCGCTCCCACAAGGCCCGCTCCTACCATTCGCGGTTAGCGAAGGGTGGGCGCGCCGCCTTCCAGGCCCAGGGTCTGGCCGATGCCGTTGCCGATCGAGGTGCCGAAGCGCTTCAGGAAACGGTCCACCGGCGAGCGGGTAACGGTGTAATCCACCATTTCCTCAAGGCCGGCCACGTCGCGGGCCACCTGCCCCGGGCTTTTCAAGCCGTCCACCAGGCCCAGCTCCAGCGCCCGCTCACCGGTCCAGAACAGACCGGAAAACAGCTCCGGATGCCCGTCCACTTTTAAGCGATCACCACGACCGTCCTTCACCGCGCCGATAAACTGCTGGTGGATCTCGTTGAGCATGGTCTGTACGTGCTCGCGGTCGGACTCGCGCACCGGCGAGAACGGATCAAGCAGGGCTTTGTTGTCGCCGGCGGTGTACACGCGACGCTCCACGCCCAGCTTCTCGGCGGCTTCCTGCACCCCGAAGCTGGCCATGATCACGCCGATGGAGCCGACGATGCTGGCCGGATCGGCGTAGATCTGATCCGCGGCGGCGGCGATATAATAGGCGCCGGACGCGCCCATATCGGTGATTGCCGCGTACAGTTTCTTCTCCGGGTACTCACCGCGAAGACGCTGAATCTCGTTGAACACGAAATTCGACTGCACCGGCGAGCCGCCCGGGCTGTTGATGCGCAGCAGCACCGCCTCGGCGTTCTCCGCCTCGAAGGCGTCGCGCAGCCCGCGGCTGAGCAGGTCGGCGCTGGCTTCGGAATCCGCCATGATCACGCCGTTCAGGTCGACCACCGCCACATGGGGCTCGGCCACCGCGATGGCGTCCCCGGAGCGGCTTCCCGTCATCATGAACAGCAACGCGAACAGGTAAATAAAGGTCAGGCTCTTGAAGAAAATACCCCAGCGCCGGGTCTTGCGCTGTTCCGCCTGGGCTTGGCCGAGCAGTTTCTCGAGCAGTTTCCACTCTTTACTGGTGGGACCGCTGTTCGCCTTACTGGTGGGACCGCTGTTCGCCGAATTATTGTTGTCGGACTCCATCTACACCGTCTCCTCGAAGTGTGTTTCGCAGCCTACGCCGAGCAACGGCAGCAACTGCGGTAAAGCATCGATCACCGCCAGGGGGTGAAAGTTCATCAAACGGTCCACCGGATGCGCGCCGTAACTCACCGCCACCCGGTCGACACCGGCGTCGCGCGCCATCTGCAGATCAAACGAGGTGTCGCCGACCACCAGCGCCCGCTCCGGCGCCACGCTCAATTCGGCGAGTAATTCCGTGACCATTGCCGGGTGCGGCTTGGAATGGGTCTCGTCGGCGCAGCGCGACGCATCGAAACTCTCCCCCAGGCCGCTGCTGGCCCAGACCCGGTCCAGGCCCTTGCGGCTCTTGCCGGTGGCCACCGCCAGGCGCAGCCCGGCACGGCGCAGCGCCGCCAGCGTTTCCCGGGCGCCCGGGTACAGCCGGCTGGGGCTCGCCTCGGCGGCCACGAAATGCACCGCGTAGCGCTCGCGCATGCGCGCCAGGGCACCGTCGTCGATACCCGGATAGAGCGTGCGCAGCGCCTCCGGCAGCCCCAGCCCAATGATCTCGCGCACGGCGTCGTCCTCCAGCACCGGCAGGCAGAGGTCGGCGCCGGCCTTGTGCATGCAGGCGATAATACGCCCGGTGGAGTCCATCACCGTGCCGTCCCAGTCGAAAATCACCAATTGGTAGGCCATCAGCGCTTATCCGCCCGCAGGGCCGCCAGGATGGTTTCGAAATCCTCGTCCAGGGGCGCGTTGATCTTAATGGTTTCGCCGCTCTTGGGATGACGGAACACCAGCGACCGGGCATGCAGGCACAGCCGGCGGTGGCCCAGGGCCTCCAGCCGCGCGTCGCCCTTGCGGCTGCCGTATTTATCGTCGCCGAGAATCGGAAAACCACCGAACTGGCTGTGCACACGGATCTGGTGGGTACGTCCGGTGCCCAAACGCGCTTCCACCAGGGCGGCGTCGCCGAACCGCTCCACCAGCGTGAAGTCGGTCACCGAGGCCTTGCCCTCGCGGGACACCCGCACCATCCGCTCATTGCCCTGGGTGATCTTCAGCAGGGGCGCCTCCATGCGACGCTCGCTGCCTTTGAAGCCCTGACACAGCAGCCAGTAGCGCTTCTCCACCCCGCCCTGCTGCATCAACTTTTGCAAGCGCCGCAAAAAGCCCCGGTGGCGGGCCACCATGATGCAACCGCTGGTGTCCCGGTCGAGCCGGTGCACCAGCTCCAGGTTCCGTTCTTCCGGGTAGAGCACGCGCAGCGCCTCGATCAGCCCCAGGCTGACCCCGCTGCCCCCGTGCACCGCCAGCCCGGCGGGCTTATTGAAGATGAAAATCTGGTCGTCCTCGTAGAGCAGCGCCCGCGCCAGCCGCTCGGCCAACCCGTCACTGACCACCGGCGGTGCCTGGGACTCACTGGTGCGCACCGGCGGAACGCGCACCACGTCGTCCACGGCCAGGCGCGTGGTCTGCTTGGCGCGCTTCTTGTTCACCCGCACCTCGCCGGAGCGGATAATCCGATAGATGCGTGAACGGGGCACACCCTTGAGGTGGGTGATCAGGAAATTATCAAGGCGTTGGCCGTCACGGCCTTCATCGATGGTAACGAAAGTGACGCGATCGGCGGCAGGGGTATCTGACATGCGGCGATTCTAGCCAAGCGGGCGCGCCTCCGCCAGCGGTGTCGGCGTTCAGGCCCCAGTCATCCCTCGCCCATCTATCTGATTGATCAGACTGTGATTTTGCTGGTATAGTCAGCCGTCGGCCCGGGCTGGCCAACGGCGACGCGCAGCGACCATTCGCCGTCGGTACACCAACACCCGCCAGCCCGCCCGACAAGAATCGAACGGGCCCGAAAGGCCCCGACGCTGCAGCCAATCCCCCGGCGGCAACACAACTCCCCGGCGGATTACCGACAACCAACACCAGGTGGTCTGCGGCACAGGTCGAAGACATAGCCGGGTTGCCGGCGAGCAGCGCCCATCGCGCCCCTTGCCGACACCCCAACCGGTACACAGACGGTAAAGTTTACCCGGCCCGGCGCGTTTGACGCGCCAGGCACAGCGTAACGCGGATAGAGGGGCCAAGGTCCCCCAGCAACGCCAACGGCACAACTTCACAAGCCCGGAGAGGAACAGGAAAGGTAGAAGACAGGCAGATTACCAACGTCGTCCGAGCGCCCCGCGCCGCCACGCGTGAGCATTGCCTGCTCGCCACTCTTCCACCTCCCCACCAGGGTAAGAGGTCTGATACCGGTATTGATACCGGCCCGCTGCATGCCGCCACGAACCTTGTGGTAGCACAAAAATGAAACGAATGTTAATTAACGCCAGCCATCCGGAAGAAGTCCGGGTGGCGTTGGTGGATGGCCAGAGACTCTATGATCTGGACATCGAGCATCGCACCCGCGAACAGAAAAAAGCCAACATCTACAAAGGCAAGATCACCCGTATTGAGCCGTCCCTGGAAGCCGCTTTCGTGGATTTCGGCGCCGAGCGTCACGGTTTTCTGCCCCTCAAGGAAATTTCCCGCCAGTACTTCCAGAAAGACCCCAAGGACATCCAGGGCCGCATCAACATCAAGGATGTGATCAAGGAAGGTCAGGAAATCATCATTCAGGTGGACAAGGAAGAACGCGGCAACAAAGGCGCCGCGCTGACCACCTTTATCAGCCTGGCCGGTCGCTATCTGGTGCTGATGCCCAACAACCCCCGCGCCGGCGGCATCTCCCGCCGCATTGAGGGCGAGGAGCGCCAGCAACTCAAGGAAGCCCTGGGTAGCCTGGACATCCCCGACGAGATGGGCGTGATCGTGCGCACCGCCGGCCTCGGCCGTGGCGCCGAGGAACTGCAGTGGGACCTCAACTACCTGCTCAAGCTGTGGGGCTCCATCGCCGAGGCGTCGGAAACCCGTAAAGCGCCCTTCCTGGTGTACCAGGAATCCAACGTCATCATCCGCGCCATCCGCGATTACCTGCGCAAGGACATCGGCGAAGTCCTGATCGATTCCGAAAAGGTCTACAACGAAGCCCAGGCGTTCGTGCAGCAGGTAATGACCGATTTTCAGCACAAGCTGAAACTGTATAACGACGACACGCCGCTGTTCTCCCGTTATCAGATCGAATCGCAGATCGAGACCGCGTTCGAACGCGAAGTGAAGCTGCCCTCCGGCGGCTCCATCGTGATCGACCCCACCGAAGCGCTGGTGTCCATCGACATCAACTCCTCGCGCGCCACCAAGGGCGCCGACATCGAGGAAACCGCGCTGCAGACCAACCTGGAAGCGGCGGAAGAAATCGCCCGCCAGCTGCGCCTGCGCGACATCGGCGGTCTGATCGTGGTCGACTTCATCGACATGGGCCCGGCGCGCAATCAGCGCGAAGTGGAAAACCGCATGCGCGACGCGCTGGAAGCGGACCGTGCCCGCATCCAGCTGGGCCGCATCTCCCGCTTCGGCCTGCTGGAACTGTCCCGCCAGCGGCTGCGCCCCAGCCTCGGCGAGACCTCCAGCATCGTGTGCCCGCGCTGTGACGGCCTGGGCCACATCCGCGACGTCAAATCTCTGGCCTTGAGCATCCTCCGCCTGATCGAGGAAGAGGTGATGAAAGAGCGCACCGGGGAGATCCAGGCCCAGGTGCCGGTGGCCGTGGCCACTTACCTGCTCAACGAAAAACGCACGGTACTGCGGGAAATCGAAACCATCCACAAAGTGCGCGTGCTGATTATCCCCAACCCCAACCTGGAAACGCCGCACTTCCAGGTCGAGCGCATCCGCGACGACCAGACCAAGGCCCAGGTGAGCCACGAAATGGAACTGCTGGAAGGCCAGCAGGACCCGGCCACCCTGTCCGCCCAGGACACCGAAATCAAAACCCAGGAGCCGGCGGTGAAACTGGTGGCGCCGGACACCGCGCCGCCGCCGCCCAAGCCGCAGCCGGAACCGAAACCGGAAGCCGCCGCCAAGGCGCCCTCCAAGAAGCCCGCCAGCGCGCCGAAACCGCCGTTGGAGCCGGGCCTTCTGGCCCGTTTCTTCACCTGGCTGGCGGCGCTGTTCAGCGCCTCCGAAGACGAGAAACAACAGCTTGACGGCAAGCGCGACGGACAGCGCGGCAACCGCCAGAACCGCGATGGCAAAGCCGACGCCCGGGGCAACAACAACCGTGGCGGCGATAACCGCCGTGGCGGACGCCGCGGCGAAGGCCGCAACGGCGGCAACCGCAACCGCAACGCCGACGGCGATAACCGGGGCGGCGAAGGTCGTGGCGGAGACAACCGTGGAGACAACCGCAAGGACGACAACCAGGACGGCAAAAGCGAAGGCGGCAACCGCCGTGGCGGGCGCAACCGTCGTGGCGGCCGTGGCGGCAACCGGGGCGGTGACAACCGCAACGGCGAAGGTCGTGGCGCCGACAATCGTGGTGACGACCAGAAAAGCGCCGACACCGGCAAGCCGGAACCCAAGCAAGACAGCCAAGGCGAACCCAAAGGCGGCGCCGGCAAAGGCCCGCGCAAGGACGACGGCCCCAAGGCCCAGCGCCGTACCGACAGCAAGGACGACCGCCCCCTGCGCGAGCGTCAGCGCCCCGGTGCCCAGGACAAAGCGACCCAGGATAAAGGTGCCCAGAGCGACGACCAAACCACCGCCGGTGGCCCGCCGCCGCGCATGACGTCCGAGGACAACACCCCGGGCCGCGACCAGGAACGCGGTGACAGCCGTCCACCCAAGGCCAAACTGGTGCCCGCCGAAGAGAACGGCGAGCCGCAAACCGCCGCCGCCAAGCCGAGCGCCGAACAAGCGACCGAGGCTCAGGCACCCCAGGCCGCCGCTGCCCGCCAGCAGGAAAAGCCGGCAACCAGCACGGAAGAGCCCGCCGCCAAGGCTGAAAAGCCCTCCGCGCCGCAAGCCGACCAGCCCGGGCAGGAGGAACAGCCGCCGGCCCAGGTGAAGGAAGCGCCGCAGGCGTATCAGGCCTCCGCGGATACCCAGGAAGAGCCCAAGGCCACTACCAGCGAAACCGCACCCGCGCCTTCCGCCGAGGCCCCTGCAGCGAAAGCGCAGGAGCCCGCCAGACAGGAAGCGCCTTCGGCTAAGCCGGAAGAGCCTTCAGCGAAGGTAGAAGTGCCTTCAGCGAAGGAAAAAGAGCCCTCAGCCAAGGTAGAAAAGCCCTCAACCAAAGCAGAGGAGCCTTCGGCCAAGGCAGAGGCGCCCTCAGCGAAGGCAGAAGAACCTTCAGCGACTAAAGCAGAAGAGCCCTCAGCGGCCAAGGTAGACGAGCCCTCAGCGGCCAAGGTAGACGAGCCTTCAGCGGCCAAGGCAGACGAGCCCTCAGCGAAAGCAGAAGAAACCCCCGCCAAAGAGGGACCTTCAGCTACGGCAGAGGCGCCATCAGCCAAGATTGAGGAGCCTTCAGCGCCGGTAGAAGAGCCTTCAGCGAAGGTGGAGGAGCCCTCAGCGAAGGTAGAAGAGCCCTCAGCGAAGGTAGAAGAACCTTCAGCCAAAGCGGAAGAGCCGTCAGCCGAGGCTGAGACGCCCGCGGCGAAGGCGGAAGAACCTTCGCCCAAGCAGGAGCCTCAGGCGCCTTCGACGGCGGCGGATCAGGTCTCTCGTGCCGGCAACGACCCGCGCGACCGCACGCCGGGCCAGCCGGTACCGCAGCCGGAACGCAAACCGGCCGCCAGCCCGGCACCGGCCGAGCAAGCGCCGGCCAAGGCGGAGACCGGCGAAGCCGAACAGCCGGCCACCCCGGCGTTCAGCAAGCCTGAGGCGCCGGAGCGCCCGGCCGGACGCGCCAGCAATGACCCGCGTCTGCGCCGCCGTCAGCAACAGGCGGAACAAGCCGCCCGGGAAAATTCCGGCGACGGCAACCCCGGTGCCTGATCGGTCCACTCGACGATCACACCACTAAAAAGCCGCCCTTCGGGGCGGTTTTTTGTGGGAGCGGGCCTTGCCCGCGAAAGGGTGGCTTTTAGCCACCCGGCAGGATCCCGGAGACCTTGGTTTTGTGTTTCCGGTGCTCCGAATCCGAGACGCGGGGCAATGGTGGTGCCTTCCGGGATCGCTCAAGCCGTCCCTGGGCGCTCTCATTTGGCCATCCCTGGCCAAATAGGTCCCTCCAGGCACCAC
>JBELJS010000028.1:0-52487 GCA_042090255.1 Alcanivorax sp. | reverse complement strand
AGGATCTCGGCGCGCAGGTAATTGCGATCCAGATGCAGGGCCCGGTTGCTGGGGTCTTCGATCCAAGGCCAGCCGCCCTGCTCCGCCAGCTCGCGCAGGGTCTCGCGGGGCATGGCGAGTAACGGCCGCCATAGACGGGTGACGCCGCGCTGGCTGTGTTCACTGATTGACGCCAGGCCGGTGGCGCCGGCGCCGCGCAGCAAACGCAACAGCAGCGTTTCCGCCTGGTCCTCGCGGTGGTGGGCGGTGATCAGAGTGCCGTCGCCGGCCAGCCGGCAAAGCGCCTGGTAACGGGCGGCGCGGGCGTTGGCTTCCAGGCCCGCGCGGCCGGCCACGCTTACCCGCTCATGGAAAAACGGCAGATCCAGCGCCCTCGCTGCCTGTTCACAGTGCGCCGCCCAGTGCCCGCTGTCCGGGTGCAGCCCGTGATCGACGTGCACCACCGACAGGCGCGGGCCGAGCCCGGCGCGGACCAGCAGATGCAGTAAGGCGGTGGAATCCAGGCCGCCGCTGAACGCCAGCCACAGGGGGCCGGCCGGCGCCCGGCGGGCGAGACCATCCACGGCGATCCCGGGGACGGAAACGGAGGAATCGGGATCGGCGGAGGTCATGGCACGGGCCACCGGCACGGGGCCGGCGGTTTACTCGTCGACGGGTTCGGTGAGCACGTTGCCGTAGCTCATCAGTCGCTGGTAGCGGCGTTCCACCAGATCGGGCACGGACAGACCGCGCAGCTCAGTGAGATGTTCACTGATGTTGCGGCGTACCGCGTCGGCGGCCTGGTCATAGTCGCGGTGGGCGCCGCCCAGCGGTTCCTTGATCACCTGGTCGACGATGCCCAGCTCGTGCAGACGGCCGGCGGTCAGGCCCATGGCCGCGGCGGCCTCCGGCGCTTTGTCGGCGCTGCGCCAGAGAATCGATGCGCACCCTTCCGGGGAGATCACCGAATAGGTGGAAAACTCCAGCATTTGCAGGTGATCGCAGACGCCGATGGCGAGCGCGCCGCCGGAGCCGCCTTCGCCGATCACCGTGGCGATGATCGGCACTTTCAGCTGCGACATCACCCGCAAGTTGCGGGCGATGGCCTCGGACTGGCCCCGCTCTTCGGCGTCGATCCCCGGAAACGCGCCCGGGGTATCGATAAAGGTCAACACCGGCATCTTGAAACGCTCGGCCATTTCCATCAGTCGCAGCGCCTTGCGATAGCCCTCGGGTTTGGGCATGCCGAAATTGCGCCGCACCTTTTCCTTCACCTCGCGGCCTTTCTGGTGGCCGATCACCATTATCGGCTGGCCGTCCAGGCGGGTCACGCCGCCGACAATCGCCGGGTCGTCGGAAAACGACCGGTCGCCGTGCAGCTCGTCGAAGCCGCCGAACAGGCGCTGGATATAATCCAGGGTGTAGGGACGCTTGGGATGGCGCGCCAGTTGGGAAATCTGCCAGGGGCTAAGGTTGCCGAAAATGGTTTCGGTGAGCGTGATGCTCTTTTCCTGCAGCTTGCCGATTTCTTCCGAGATATTGACGTCGCTGCCGCTGCCGACGAGACGCAGTTCCTCGATTTTCGCTTCCAATTCCGCGATGGGTTGTTCAAATTCGAGGAAATTCGGATTCATAGGGCACCCCTTTCTTTGGTGGGGTAAGTGTAGCGCCAAGGCCGGGACAGCGTCGAGCGACCCGCCCCGCGCTATGGTTGCAAGTTGTTACCGGGCATGTGGGAGCGGGCCCCGCCCGCGAAAGGGTGGCTTTAGCCACCCGGCAGGATACCAGAGACCCTATTGGTGCTGTCGTTAGAAGTGTCTCTGGTATCCTGCCGGGAGCTTCGCTCCCTTTCGCGGGCAAGGCCCGCTCGCACAAGCCGCTCTTACAAAGCCGCTCAGTATTCCAGCGTCACTGCCTTATCCCCGTACCGACCGCGCAGGTCGTCCATCAGCGACTGGTGCGGGATCACCTTCCAGTCGTCGCCCAGGGCCATGGCCGCGTCCGCTTCCCGGTGGGCCAGTTGCAGCGTCACCGGCGTGCCGCCACCGTTGCCGTTGGCGCGGTACGGCGACAGGGTGCGGCCCAGGGTGTCGGGCAAGGCGTCCTCCACCGGTACCCGGACCCGCAACCGGCGGGCGAACATTTCCCGTGCCTGGCAGATGTCCATCACCTCGTCGGCGACCAGATTGAAGCCGCCGGTGTAGTCGTCCATGCGCACACCGCCGCGCACCACCAGCAGCGCGTCCTTCTGGATGCGCTCGCCGTACTGGGCGAAGGTGCGGCCGAACACCGACACCTCCACGCGACCGGTTTTATCGTCCAGGGTGATAAAGCCCATGCGCTCGCCGCTGCGCTTGCTGCGGGTGATGCGCAACGCCACCACCAGACCGGCGACGGTGGCCGCCTCGCCCTTGGCGGTGGGCTGCAGGCTGTTCAGGCGGCTGCTCACGAACTGGCGCACTTCCCCTTCGAACTGGTCGATGGGGTGGCCGGTCAGGAACAGGCCCAGGGTGTCCTTCTCGCCGTTGAGGCGGATGTCGTCGTTCCAGTCGCGGCCGGGCTTCCAGGCCACCGCCGTGGCCGGGGTGTGCTCGTCGCCACCGCCGCCGAACAGATCCATCATGCCCGCTTCCTGGTTGCGGGCGTCCTGCTCGGCGGCGGCGATGGCGTCCGGCAGCGTGGCCATCAGCACGGCCCGGTCGCGGAAGTGCCCGTTGGGGCCCAGCTTATCCAGGGCGCCGGCGCGCACCAGCGCTTCCAGGGAACGCTTGTTGGTCTTCTTCAGGTCAATGCGTCGGCAGAAATCGAACAGGTCCTCGAAGGCGGTTTCTTCGCCGCCGCCGTCGCCGCGGGCGCTGACAATGGCCTCGATGGGGCCTTCGCCCAGGCCCTTGATGGCGCCCAAACCGTAAATAATGTCGCCTTCCGGATTGACCGTGAAGCGGTAGCCGCAGGAGTTCACATCCGGCGGCAGGACCTTGAGGCCCATGTTTTTGCTTTCATCGATAAAGGTCACGACCTTATCGGTGTTCTGCATATCGGCGGAGATCACCGCCGCCATGAACTCGGCCGGGTAATGGGCTTTCAGCCAGGCGGTCTGGTACGCCACCAGCGCGTAGGCGGCGGAGTGGGATTTGTTGAAGCCGTAACCGGCGAACTTTTCCACCAGGTCGAAGATCTTCATCGCCAGGTCCGGCTCGATGCCTTTTTCCTTGGCGCCGGATTCGAAGATCTCGCGCTGCTTGGCCATCTCCTCGGGCTTCTTTTTACCCATGGCCCGGCGCAGCAGGTCGGCGCCGCCGAGTGTGTAGCCGGCCAGCACCTGGGCAATCTGCATGACCTGTTCCTGGTACAGAATAACGCCGTAGGTGGGCGCCAGGATCGGCTTGAGCCAGTCATGCTGGTACTTCACATCCGGGTAGGACACCGGCTCGCGGCCGTGCTTACGGTTGATGAAGTTGTCCACCATGCCGGACTCGAGCGGGCCGGGCCGGTACAGCGCCACTAGCGCGATGATGTCCTCGAACTGGTCGGGCTTGAGCTTTTTGATCAGCTCTTTCATGCCCTGGCTTTCCAGCTGGAACACGGCGGTGGTGTCGCCTTTCTTGAGCAGGTCGAAGCTGGGCTTGTCGTCCAGCGGGATGCGCTCGATGCTGAGCGGGCCTTCGCCTTCGCGTTCGCGGCGCACATTGGCCGCCTTCACCGCCCAGTCGATGATGGTCAGCGTCTTCAGGCCAAGAAAGTCGAACTTCACCAGCCCGGCGGCTTCCACGTCGTCCTTGTCGTACTGGGTGACCAGGTTGTCGCCGTTCTCGTCACAGTGCAGGGGCGCGAAGTCGGTGAGCTTGCCGGGGGCGATCACCACGCCGCCGGCGTGCTTGCCCACGTTCCGGGTCAGGCCCTCAAGCTTGAACGCCATCTCCATGATTTCATTGGCGGATTCCTTGTCGGAATTGCCGTCGTCCTGGAGGAATTCACGCAGCGGCTCTTCCTGCTCCAGCGCCGCTTTCAGCGTCATGCCCGGGGTACCCGGAATCATTTTGGAGAGCCGGTCGGCCAGGCCGTAGGGCTTGCCCTGTACCCTGGCCACGTCGCGCACCACCGCCTTGGCGGCCATGGTGCCGAACGTGATGATCTGACTCACCGCGTCACGGCCGTATTTGTCGGCCACGTAGTTAATCACCCGGTCGCGCTTCTCCATGCAGAAGTCGACGTCGAAGTCGGGCATCGAGACCCGTTCCGGGTTGAGGAACCGCTCGAACAGCAGGTCGTACTGAATCGGGTCCAGGTCGGTGATGTCCATCGCGTAGGCCACCAGCGAGCCGGCACCCGAACCCCGGCCCGGCCCCACCGGCACCTGGTGCTGCTTGCCCCACTGAATGAAGTCGGCAACGATCAGGAAGTAACCGGGAAACCCCATCTGGTTGATGATGCCCAGCTCGAACTGCAGCCGCTGATCGTATTCGGCACGCCGTTCCGCGTAATCCGGCGCGGCCGGATCGAGAATGCTGGCGAGCCGTTTTTCCAGCCCTTCCTGGGACACCTTTTCGAAGTACTCCTCCAGGGTCAGCCCTTCGGGAATCGGAAACTCCGGCAGGAAGTTCTCGCCAAGGCGGATATCCAGCGTGCAACGGCGCGCGATCTCGACGGTGTTTTCCAGGGCCTCCGGCAGGTCCGCGAACAGCTCCGTCATTTCATCGGCGGTTTTCAGATACTGCTGCTCGGAGTATTTTCTGGTGCGGCGCGGGTCGTCCAGGGTGTTGCCGTCGTGGATACACACCCGCGCTTCATGGGCCTCGAAATCGTCCCGCTCAATAAAGCGCACGTCGTTGGTGGCCACCACCGGTATGCCGAGTTCTTCGGCCAGGGCCACGGTGGCGTGCAGGCACTGTTCGTCGCCCGGCCGTTCGGTGCGCTGTACTTCCAGATAATAGCGGTCGCCGAAGACCTGCTGGTATTGCCGGGCCCGCTCGCTGGCCTCGGCGGTTTTCTCCGACACCAGCAGCCGGCCCACATCGCCGGCGCGGGCGGCGGACAGCAGGATCAGCCCTTCGTTGAGTTCCAATAGCCACTCGCGGCGGATCATCGCCCGGCCACGGTGCTGGTTGCTCTGCCAGGCACGGCTGATCAGCAGGGTCAGGTTGCGGTAGCCGGTTTCGTTCTGCACCAGGCAGCACAAGTAGTACGGGGCGTCTTCCGGATCGTCCGCCTGCACCCACAGATCGGCGCCCATCAACGGTTTGACGCCGGCGCCCATGGCGCCGGAATAAAACTTGATCAGGGCGAACAGGTTGTTTTCATCGGTTACCGCCACCGCCGGCGTACGTTGCTCGACGCAGGCCTTGACCAGTTCCTTGACGCGCACCACCCCATCGGCGAGGGAGTAGTCGGTGTGCACGCGCAGGTGTACAAAGCGGGGTTCAGTCACTTCCAGCTCCTGTCAGCAATGCCGCCACCGGCGCGAAGGAACGGCGGTGATACGGCAGCGGACCGTGGGTTCTCAAGGCCGCCAAGTGCACCTTGGTGGGGTACCCCTTGTGGCGGTCGAAGCCATATTCCGGGTGGCGCTCGTGCAACGCCACCATTTCCCGGTCGCGGGCCACCTTAGCGAGAATCGACGCGGCGCCGATCGCGGGCACCCGTCCATCGCCCTTGACCACCGGCTGCGACGGGCAGGCGAAACGCGGCCCGCGGTTGCCGTCCACCAATACCGCATCGACGCGCAGGGCAAGCGCTTCCACGGCACGCACCATGGCCAGGTGGGTGGCATGATAAATATTCAGGCGGTCGATTTCCTCCGGCTCGGCACGGCCCAGGGCCCAGCCCAGCGCCTGCTCACGTATCGCCTGCGCCAGAACCTCCCGGCGTGGCGCGCTGAGCGTCTTGGAATCCGCCAAGCCGGGCACCGGCCGGGCCGGGTCCAGCACCACCGCGGCGGTGACCACCGCCCCCACCAGCGGGCCGCGCCCTACTTCGTCGACCCCGGCCAGATGCATGCCCGGGAAACAATCGAACGAGGACGGAATGAAGGGCTCCGCCAGGACGTATTCGGCGAACGGATCATGCATGCTCATGGGTTTCCCGTGGCCGATGCCAGCAACGCCGCGATGGCGTCGGCGGCCTTGTCGTTGGCGCCACCCCGCAGCTGCTGATGGACCCGAGTGAAATCCGCCTCCAGGGCGGCCACCCGCTGCGGACTATCAAACCAGACCTGCACCGCCTCGGCCAGGGCCGCGCCGGTGAAGGCGTCCTGCACCAGCTCCGGCACCAGACGTTTGCGGCACAGCAGGTTGGGCAGCGCCACGTGCTCGCTGTTCACCAGCCGTGACACGATGGCGTAGGTCACCGCGCCCAGCCGGTAGCCGACCACCATGGGCTTTTTCAACAACAGACCTTCCAGGGTGGCGGTGCCGGACGCCATCAGCACCACGTCGGCGGCGGCCATCACCGTGCGGCTGCGCCCCTCGGTGACAGTGACCGGCAACGCCGGCGCGGCGGCCAGCGCCGCGCGTATCTGCTCGCTGCGGGCCGCGTTGGCGGCGGGAATCACGAAACGTAACGCCGGGCGGGCCTGGTGCAGCCGCTGCATGGCGTCGAGGAATTCGGGCATCAGTTGCGCCACTTCGCCACCCCGGCTGCCCGGCAGCACCGCCAGCAAGGGGCCGTCCGTGGCGAGCCCCAGTTCGGCGCGCGCGGCGCCGGCGTCCACGGTCAGTTCGATCATGTCCGCCAGGGGGTGGCCGACGAACGCCACCGGCACGCCGTGTTCCTGGTAGAACCGCGCCTCGAACGGGAACAGGGTGAGCATCAGATCGATGTCGCGGCGGATGCCCTTAATCCGGCCCTGGCGCCAGGCCCATACCGACGGGCTGACATAGTGGACGGTTTTCAGACCGGCGGCGTGGGCCCGTTTGGCCACGCCCAGGGTGAAATCCGGGGAATCGATGGTGATCACCACATCCGGGCGCCGCGCCAGCAGGTCGTCCACCAGCTGGCGGCGCAGACGGAACAGTTCCGGCAGATGGGCGATCACTTCGGTGATGCCCATGACCGACAGTTTTTCCATCGGGAACAGGGATTGCTGGCCAGCGGCGGCCATGTTCTCGCCGCCCACGCCGATAAAGCGGGCGCCGGGGAAACGCTCACTCAGGGCGCCGATCAGGCCGGCGCCGAGCAGATCCCCGGACGCCTCGCCGGCGATCACAGCAATGAGAGGCGCCGGAGAGGAGTTCATAACAGCGCCCTATCAGCGGGTAATGCCGCGCTCCGAAGCGCGCAGGGAGTCCACGAACATGGCCAGTTGCGGACAGGTCGCCACCTGAGGCTCAAGCTCGGCGAGCGCCTGCTCCAGGGTCAGGCCCTGACGGTAGACGGTTTTGTAGGCGCGCCGCAGGGTGGCCACCACATCCGCGTCCCAACCGCGCCGCCGCATACCTTCAAAGTTCATGCTGCGCGCGCCGGCCGGGTTACCGCTGACCATCACGAAGGCGGGAATGTCCTTGAGCACCAGGCTGCAGCCGGCGGTCATCGCGTAGGAGCCGATGCGGCAGAACTGATGCACGCCGGTCATGCCGCCCAGGATCACGCCATCGCCGATATGCACATGGCCGGCGATGCCGGTGGTGTTGGCGAAAATATTATCGTTGCCGATCATGCAGTCGTGCGCCACATGGACGGTGGCCATCAGCAGGTTATTGTCGCCGATGCGGGTCAGGCTCTGGTCCTGAACGGTGCCCCGGTGAATGCTGCAGTGCTCGCGGATGACGTTGTTGTCGCCGATTTCCAGGCGGGTCGGTTCGCCCTTGTACTTCTTGTCCTGGCAGTCCTCGCCCACCGATGCGAACTGGAAAATACGATTGTTCTTGCCGATCACGGTGGGGCCGTTAATCACCACATGCGGTCCGACCACGGTGCCCGCGCCGATGCGCACGCGGGGCCCGATGATGGAGTAAGGGCCGACCTGAACGTCGTGGTCCAGCTCCGCCGTCGGATCAATAATGGCTGTGGGATGAATCGCTGCGGGGTGAGTCATTGTTATGCGCTTTTGCCCTGGCGTTTTGGTGTGCTGGAGTATACGCGAGGCGACCGCCGACGGCGACGGCCCCATCAACGGGTCAGCTACGCTGCTCGGCCACCAGCAGGTCGGACACCGCCACCACTTTGCCGTCCACTTCCGCGCGGCAGGAAAACTTGGCGATGTTGCGCCGCAGGGTGAGCCACTCGGCGTGCAGGGTGAGCCGGTCACCGGGGACCACCGGCCGCTTGAAGCGCGCCTTGTCGGTGCCCACCAGCAGGTAGATAAAACCGTCGGCGGGCTTTTTGTTGGCGGTCACGAAACCGAGAATGCCGGCCGCCTGGGCCAGCGCCTCGACGATCAATACGCCGGGCATGATTGGCTCGTGGGGGAAGTGCCCGTTGAAAAACGGCTCGTTGATCGAGACGTTCTTGTAGGCTTCGATACGCTTGCCCGGCTCGACCGATACCACGCGGTCGACCAGCAGAAAAGGATAGCGGTGAGGCAGATACTCCCTCACCTCATGGATGTCCATCATGATTGTGTTTTCCAAAAGTGACGCTGGCCGCCGCCCGCGGCCGAGCTACTCGGCGTTGCGTTCCAGCTTGAGGACCCGGCGGTAGAGTTCGTCCAGATGCCGGAAACGGGCCACGTTCCGACGGTAACGGTCCTGTTTGTCCACCGGCAGGGCCGACCCGTAGGTGCCCGGTTCGGTGATCGAGCGCGACACCAGCGACATGCCGAGAATCTGCACCTTGTCGCAAATTTCCAGATGCCCGGAGATCCCCGCCGCGCCGCCGATCATGCAGTAAGAGCCGATGCGGCTGCTGCCGGCGATGCCGACCTTGCCCGCCACCGCGGTGTGATCGCCGATCACCACGTTGTGCGCCACCTGAATCTGGTTGTCCAGAATCACGCCGTCGCCAATCACCGTGTCCTCGATGGCACCCCGATCAACGGTGGTGCCGGCACCGATTTCAACGTCCGCGCCAATGCGCACACCACCCACCTGGGCGATCTTGGTCCAGCCGGACGCGGTGGGCGCGAAGCCGAAGCCGTCGGCACCCAGGACGCAATTGGCGTGTATGATAGAGCGCGGCCCGATGTGGACACCATGATAAATTGTAACATTTGGCCAGATGCGACAGCCGTCACCCAGGCTGCTGCCGGCTCCCACCACGCTGTTGGCGCCGACCACCACGCCCTCGCCCAGCACCACACCCGCTTCGATGACCGCGTTGGGCCCCACGGAGGCCGATGACGGCACCACCGCGTCCTCGTCGACACAGGCCGATGCATGAACGCCCGTGGCCGGGACCGCGGCGGTGTCGAAAAAGTGGCTGGCCTTGGCGTACGCCAGATAGGGATCCTTCACCACCAGCGCCGCCACCGGACAAACATCCAGCTGATCAGCACGCAGCAGCACCGCGCCCGCGCGGCTGGTTTCCAGATGCGCGCGGTAGCGGGGATTGGCGAGAAAAGTGAGTTGCGCCGGGCCGGCGGCGCCCAGCGTGCCCAGGCCGGTGACCTCCAGGTCGCCGGGGCCGTGCAGCTCGGCGCCCAGTTCCCGGGCGAGAACGTCGAGTCTGATCGTCTTCGGTGCTGTTACAGGCATCCGGTTACTTCATTGAGTTCAGTTGTTTGGTGACGGCCTCGGTGATGTCCATGTCGGACTTCACATAGACCACCGCTTGGGCGTTCAGCACCATGTCCAGGTTCTCACGCTCGGCCACGGTCTCCACCGCCTGCTTGAGCTTGGGCTCCATCACCTGAAGGATTTCCTGCTGACCTTTGTTCAGTTTGCGCTGCGCGGACTGGCGCAGGTTCTGCAACTCGATCATTTTCTGCTGACCCTGGGTCTGCAGCTGTTCGCGCTCGTCCTCACTCATGGTCATGCCTTCTTTCTCAAGACGGCCGCGCAGGTTTTCAACTTCACCGCCGAGACGGTCGAGACGGCTTTGCTCGTCTTTCAGCGAGGCTTCCAGTTTGCCGAAACGGTCCTGGAATTCCTTGGCTTCCTGCAGCGCGCCGATCGGGTCGACCACGCCGGTGCGGCCTTCGGCCTGGGCAAAAAGCGGCAACATCAATACAACGGCAAGCAAATATTTTTTCATAATTAACTCCTAGAAAGTTTGCCCCAGGGAGAACTGGAACACTTCCGTGTCATCGCCGGATTCATCATTGATCGGCGTGGCCAGGTTAAAGCTGAGCGGGCCGATGGCGGTCAGCCAGCTCAAGCCGATGCCCACCGAGGAACGCAGCTCGGTGGCGTCGAAGTCCTGCATGATATCCTGTTGCCGGGTTTCGAACACGTTACCCGCGTCCACGAACAGGAAGGTTCGTATGCTGCGTGACTCCGGCGCGAATGGCGTCGGAAAGATCAACTCAATGCTGGCCTCGGTGAGCAGGTTACCACCAATCGGGTCGGGATCGGGGTCGGCCACCGAAGAATCGGCGTAGAACAACGCCGGTGAGCGCGGGCCCAGAGACCGGGATTCAAAGCCGCGCACCGAGCCAATACCACCGGAGTAGTAATTCTCGAAGAACGGCAGACCATTGTCGTCGCCGTAACCGTCGCCGTAGCCGACTTCACCGCGCGCCCGCAACGTCCAGTTACGGGTAATCGGGAAATATTTCTCACCGTCCCAGCTGGCTTTGTAGAACAGGTAATCGGAGCCGGGCACCGCCGCTTCCAGATTGAAGGTGCTGGACCAGCCACGGTCCGGCAGGATGCCCCGGTTCAGCGTGCTGGTGCGCAACGAGGCATTGAACTTGAACTCGTCGAATTCTTCACCTTCGCGCTGCAGGAAGTCGTCGATGGCGACCGCGATGTAATCACCACTCTGCACATCGGTGCGCTCGAACGTACCGCCGAAACTGAGACGGGAATATTCGGAAATCGGATAGCCGAAGGTCACCGAGCCGCCGGAGCGGTCCGCCGCGTAGGAGGAGATGCGGGTTTCATCGAAATCGATTTCGGAATGGAACAGGCTGAAGCCGCGGCTCACCCCGTCCAGGGTGTAGTAAGGGTTGTAGTGCGAGAAGCTGTAGGAATCGCGGATCGCACTGCGGCTCAGCGAGAACGACACCCGGTTACCGGTACCGCGGAAATTATTCTGGCTGACGTTGGCGCCGAAGATGGCACCGGACGCGTCGGAGTACCCCACGTTGGCACCGATGGAGCCGGAAGGCTGCTCTTCCACTTCGTATTCCACGTCCACCAAGTCCTCGGAACCCGGAACGCGTTCGGTGTCCGCCTGCACGTTGCTGAAGTAACCGAGGCGCTGCAGACGCTCACGGGACAGATCAATCAGCGAGGTGTTGGCTGGGGCGTCCTCGAACTGGCGCATTTCCCGGCGCAGCACTTCGTCTTCGGTCTTGGCATTACCGACAAAGCTCAGGCGGCGCACATAAACGCGGCGGCCCGGATCCACGAAGAACGTCACGTCGACGGTATTGCCGTCACCGGTCTCCTGCTCCACGCCACGCACCTCGGCGAAGGTGTAACCCTCGTTACCGAGGCGGCGCTTGATCAGATCACTGGTGTAGGTCACCAGTTGCTGGCTGAACACCTGACCTTCCTGCAACACCAGCAGGGGCGTCAGCTCGCTTTCGTTCACCACCAGATCGCCGGACAGCTTGACGTCGTTGACAGTGAACTGGTCACCTTCGGCGACATTGACGGTGATCAGCACCCGCTCCCGGTCCGGAGTCACCGACACCTGGGTGGATTCGATCGAGAAGTTGATGTAGCCCCGGTCCAGGTAGTAGGAACGCAGACGTTCCAGATCACCGGCCAGACGCTGGCGGGAATATTTGTCGTCGCCCTTGATGAACGACCAGAAGTGCGACGAGCTAAGCTCGAAGTCCTCCAGCAACTCTTCGTCGCTGAATACATTATTGCCGACCACGTTGATATCGCTGATACGCGCGGCCTTGCCTTCGTAAATCTGGATATCCAGCGCCACCCGGTTACGCGGCAGCGGCACCACCTCGGTGCTGATGTCGGCGCCGTAACGGCCCTGGGCGATGTACTGACGCTCCAGCTCCCCGGAGATCGCTTCCAGGGTCGAGCGCTGGAACACCTCACCCTCCGCCAGACCCGCCTGGGTGAGACCCTTGCGCAGGTCCTCTTCCTCGATCTGCTTGTTACCTTCCAGGTCGATACGCGCGATGCTGGGGCGCTCGGCCACCACCACCACCAGCTCGTCGCCGTCGCGGCCGAGTTGCACGTCTTCGTAGTCGCCGGTGGCGAACAGCCGCTTAACCGCCTGCACCACGTCGTTCCGGTTGACGGTATCACCAGGCTGAATCGGCAGCTCCGCGTAAACGCGCTCCACCGGGATCCGCTGCAGCCCCTCGACGCGGATATCGCGCACCTCGAAGGGCAGCGCGCCGGAGCCGCTTTGCGCGCCGACGGTCACCGGCGAAAGGATAAGAACCAGGGTCAGGGCCCCGCTGAGCAGGGTTTTAGTGGTGTTTCCGAAATTCATGAAAACTGTCGCACCAGGTCGTTATAGATGGCCAACAACATGAAACTGACCACCAGCGTCAGACCAACACCCTGAGCGGCGACAATAAACCGCTCGGGCAGGCTGCGCCCGCGAATCATTTCAATGATGCCGAAGAGAATCCAGCCGCCGTCCAGCATCGGTATCGGCAGCAGGTTGATGACCCCCAGAGTAATGCTCAGGTAAGCCAACAGCATAAGAAAACTGGCCACGCCCAGGGCGGCGCTGTCGCCCGCCACCTGGGCGATGGTCACCGGCCCGCCAAGACTGTCCAGCGGCAAATGTCCGGTGGCCAGTTTCGCTACGCTGGTCACGATTACGTTGACCTGCTGGCCGAAACGGTCGCCGGCGGCGCCCACCGCGGCCAGCGGATTATAGGTGTGCTCCACCAGGCCGCCGGAGCCCACCCCCAATTGACCCACGGTGGCGCCGTCCTGTTCCACCGGTTGCGGATAAAGGGTGAGATCGACGATGCGCCCGTCGCGCAGCACCCGTGCCGGCAATTCCTCGCCGGGGCTGGCGCGCAGCTGCTCGCTCCAGCCGCCCCAGCCGGTGACCGGCTCACCGGCGGTGGACAGTACCAGATCGCCGGGGCGAATGCCGGAACGCACCGCGCCGCTGTTCTCGGCCACCTGGCCGATCAGCACCGCCGGACGCAGTCCCAGCACGGTGAGCGGCGATTGCTCCGGGTCTTCGGACCAGGCCGCGAGCGGCAGACGGCGCTCGGCAGTGGCGCCGCCGGACTGGCGCACCTGCACGCGAACCGGCTCGTCCTCGCCCAGATAGAGGACCAGTTCGCTAACCGCGTCTTGCCAGCCTTCCACCGGTTCGTCGTTGACCGCCAGCCACTGATCGCCGGGCTGAAAGCCCGCTTCGGCGGCCGGCGAATCCGGCGCCGGCACCCCGACCACCGCCAGCGCGTCGCGCTGGCCGACGCTCATCATCAGCAGCCAGTAAATAATAAAGGCGAGAATAAAGTTGAACACCGGGCCGGCGGCGTAGGTGATCACCCGCTGCCAGGCCGGTTTGCTGGAGAATTCCTCATCCGGGTTGGCGTCCGGCGGCATCTCCGAATCACGGCGGTCCAGCGGTTTGACGAAGCCACCCAGGGGGATCGCGCTGATCACCCAGTCGGTGCCTTTTTTGTCGGTGAAGCGGGCGATGCGCGGGCCGAAGCCCACGGAGAAGGTCAGCACACGGATGCCGAACGCGCGCATGGCCAGAAAGTGCCCCCACTCATGGAAGGCCACTATGACCACAATGGTGACTATAAAGGCCAGCACCGTCAGCATGCCCACTCCCTAATCAGCGACCGCGCCAGGACTCTGGCGCGGGCATCCACGTCCATCACCGCGTCCACGTCGGCGCACCGCGAGGACGGCGTACGTTGCAGGGTTTCCTCCACCACGGCGCCGATGGCGTTAAAGCCCAGCCGTCGATCCAGAAACGCAGCCACCGCCTCTTCGTTAGCAGCGTTAAGCACCGCGGTGGCGGCGCCGCCCTCTTCCATCGATTGCCGGGCCAGCCCCAGGCAAGGAAAGGCCTGGTTGTCCGGCGCCTGGAAATCCAAACCCGCCAGGGTCGCGAAATCAAGACGCGAGGCGCCGGATTCGATGCGCTCCGGCCAGGACAACGCGCAGGCGATGGGGGTACGCATATCCGGCGTGCCCATCTGCGCCAGCACCGAGCCGTCCAGGTACTCGACCATCGAGTGCACCACGCTCTGCGGGTGAATCACCACTTCAATGCGTTCCGGCGCCACGTCGAACAGCCAGCACGCTTCAATATACTCCAGCCCCTTGTTCATCAGGGTGGCGGAATCCACCGAGATTTTCGGCCCCATGTCCCAGTTGGGATGGCACACCGCCTGTTCCGGCGTCACATCGGTGAGCTGCTCCCGAGTCCAGCCGCGAAACGGCCCGCCGGACGCGGTCAGCAGCAGGCGCCGTACGCCCGGTCCGACGCCGTCCGCCGGCAGACACTGGAAAATGGCGTTGTGCTCCGAATCCACCGGCAACAACGTGGCGCCGTGACGCTTGACCGCGTCCATGAACAGGGCGCCGGTGACTACCAGGGTCTCTTTATTGGCGAGCAGAATCTTCTTGCCCGCTTCCACCGCCGCCAGGGTCGGCCGCACACCCGCCGCGCCGACAATGGCCGCGACCACGGTATCCGCGTCCTGCAGGGCGGCCACCTCGGCCACGCCGGCATGGCCGGCCAGGACCTGGGTGTGAGACCCGGCCTCGTGAAGATGGTTCCGAAGCGCCTCGGCGGCCTGTTCGTCGGCCAGGGCGGCGAAACGGGGCCGCCAGGTCAGGCAATGCTCGGCCAGTTCACGCCAGCGATGCCCGGCGGTCAGGCCCAGCACGCGGTAACGTTCCGGGTTTCTCGCCAGCACATCCAGGGTCTGCCGACCGATGCTGCCGGTGGCGCCGAGGATGGTGACCGTTTCCAGGCTCCGGTCGGTCATTAAAAGGTGCCTCCAGGGAGCGCGAACCAGTTGAGCCCCGCCAGGGCCACCGGCAAGGCGGCGGTGACACTGTCGATGCGGTCCAGCATGCCGCCGTGGCCCGGCAGCACCGTGCCGCTGTCCTTAATGCCGCGCTGGCGCTTGGCCATGCTCTCGAACAGGTCACCCAGCACCGACGCCAGCACGGTGAGCAACGCCACCACCATCAATTCTGGCAGGGAGGCATCCAGCCAACCGGTGTAGAACACCGCGGCCACCACCACCAGAGCCAGCACCACGCCGCCCAGCAGGCCTTCGACGGTCTTGCCCGGGCTCACCGCTGGCGCCAGCTTGCGACGCCCGAAGGCGCGCCCGGCGAAGTAGGCGCCGGTATCCGCCGCCCACACCCACACCAGCACGAACAGCAGTGCCCAGGGCCCGGCCAGGCCGAGCGCGCCGTTATCCTGCAGCTCCACCACCGCCATCCAGGCCGGCACCAGCAGCAACCAGCCTACCGGCATCAGCACCGCCGGACGGAACCAATGCGCCGCGGTGCGCGGGTAACCGAGCACCGCCACCAGCGCCAGCAGCCACCACAGGGGCAGCGTGTTCAGCACCCAGGCCGGGCGAAAGGCTTCCGCGGCCAGCATCAACAGAGCCAGGGAGAAGCACCACAGCAAGCGCGCCGCCGTCGAGAAACGCGCCATCATCGCCGACCATTCCCAGCCGCCGATCAGAAAAAACGCGCCCGCCACCAGGGCGAAGGGGCCCCGCTCCAGACCGAACACCGCGCCGAGGACGACCGGCAGCAGCGCCAGAGCGGTGATCACCCGCAATTTAAGCATTATTGTTCTCCCTTGAGGCGCTCCACCTCTTCCCCGGAACGGCCGAAACGACGCTGGCGGCCGGCGTAATCCGCCAGGGCGGCGTCAAAAGCGTCGGCGTCGAAATCCGGCCACAGCACCGGGGTAAAATAGAATTCACTGTACGCGCTTTGCCACAGCAGGAAGTTGCTCAGCCGCTGTTCGCCGCCGGTGCGGATCAGCAGATCCGGCGCCGGCAGGTCCGCCATGCTGACTCCGGCGCCCAGAGCTTCCGCGTCGACCCGCTCCAGAGGCAGTTCGCCGTCACGCACCCGGCGCGCCAACTCGGCCGCGGCCTGGGCCAGATCCCACTGGCCGCCGTAGTTCACCGCCACCACCACGGTCATCCGTTGGTTACCGGCGGTGCGCTGTTCGGCGTCGGCCATGCCTCGTTGCAGGTCCTCGCCGAACGCGGCCCGCTCGCCGATGAAACGCAACCGCACGCCGTTTTCCTGCAGCTCGTTCACCCGTTCGCCCAGGGCGCGCACGAACAGCCCCATCAGATGGTTCACTTCCTCCGGGGGGCGGCGCCAGTTCTCGGAACTGAAGGCGAACAGGGTGACCACTTCCACGCCCCGCTGGCCGGCGCGGCGGATCACCGTCTGGACCGCGCGCTCGCCGGCCCGGTGGCCTTCCACCCCGGGCAGGTCACGGCGACGCGCCCAGCGGTTGTTGCCATCCATAATGATGGCCACATGGCGGGGAACGGCGCCCTGATGGGAGTCGATATCGGGAGCGGAGGAGTCGGCTTTGCTGTCTTCCATAAAAAAACATCGGGCTGCGGTCGATCCGCACCCCGAATTCACCCGTACAGTGTGTTTCGATGACGGCCCAGGGGCGCTCTCTGGCGCCCCGCGGCTTATACCGTCATCAACTCCTCTTCCTTGGTTTTCAGCATGGCGTCGGCTTCGGCCACGCTTTTGTCGGTGAGCTGCTGAATCTGCTCTTCGCCGTGACGGGCTTCGTCCTCGGAGATTTCCTTCTCCTTGAGCAGATCTTTCAGGTCGCCGTTGGCGTCACGGCGGATATTACGGATCGCCACCCGGGCGTGCTCGGCTTCGGCGCGCACCACTTTCACCAAGTCCTTGCGGGTTTCCTCGGTGAGCGGCGGCAGCGGCAGACGGATCACCGTGCCGGCGGTGGAGGGGTTCAGGCCCAGATCGGACGTCATGATCGCTTTTTCCACGTCCGGCACCAGGGAGCGGTCGAACGGCGACACCACCAGGGTGCGGCCCTCTTCCACGGAGATATTGGCCAACTGGCTGAGCGGCGTGGGGGAGCCGTAATAGGCCACCGTCACACCGTCCAGCAGGCTCGGATGCGCCCGTCCGGTGCGCACCCGCTTGAGCGCCACGTCCAGCGATTCCAGACTCTTCTTCATGCGCGACTGGGCGTCTTTCTTAATATCCTCGATCACCGTTATTCCTCGCCTTCTTTGTCAGCCACAACCAGGGTACCTTCATTGCCGCCCAGCATCAGGCCGAGCAGCGCGCCCTGCTTGTTCATGTTAAATACTCGCAACGGCATGCCGTGGTCACGGCACAGGCAGATGGCGGTCAGGTCCATCACCCCGAGCTTGCGATCGATTACCTCGTCATAGGTGAGGTGATCGTACTTCTCCGCCTGGGGGTTCGTCACCGGGTCGTCGTTGTAGACGCCATCCACCTTGGTGGCCTTGAGCACCACATCAGCGCTGATCTCGATCCCGCGCAGGCACGCCGCCGAGTCCGTGGTGAAAAACGGATTGCCGGTGCCGGCACAGAAAATCACCACTTCGCCGTTCTTCAAATGCCGGTTGGCGTTGCGGTGGTCATAATGCTCCACGATGCCGCTCATGGGAATGGCCGACATCAGCCGCGTGCGGATATTGGACCGCTCCAGCGCGTCACGCAGAGCCAGGCCGTTCATCACCGTGGCCAGCATGCCCATATGGTCACCGGCCACCCGGTCCAGGCCGGCGGTTTGCAGCGCGGCCCCGCGAAACAGATTGCCGCCGCCGACCACCAGGCCCACTTGAACGCCGATGCCCACCAACTGGCCGATTTCCAATGACAGGGTGTCCAGCACCCGCGGGTCGATTCCAAACCCTTCTTCGCCCGCCAGCGCCTCACCGCTCAATTTCAGCAGAATACGGTTGTAGCGCGGCGAGCGCTCCTTGTTCTTGGCCATCTCTTGATCTCCGCCACTCATGAATACCCGCCGTTCATCTCAATCCATTCAGCACACTACCCCGCCGGAGGCAGGATGCAAGTCGAAAAAAACGCCTTGCTGGTCAGGCCAGCAAGGCGTTTCTGGTGCTACGGGCACAGAAGGCGCTCAGCCCTTAGCCTGCGCCATGACTTCAGCAGCGAAGTCGACTTCTTCTTTCTCGATGCCTTCGCCGACAACCAGACGTTCAAACGCCAGCACTTCGGCGCCAGCGTCTTTCACCAGCTGACCCACGGTGGTATTGGGGTCCTTCACGAACGGCTGGTCAGTGAGGCTGACTTCCTTGAGGAACTTGTTGATCCGGCCAGCGACCATCTTCTCGACGATCTCGGCGGGCTTGCCTTCCATGTCCGGCTGGGCGCGGATGATCTCACGCTCTTTTTCCAGCACGTCCTCGGGCACGTTCTCGGAGTTCACCACCATCGGCGCCACGGCGGCCACGTGCATGCACACGTCCTTGGCCAGTTCCGGCTCGCCGCCGGACAGGGCGGTGAGCACACCGATCTTGCCGCCATGCACGTAGGAACCGACTACGCCGTCGGTGGCGTTCAGACGCACCGCGCGGCGCACCTGGATGTTCTCACCGATTTTCTGAACCAGCGACTCGCGCGCCTGTTCCACGGTGGAGCCGTCTTCCAGGCCCAGCGCCACGATCTTGGCGGCGTCCACTTCGTCAGCGTCCAACGCGGCCTGGGCCACTTTGCTGGCGAAGCCCAGGAAGTTGTCGTCACGGGCGACGAAGTCGGTTTCGGAGTTGATTTCCACCATCACCGCGCGCTTGCGGTCTTCGGTGGTGGCCACCACCACCACGCCTTCGGCAGCGGTACGGCCGGCTTTCTTGGCGGCTTTCGCCTGGCCTGATTTGCGCAGATCGTCGATCGCGCGCTCAATGTCGCCCTCGGCCGCGACCAGCGCCTTCTTGCACTCCATCATGCCGAGACCGGTGCGCTCGCGGAGCTCTTTCACCATTGAAGCAGTTACAGCAGCCATGCTTACCTCTTTAAATCTTTGAATCGGGGGGAGACCCCGGTGTCGGGGCGGGCCGCGCCCGCCCCGGCGTCATCAACCCTCGGCTTTCTCGCCTTCGGATTCCTCGACTTCAACGAACTCGCTGTCGCCGCCGGACTGGGTCTGGGCGTACTCACGGCCTTCCATGATCGCGTCAGCGGCCGCTTTCACGTACAGCTGGATGGCACGGATGGCGTCATCGTTGCCGGGGATCACATAGTCCACGTCGTCCGGGTTGGAGTTGGTGTCGACTACGGCGATCACCGGGATACCCAGCTTGCGGGCTTCCTGAACGGCGATGTCCTCGTGATCCACGTCCACCACGAACAGTGCGTCCGGCAGGCCGCCCATGTCCTTGATGCCGCCGATGGAGCGCTCGAGCTTGTCCATCTCACGCTGACGCATCAGGTGCTCTTTCTTGGTCAGCTTGCCGAGGGTGCCGTCCTGCTCCTGGGCTTCCAGGTCGCGCAGGCGCTTGATCGACTGGCGAATGGTCTTCCAGTTGGTGAGCATGCCGCCCAGCCAGCGGTGATCCACATACGGCATGCCGCAGCGCTTGGCTTCTTCACGGACCGCGTTCTGAGCGGCGCGCTTGGTGCCAACGAACAGGATCTTGTTGTTGCTGGCCGCCAGCTTGTTCAGGAACGACAGAGCGTCGTTGAACAGAGGCAGGGTGGTTTCCAGGTTGATGATGTGAATCTTGTTACGGGCACCAAAGATGAAAGGCTTCATCTTGGGGTTCCAGTAACGGGTCTGGTGGCCAAAATGGACACCGGCTTTCAACATATCGCGCATCGTTACGCTAGACATGGTTCTTCTCCAATTGGGTTAGGCCTCCACGATTCCCGCATGACCCAACCCCCTCTACTCTGTGCCGCCGCGCTTTCGTCGCGGTGACAGTGATCAAGCAGGAAGGCACCCAGGGCCATGTGACGGAACGTGTGTGATTTCCCTTCGCCGACACCGAACGGGTACAATGTTGCACCGCCCATGAGCGACAAAGGCGCGCGCTTTATACCACAAGCGCCCCTGCCGGGCAACGGAAAAGCGGTATACAAGGTACTGCCCCGCCCCCGCATTTGCCGCCCAAGACACTGAAAACGCTGGAGTTTCTCTGATCAACATGAACGTCACCATAAAAACCCCGGAAGACATCGCGAAAATGCGTGAAGCGGGCCGCCTGGCCGCCGAAGTTCTGGAAATGATCGGCGAGCACGTCCAGCCCGGGGTCACCACCGAGGAATTGGACCGCATCTGCCACGATCACATCGTCAACAAGCAGAACGCGATCCCCGCCTGTCTGGGTTACCGGGGCTTCCCGAAATCGGTATGCACATCGGTGAATAATGTGATCTGCCACGGAATTCCCAACGAGAAGAAGGTGCTCAAGAAAGGCGACATCCTCAATATCGACGTCACCGTCATCAAGGACGGCTGGCACGGCGACACCAGCAAGATGTACTACGTGGGCGAGCCTTCGGTGCTGGCCCAGCGCCTGGTGGACACCACCCGTGAGTGCATGCTGGCCGGCATCAAAATGGTGCGGCCCGGCGTGCGCCTGGGCGATATCGGCCACGCCATCCAGAAACTGGCCGAATCCGAGCGCTTCTCCGTGGTGCGCGAATACTGCGGCCACGGCATCGGCCAGGTGTTCCACGAGGACCCGCAGGTGCTGCACTACGGCAAGCCCGGCACCGGCCTGGAACTGCAGGAAGGCATGGTGTTCACCATCGAACCGATGATCAACGCCGGCAAAGCCCATAATAAGGTGCTGCCCGACGGCTGGACCGTGGTCACCAAGGACCGCAAGTTGTCCGCCCAATGGGAACACACCCTGGCGGTCACCGCCGACGGTTACGAAGTGCTCACCGCCCGTCAGGAAGAATCCGATATTTACTAACGTCGTCCGTAACGCCGTTGCCGAGGCCGCCCTGTTATGAATCTGGATCCGCCGATGAGCCAAGACGCGCTGCTCGACACCCTGCGCGACAGCGACCAGCCGGGGCTCGCCGCCCGGGAATGCCTGGAGGCCGGCCAGGCGCGTCTCGACCAGGCCTTTCACGAAGCGCCGATCACCGAGCTGGTGCACGGCCGCGCCCGGCTGGTAGACCGCGTGCTGATCGCCGCCTGGTCCCTGTTCGGGCTGGACCGCTTCGCGGAAACCGCGCTGGTGGCGGTGGGCGGCTATGGCCGCGGCGAACTGCACCCGCACTCCGACGTGGACCTGATGGTGCTGTTCCGCGACGCGCCAAACCCGGAGGCCTGCTCCGCCCTGGAAGGCTTTGTCGCCTTCCTGTGGGACATCGGCCTGGAAATCGGGCACAGCGTGCGCACCCTGGACGAGTGCGTGAGTTTGGCGGGCCAAGACATCACCGTGGCCACCAACATCATGGAAGCGCGCACCCTGGCCGGCGACGACCAGGTGCGCGCGGACCTGGAAGTGCGCACCGGCCCCGACGCGATGTGGCCGAATGACCGGTTCTTCGCCGCCAAGTGGGAAGAGCAGACCGCCCGCCACCGCAAGTTCAACGACACCGAATACAATCTCGAACCGGACATCAAAAACGCCCCCGGCGGCCTGCGCGATGTGCAGATGATCACCTGGGTGGCAAAGCGGCACTTCGGTGCCGACAGCCTGGAAGCGCTGGTCGACGCCGGCTTCCTCACCGCCGCCGAGCACCGGGTGCTGAGCAAGTGCCTGGAGTCGCTGTGGCGGATCCGCTGGCAGCTGCACGGTCTCACCGGCCGCAATGAAAACCGCCTGCTGTTCGATCATCAGCGCCAGCTTGCCGAGCGCCTCGGCCACAAGGACTCCGACGCCAACCTGGCGGTGGAGCAATTGATGAAGCGCTTCTACCGGGTGGCGCTGGCGCTGTCGGTGCTCAACGAGATGTTGCTGCAATTGTTCGACGAGGTGATCCTGCGCGCCGACGAGCCCGAAAAGGTGCGCCCGCTCAACCGCCGTTTCCAGGTGCGCAACGACTACCTGGAAATCAGCGCCCCGGACGTGTTCCGCAAACAACCCTCGGCGATTCTCGAGGTGTTCGTGCTGCTGGCCCAGAACCCGGACCTGAAAGGCGTGCGCGCCGCCACCGTGCGCGCGCTGATCGAGTCCCGGCCTCTGATCGACGACGCCTTCCGCCAGGAACCGGCCCACACCGCTCTGTTCATGCAGCTGCTGCGCAGCCCCCACGCGCTGTTCTCGCAACTGCGCCGCATGAAGCGCTACGGCATTCTCGGCAAGTACCTGCCCGAGTTCGGTCGCATCATCGGCATGATGCAGTACGACCTGTTCCATATTTACACCGTGGACGCGCACACCCTGCTGGTGATCAAGAACATGCGGCGTCTGCGCTACGACGACCAGCGCGACGAATTCCCGGTGGCCTGCGAGGTGTTTTACCGGCTGCCCAAGCCCGAGCTGCTGTACGTGGCCGGTCTCTACCATGACATCGCCAAGGGCCGCGGCGGCGACCATTCCGAGCTGGGCGCCGACGACGCCATCGCGTTCTGCCAGCGCCACGGTCTGACCAACTGGGACGCCAAACTGGTCGCCTGGCTGGTGCGCAATCACCTGACCATGAGCGTGACCGCCCAACGCAAGGACATTTCCGACCCGGACGTGGTGCATGAATTCGCACGCACCGTGGGCGACCTGGTGCATTTGGATTATCTCTATGTGCTGACGGTGGCCGACATCAACGCCACCAACCCGGCGCTGTGGAATTCCTGGCGCGCCTCGCTGATGCGTCAGCTGTACCTGGAAACCAAGCGCGCGCTGCGGCGCGGTCTCAACAACCCCCAGGACAAACAGGACTGGATCGACGAGACCCGCGACGACGCCCTCAAGCTGCTCACCGAGCGGGACCATGACCCGCAGGCGATTGAAGCGCTGTGGGCCAACATCGGCGACGAATACTTCCTGCGTGAAACGCCCTGGGACATCGCCTGGCACACCGAGGCACTGCTGGAACGCACCAACAAGGAAGACCCGCTGGTGTTGATCCGCGAATCGGAAACCAGCCCCGGCAACCTGGAAGGCGGCTCGCAGATCTTTATCTACACGCCGGACACGCGCAATCTGTTCGCCGCCACGGTGAACGCGCTGGACAGCCTCGGGCTGACCATTATGGACGCGCGCATTATCACCAGCGCCGACGGCTTCAGCCTGGATACCTATATCGTGCTCGACGAGAACGGCACGCCGATCGGCAGCGACTGGCCGCGTATCGAATACATCCGCAAAACGCTCACCGAAACGCTCAAGCAGCCGGCCAATTTCGGCGCCACCGTGAGCCGGCGCATGCCGCGTCGCCACAAGCATTTCGACGTGCCCACCCAGGTGATGATCAGCAACGACATCGTCAACGACCGCTCGGTGGTGGAAGTGCACAGCCTCGACCGGCCCGGCCTGCTGGCGCATATCGGCCGTATTTTCGTGCAGTTCGAGCTGCTGGTGCAGAACGCGCGCATCGCCACCCTGGGCGAAAAAGTGGAGGACGTGTTCTTCGTCACCGATCTGGACGGTCAGCCGGTCTCCGACCCGGAGCTGTGCCAGCGCCTGCAGGCCACGCTCAAACAGGAACTGGACGATTACAGCAAAACCGACCCCATGTCGGTCACTATTTAATTACTTGCGTCGTATTTAAGGAACAGCATGAATCCCGATCTGGAACGCCTGCACCCGTATCCGTTCGAGAAGCTGGGCACGTTATTCGCCGACCTGCCCGCCAGTGACAAAAGCCCGGTGGCGTTTTCCATCGGCGAACCGCAACACCCGGCGCCGGATTTCGTGCAGCAAGCGCTCCGCGACAACACCGCCCTGCTCGCCAAGTACCCGGGCACCGCCGGCCTGCCGGCGCTGCGCGAGGCCATTGCCGGCTGGCTGACCCGGCGCTTTAAACTGAAACAGGTCAGCAGCGACCACCAGGTACTGCCGGTGAACGGCACCCGCGAGGCCCTGTTCGCTTTTACCCAGGCGATGCTGGACCGTCAGCGCAGCCCGTTGGTGCTAATGCCCAACCCCTTCTATCAAATCTATGAAGGCGCCGCCCTGCTCGGCGGCGGCGAACCGGTGTACCTGCCCTGCACCGACGGCACCGGCCTGCAACCGGACTTCGACGCCGTCGACGAAAGCACCTGGCTGCGCACCCAGGTGCTGTTTATCTGCACCCCGGGCAACCCCACCGGCGCCACCCTGAGCAGCGCGCAACTCAAGGCGCTGATCGACCTGGCGGACAAGTACGACTTCGTGATCGCGTCCGATGAATGTTATTCGGAGATTTACCGCGACCGCGCCCCCGCCGGTCTGCTGCAGGCCTGCGCGGAACTGGGCCGCCATGATTACCGCCGCTGCGTGGTGTTTCATTCGCTGTCCAAGCGTTCCAACCTGCCCGGCCTGCGCTCCGGCTTCGTCGCCGGTGACGCGGAAATCCTGCGCCGCTTTTTGCGCTACCGCACCTACCACGGCTGCGCCATGCCCAACCATCACCAGGTGGCGAGCATCGCCGCCTGGAACGACGAAGAGCATGTGCGCGCCAACCGCGCCCTGTACGCGCGCAAGTTCGACGCCGTACTGGACATTCTCGGCGAGCCGCTTAAGGTTAGCGCCCCGGACGCGGGCTTCTATTTATGGCCCAAAACGCCGGTGGATGATGAAACCTTCGCCCGCCGTCTCAAGTCTGAAGAGAACGTGACCGTGCTGCCCGGGCGCTATCTTTCACGCACCGTGCAGGGCCGCAACCCGGGCAAGAACCGGGTGCGCATGGCGCTGGTCGCGGAACTGGATCAATGCGTGGAAGGCGCCAAACGCATCCGCGCCCTGATCGAACGTCTGTAAACGTGCCCCAGGAGGAAGGACCCCATGGCGATAACTGTCTACGGCATCAAGAACTGCGACACCATGAAGAAGGCCCTGAAATGGCTCGACCAGCAGGGCCTGGAGTATCATTTTCACGACTATAAAAAGGACGGCGTGCCCGAAGCACCGCTGCGGCGCTGGATCGACGCTCTGGGCTGGGACACGGTGATCAACCGGCGCGGCACCACCTGGCGCAAGCTCGACCAGAGCACCCGCGACAATATGGACGCGGAAAGCGCGGTGGCGGCGGCGCGGGACAACCCGTCACTGATCAAACGCCCGATTCTGCACAGCGACAACATCATCGAAGCCGGCTTTGAAGAAGGCCGCTGGAAAACACTGCTGGGCTGAGCAACAGACTCCGCCGGACCGAGTAACAGAGAGGCAAACATGAGCAATATTTTCGCAATGGCACTGGGCTGCGGCAGCAAGAACCGCGACGACCAATGGCTGGAAGTGTTCTACCCGGACCCGGTGCTTAACCCGGACAGCAAGCTGGTGGACGTGGTCAGCGAGGAAGTGGGTTATGAGGGCGGCAACGCGGCCCTGGAACTGACCCACCGGCAGATCCAACACCTTGCCCGGGAATGGCGCGACGCCGGCTTTGAACACGAAGCCAGCTACGCGGTGGCGTTCCAGGAATCCGAGCGCCCGGTGGTGCTGACCATTCTGGAAAGCGACGCGGAACCGGCCTCCACCCCGGAAGCCTATCTCAAGCTGCACCTGCTCTCTCACCGCCTGGTGCGCCCCCACGGCGTGGTGCTCAGCGGCATCTTCCCGCTGCTGCCCAACGTGGCCTGGACCAACGAAGGCGCCGTGGACCTGAACGAACTGCCCGAGCGCCAGCTTCTCGCCCGCCTTAACGGCAAGGTGCTGGAAGTGAACAGCGTGGATAAATTCCCCAAGATGACCGACTACGTGGTGCCCGCCGGCGTGCGCATCGCCGACACCGCCCGCGTGCGTCTGGGCGCCTATGTGGGCGAAGGCACCACCGTCATGCACGAAGGCTTTATCAACTTTAACGCCGGCACCGAAGGGCCGGGCATGATCGAAGGCCGCATCTCCGCCGGTGTGTTCGTCGGCAAGGGCTCCGACCTGGGCGGCAGCTCCTCCACCATGGGCACCCTGTCCGGCGGCGGCAACATCGTGATTTCCCTGGGCGAGAACTGCCTGCTCGGCGCCAACGCCGGCACCGGCATCCCGCTGGGCGACCGCTGCACCATCGAAGCCGGCCTCTACATCACCGCCGGCACCAAGGTGGAAGTACTCGACCAGAACGGCAAAGTCGCGGACACCGTCAAAGCCCGCGACCTGGCCGGCCAGTCCGATCTGTTGTTCCGCCGCAATTCAGTGAACGGCGCGGTGCAATGCCAGACCAACAAAACCGCCGTGGCGCTCAACGAAGAGCTGCATAAACACAACTAAAACCGGAGTGTCCGTGAGCAGAACCCTCGAGTACGCCAAGGCACTGATCAGCCGCCCCTCGGTAACACCGGAGGACGAAGGCTGTCAGGACTGGATGATCGAAAAGCTGGAAGCCCTGGGCTTCCAGTGCGAGACGCTGTGGTTCGAGGAAGTGCGTAACCTTTGGGCACGGCGCGGCAGCGACGGCCCGCTGCTGGTGTTCGCCGGCCACACCGATGTGGTGCCCACCGGCGACGCCGGCAAATGGCGCTTCGACCCCTTCGTGCCCACCGAAGACGGCGATCTGCTCTACGGCCGCGGCGCGGCGGATATGAAAGGCTCCATCGCCGCCATGCTGGTGGCGGTGGAAGACTTTATCGCCGCCCACCCCGATCATCAGGGCAGTCTCGGCTTCCTGATCACCGCCGACGAGGAAGGTCCCTCGGTCAACGGCACCGTCAAGGTGGTGGAAACCCTGCAGGAACGCGACGAACACATCGACTACTGCCTGGTCGGTGAGCCCTCCTCCACGGACACCGTCGGGGACGTGATCAAGAACGGTCGGCGCGGTTCCCTGGGCGGCCTGCTCACGGTAAAAGGCGTGCAGGGCCATGTCGCCTACCCGCACCTGGCGCGCAACCCGGTACACGAAGTGGCACCGGCCCTGGCGGAACTGGCGGCGGCGGAATGGGACCGGGGCAATGATTTCTTCCCGGCCACCAGCTTTCAGATTTCCAACATCAACGCCGGCACCGGCGCCACCAATGTGATTCCCGGTGATTGCCAGGTGCTGTTCAATTTCCGCTTTTCCACCGAAGTCACCGATTTCGAGCTGCGCCAGCGCACGGAAACCATCCTGCAAAGCCACGGCCTGGATTATGAGATCGAGTGGAAGCTGTCCGGCCAGCCGTTCCTCACCGACCGTGGCGCCCTGGTGGACGCCACCGTGGCGGCGATCAAGGCACGCACCGGTGGCGACGCGCACCTGTCCACCGCCGGCGGCACCAGTGACGGCCGCTTTATCGCCCCCACCGGCGCCCAGGTGGTGGAGCTGGGGCCGGTCAACGCCACCATCCACAAGGTGGACGAGCACACTTCGATATCCGAGCTGAACACGCTCACCGATATCTATCAGGGCATTCTGAAAAACCTGCTCGCCGGTTAAAGCCCGCTATTTCGCGGGCCGCGTGCCCAGCACCACCAGATAGATCAAGCCCACGATCGGAATGAACGCGGCCACGAAACCGGCCGCCGCCGGCAGCAACGGTTTCATCCCCTTGTTGCGCGCAATCATGAAACTCAGCAGCGTGCACACCACCACCCAGGCGCCGTAGAACGGCAGCCATGCATTGATATCCTCGATCATCGTCGCTCCCTTTTTTTACCTGTCGCTCAGCATAGCAAAGTTTGACAGCGGCGCCGCTCACAACGGCGGCATCGCCATTCCCCGGGCCGGGGGCGTATGCTTCCATTAGCCGCTATCATCAACCCGTTTTATCGTCCATGGCCGGAGCCACGAGATGACCGTCACCGATTTCAATCCCGCCACCGGCGCCGCCGTGGCCGAGCTCAACGAAACCGATCTCGCCGGCATGCCCGAGCGCATGCAGCGCGCCCGCGCCGCGCAACGCCAATGGGCCGCCAAGTCGTTCAAGGAACGGGCCCGCCATATCGATCTGATGCGCCGCTATGTGGTCGACCGCGCCGAGGACCTGGCCGCCACCGTCAGCGACAGCAACGGCAAGACCCGCATCGACGCCCTGGCCACGGAAGTCCTGCCCTGTGCCCTGGCCTGCAATTGGTACGCCAAGAACGCCGGCAAAGTGCTCGGCCCGCAAAAACGCGCCGCCGGCCACCTGCTGTTCGCCAACAAACGCACCGAAGTCAGCCACCTGCCGCTGGGCGTGGTGGGCATCATCAGCCCCTGGAACTACCCGCTGTCGATCCCGTTCGGCGAGATCGTCATGGCGCTGATGGCCGGCAACGCGGTACTGCTCAAGGTGGCCGCCGCCACCCCGGCGGTGGGCCGCGCCATTGAGCGCATCCTGGACGCCGGCGAACTGCCCGAAGGCCTGTTCCAGCACATCGTCGGATCGGGCTCCAAAGTGGCCACCGCCTTTTTCGAAAACGGCATCGACAAACTGTTCTTCACCGGCAGCGTACCGGCGGGCAAGACCCTGATGGCCCAGGCGGCGCAGACCCTGACGCCGGTGTCCCTGGAACTGGGCGGCAACGACGCCATGATCGTGCTCGCCGACGCCGACCTGGAACGGGCCACCAACGGCGCCGCCTGGGCCGGCTACCAGAACGCCGGTCAGAGCTGTGGTGGCGTGGAACGCATCTACGTGGAAGCCGCCGTCTACGACGACTTCGTGGAACGGCTGGCCAAGAAAACCCGTGCCCTGCGCCACGGCCCCGGCCCCGGCCACGGCAAGGAGGTCACCGCCGACATCGGCAGCCTGACCACCGAAGGCCAGCTGCGCACCGTCCAGCAGCACCTGGAGGACGCCCTCGCCAAAGGCGCGCGCATCCAGGCCCAGTCCCGCCCGGTGGGCGACGTGGACCAGGGCTTCTTCTTCCCCGCCACCCTGCTCACGGAAATGTCCGACGACATGCTCACCGTGTGCGAGGAAACCTTCGGCCCGATCCTGGCGGTGGAAAAAGTCGCTAACGCCGAGCAGGCGCTGGAAAAAGCCAACCGCTCCAACCTGGCGCTGACCTCCTCGATCTGGACCGGCGACAACAAACGCGGCCGGGAACTGGCGGCGCGCCTGGAAAGCGGCGTCACCACCCTCAACGACCACCTCTACACCCACGGTCTGTCGGAAGCGCCCTGGGGCGGCTGGAAGGAATCCGGCATCGGCCGCACCCACGGCCCGGAAGGCCTGCTGGAAATGACCAACGCCAAGGTGATCAACTGGGACCTGCTGCCCGCCAAGCGCAACCTCTGGTGGTACCCGTTCGACCAGGCCACCTACAAGGGCCTGGTCAATGCCCTGCGCTTCGCCTTCCCGACCGGCATCGGCCAGTGGCTGAGCGCCAGCCTCAAACTCACGCCCTTCCTGATCCGCAAGATGTTCACCGGCTGGAAAGCCGACTGACCGCTTGTGGGAACCGGCCTTGTGCGAGCAGCCTTTGTGGGAGCGGGCCCCGCCCGCGAAAGGCCGGCCAAGCCGGCCGGCAGGATACCAGAGACGCTGTTTGCGCTGTCGTTAGATCAGTCTCTGGAATCCTGCGGGGCAACCTTTGCCGGGAGCTTCGCTCCCTTTCGCGGGCAAGGCCCGCTCCTACAAGTCAGATTTCGTAGCGCGGCCTGTCACAACCAATAATCCGCTCACGACGATCAGCGCGATCCCGGTCCAGGTGAAGGCGTCGGGAAAATCACCGAACACCAGCCAGCCCACCGCCACCGCGGAGATCATTTCCATATAGCTGACCGGCGACAGCAATGGCGCCGGGGCGTGTTCGAAGGCGCTGATAATCAGGAAGTGGGCTAGCGCGCCGACGCTGCCCATGATCAGCATCAGGCCCCAGCCGGCCAGGTCTGGAGGGGTCCAGAACGGGGCGACCACCAGGCTGAGCACGGCGAAACCGAACACCGAGGTATAGAACAGGGTCACCGAGGCGCGACCGCTGCCGGACAGGCGGCGGGTGGTGAGCTGATAGAGCCCATAGGAGACGCCGGCGGCCACGCCCAGCAGCGACGCCCATTCGAACGCCGCCCAGCCGGGCCGGATCACCACCAGGGTGCCGGCGAAGCCCACTACCACCGCGAACCAGCGGCGCGGCCCGGCGTGCTCGCCGAGCAGCCAGGGCGCCAGCGCGGTGCTTCCCAACGGGCCAATGAACGCCAGCGCCAGGGCGTTGGCCAGCGGCAGGAAGGCGATGGCGCCGAAATAGCACAGGGTGGTGGATAACAAAAAAGCGCTGCGCAGTATCTGCAAGCCGAGACGCCGGGGGATCAACTCACGCAGCGGCAGCCGCCACAGCAGCAACGCCGCCAACAGCACGAAATGGAACAGATAGCGGGCCCAGGTCACCTGCACCACGTGGTACTCGGCGCTGAGGTGCTTGGCCAGCCCGTCCATCACCGGCAGGATCCCCACGCCCAGTGCCATCAGGGTGACGCCCAGCAACGGGCGGGCGGCGGCTTTGCCGGTGCTGTCGGTGCTCACAGCGCCGCCAGCCACTCCCGCGTGGGCGCGTACCACCAGGCGCCGGTCACCGGCTGGGTGAAGTCCAGCAGACGGTCGCGGATGCCGTCTTCGGTCAGGCCGTACATGCGGCGCAGCAGATAGTCGAAACGGTCCAGTTCGCAACTGAACGCAATGAAGTAGAGCCCGTATTCGGTGGTGTTGCCGTAGGGCACCGAGCGCCGCCAGATCTTTTGCGGCACACCGTGATAGTCCACGTCCGTGCGGCCCACGTGGGCGTTGGCGGGCATGCGTTCGTCGTCGAATTCCACCGCGTCGGCCTTGGTGCGACCGAACACGTTCTCTTGCTCCGTTTCCGGCAGCTTATGAAAATCCTCGAGACCGGCGTGCACCCATTTCTGGGTCAGCACCCAGCTGCCGCCCGCCGCCGGGTGCGGTTCGCGGATAATGGCTGCCTCTTTGGCGCGCTCGCCCTCCGGGTTACCGATGCCGTCGACAAAGCCGGACAAGTCGCGCAGGTCGTGGTAAACGAAAGCTTGCACTTCCAGTTGCAGGTCCAATTCCCGCGCCAGCAAACGGTGCGCCTGGAGGCCGGCATCGAACAGCGCACTACGGTTGTCCGCCTGAATCCAGATCAGCAGGTCCCCCTGGGTGGCGGGCACCATGCCTTCCAGAGAAAACGGCGGAAAGTCGAACCCCTCTCCAAGACGATCCCAAAGCCCCGGGCCGAACGCCATCAGCACCGGGGTGCGTTCCCCGGCCACCGCCAGCGCCTCGCGCAGGGCGCCGCGCACCGCGTCAACCGAATGGCCGCCGCCCAGGGCGAATTCCAGGAACAAGTGCTCGGTGAAACTGCGGTCGAAAATACCGGCTTGGTGCTCGGACACGGTGGGCTTCCTCTGCAAGCAATGAAAAGACCGTGATTGTAGCAACATCCCCGGCCCCGGACAGGTGCACCATTGCCGGCGCTCAGGCATTTGCCGGACGGTAACATCTTGCAATATCCGGTGATGTCCGGGGGCTCGCCCTTTAGGTAGAATTCACGAACCTTTTCCCACAGTTTCGGCCCTTATGACGCCCTGGTTAGGACTTGATCGACTCTTTTTCCTGCTGATTCGCGCCTTCATGCGCCTGTGCACGCGGATTCGGGCGTTACCCGGCGATCCCGACGAGCTGCAGCTGAATCCGGACATACCGGTGGTGTATGTGCTGCGCGACCGCTCCCTGGCGGACGCGGCGGTGGCCGACCAAGCGGCCCGACGCCTCGGGCTGCGCGCGCCCAAGGCGTCGCTGACTCTGGGCAAGCAGCATCTCTCGCGCAGCTACTTCCATCTCTACAAGCGGGAAACCACCATCAGCCGACAGCGCCGGGCGATCACCCCGGCGCGCCTGCAGCGCCTGGTGTCCGGCCTCAAGCACAACCCGGAACTGGATGTGCAGCTGGTGCCGGTATCGGTGTTCTGGGGCCGGCAGCCGGAGAAAGAGAACTCCCTGTGGCGGATTATTTTCTCCGACAACTGGTCGCCGCCAGGCTTTATCAAAAAGTTCTTTATCGTCCTCACCCAGGGGCGCGATCTGTACGTGCAGTTCAGCTCGCCCATGTCTCTGCGTCAGCTGGTGGATCAGTGCCGCTCGGACGACCAGGTGGTGCGCAAAACCTCACGGATTCTGCGCGTGCATTTCCGCCGTCAGCAGGAAGCCGCCATTGGGCCGGACTTGTCCCACCGCCGCACCCTGACCAATTCGATCATGGAAGCCGCTTCCGTGCGCGAGGCGATCCAGCACACCGCCGAGGAAAACAAGGAAAGCGAGGACAAAACCCTGGCGCGGGCGCGCGGCTACGCCATGGAGATCGCGGCGGACTATTCGCACACCACCATCCGCGCACTGGAACTGTTTCTGAATTGGTTGTGGAACCGCCTCTACGACGGCATCCGGCTGTACAACTTGGACAACCTCACCCAGGTGGCGCACGACCACGAAATCATTTACGTGCCCTGCCACCGCAGCCACATCGACTATTTATTGCTGTCGTTCGTGGTCTATCGCAACGGCCTGGTACCACCGCACATCGCCGCCGGCATCAACTTGAACCTGCCGGTGGTCGGCACTATTTTGCGCCGTGGCGGCGCCTTCTTCATGCGCCGCAGCTTCCGCGACAATCCGCTGTACGCGGCGGTGTTCTACGAATACCTGCACAGCATCACCACCCAGGGCTTTTCCATTGAGTATTTCGTGGAAGGCGGCCGCAGCCGCAGTGGACGCATGCTGCAACCGCGCACCGGCATGCTGGCGATGACGGTGCGCAGCTTCCTGCGTGACGCGCGCAAGCCAATCGCCTTCGTGCCGGTCTATATCGGCTATGAAAAAGTGATCGAAGGCGGCTCCTACATCGGTGAACTGCACGGCGGCAAAAAGAAAAAAGAATCCGTGGGCGGCCTGATGAAATCGCTCAAGGTGCTGCGCAGCCATTTTGGCCAGGTGCACGTGAACTTCGGCGAGCCGATCAAACTGGTGGATTACCTGGACAGCCACCGGGAAGGCTGGCGCAATGAAGAGCTGGCGGTGCACGAAACGCCGGACTGGTTCAAAACCACCATCGACAATCTGGGCCGCGATGTGGTCACCGGCATCAACGCCGCCGCCGTGGCCAACCCGGTCAACCTGATCAGCCTGGCGTTGCTGGCCACGCCCAAGCACACCATGGACCTGCAGCAACTGCGCCAGCAGCTTCAGCTGTACATCAACTTGCTGGACCAGGCGCCCTACAGCGAAACCGCCCGGCTCGCCGAGCACGACCCGGACGTAATCATCGAATACGGTCTGGAGCACGAATTCCTGATCCGCGTCGCCCACCCGCTCGGCGATGTGGTCACCACCGACCCGAAAACCGCGCTGCAAATGGCCTATGTCCGCAACAACAGCCTGCACCTGTTCGTGCTGCCCGGGCTGATCTGCTCGCTGTTCCTGAATGCGCGCAGCATCCGCATGGACATGCTGCAAAGCATGATCGCCCTGCTCTACCCGTTTTTCCGCAACGAATACCTGCTGCACTGGCGCGAAGACGGCGAATTGCCGGCGGCGGTGGAGCGCATCGCCTCGGTACTGGCGGAGCACGGTCTGGTCAGCCGCGAAGACGACGGCCTGCACGGCGCCGCGATCCACACCTATGCGTCGGACATGCTCGCGCACCTGGGACAGACCGTGATGCCGTCCCTGGAGCGTTTCTATCTCACCATTCGGCTGCTGGTGCAGTACGGCAGCGGCCGGCTGGACGCCGACGCGCTCAGTGATCTTGCCCACCACACCGCGCAACGGCTGTCGCTGCTGTACGAATTCAATTCCCCGGAGTTCTTCGACAAGGTGGTATTGCGCAACTTCATCAATCAGCTGCGCGACACCGACCTGGTCTGGCAAGACGACGACAAGGCGCTGTGCTTCGGCGATAACTTGCGCGCCCTAGACGACGAAGCCCGGCGCATCCTCAGCCCCGACATCAGCCAGGCGATCCAGCGCGTCACCCGGGTGCCGGAACTGGAACAGGCACTGGCGGAAACCGCCGAGCACGAAGAGCAGGACGACGGCAACACCGCCAAAGGCACCGAAGCCGACAAATAACTCGGATTGTGGGTACAGGGCTGTGGGAGCGGGCCTTGCCCGCGAAAGGGAGCGAAGCTCCCGGCAGGATTCCAGAGACGCTGTTGGCCCTGCCGCTAGAAAACTTGCCAAGATAAGCCCTCTGGTATCCTGCCGGCCGGCTTTGCCGGCCTTTCGCTTGCAAGGCAAGCTCCTACAAATCCGGCTACAAAGCGCCGTTGTAGACGTCGAAGCGGACGGTCTTGCCTTCCAGGACGTGGTGCGGCGCGCGGCCGGCGAGGGGCGGTGCGCGGCGGGGTCGTTTGATCACGACTTTGCGGGCGGACAAACCCAGCGCCACGTCCAACAGTCGACGTTCCTCGCCGTCGTCGGGATAGGGGCACAACTGCTGCAACCACTGCAGGTCCTGCTTCACCGCCGCGCTTTTGCCGCGCGCCGGAAACATCGGGTCCAGATAGACCGCGTGCCAGGGGCCGGCGGGCAACGGCAGCGCCTCGGCGTCGCCGTTATCCAGCAGCGTCAGCAACGCGGCGGCGCCCTGCCCTTGCGCCCGCGCCAGCGCATCGGCGATCAGCGCGTGCAGCACCGGCTGGCGCTCCACCATGCTGACCGGATAGCCGGCAGCGGCCATCAGCGCCGCGTCCCGCGCCAGGCCCGCGGTCAGATCCAGCACCCGGTCGACGCCGTCCTGGCAGCGCCCCAACGCTTTCACCAGCCGCTCGTGGCGGGCCCGGTCCGCGGCCAGACGGTAGCCCTGCCGGCCGGCGAGGAAATCCACGCTCAGCGGCGTGGCGCGGTCCGCCGGATCCCACAGCGACAGCGCGCCGTGGTCACCGGCGGGCCCCAGAACCAGAGCCTGGCCGCCATCACGGGCCGCCTGCGGCGACGCCACCGGCACGGTGCCCGCCACGGCGGGGGCGCCGGGCAGACGACCCACAAGGCTCACACGAACCACACCAACAGCACCGCCCCGAGCAACAGGCGGTACAGCATGAACGGCAACATGCCGACCCGGTCGAGCAGCCGCAGGAACAGCATGATGGTCAGGTAGGCGGTCACCGCGCTCACCACCACGCCCAAGGCGATGTGGCCCCAATCCACCGGCACGCTGCTTTCCAGCAGGTCCTTGGTTTTCAGCAGGCCGGCGCCGAGGATCACCGGAATCGACAATAGGAAGGAAAAACGCGCCGCGTCCTCGCGGCGAAAGCCCAGTGCCAGCGCCGCGGTGATGGTGATGCCACTGCGCGACGTGCCGGGAATCAACGCTATCGCCTGGGCCAGGCCGATCAGCAGCGCGCTGCCTACGCCCAGCTCGGCCACCGCCCGTTTGCGGGCGCCGTAAATGTCAGCCAGCCACAGCAACACGCCGAACAGCACCGTGGTGACGGCGATCACCGCCGCCGAACGCAGCTCGTTTTCGATCAGATCCTTGGCCAGAAAGCCGGCCGCCACCGCCGGCACCGTGGCCAGCACCACCAGCAGGCCCAAACGCAGATCCGCGTTCATGCGCCGGTGCACGACGCCGTCGCCGGCGCCCCGGGTCATCGCCCAGAGATCACGGCGATAGTAGGCCACCACCGCCAGCAGCGTGCCCAGGTGCACCGCCACGTCGAACGCCAGGCCCTGATCCGGCCAGCCGAACATCTGCGCCGGCAGGATCAAATGCGCCGAGCTGGAGATCGGCAGGAATTCGGTGAGGCCCTGAATCAACGCCAGGATCAGCGCCTGAAGATTGTCCATTCAAAACATTCCTTTTTGTTGGCTGCGCCTGTGGGAGCGGGCCCCGCCCGCGAAAGGGTGGCCCCGGCCACCCGGCGGGATGCCAGAGGCGTTGTTAGCCCGCCCTTTTAAACCTCTCTGGAATCCTGCCGGCCGGCTTGGCCGGCCTTTCGCTTGCAAGGCAAGCTCCCACAAGGCCGCTCCGTAGCAGGGTCCGCATACGGCTTGCCGCTTCTATTCCTTGGCCGTGGGCCGGTAGCCGGTGAGAAATTCCGGGGGCATGCGCCGCGGTTTGCCCGAGTCCAGCGCCACGCACACCCACTTGGTGCGGCCACGCAGCAGCGTCACGCTGTCGCTTTCGCGCACGATCTGGTAGCGGCGCGTGATGCTGATGCGCTGGTCGTTGTCGACGATCCAGGTGCCGATCAGCAGCTTTTCGCCTTCGAACGCCGGCGCCAGATAATCCACCTCGGTGCGCCGCGCCACCATGCAACGGTTCAGCCGCTGGTATTCGTCCCAGCCGAGACCCAGCACCTGGGTGTGCTGCCAGGCGATCTTTTCCATGTAACGCAGGTATTCGGTGTTATTGACGTGGCCGAGCACGTCGATGGATTCCGGCGCCACCACCACTTCGATCTGGTGCACGTCCGGCAGGTCCCAATGGATCATCGCGATGGCTCTCCCTTTTTTATGCTGCAAGCTGCAAGCTGCGTAGGTCGGGTTAGCCGCAGGCGTAACCCGACAAAATCATTTCAGCAGGCCGCCGAGCAGGATGTCGGGTTACGCTTCGCTAACCCGACCTACAGCTTGCCGCTAATTAACAACTCTATCGCGCAGATAGACCGGCTGCGCCTGTTCCGCCGGCACGGTGCGGCCCTGCTCCACCATCGGCAGCGCCAGGCGGGCCACGGCGCCGGCACGGGGCGCCACGTCGCCGTCCACCTCCGCCAGCCGTACGCGGGCACCGATCTGTTCCCGATACACGACGCCGGAGCCGGCCAGCAGCCAATCGTCGCCGTCCAGCGCCGGCACCGCGTCCGGGTGGAACAGGCCGTCGGCGATCAGAGGCACGACGCCGTCCGAACCGCATTGATAAGCGCCCAGATAGAGCTCGCCCATGCGCGCGTCGAACGCGGCCAGCACCCGGGGCCGATGCGGGTAACGGTCGAACGCCGCCAGGGCACAGGCCGCCAGGGTGGACACGCCGGCCACCGGCAGGTCACGGGCGAAGGCCAGGCCCTGCACCACCGAGGTGGCCACGCGCACCCCGGTGAACGCGCCCGGCCCATGGCCGAAGGCGAGCGCGTCCACCGCCGCCAGGGTCACCCCGGCATCCGCCAGCAGTTCGTCCACCAGCGGCAGAATGCGCTCGGTCTGGCGGCGCGCGCCGGGCTCGAAACGCTCGAGAATGTCGCCGTTCCGGTAGAGCGCCACGGAGCAGGCGTCGGTGGCGGTTTCAAGGGCCAGAATGCAGGTCATTGAAGGTGCTCGCGGTTGGCAATATAGGTGAAAAACCGTTGCACGACGTCCGCCTTACGGGTGCGGGTCATGCCCGGCAGACTGTCCAGAAACAGGCGCCCGTAACCCTTGGTGATCAGGCGCGGATCGCCCACCACCAGCAGGCCGGTGTCGCTGGGGTCGCGGATCAACCGGCCAGCGCCCTGGCGCAACGCCAGCACCGCCTGGGGCAGCTGGTAATCGCGGAAGGCGTTACCGCCACTGCTGTTGATGTGCTCGATGCGCGCCGCCGCCACCGGATCCCCCGGCGAGCCGAACGGTAACTTATCGATTATCACACAACTGAGGGCCTCACCGCGCACGTCGATGCCCTCCCAGAAACTGCTGGTGCCCAACAACACCGCATTACCCAGGCTGCGGAAATTATCCAACAGTTCGCGGCGGCCGGCTTCGCCCTGCACCAGCAGCGGGTACTCCAACTGCGCCTGGCGCAGCAGCCCGGCGGCTTCGCGCAGGGCCCGGTGGCTGGTGAACAAAAAGAAGGTGCGGCCGCCGGCGGCGCGGATTACCGGGATCATGGCGGCGGTCAGGGTGGCGGTGTAATCCGGCGAAGACGGCGCCGGCATGCCCTCGGGCACATAGAACACCGCCTGACGTTTGAAATCGAACGGGCTTTCCAGGCGCAGGGTGTCCGCCTCCTCCAGGCCCAGCCGCTTCTGCAAATGCTCGAAGCGGCCGGCCACCGACAGCGTGGCGGAGGTGAGAATCCAGGTGCAGGGGTGCTTCTCGCGCTGGGCGCGCAGTTGCGCCGCCACCGACAGCGGCGTGCTGTGCAGCACCAGGGTGCGCCGGAAGGTCTCGAACCAATACACCCGGTTGGGCGCCGACCCGTCGAGGATCGTTTTCAGGGTGATCACTTGCTCGGCGGCGCGCCGGGCGCAGGCGTCCAGCCCGCGGCTGGTTTTCGCCTGTGGCGCCAAGGCCGCCTCCAGGTCCACCAGGGCATCCAGCAGCGCCGTGCCGGCGTCCACCACGGCCGGGCTGTCTTGCACCTCCGACCAGGGCGCGCGCCGCTCCGCTTCGCCGAGGCTCAGCCGCAAATCCTGGCAGGCCTTGTCCACCGCCGCCACGGTCTGGTTGAGCGCGGCCAGGTCCAGCGCCGAGTGGGCCGCCTCGGACAGCGCATCGCGGCCCAGCTCCTGCACCTGGCGCGTGCTCAGGGAATCACCGAAAAAGTTAGCGGCGATTTCCGGCAACTGATGGGCCTCGTCAAAGATCACCGTGTTGGCGCTGGGCAGCAACTCGGAAACGCCCTCGCCGCGCAGCGCCGCGTCGGCGAAGAACAGATGGTGATTGACCACCACCAGGTCCGCCTCCTGGGCCTCCTTGCGCGCGTTCATCAGCGGGCACTCGCTGTATTTCGGGCACTCGGTGCCCAGGCAGTTGTCCGCGGTGCTGGTGACCCAGGGCCACACCGGCGCGTCCTCGGGCAACTGTTTCAGCTCAGCGATATCCCCGGTGCGGGTGCGCCCGGCCCAATGGGCCACCACCTGCATCTGCTCGGCGGTTTCCCGGGTCAGGAAACGCGCTTCTTCCTGATGCAGTTCCAGGCGGTAGGGGCAAAGATAGTTGGCGCGGCCCTTCAGCAGGGCCGCCTTGCGGGCCATGCCCAGCACCTTGAGGACCATCGGCAGGTCCTTGAAGAACAGCTGGTCCTGCAGGCTTTTGGTACCCGTGGACACCAGCGTCGGGCCGTCGGACAACAGCGCCGGCAGCAAATAGGCGAGCGTCTTGCCGGTGCCGGTTTCCGCTTCCACCAGCAGGGTGCCACGGGCCTCGATGGCCTCGGCCACCGCGTCCGCCATGCGCAACTGCGCCTCGCGGGGGCGATAGCCCTCCAGCAAACCGCCGAAGCGGGCGCTGTCGTTCAGGTAATCGCGGGCACTCTGGAATTCACCGACGCTGTTCACTCACTGTCTCTCGGGTCTCGCCATGCGGGAGGAAACCCCCGCTTTCGGGGCTGAGAGGATAGCGGATAACCCGGCCCGCGCCCAACCGCGCGGCGCAAAAACAACAATGCCCGCGCGAGGCGGGCATTGTTGTTCACCGAGAAGGATGAAAAAGCAAGTTCAGGCGGTTACGTCCTGGATCTGCTTCATCAGCTGCTTCTGCTCGTCGGTGGGCTGAGCGGACTGCAGCGCCATCAGCTTGCTCATGTCGCCCTCGATCTTGATCTGGCCGCTCATGAAGCCTTGCATGCCAGCGGACTGATCGCCTTCGATGAAGATGCGCTTGGCCAGATCGGCGGGCAGGATCAGGGTGGTGGGCGCGTCGTCGTGGTGACCTTCTTCAATCATGCCACCGGCCATCGCCATGTGCTTCTCGCCGTCATCGGTTTTCACGGTGATGTTGATCACCAGGTCCGCGAGGGCGGCGGGCGCTTCCACGTCACCGGCGGACTCACGGATTTCCTTAACCTTTGCAAACCACTCGTCGGACAAAAATTCCAGGCTCATTGTTATCTCCTTGGTTGCGAGGGTCTCGACGCCCGGGTCAATGGGCCGCTCGATTCGCCTGAGCGATATTCAAACGAGCGTTCGAAACTTTCCTGTACCTTATACAAAGCCCCCTGCCCTGACAATGACCTCGCGGAGGTCAAGCCAGGCCAAACGGTCAGACGGCACGCTTGCCGGCGCGAACCTTGTGGGAGCGAACCTTGTGGGAGCGGGCCTCGCCCGCGAAAGGCCGACTTGTCGGCCGGCAGGATTCCAGAGACGCTGATTGTGCTGTCGTCACAAAGCCTCTGGAATCCTGCCGACCGGCTTTGCCGGCCTTTCGCTTGCAGGCAAGCTCCCACAGCCCGCTCCCACAAGGCCCGATCGCACAGCGCGTTAGATGTCGTAGCCGCGCTCTTCGTGCAGCGCGATATCCAGGCCCTGGCTCTCTTCCTCGGCGGTCACCCGCAGCGGCGTGAACAGACCGACCAGCTTGAGCAGCAGGAACGTGACCACGCCGGTGTACACAAACGTGGCCACTACGCCCAGCGCCTGCACACCCACCTGCTCGAGCATACCGTATTCCGGCTTGGCGAAACCGTAGCCGGAGAACACGCCCAGCTCGGTGGAGGCGAAGACGCCGGCCAACAGTGTGCCCAGCACCCCGCCGATGCCGTGTACCGGGAACACGTCCAGGGAATCGTCGATGCGCCACTTCTGCTTAACCACCAGCACCATGTAGAAGCAAACCACACCGGCCGCCAGCCCGATCAACAGCGCGCCGCCGGGCCCCACGAAACCGGACGCCGGGGTAATGGTGCCCAATCCGGCCACCATGCCGGTGGCGATACCCAGCGCCGAAGGCTTGCCAAATTTGACCGACTCCAACGTCACCCAGGCCAAGGACCCGGCGGCGGCGGAAATGTGGGTCACCAGCATCGCCATGGACGCGTTGCCGTCGGCGGCCAGCGCCGAGCCGCCGTTAAAACCGAACCAGCCGACCCACAGCATGCCCGCGCCCATCACCGTCATGGTCATGTTATGCGGCTTCATCGCCTGACCAGGCCAGTCCTGACGGCGCCCCAGCACCACCGCCGCCACCAGCGCGGCGACACCGGCGGTGATATGCACCACGGTGCCGCCGGCAAAGTCGTACAAGCCCAGTTCGGCCAGCCAGCCGCCACCCCACACCCAGTGACATACCGGCACATACACGCCCAGCACCCACAGCACCGAGAACGCCAGCATGGCGCCGAAGCGCATACGCTCGGCGAAGGCGCCGACAATCAGCGCCGGGGTAATGATCGCGAAGGTCATCTGGAACAGACCGTGCAGACTCTTGGGCAGGCTGCCCTCCAGCGTGTCGCGGCCGATGCCGTCGAAAAACACGTGGCTCAAGCCGCCGATCCAGGCGTTGGCCGCGCCACCGTGGGAGAACGCCAGGGAGTAGCCGACCACCAGCCACACCAGCGACACCGCGCAGGCAATGGCAAAGCACTGCATCAACACGGACAGCACGTTCTTGTTGCGCACCAGGCCGCCGTAGAACAGGGCCAGGCCCGGCAGGGTCATGAACAGCACCAGCGCGGTGGCGGTAAGAATCCAGGCGCTGTCGCTCTTATCCAGGGTGTCCGCCAGTGCCAAAGACGGCGTCAGGGCCAGAAGGCCCGCAATTAAATATCGCATGGGGCCTCCTTACAGGGCGTCGTCGTCGGTTTCACCGGTGCGGATACGCAGAGCCTGCTCCAGCGCGGTAATGAAGATCTTGCCGTCACCGATCTTGCCGCTACTGGCGGCCTGGGCGATGGCTTCCACGGCCTGGTCGACGCGCTCATCGACCACCGCCAGTTCCAGCTTCACCTTGGGCACGAAATCGACAACGTACTCGGCGCCCCGGTACAGCTCGGTGTGGCCTTTCTGACGGCCAAAGCCCTTTACCTCGGTGACGGTCATGCCCTGAACGCCGATTTGCGCCAGGGCGTCGCGTACGTCATCCACTTTGAACGGTTTGATTACCGCCGTGATCATCTTCATAGCTATAGGTCCCTAGTCCTCGCGGCCGCGGGCGGCCTGGATTGCACCAGCGAGAAGCAGCCCGCCGGAATTGCACCGGCTAAGGGCATACAAGAATCGGGCCAGGACAGAGAGCGCCAGAAAACGGGGCACCGGGAGGGGGAAGACGTGCCAAGACGTCTATTTTGCACTATTGATGTGCACAGAATAGGCCGAAGTCACCAATGTTGTGCACGACCGGTGTGCAGGCCTGCGCCATCTGAAGGCAACAGGACTTGTGGGAGCGGGCCCCGCCCGCGAAAGGGAGCGAAGCTGCCGGCAGGATGCCAGAGACTTCTGACGTCAGCACAAACAGCGTCTCTGGAATCCTGCGGGGCAACCGTTGCCGGCCGGCAAAGCCGCCCTTTCGCTTGCAAGGCAAGCTCCTACAATACCGAGGTTCTTAGAAAGGTTCGGCGCCAGCTATGACCCGCGACCCAGATGGAGGGCCCCAGCTCCCACACACCGGCATCCCCCGATGGAGGGCCGGCCACTAATCAGTAGAGGTAGGTGAACATCTTACGCCGGTACTCGCTGGCCAGCGGGTCGCCTTTGGGGAGGCATTCGAACACTTCCAGCAGCGCCGAGCGGGCGACGCCGTCCTGGTAGTCACGGTGGTCGCTCAACAGCCGCAGCAGCGCGTCCAGACCGGGCTGGAACTGGCCGGCGGCGGCGGCGCGCAGCCCGTAGGCGTGCAGGTCCTCCGGCTTGCCGTCGCGCTCGATGCGCGCCTGCAGTTCCTTAAGGCCGACGCCGTCGTTGTCGAGTTTGTCCAGCAGCGCAAAGCGGGCCCGGAACGGGCGCAGCGCTTCCACGTCCTCGGTGACTTCCGCCAGCACCGACTGAGCGTCGTCGGTGCGGCCTTCGCCAAGCAGGTACTCCACCAGCAACGCCCGGAAGGCGTGCTTGTCCGGCTGTTCGGAGAGCATTTGCCGCAGCGCCTGCTCGGCCTGCTCGCCCTGCCCGGCGTCGATCGCCATGCGGATCTGCTCCAGGAAACCCTCTTCCTGCTCCTGCTGGGCGGCGTCCGGATCGACCACCGGGGTCAGCCACTGGCGCACGGCGCTCTCGGTTTGCGCGCCCTCCAGCTCGCTGACAAGCTGACCTTGGTACACCATTTTCAGGGAAGGCAGATCGCGCACCCCGAACTGGCTGGTCAGATTGGCCTGCTCGTCGGCGTTGACCTTGGCGAGAACGAATTTGCCTTGATACTCCTGGACCAACGTTTCCAGGACCACGGCCATTTGCTGGCTGGGCTGGCTCCAGGAGGCCCAGAAACCAAACAGCACAGGCACCTGACGTGAATGTTCCAGCAGTTGCTGAACGTTTTGTTCCGTGACGTCGATCGTGGCGGCGGCGTTGTCCTGCACGGTAGCTCCTTAAAAGCGGATGGTTTAGCGAATGCCGATTGTACGTAAACGCGAAGCAGGATGCAGGATACAGGATACCAGGCGGGACAGGGGCAGACGCACCCGCGGCGCGGCTGCACCACAACGTCCGGTGCGCACTGTCTCCTGCATCCCGAATCCTGTGTCACCGCGGCGGCGGCATTAAATACTGTTAAATCAAGACGAAAGCGGCATCATGGGCGTTACTATCTTCACAGGGGTCAGGAACAGGCGTTCACGTACCGTACATGCCCGCTCGGTACCCTGATGTTTGATTCGTTACGATACCCACGCCCGCCCGGAGGCGCATTTCCGGTTCGTACTTGTGATCGACAAGTAAAGTCCTGGCAAAGGAGATGACCATGCTGAGCCTTTTGGCCCTGGTAATTCTGGTCGCGACATTAACGACCATTTTCTACATGCAGTTATCCCTGACCGTCGGCAGCGTCACGTTCGCCGTGGTTTGGTTACTATGCGGTCTGTTGGCGTCCTGGTTGTACAACCCGATTCTTCTTATTCTGTTGGCCGCGGCGCTGGTGATACTCAATCACCCAGGCCTGCGCCGTAAGCTGATCAGTAAACCGGTCTATCAGGCGCTCGGCAAGATGATGCCGCCGATCGGCGATACCGAGCGCGAAGCCATCGAGGCCGGCGCGACCTGGTTTGAGGCCGAGCTGTTCAGCGGCAAGCCGGACTGGGATGACTTTTCCAAAGTGAATTTCACCCAGCTCACCGAGGACGAGCAGTCGTTCCTGGACAATGAAGTGCAGGAACTGTGCGCGATGCTCGACGAGTGGAAGATTTACCACGAGCACAAAGACCTGCCCGAGGAAGTCTGGGACTATCTGAAGACCAAGGGCTTCTTCAGCCTGATCATTCCCAAGGAATACGGTGGCCGGGACTTCAGCGCCTACGCGCAAAGCCGCACCATGAGCAAGATCGCCACCCGCTCGCTGACCACGGCGGTGACCGCCATGGTGCCCAACTCTCTGGGCCCCGGCGAGCTGCTCGCCAAGTACGGTACCGAGGAACAGAAGCAACGCTGGCTGCCGGGCCTGTCCTCCGGTGACCAAATCCCCTGCTTCGGCCTGACCGGGCCGGAAGCCGGCTCCGACGCCGGCGCGATTCCCGATAAAGGCGTGATCTGCAAGCAAACCGTGGACGGCGAGGAAGTGCTGGGCATGCGCCTGAACTTCGCCAAGCGCTGGATCACCCTGGCCCCCATCGCCACCGTGGTGGGGCTGGCCTTTAAACTCTACGACCCGGATCACCTGCTCGGTGATCAGGACGAGTTGGGCATTACCTGTGCCCTGCTGCCGGCCGACACCGAGGGCGTGGAAATCGGCCGCCGTCACAACCCGGGCGGCTCGCCGTTCATGAACGGTCCGATCAACGGTAAGGACGTGTTCGTCCCCCTGGACGCCATCATCGGCGGCCCGGAAATGGCCGGCAAAGGCTGGCGCATGCTGATCGAATGTCTGGGCGCGGGCCGCGGTGTGTCCCTGCCGGCCCTGGCCACCGCCAGCGGCGAGATGGGCTACCGCATGACCGGTGCCTTCTCGCGCATCCGCCGCCAGTTCGGCACCGCCGTCGGCCACTTCGAGGGCGTGCAGGAAGCGTCCGCGGAAGTGGCGGGCCTGGCCTACACCCTGGAAGCGTACCGCCACCTGGTTACCCGTGGCCTGGAGGAAGGCACCATCTCCGTCGTCACGGCCATGGCCAAGTATCACTCCACGGAAATGATGCGGATTCTGATCAACAACGGCATGGACATCGCCAGTGGCCGGGCCGTGCAGATGGGCCCGCGCAACTTCATGGCGCTGGCCTACCAGTCCATCCCGGTGGCGATCACTGTGGAAGGCGCTAACATTCTGACCCGCTCTCTGATGATCTTCGGCCAGGGCGCAATGCGCTGCCACCCGTACCTCTACGACGAGCTGCAGGCGATTCAGGATGAGGATCAGGAACGCGGCCTGAACACCTTCGAAGGCCTGTTCTTCAAGCACGCCGGCCACACCCTGGGCAATATGAGCCGGGGTCTGGTGCACGGTCTCAGCGGTGCCACCCTGGCGGAAATCCCCGCCAACGCGGACAGCTTCAGCGCCCCCTGGTATCGCCTGATTACCCGCTACAGCGCGGTACTGGCGAGCCTCTCGGACGTGGCCTTCGCCCTGCTGGGCGGCGACCTCAAGCGCCGCGAGATGGTGTCCGCGCGCCTCGGCGACGTGCACAGCCAGCTGCTGATCGCCTGCGCGGTGCTCAAGTTCCACGCCACCCTGCCCCGCGACGAGGCCAACGATGCGCACGCCCGCTACGCGCTGCAGCATGCGTTCAGCCAGATTCATGACGCGGTGGAAGACTTCGCCCGCAACTTCGGCTACCTGGGCGTGGCACGCATTCTCAAGGGCGTGTTCTTCCCGTTCGGCCGGCCCGCCGGCGCGCACAAGCCCAGCGACGAGCTGATTCGCACCCTGGGCGAGCAGATCATGAGCCCCAGCAGCGTGCGCGACGCCCTGGCCGCCAACGCCTACGTCAGCGTGGACCCGGAGGACAGCGTCGGCCGGGTGGAAGTCACCTACAACAAGCTGCTGGAAGTGGAGCACGACTACGAAGCGTTCCTGAAAGCGGACGGCAAAGGCAAACTGGAAGGCGACACCATCCAGGCGAAGCTGGAAGACGCCGCCGCCAAGGGCATCATCCCCACCGACCAGGTACAGGCGATTCTCGACTACGACGAGATGCGCTACGACTGCCTGCTCACCGACGCCTTCGACATGGAATTGAAGGAGGTCGACATGAACACCCAGCGGCCGACCTGATCAGGCCCTGGTCCCCCCCAAAAGCCGCCCTCCGGGGCGGCTTTTTTTTGTTCAATCGATCTCACTCCGGCGAAATTTAACAATGGCGGGCCGCCGCGCCGCTTTCACCGGGTAGCGCTTTCGACTAGGCTTTCTGCGTCTCGCCTTCGGCGCCAACCCATATTCATAAAGATCCCCCGTAATGACAGTGGCATTCGAGGAAAAGGCGGTTCTGGAGTTCAAGGGCCGCATGCTGATGATGACGGTCCTATTGCTCAAGGACCTGGACCCCAACACCCTGCACCGCCAGATCAGCCTGAGGCTCGACGACGCCGCTCAGTGGCTGCGCGACGCGCCCGTGGTGGTCGATCTGGCCCACCCCGAGGACACCGACCAGGTGGGCCTGATGGCCGCCGTGGACACGTTGCGCGGCCTGGGCGTGAACCTGGTCGCCCTCGCCCGTAACGAGCACCTGGACAGCGATACCGCCGCCATGCTCGGCCTGGGCAGCATCAGCCTGGCCGGCGGCCGGGACGTGCCGCGCAGTGCCGAGCCGGCGCCGGCGGCGCAGGCCGAGCAACCGGCCGAGCCGGGGCACACCCTGGTGATCGACCAGCCGGTACGCTCCGGCCAGCAAATCTACAGCCGCGGCGACCTGATCGTGCTGGCGCCGGTGAGCACCGGCGCCGAGCTGCTCGCCGAAGGGCACATCCACGTTTACAACACCCTGCGCGGGCGGGCCCTGGCCGGCGTACGCGGCGATCAGAGCGCGCGCATCTTCTGCCAGAAGCTGGACGCGGAGCTGGTCTCCATCGCCGGGATTTACCGGGTCGCCGAAGACCTGCCCGACCAACACCGCAAGCAGGCGGTGCATATCACACTGGACGGCGACGCCATGCGCTTCGCGGACCTCAAATAAGCCATATCCGACAGCACAACCTAGGAGACGAGATCGTGACAAAAATCGTGGTCGTAACATCCGGCAAGGGCGGCGTGGGTAAAACCACCACCAGCGCCGCGCTGGCAACGGGCCTCGCCCAGCGCGGCCATAAAACCACGGTCATCGATTTTGACGTGGGCCTGCGCAACCTGGACCTGATCATGGGCTGTGAACGGCGCGTGGTCTACGATCTGGTCAACGTGATCAACGGCGACGCCAACCTCAAGCAGGGCCTGATCAAGGACAAGCGCGTTGAGGACCTGTTCATCCTGCCCGCCTCCCAGACCCGGGACAAAGACGCCCTGACCCTGGAAGGCGTGGAAAAAGTCCTCGAAGGGCTCAAGGACATGGGCATGGAATACATCATCTGCGACAGCCCGGCGGGCATCGAGAAAGGCGCCCTCACCGCCGCCTACTTCGCCGACGAAGCGGTGGTGGTGACCAACCCGGAAGTATCCAGCGTGCGTGACTCCGACCGTATTCTTGGCATTCTTTCCAGCAAAACCCGCAAGGCCGAGCTGGGCGAAGGCGACATCCCCGCCAGCCTGCTGCTGACCCGCTATTCCCCGGAACGGGTGGAGCGCGGTGAAATGCTGTCCGTGGAGGACGTAAAGGACATCCTGGCGATTGACCTGCTGGGTGTGATCCCGGAATCCCAGGCGGTACTTAACGCCAGTAACAGCGGCGCGCCGGTGATCCTCGACAGCGAATCCGACGCCGGCAAGGCCTACGAGGACGCGGTGGCCCGCTTCCTTGGCGAGCAGCGCCCGCACCGCTTCCTCACCGCCAACAAGAAAGGGCTCTTCGGCCGTCTGTTCGGAGCGCAATGATGAGCATTTTCAGCTACCTGCTTCCCAAGAAAGAGAAATCCGCCTCGGTGGCCAAGGAGCGCCTGCAGATCATCGTCGCCCGCGAACGGGCCACCCGTGGTGGCCCCGACTACCTGCCGCAGTTGCAGGAAGAACTGCTGATGGTGGTGCGCAAGTACGTGGCGGTGGACCAGGATGCCATCAATATTCAGGTGGACCGGGAATCCGGCTGCGAGATTCTGGAACTGAACATCACCCTGCCCGATGAGTAGGCCGGGCTTCGCTTGACTACTGTTCGCATGTACAGTAACTTCAGTGGTCCGGCGAGCCCTCCTCAGGTTTTCTTTTCTGCGACCCCTCGGAAGGCCTGATCGATCTCCAGGCTCCAAGGATGGAGCCGGGCTCCCGGACCTGAATTCAGCGTCAAGCCGCAAGCTACAAGCAAACCAAGGGCCTACCCTCGGGCACGGCCTGCTTGCGGCTTGAAGCGTGTAGCTATCACCCCATGTGCCAGCCGTGGCTGACCACGATGGACTGGCCGGTCAATGCCGCCGAGGGGAAGGCCGCCAGCGTCACCGCCAGCTCACTGATGTCTTCCACGGTGGTGAACTCGCCATCCACCGTGTTTTTCAACATCACATTGCGGATCACTTCCTGTTCCGAAATACCCAGCTCGCGGGCCTGCTCGGGAATCTGCTTGTCCACCAGCGGCGTGCGCACGAACCCCGGACAAATAATATTGCTGCGCACCCCGTGCCCGGCGCCCTCCTTCGCCACCGCCCGGCACAGCCCCAGCAGGCCGTGCTTGGCCGCCACGTAGGGCGCTTTCAACGGCGACGCCTCCATGGAGTGCACCGAGCCCATGTACAGCAGCGTACCGCCGTCGCCCGCGTACATATGCCGCAAAGCCGCTCGGGTAAGCAGAAAGGCGCCGTCCAGATGCACGCTCATGACCTTGCGCCAGTTATCCAGGGCCAGCTTGTCGAGGGACTCGATATGCTGGATGCCGGCGTTGGCGAAGGCGATATCCAGCCGGCCCCAGGTGTCCACCACCTTCTGGACACCGGCGTCCACCGCCTGTTCGTCGGTGACGTCCATGGCCAGCGCCAGGGCCTCGCCGCCGGCGTCGCGGATCGCCGCCGCCGCCTCTTCAGCGGTGGCACTGTCCAGGTCGGCCACCGCCACGCGGGCGCCTTCGCGGGCATACCGCTCGGCGATCGCCCGGCCGATGCCACGACCGGCCCCGGTGATTACCGCGACGCGTTGTTCAAGACGCATGACTACGACTCCTGTTTCATGGGCGACGCCACCGGCGTCTTATCCGCTTTCCGCTCCCGGCGCCGTTCCGCCCAAAGACGCAACTGGCCGACAATGCCGGACGGGAAGAAGTACACGCTCAATACGAACAACAGACCGAACCAAAGCAGCCAGCGGTCCGGCCCGGCCAACTCCGCGAACAGGCTGCCCGGCTCGGCGTTGCTGACCAGCAGCCCGAGCAGATCCTGCAGGTAATTCTGCGCCAGCAGGAATACCGCGGTGCCGACCACGGCGCCATACAAGGTGCCCATGCCACCGATAACGCACATCAACAGGATGAACACCATCAGCTCAAAGTTGAGCGTGTTCTCCGGGTTAACGTAGCGGTTGATCAGCGCGAACAGCACACCCGCCAAGGTCGCCAGCATCGCCGACACGATCACCGCCGCGGTACGATAAAACACCGTGCGATACCCCAGCGCCTGGGCGCGGAACTCGTTCTCGCGGATCGCCTGCAGCACCCGGCCGAACGGAGAGTTCACCATGCGCAGCAGGAACAGGAACACCACCAGCGAGATTACGAAAGTGATGTAGTACATCAGGTGGCGGCCGTTGATGCGCACCTCGAACAGGGCGTCATTGAAGGCTTGCCCGATGCTGCCCTGGGTGAACACCCCGGTGATGAAATCGATCACGCTGAAACCCGGCACCGTGGAATCGAACGGCCGGAACGCCGGCCCCAGTTCACGGGGGCTGCGCACCGCCAGACCGTCTTCACCGCCGGTGATGTTATAGAGCTGCGTCACCAGGCTGAGAAAGGCGAACGCCACCGCCAGGGTGACCAATGCAAAGAAGATCGCTTTCACGCGCAGCGATAACAACCCGAGCAACAAGGACAGAAGAATGCTCATTAGCACGGCACCGCCGATGCCGATGAACACAGCCCCGAAACCAGAACCGAAGACATCGGTGGACATCGCCACGCCATAGGCGCCGATACCGAAAAACATGGTGTGCGCGAACGACACGATGTGCGTGTAACCCAGCATCAGATCGTAGGACGCCACCACAATAATGAACACGCAAATCATGCCGAGCATCGAAAAGGCACGCACGCCGGGGAACAGAAACGGCCCCAGGGCCAGACAAACGCCGATCACCACCAGCAGTGCGGAGAGCGCCCGGCTACGCGGATAGTCGCCGGAAAGAATTCGATTGAACATACCATTCAACATGCGCGCCCCCTCAGACTTTGATGACCGGAATCAGGCCCTGCGGGCGCCACATCAGCACGCCCACCATCAACCCCACCGTGGCCACGGCGGCCAATCGGGGCTCCAGATAACCCACATACAGATTGATCAGGCCCACCAGCACGGCGCCGTAGAAGCAGCCCTTGATAGAGCCCAGACCACCGAGGATGATCACCACGATCACCGAGATCATCAGCTCATCGCCCATATGCGCGGTGATGATCTCCCGGTACATGGCCCACATAGCACCGCCCAGGCCGGCCAGCGCCGAACCGGCCACGAACACGCCCAGGAACAACAAGCGAATGCGGTAGCCCTGCACTTCCACCATCTCCCGGCTTTCCACCCCGGCGCGGATCAGAATGCCGACCCGGGTGCGCTCGATGATCCAGGACATCAACCCGTAAATCGCCAGGCCCAGCACCACCGCGATCAGGCGGTACTTCTCCAGCGCCACGCCGCCAATCACCGGCAGCGCCTCGGGCAGTAAAAAGGCGCCGGTCAGCGCTTCCGGACGTGGCACCGGAATTTCATTCGGCCCCCACACCACATGGATCAGCTCCATGATGATGATCGAACCACCCACGGTGACCAGGATCTGCTTAAGGTGGTCGCCGTACACCGGCTTGATCACCAGCCGCTCGAACACCAGCCCGAGCAGCCCCGCCACCACCAGAGCGAACCCCAGCGCCGGCAGAATCGCCGCCAGATTGATCAACAGCGAGGGCTCGCTGGCCTGGCTGCTCAGCCACACCAACACGCTGGCGCCGGCGAAGGCACCCAAAGAAATAAAGGCCCCGTGAGCCAGGTTGAGGACATTCATCAACCCAAAGGTGAGCGTCATGCCCGAGGCCATTAAAAACACCATGGCACCCATCGCCAGGCCGCTAATGGTCAGCAGTACCCAGGTGCGCGGGTCCATCAATAACAGTGCCACCGCCATCATCAGCAGCAGCAGAAAAACGTGCGGCTTGTCTTCGCGGAACGCAGCGAAGCGCGCCATGCCGCTCCAAAGCGGACCAGACCGCGTTGCTCTTCGTTCATTTAGCATACTAAACCTCTCTCCTCGCGCCTTGCCGGGCCCACCTACTGGTGCTCGCCGAGCCCCAGCCCCAGCAGCTCGTGCTGAAGATCATCGTTATCGGCGAGTTCGGTCATCTGGCCGGACCAGACCACCCCGCCATCGTTCATCACCGCCGCGGACTGGCCCAGGCGGCGGGAAAAATTAAAGTTCTGCTCCACCAGCAACACCGTGACCTGCTGCTGCTTGAGCTGCTCGAAGGCGCCGGCCAGATCGTTGATGATCGCCGGCGCCAGCCCCTTGGTGGGCTCATCCACCAACAGCAGCTCGCGCGGCTCGATGATCGCCCGGGCGATGGCCAGCATCTGTTTCTGGCCACCGGAGAGGTTGCCCGCCGGCCGGTCCCAGAACTTTTTCAGCGGTGGAAACAGATCAAACACCCAGTCCAGACGGGCCGGATCCATGGGGCCGTTCACCGCCGCCAGCACCATGTTTTCGCGCACCGTAAGCAGGCTGAAAATGCCCATGTTTTCCGGCACGAAGGCGATGCCCTTGCGGGCGATGCGCGGGGTGGGCTGGCCGGTGATGTCTTCACCGCGAAAGCGCACTTTGCCGTCGGTGACCGTGGTCAGGCCCATGATGGTGCGCAGCGTGGTGCTTTTGCCGGCGCCGTTGCGGCCCAGCAGCACAGTGAGCTCACCAGCGGGCACTTCCAGGTCCACACCGTGAAGAATGTGATATTGATCGATGTCGGCGCGCACGCCGGACAGGGAAACAATTGATTCAGCCATCGTTCAGCCCTCCTCGCCGGCGGTGTCTTGCTGGGGCGCGCCCAGATAGGCTTCCTGAACAATCGGTGAGGCAATCACTTCGGAGGGCTCGCCGTCGGCCACCAGTTCACCGTTGTGCAGTACCACGATGCGATCCGACAGCGAGCGCACCACGTCCATTTTATGTTCCACCAGCAGAATCACTTTGTTCTGGGTCTTCTTGATGTCGGCGATCAGGTCCAGGATCACCGGCACTTCGTCGACGCTCATGCCGGCGGTGGGTTCATCGAACATGAACACCTCCGGCTCCAGCGCCAGCATCAACGCCACTTCCAGTTTGCGTTGATCGCCGTGGGGCAGATTGGCCACCGGCGTATCGGCGCGCTTGCCCAGGTTGACCTGATCCAGATAGGCGGCGGCGCGGTCGCTGATATCGCGGCGGCGCGAGGCCATTTGCCAGAACACATGGCCAATGCGGTA